>CAMDFN010000011.1 GCA_945897565.1 Chryseobacterium gleum
TGCGGGTGCCGCTTTGCTTGGCGTCATTGAAATGACGGAGGTAGTTTTTTTGGCGACCTGGTGTGAGGGCGTAAAAAGCGGCTTCAAATTCCGGATAGGATTGGAACTGTGCTTGTAATTCTTCGGGTACTGGAAATTCGGTTACCGGAGTTGGTTTGAGCTTGAGGCCTGCTTTCTCGACTTCAAGCGCTTCGAATAAATAAGAACGGATTGCATCGTGCTTTTCGATAATTTGAGCCAGCTTGGTGAAGCGCAACATACGGAATGTTTGAGCCGTTTCGGATGGTGCCACAAGCATTTGGTGGGTGTCTGCTAAGAGTGGGCCTTTGAAGAAGGAAAAGCCACAGTTGTCTTTGAAACTAAAAAGCATGACTACATTTTTACCGTTATGGCTGTAGCAGGGAGCGCCCCATTTCATGGATTCTTCCTGAAATACGGATAAAGCAATGCTGCGCAGCGCTTCAATTTCAGGTGCGTAAATCCTGACGGTACAAGCGTCGGTAGCAAATTTGGAGCAGCGTCCGCAGCCGTCTGTTAGGAAAACATCGATGGATTTTGTCATTTTCATGGATCAAAATTACAATTTCCGCTCCCCGTTGCAAAGGTCTTGGCTATATTTGCAATATGTTATTAAAGCAGGTACCCCTTGATCAACTCAATGCCTTGAATCCTGGCACACTCATGCAAGCCCTAGGTATTTCTTACCTCGAGGTAGGTGCTGATTTTGTAAGGGCCAGTATGCCGGTAGATGAACGCACCAAGCAACCCATGGGGCTTTTACATGGTGGCGCAAGCGCTGCTTTGATGGAAACCGTTGGTTCATTGGGTTCGGTACTGCTCATAGATCCGCTGACGCATTATTCTGTAGGCTTAGACATCTCTGCCAACCACGTGGGGGCTGTGCGAGAAGGAATGGTCATTGCTACGGCCAAACTGATCCATGCCGGGCGCAAAACACACCTTTGGAACATAGAAGTGAGAGAAGCGCAAAGCGAGCGCCTGATTTGCCACGGCAAGCACACCGTAATGGTGCTTCCAAAAGAAGATTAAGATGCTGTACTATCGCTTTCCAGGAGAAGAACTACACAGCCTTGAAGGTGATTTTATTGGCACTGAAACCATTGATGGTCATGATTTTATCATTACAGACTTCAACCAAGAACAAACGTATTTTTGGTCTACAACTGCCCAGCCTCAACAATACCTTAGCTCTACTCCTTTTTGCATAGAAAAGACAGACTACCTTATGCAAGCCACGCAAGTCATTAAAGATTTGGACCGCGGTTTGGCTCAAAAAATTGTGTTGTCGAGGGTCAAGAAGGCCGCGAACATACTCCCTGACCCCAAAGTACTGTTTGAGCAGCTTTTACAGCAATACCCCAATGCACTGGTCTATTATTTTCACGACACAAGTCTAGGTAGCTGGATAGGTGCAAGCCCCGAAATTTTAATCGAACGCACGCCCAATCATTGGCGTACTATGGCCCTTGCAGGCACTAAGACAGCCGGCGATGAGCGAGACTTCACTGCCAAAGAATACAACGAACACGCCATGGTCACTGAATTTATTGAAGAACAGCTCAGACAAATTCCAGGGGCCAATGTGCAAGTTTCTGAACTCCTTACCTACAGCCCGGGCCCTGTTACGCACCTATTGCAAGAACTCACTTGGCAAATGCCGCAAAGTATTTTGCCGATATTGCTGAGGCACCTCCACCCTACGCCAGCTGTTGCTGGCTTGCCAAAAAAGGTGGCGCAGCTCTACCTTGGTGCCATAGAACGCCATGAACGCCGCTTTTACACGGGCATCATTGGCAGAAGCGCTGCAAAAAACGAAAAATTGTATGTCAACTTGCGCTGCGCAGAGGTTTGCGAGCAAACACTTTATTGCTATGTAGGTGGTGGCTTTACGCCAGATTCTATACCCGAACTCGAATGGGAAGAAACCGAAAATAAAAGCGAGACTTTGTTAAGGCTGCTTTGATTTGCTGTAAATTTGCGCCATGCAAAGCTCAGACAAAGAACTGGTCCAATTTGTGGTGGAGGCCCTCGCCTACCACGGGATTCAAAAAGTTATTTTGTCGCCAGGTTCGCGCAACGCGCCATTTGCCATCGCCTTTGACGCGCATCCTCAAATAGAAACCCTCGTTGTTCATGACGAACGCGCGGCGGCTTTTATTGCCTTAGGTTGGGCTGAGCAAACCCAAACACCCGTGGCTATTTGCTGCACCTCCGGCTCTGCTTGCCTCAACTACTATCCTGCGCTGGCAGAAGCTTACTACCGCAATATCCCCATTTTAGCCCTTACCGCTGACCGCCCTACAAAATGGATCAACCAAGGCGACGGCCAAACCATTGTGCAAGCAGAAGTTTTCAAGAACCACAGCCATGCCTACCTGGCTTTTGACGAAGATAACTTCACTTATAACGCTGCGCAGTTAGTGCAAATTTCGACATTCTTAAGTCGCTTGTCTCAACCATGGAAGGGCCCCATTCACCTCAATATTGGCCTGAATGAACCACTTTACGGGCTTGCACCCGTTCAAAATTTTGAATTTAAACCAAGCCCAGAGCTAGCAGCAAACTGCATTTTACCAGATTTCACACCAATTGAAGGCAAAAAAATCATGGTGATTGTAGGGCAAATGGACCCTAATCCGGCCTTAGCAATACAACTTGCTCGCTTTGCTCAATTCAGCAATGTGGTGGTGCTCGTTGAGAACACCTCCAATTTGCAGCACGAACTTTTCAATGCCTGCATAGACCGCAGCCTTAACGGTTTTGAAGCCACCGACCCCGCCTACCAACCTGAGGTGCTGCTTAGTTTTGGAGGCGCTATTGTTTCCAAGCGCATCAAAGCGTATCTAAGACAAATTCCACTGGCCATTCACTGGCGCTGCAGCTACGATTTTCCGCAGATGAATACTTTCGGTACGCTGAGTGCCCACCTGCCATTAGCGCCTATTCAATTGATCCAAGCATTGCTTTCTAGTGAGTTGGCACTTCAGACCACCAACTTTAGTGGCAAATGGAAAGCTCTTGATTACCTTGCCAAAGACCGCCTGGCTGAGTTCAAAAGCACTGATGAGCACTTGCACGATTACGATATTTTTCAAACGCTACAAGAATGCTTAGTGGGCCCGCTGCATTTGCATTTAGCGAATAGTTCAGTCGTTCGCTATGCGCAATTATTTGACCCCATAAAAGACGTAATTTACCACAGCAATAGAGGAACAAGTGGTATAGACGGCTCTGTGTCCACAGCAGTTGGCGCAGCACTTGCTAGCCCTCAAGAGCAGCACCTGCTTATCTGCGGCGACACCTCATTTATTTATGACAGCAACGCCCTCTGGACTGCACCCTTTCCGAAAAACCTCAAAATCATCCTCATTCAAAATCATGGTGGCGGTATTTTTCAGATCATTCCCGGACCTGCAAACTCTCCATTAAGAGCGCAGTATTTTGAAGCCACACACCAAAAATCACCAGGCAAAATTGCTGAAGGTTATGGTTTTGAAGTCATTTATCTTTCAGAAAAATCAAAATTAGAAACTGTTGTTTCGGCATTTTTTGACAGGACAGACGGGCCTCAAATTTTAGAAATCACTACGGAGCAAAATCAGAATGCGCAAGTATTGAAAGACTTTTTTAATTTCGTAAAAAAATAAACATGACCTCCTTCGTCGATTACATCTCCATTCTTGGCACTTCCGTAGGCCTCACCTACCTTTTCATCCTTACCCTTCTCGAAGTCGTACTCGGCATCGACAACATCATTTTTATCTCTATCATTACCGATAACCTCCCAAAAAATAAGCAGCGCAGCGCAAGACTAATTGGCTTGAGCTTGGCACTTATCATCCGCATCATCATGCTGAGCCTTGTGTCCTGGATCATGACGCTAGACCGCGAGCCACTTTTCAGCGTGGTAGGTTATTCATTTACAGCCCACAGCTTGGTGCTGCTCATTGGCGGATTGTTCTTGATTTACAAATCGGTTGGTGAAATGCATACAAGTGTCAAAGGTGAAGAACACGGCAAAAGCACCAAGAGCTATAGTACCTTTACGGCGGCGGTTTCTCAAATTGTTTTGATTGACTTCATCTTTAGTTTTGATTCCGTTATCTCTGCCATTGGCATGACCAACGACATCTCGCATGAAACACATGGAAACCCACTCATTATCATCATTTTAGCTGTATTGATCTCTATGGCAGTCATGATGCTCTTTTCAGGGCCAATCAGTAAATTCATTAACAATAGACCAACTATTAAAATGATTGCTCTTTCCTTTTTAGTAGCAATTGGCATCATGCTCATTGCGGAAGGATTCGGTGAACACCTCCAAAAAGGATACATTTATTTTGCCTTTGTATATGCACTCATTGTAGAATTACTCAATTTGCGTATGCGCAAAAACCAGCAAAAATGAGTCCGCAAGAGGCGGCAGCTCAATTCAACCTGAATATAGAAGAGGAGCTCCCAGAGCAATTTGAATTGATCTTGTTTGAGCTCAAGCAAAAAATTTACAGACAGCTTGACCAACTCTTGCTATACCCGAAATGGTTCAATGAAATCCAAAGAATTCATCGCGCTGCCCAAGCGTTGCATATCGCTTGGCCTGATGCTATTCAAATTCAAGACCGTAACCTGGCCACTCAACAACTCATTCTTGACCTCCACTTGCCAATGCTTGCGTTTTTCAATCAGTATCAATCATACAGAAAAGAAATGGCGTTGCAATTTCACCGCGCAGATGCCCCGCTTGTGTTGCAAAATATCCTTAAAGAGTGGAGTGAAATTCAAAAACAGTACATGGGGTTTTGGTCAAACACAAAAGTCTCTTCAATTGAAGTTCAATTGACTGCTCAGTTTGATCCACAAGCCATACTTCTGATTATTCAGCAATTGAAAGACACTGGCGTACTGCTAGTAACGGATTTGAATCAGTGCGAAATACCTGAACTGCTGCAGCAATACATTGCCTGGAACCAAAAGATTTGGACCAAATTGCAGCTCAATTAAAGCTCGCCGCCACCATCGCCGCCGGCGCCCTGCTTGGCTTTATTCGAGATTTCGAGTTTGCCGAATTTGTAGCTTGCCGAAACATAAACTCTGCGCGTGAGCCATTTGAATTCTCCGGTTTGTAATATACCCGGACGGTCTACTTCAAAGTAAAAGCCCTGGCGGTCAAAGATGTCGGTAACGCGGGTGCCGATAGTCCAGTTGCCTTTGGCCAGTTTCTTTTCAAAAGCGAGGTCTATAGGGCCTTTTCGTTGGGCAATACCTTGAACGGTAACACGTGGGCCATTGTAGTTGACACTCAGCTGAAGCGTGGCTGTTTTTTTCCAAAACTCATAGGAGGTATTCCATTTGACATTGTGATTGAAGCCTTGGCGGTCTGGAAATTCTGCCATATTTGTTTTGTACCAGGTATAATTGCCATTGTACGAAACCGTACTGCGCAAAGATGGGCTGGGCTTGAACATCAAAATGAGCTCAGCACCTAAGGCCTTGGTTTGAGCGATGTTCATGTAGGTAACCGCACTGGTGTTGTCTGGATAAAATTCTTTAAAGCGAGAGATGACACCGTCAGATTGGCGAAAAAACAAGGCGCTTGTAACCGTTAGCTTCTTTTTTTCAAGCGAATAAGATAAATCAAAAGAGTGGATGTATTCTGGGCTCAGGTATGGGTTCCCGCGCTGCAAATTAAATGGATCGGAATAATTGGTAAAAGGGTTGAGTTCGTTGGCAGAAGCCCGTTTGATGCGGCGCGAATAACTCAGGCTGAGTTCTGATTTAGGCTTGAGCTCATAGCGTACATGGGCTGAAGGAAATAAATTAAAGTAGTCATTGACAATGCGTGTGCTGTCTGAAATTAAATTCGGAATTTGGTAGGCTTTCTCGGCGCGCAAACCCGCTTGCAACTTGAAGCGCTTGATTTGCTTACCCGCCACGCCATACACACTGTAAACTTGTTCTTTGTAACCATAAAGGAAATTGGCGAGGGTATCTTCTTGGTAGGTATTTTGGGAGTTATCTAGTGTTTCAGAATAAGTATCCACGAGTTGATCTCTTAAAATTGCTTTGAGACCAGCTTCAGTACGCAAGCCAAGTTTTGGGAATAAATAGGTCAAATCAGCTTGAGCTGTGGTGATGTTATTTTTGTCGGTATTGAACAGGCGTTGGTCTAAAATAGGAAGCGTTGAAAGCGAAGAGTCGGGGTTGTAGTAGGTGTTTTTGTAATAACCTGCAATATCTTCGGTTCCCAGCGATTGGTTGACATCAAAAATAAGGTTGCCGCGATCGTCTTTAAAATCGTGCTTGTAATTGAGATTGAGGTCTAGGTTTTGGCGATCCGTGGGGTCAAAAGAGCTGCGACTCCAAAGATTGGTGATGGCTCCTGTTTGGTCGAGCTGAGCGTTCCAGAGCTCGCCGGTGCGGTCTCGCTGGGTAAGCGAACCTGTGGCTACAAAACCGATGGTGTTGCGCAAATTGAGGTTGACGTCGGTGCCCACGCGAAAGGTCTGACCTGCGTCTAAATCGGTGCCGGTGCGGTTTTGGTCGAGGATAAAAACACCTGAATTGAGCTCTTGGCGGATGTCGTTGTAGTTGTTGCGGTAGCCTTCCAAATAACGCGCATTGTAGGTGCCAAAGACATTGACATTGCCATTGCGGTAGCTCAGTGAAACACTCCCCTCACCCACATTTCCGCCGCGCAGGTCGCCAGAAGCAAGGTTAGTGGATACCAAGCCATTGAAACCAAGGAGTTTGTTCTTTTTGAGTACGATATTGATGATGCCAGAGGTGCCGTCTGGATCGTATTTAGCCGAAGGATTGGTCACGATTTCTACGCGCTCAATAGAATTGGCCGGCAAGGCATCTAGAAGTGTTTTGCCGTTGCCACCGCTCATGGAGCTCGGGCGCCCATCAATTAAGATGGTGACGCTCCCTTGGCCACGCAGCAAAACTCCCCCATCTTGGTCTACTTCTACCGACGGTAAGCGATTGAGGATGTCATTAGCTGTACCACCATTGACATTTAAATCTTCTGCAACATTGTATACCTTTTTGTCAATGCCAGTTTCCATGACTTCTTTTTGACCACGCACCACCACATCTTTGGTTTGCTGTGTTTTGGGCAATTGCATGCGCAGTGTGCCCAAATGTAAATTGGCCTGACTGGCTTTCAACTCAAAAGATTCGGTCAATTCGTTTTCATAGAGCGCTACACTCATTTGAATGTAATATTTTCCTGGAGGAGCCATGATTTCAAAACGGCCTTCCGAATTCGTAAAAGATCCTTTGATAAAGGTAGAGTCTGGGAGTTGAAAAAGCTTTAGAGAAACGTATTCTAAGGGCTTGCTTTGCTCATAGGTAATGACTTTACCCGTAATGCTCATGAGGTTTTGGGCCTCCAACTTGCCGAAAAAACCCAGCGAAAAAACGAGTAGGATAGAGAAAGGAGTATAATAGCGTTGAAACATAGCGCAAAAATACGTAATTCATTTGCTAAAATGATTTATATTTGCGTTTCTAAAAAACGAATTATGATAGAGCAATTCAGCTTCGAAGACCTTAAAAACAAATTCAACACGAACAAAAAATTCAAGTTGGGCACTTATTTAGTGGCCGGCCTCATTGGTGTGGTGGTTCTATATTTCTCTTACCGTCAGTTTATTTGGGGGCCAGCCAACGAAAAATCCAACGACGGATGGTGGGTTGCACTCAACTACATCACCAAAGACTCCACAGACCAAGCCATTCGCTTACTAGAGCCTTATGTCAAAAACAACAATGGCAAAACGGGTGGCGAAATCGGCCAATATCTTTTGGCCAAACAATACATGGAAAAAGGAAAGTTTGCTGCTGCCCTTCAGATGCTAAATGATGTCGATATTTCAGATACCTATGTTTCTACCATGAGCATTGGCCTACAAGGCGACTGCTGTAGCCAAATGAAAAAATACAAAGAAGCGCTTGATTTTTACGTACAAGCAGCAGACCGCGAAGACAACGAATTCACCACACCAATGTATTTATTCAAAGCAGGTTTGGTTTGCGAAAAGAAACTCAAAAACAAAGCAGATGCTGCTGCTCATTTCCAACGCATCAAAGACGACTACCCGAACTACGCAAGTACCAAAACCATCGATCGCTATATTGCTCGATGCGCTACTAAATAAATATACTCATGGCTACAGCAGGTAAAAACCTCTCTGCTTTTGATCCAACAACATTAACTAACTGTGCCGATTTTCGAATCGGCATTGTTGTTTCTGCTTGGAACGGGCACATCACCCAACGTTTATTAGATGGCGCTATCAGCGTTTTAGCTGCCATAGGCCAGCGCCCCGAGCTGCGCAAAATCATAGAGGTGCCCGGTGCATTTGAATTGCCACTCGGCGCGCAAAAACTTTGTCAACAAAACGACATCGATGGTGTATTGGCAATCGGCGTCGTGATCCAAGGCGAAACCCGCCACTTTGATTTTGTATGCAGCGGCACCACGCAAGGCCTCATGGACGTCATGCTCAAACACGACAAACCCGTTGGCTTCTGTTTGCTCACAGACAACACCGAACAACAATCCCTAGACCGCGCAGGCGGCATGCACGGCAACAAAGGCACCGAAGCCATGGTTGCGGTCTTGCAAATGCTCCAACTCTCTTTATCATGACACTCATCAAATCTATTTCAGGCATCCGAGGCACCATCGGCGGCGCTGTTGACCAAGGCCTCACACCTATAGACGCCGTCAAATTTGCAGCTGCTTACGGCACTTGGTTGCAGCAGCAATATCCTGGCCAACGCTTGAAAGTTGTCATTGGCCGCGATGCGCGCATTTCTGGACCCATGATTGCTGGGCTCGTGCAGCAAACGCTTGTAGGCTTAGGTATCGACATCATAGACCTCGGGCTCTCCACCACTCCAACAGTAGAAGTTGCAGTGCCATTAGAAAATGCACAAGGGGGTATCATTCTGACTGCTAGCCACAACCCCAAGCAATGGAACGCGCTCAAATTACTCAATTCCAAAGGTGAATTTATTTCGGGGGCAGAAGGAGAGGCTTTGCTGCAAATTGCCGACGCCGAAGCCTTTTGTTTTGCGCAAGTAGACGACCTCGGCACTATTACACCCAACGACACCTATCTTCAAAAACACATTCAAGCCATTCTCGACCTCCCTTTAGTAGACAAAGCAGCTATTGCTGCGGCCAACTTCAATATTGTAGTTGATGCGGTCAACTCTACGGGTGGTACTTTCGTGCCGGCGCTGTTGCGCGCACTTGGCGTGAGCCAAATTGAAGAACTTTATTGTGAACCCACAGGCCACTTCCCTCACAACCCCGAGCCCTTACCGGAGCACCTCACAGAACTTTCTAGTCTCGTTAAAGCAAAAGGCGCGCATTTAGGCATCACCGTAGACCCAGATGTAGATCGTTTGGCGTTGGTTTGCGAAGACGGCAGCATGTTTGGCGAAGAATATACTTTGGTGGCAGTTGCAGATTATGTCTTGACCCACACCCCTGGCCCAACGGTCTCTAACCTCTCCTCTACCCGTGCGCTGCGCGACATCACAGAAGCACGTGGGCTCCGTTATGAAGCCGCTGCAGTGGGAGAAGTCAATGTGGTGCTCAAGATGAAAGAAATTGGCGCTGTTATTGGCGGCGAAGGCAATGGTGGTATCATTTACCCAGAACTCCACTATGGCCGAGACTCACTAGTGGGCATCGCCTTGTTTTTGAGTCACCTCGCTCACAAAAATTGCAGCCTCACAACTTTGCGCGCAAGCTACCCTAATTACGTTATTTCCAAGAACAAAATAGATCTTTCCCCTACCACAAATGTCGACGACATCTTGATTCAGATGGCGAAAAAATACGCAGCCAATGAGGTAGATACCACAGATGGCGTAAAAATCTATATTGACAAAGAATGGGTGCATTTGCGCAAGAGCAACACAGAACCTATCATTCGCATTTACGCAGAATCAAAAGATGAAAAAGCTGCCAATGATTTGGCCGTGCGCATTATGGACGAAATCAAAGCCTTCTGAAATGATCGTATTTATCCTTGATAAAAAGGATGAGTTCCATTTCAGTGGCCGTTTTGATGAATTGTTCGTCGATATTTAAGAAGGTGATAAACGCATCGAAATCGGTATCTGAAAGCTCTATAATATCAAAAGCCACATAAAGCCTCAATAACTCTTGTACAATGCGGCGTTGGTCGTCTTTGTATTCTTGCTCCGCTATCCAGCGCTTGTTTTGTTCTTTTTTGGAAAAGGCCTGATATAAAGCTGTAATTGGACTCTGCAAGACACTCACGCCTGTAACGGTGCGGGTTTCTCTGAGTGCTAAATTTTCGCGCTCTTCTTTGATTTGCTCTAGTGTTTTGAGTGGCCTTACAATAACCTCTGGTGTTTCTTGCGGCAAACGCTCGATGTAGGCCAACACTTTTGATTGGCAGTTGTCGTCGGGCTTGACGACGAATTGATACACGGGATATCCTTTTGTGGAGAGCGCAATGAGGTCACCAGTAGTGGCATAAACAGAGAAGTGACCGTTGGGCTGACCAAAAACACCGCGGCCAGTTGTTTTGTTGACCACCATGAGGTTGTAAAAATTCTGCAAACGCAGCGTATCGACTATTTTACCACTCACCAAAACTTGCTCGCATTGCGCCGAAGCTTGGCTGCTTAGTGCGAGCAAACAAAATAGGATCTGTATTTTTTTAAAGCGTTTCAAAGTACCAGGTGAAATCTAAAAATGGACCAATTAACAAAAAGACGGGTAAACTGACCAAAAGTAACCACAGAAAAACGAGTATGATTTTGAAGTACAAACTGGCATCTCGTTCTATCGGAACAGACAACACGGCATTGACATGACTGGCAATCACTTCTTGAGCAGCCTCGCCATGTAGGGCCTCGAGTTGTTTGAGTTTTGGATTGTGCTCGATCACAACTTGCTTGAGTTCGTGGTAGGCTTGGTCTGATAAATCTTCGTAATTCAGCTCGTAATTGATGTCTTGCAGGTCGAGTTCTTGGCGCAGGTGATAGTTGCGCTGAAAACTCCGCACTTTGAAAGACATGAAGAAGCCAAAGGCAAAAAGTATCCAACTTTCAATGAGGTAACCAACGGTAATCATGAGTAAGGACGAAAGCAATGCAAAAACCAATAAGAATAAGTCGCGTTTTTGACGCACAAACAACTTGAACAATTGGCCGCCATCGAGTGGATCTATAGGCAGCAGATTGATGACATTCAAAAACAAGAAAAGAAAACTGAGCTCTAGCAGCCAAGTTTCGTGGTAGTGATGGGCTAGAAAATGGATGGTCAGGCCAAAAACAACGCCGGGAAAAGGCCCTGCTGCAATGACTAAAAAGCTTTCTTTCTGTGAATATTGCTTTTTGCTACCTTGTACAAACGCACCCATAAGCGGGATAAACAGCATGCGCATGTCTTCGTATTTGAATTGTTTCATCAGGAGGTAATGGCCCATTTCATGCAAGAAAAGTACCGTTACAAGGTAAAAAACAAAATCTAGTTCGTCTGCAAAAATGTACAGGAAGCTCAAGGCAAATAACAAGACCGAAAAAAGCGTTAGACCCCAGTTGCTCTGAACTTTGACTTTTTCGAGCACGGGTTTTGGCGCATACCAATCCGAAGGGTTTTGGTTTTCCATGATTTACATGCCTGGCATACCGCCCATGCCCTTGAGTTTGCTCATCATGCCCATCATGTTGCGCGGGTTGCTCATGAGTTTCATCATTTTGCGCATGTCTTCGAATTGCTTGAGAAGTTTGTTGATCTCTTGGATGTTGGTGCCGCTGCCTTTGGCGATTCGGTTTTTGCGTGAAGGATTGAGCAAGGCTGGGTTGGCGCGCTCTTTTGGTGTCATGGATAGAATGATGGACTCAATGCCTTTGAAAGCGTCGTCTGGAATATCGACGTCTTTCATAGCTTTACCCATACCGGGGATCATGCCCATGAGGTCTTTGACATTGCCCATTTTTTTGATTTGCTGGAGTTGCGCTAAAAAATCATTGAGATCGAACTGATCTTTCATGATTTTTTTTTGCAAACGACGCGCTTCTTCTTCATTGAATTGCTCTTGAGCGCGCTCTACCAAGGAAACGACGTCGCCCATCCCGAGGATGCGGTCTGCCATTCTTTTAGGGTAGAAGATATCCAACGCATCCATTTTTTCGCCGGTTCCGACAAATTTGATGGGTTTGTTGACAACCGATTTGATAGAAAGCGCTGCACCACCGCGGGTATCGCCGTCGAGTTTGGTGAGCACTACTCCATCAAAATTGATGCGGTCGTTGAAGGCTTTTGCCGTATTGACGGCGTCTTGCCCCGTCATGGAATCTACTACAAAAAGGGTTTCTGAAGGTTGCAAGGCTTGCTTGAGCGCTGCGATTTCGTCCATCATTTGGGTATCGACCGCCAAACGACCCGCGGTATCGACCAAAACAACATTAAACGAATTGCTTTTGGCATGGGCAATGGCTGCTTGCGCAATAGCGATTGGATTTTTTTCTTCTTTGTTGGAGAATACTTCTATGGAAAGTTGCTCACCTAAGACGTGTAGTTGGTCAATTGCTGCTGGGCGGTAGACGTCGCAAGCGACGAGCAATACTTTTTTGCCTTTTTTGTTTTGAAGGTAGGAGCCTAATTTACCGGTAAAGGTGGTTTTACCCGAACCCTGCAAACCGGACATGAGCACAACGGCAGGCGCTCCTTTCAAGTTGATTTCCACCTCGTTGCCACCCATAAGCTCTATGAGCTCTTCATGGCAAATTTTGATCATGAGCTGTCCCGGTGAAACGCTATTTAAAACGTCGCGACCCAGCGCCTTTTCTTTGATGGTATTGGTAAATTGCTTGGCTGTATTGAAGCTAACGTCGGCATCTAGGAGCGCACGACGGACTTCTTTGAGCGTTTCAGCAATGTTAATTTCGGTGATTTGACCTTGCCCTTTGAGGACTTTAAAGGCTCTTTCAAACTTATCGGTAAGATTCTCAAACATAATTCAAACGTGTCTCACAAAGATACACAGCAAATTTGAATTGGACTAAGAAAGCTCCATGCTAAGCGCATGTTCGTCGATCATTTTTCGCAAATTGAGCAAAGCATAGCGCATTCTGCCCAAAGCCGTATTGATACTCACTCCTTCAGATTCTGAGATTTCTTTAAACGAACGTTCTTCAAACAAGCGCATATAAATCATTTCTCGCTGACTTTCCGGAAGGTGGGCCATTAAGACATGGAGTTGTTCTGCAATTTCTTCAGTAGTTGTGAGTTGCACAAAATTGGCATCTTCACTGGCAATGCGGTGAAAAATATTGTAATCTTCGGACCAAGAATGGCGCTCGGAGATCATGCGGTGTTTGGTTTGTTTTCTAAAATGATCGATCACGAGGTTGTGTGCAATGCGCAAAACCCAAGGCAAGAACTTGCCCTCTTCATTGTAGGCGCCTAATTTCAGTTTTTGAATGACTTTAACGAAGGTCTCTTGAAAGAGGTCGTTGGTAAGTTCTGATTCTTTTACTTTGTTGTAAATGAACTTAAAGATCGCTTCTTGGTGACGAGAAAGGAGCTGTGCGAAGGCGTCTTCGTTACCGGCAACATAAGATTGAATGAGCTGAGAATCGCTTGATTGAGATAAGATCATGATATACACTTTTGTGCTGAAAATTGGTTTCGGCGGTTAAAGGTAAATTTGATCTATAGGCGACTTTTAAAGTTTATATCAGCGAATATATAGATAATTTGCCATCAAATAAAAAAAAATCTACAAAAAAAAGTTTGCTTAATTTTGAACACTAAAAATTAACAAATGCCTTTATTAGCTTCAAAAGCCATCGAAATGCCCGCTTCGCCAATTCGTAAATTGGTTCCCTACGCGGAAGCCGCCAAAAATGCGGGTAAAACAGTCTACCACCTGAACATTGGTCAGCCAGACATCCACACGCCAGCCGCTGCGCTTGAAGCCATTCACAACCTAGATCAGCAAGTACTCGAATACAGCCACTCTGCGGGCTTTGAATCTTACCGTCAAAAATTAGCACTTAGTTATCAAAAACAGGGCATTCCAGTCCAAACCGAGGACATCATCATCACCACCGGCGGATCTGAAGCCCTTATTTTTGGCCTCATGACCGCTTGTGACCCGGGCGATGAAGTCATTATTCCAGAACCATTTTATGCCAACTACAATGGTTTTGCCGTCATGGCTGGCGTCAAAGTTGTTCCCGTGACTTCTCATATAGAAAATGGTTTTGCTTTGCCACCTGTGGCGCAAATTGAAGCGCAAATTACTGCCAAAACCAAGGCCATCATTATTTGCAACCCAGGCAACCCTACTGGCTACCTCTACACGCAAGAAGAACTCGAGCAGCTGCGCGATATCGTTCAAAAACACGACCTCTTCTTGTTCGCCGACGAAGTATACCGCGAGTTTTGCTACGATGGCGCCAAGCCCTACTCCACAATGAACTTAACTGGAATTGAGCAGAACGTAGTTATGATCGACTCCGTTTCTAAGCGCTATTCAATGTGCGGTGCACGCATTGGCGCACTTGTTTCTAAAAACAAAGCATTCATGGCTGCTGCATTGAAATTTGGACAAGCACGTTTGTCGCCTCCAACAGTTGATCAGATTGCCGCTGAAGCTGCCTTAGACACCCCTCAGAGCTATTTCGACGAAGTAGTGGCAGAATATGTAGCGCGCCGCAATATCATGGTAGAGGGGCTCAATAGCATACCCGGTGTTTTTTGCCCGAAGCCCAGTGGCGCTTTTTATTGTGTTGCTAAATTCCCTGTTGCCAACGCCGAGCATTTTTGCCAATGGTTATTAGAAGAATTCTCTTTTGAAGGGCAAACGGTCATGATGGCACCAGCCAACGGTTTTTATGCCACTCCAGGCGCTGGCTTACAAGAAGCACGTATAGCTTATGTCTTAGATCAAGCGCATCTGAAGGCTGCTGTAGCTTGCTTGCGCGTGGCACTTGAGCAATATCCAGGAAAACTGTCTAACTAAGCACCGAACCAAAGGCTGCTCTAAAGTGTTTATAAGACATGAAACAATTTGAAGTCCCCGCATTTTATCGCTCGCCTTTGCTTAGCAAAATCAAAATGCAGCGCAAACTTGCAGATCCGCGCAAAAAAGATTTCAGTCCAACAACACTCCAAATTGGCAAGTTCACCTTTATCATTGCACGCCATTTTGGTTTTTGCTATGGCGTAGAAAACGCCATTGAGCGCAGTTACAAAGCCCTACAAGAAAACCCCGGCAAACGCATATTTTTGCTGAGTCAGATGATCCATAACCCAGCTGTAAACGATGACCTCACCAGCAACGGCATCCAATTTCTACAAGATACACACGGCAAGCAACTCATTGCTTTTGAAGCGCTAAATGCCGATGACGTAGTGCTTATCCCCGCTTTTGGTACCACCCTTGAAATTGAAGCGCAACTCACCAATTTGGGCTTGGATATCCAAACCTACAACACCACCTGCCCTTTTGTAGAAAAGGTTTGGAACCGCTCTGAAAAACTAGGAGAAACCCAACACACTATCATCATTCACGGCAAGCACGACCACGAAGAAACGCGTGCTACTTTTTCGCATGCGGTGGCGAATGGCCCTGCACTTATTGTCAAGGACATGAATGAAGCGCAACTACTTGGGGCTTATATTCTTGGTCAAAAAACGCCTCAAGAACTCCAAGATTTCTTCAAAGGCAAAATGAGTATTGGCTTTGACCCCACTCGCGATTTATCAAAAATTGGTGTGGTCAACCAAACAACCATGCTCGCGTCTGACACACAAGCAATTACCGATTATTTGCGCAGTTGCTACACTGCACTTCACGGTGAAGCCAACATCAAAAACTACATGGCCGACACCCGTGACACCCTCTGTTATGCCACCAATGACAACCAATCTGCCACGCTTGGCCTGCTCCAACAAACCGCAGACCTTGCCATTGTTGTGGGCGGCTACAATAGCTCTAATACGAGTCATCTTGTGGAATTGCTCGCGCAAAAATTCCCAACTTACTTCATCAAAGATGACTCCGAAATCAACGGCACCTCAATTCAACATTTCAATTACCACAATAAAGAAATGGAGCAAACAGAAGCATTTATTCCGTCAAAAGATAAGCTGCGTGTTGTCTTGACCTCTGGTGCTTCATGCCCAGATAGCATTGTTGAAAATGTCATGCATGCCATTTTGGCCACACAATACACACATTCAGAAGTAAGCGCACTGCTTGCTTCTCTTGATTCAATAGCAAAATGAAAATATATACCAAAAAAGGCGACCAAGGAAGTACGGGCCTAATCGGCGGAACACGCGTTTCAAAAGGAGATGTGCGCATAGAAGCCTACGGCACAGTAGACGAACTCAACTCATACATTGGCCTGATCAGCACACTCGATATCAATCTGCTTTATGTGGCCCAACTCCAAGAAATCCAAGACCGCTTGTTTACAATCGGCTCTCATTTAGCTGCAGACCCAGAAAAATCTAAAATGCAATTGCCAGACCTTTTGGAGAGTGATGTAGAAAAGCTCGAGCACTGGATGGATATCATGGACGAAGCACTCCCTGCCCTCACCGCATTTATTTTACCAGGTGGCCATGCTATTTGTGCACACACTCATGTGGCGCGCTGTATTTGCCGCAGAGCTGAACGCATGACCGTTACCCTAGACGAGCTAGAAGGTGTAGAAGCATTGGTGCTCACTTACCTCAATCGCCTCAGCGATTATCTCTTTGTATTGTCCAGAAAAATCAGCCTTGATCAGGGTGTAAAAGAACACATCTGGACTCCACGACATTAATTTTTTGTGAGTTTTTTTGATTGGCACTTGGAATTTTGGAAATAAAAATTACTTTTGCCAAAAAATAAACCTAAATACTTGACTCATGTACTGGACACTGGAACTTGCCTCCTACCTTGAAGATGCACCGTGGCCTGCCACTAAAGAAGAACTCATCGATTTTGCCATTCGTACTGGCGCACCTCTAGAAGTTGTAGAAAACCTACAAGACCTCGAAGACGAAGGCGATATGTATGAGAGCATCGAAGAAATTTGGCCCGACTACCCTTCAAGAGAAGATTTTCTCTTTAATGAAGATGAATATTGATTTATCAATTGAATCGACACCACTTTTAAAAGCCCTGCAGTACGCCGGGCTTTTTTTATCTCAATAATTGAACGAAGCCAAGTATTTGTTTGAGCTCACCTTTGTTGCTCTCCTGGAATTCAATGAGGTAGTTGTAGGTACCATCTGGGCAATCGGTACCATCGGCCATGCTGCCATCCCAATGCGCTTTGGGGTCTTGACTAAAAAAGATTTCTTCTCCCCAGCGATTGAAAACCGAGAATTGATAGCCCTTCGGTGTAAAGCCGGTAGAGAAAACAGGGAAAAACACCGTATTGAATTCATTTGCATCGGGCGTAAAGGCATTCGGTATATAAACGGCTATGTTATTCATCACTGTAGCCGTTAAGGTGAGTGAATCTGTGCAACCTAAGTCTGTTGAACTCACGAGCTGAATTGTGTAAGTCCCTTCTGAAAAAGGCAAAGCTGAATTGAAACTACTTGCTGTATTTTCAAAAGTAGTGCCGTTGATAGTCCAGAGGTGATTTAGATTACCCGTGGTGGTATTGTAGAGCGTGATCGTTGGGTCGTCTATTTCGACCTGATCTGGGTTGATATAAAAGTCAGGGACAGGAATCGGGTCGATCTGAACAGTAGCTTGCACAGGCAAAGACGCACAGCCATTAGCATCTATTCCTGTTACCAAATAAGAAGTTGTTTGATTCGGACAAACAGTAAGGCTACCATTCAGATTTTGAGGTACATTCCAATAATACTCAACCGCTCCAATTGGGATGATATCAACACAAGTACCCGCGCAAACAAAAGTATCTGCGACATTTACAACCGGTAGGGCCCATTCGGATAAGGTCAGAACTACCATGGAATCGCAACCATTTTGATTGCTCAAATGAACGGTATAAACACCAGGGCTGTTTAAACTCAAACTATTGAAAGTAAGAATGGAATCAGCACAAATAGTCATTGAAACAAAGCTGGTGTCTGCCTCCAAATTGACCGTTAAGTACACCAAAGAATCACAACCGAATTGATTACTTAAGGTTGTTTGGTAGGTACCGTCCGAGGTGATCATTTGACCATAGAAATTATAACTTGAGCCTGCACATAGGTTCATCGCACTTGATGTAGTATCGGGCTCAATCAGCGATACAACAATGAGATCTTGTGCAATGCACCCTAAATTGTCAGTAACGTTCAGTACATAAGTTCCTGCATTCTGAGCATAGATTGCAGCAGAAGTGGCACCTATTGACCACAAATAGGAACCTGTAGATCCTGTTGGTTGCAGCAGGGTTGAATCGCCACTGCAATGAGAAATATCCGGGCCTAGGTCAATGACGGCTTGCTGGGTAGTCACCACTATTGAATCGCGGGCCAAACCACAGCCACTCGGTACATCTAGCCAATAGGTGCCTGCTGTATTGATGGTAATGCTAGGGGTGGTTGCGCCGTTGCTCCAGGTGTAACTGTTGTAAGTAGAATCGGGTTGCAAAGTAAGAGCTGTGCCCGCACAAATTAAGGTGTCAGGTCCTAAATTGGGAGGCGTACCCGGAGAGGGAGGCGCATAGTTATAGACTAAAATTCCTGCTGCACCACTTTGAGCGCCAAACGGCGTTCCAGCACAAGCTGGGCCGGTATGTAAAACCGAGCCTGAAGTACCTCCAGTAACAAAAGGAGTAACATTTGGAGGGAGTGTTGCTTGTTGAAAAACAATGGCCCCACCACCACCGCCTCCGCCAGGGCCATGACAAGCTGAAGCCCACAACGTGCTAAAAATATTGCCCCCGTTTCCACCGCTCACATTGACATTTAGATTGCTGCTGATATTTTGTGTAAGTAGATAAACGCAGCCACCTGCACCTGCGCCCCCAGCACCCTCAGAGTCGGTATTGCCGATCACATTTAAGCCACTCGCAGTGATTTGTTGATTGTTGCCAATAACAGTTGGGGTAATGACAAAGACAATTCCGCCACCATTTGATCCTGCGGTTGCGTTGAGGCCGTTGTCTTTGTAGCCACCGCCGCCACCACCGCCGAGGTAAGCGCGGTAAGTACTGTAATTCAAAACGTAGCCGCCCATACCAAATGCAGTATTCACTGGACAGGAGCCCGAAAACTGATTGCCGCCGCGGCCGCCAACCCCACCGTTTGAACCGCCACCTGCGCCGGGATTACCAGAATTAGCGCCTCCACCTCCATTAGCGAGTGGTGCTCTATTGCCATCTAAATTGAGCGGAGCAAGTGCAATGCCCTCTCCTTTTTTACCGGCGCTTGCGCCAGAACTTGCAAAATTGGGGTCATTGCAAGCAAAAAAACCGGTTGTGACTGCACCCCCTACAAAACCTTTTCCACTTACATCTATACTGTTGTTAAAGGTAAGACTGGTTGTTGCTTCAATAGCTACCACACCACCCGTTGTGCCATTCCAAGGACTTGAGGTTACGACGGCATTTATTGTTGCTTGATTGTATACCGGAACCCGAATGAGCTGTACTTTTCCCGCTATGGAAAATGGCTTACAAAGATTGGTCACAAAAGTGATGGTGTTGCCGTTGATACTGGCAATATTGGTAAATTCAAAGTTGCCAGCGGAGCCTAAGGCTACAATTTGCCCAAAACTCGCGGTGTTTGTTTGATTGATGGTGGCGCCCTTCATTTGGATCAATAAGACCCGATCGCCAACCGCAAAGCCAGCAGCGCTGCTGACCGTTGCGCTATTTGGTGTGATATTCGTTACAGCTGTGTAGCTATTGACGATGCCACCGATAGATTGGGCGTTTAGTCTTGAACCAAACACGAGCAAGAACAGTACTAGAAAAAAATGGGTATAAACGCGTGGACTATTCTTTGACATGAGAAAATATTTATAAATTTTTCCATTTCAAAGATAATTATTCAAGGATAAATCGCTTCAATAACAACAAAAAATTACCTCATGAGCAAGACATGCCCACTCACGCGGAACATTTCATCGGTATTGAGGGTCTTGAAATCGATGCTGTAAGTATAGGTGCCTTCAGGAGCGGCATAAATATCTATTTTGCCGTCCCAACCACTATGCGCATCGTAGGTCTCAAAAACGGGCTCACCCCATCTATTGAAGATGGTCATGTGGAAGTTTTGAGGGTCAAAACCTGAAGTAAATACAGGCGTAAACAAATTATTTAGCGCATCGCCATCTGGCGTAAAGGTGTTGGGAACATAGTAAATAATGCCTCCTTTGATCTGAATTTGCACTTGGCTTTGATCTGTACAACCCTCGGCACTTTCTACATTTAGCGTAACGGTGTAGGTTTGGTCTTCGACAAACGGATACGTATAATCGAATTCATTCTGGCTGTTTTCAGCAGTTGTACCATCTCCAAAATTCCAAATGCTTGTTGCCGAATTTTGGGCATTGGAAGTAAAATAAACAGTTGGGTTGTCGCTGGTTAAAATGAGTGGACTTGCTGTGAAATCAGCACTTGGCTGCGCATAGACCGCGACAGTTGTTTGAGCGGAATCTAGGCAATTGTATTGATTGGAACCGATGACAATGTATGTTGTGGTCACGCTTGGCGCTACGCTATTGCCAGTTCCGCTCAGTTGGGAATTGTCCCAAAGGTAATTGAGTGCGCCAGAAACCACAATTTGTGCTGAATAACCCGGGCAAATACCAATATCAGGCGTGATTTGCAATTGCGGCACAGGATTGACTGTAATGCTGATATCCGTGCTATCCTGACAGCCTGCTGCTGAAGTACCCACAACTTGATATATTCCCGTGAGAGGCAAAATAAGCGATTGCGTTGGATTGCCGTTTGAAAATGCAGAAGGACCGCTCCAATTCAAGGAGTTAGCTCCGGAGGCTGAGAGTTGTAGGGTGTCGTAAGCACAAAGTGTTGTTTGATTGGCTGCCAAAGTCATGAAAGGCAAAGGTGAAACGGTGATGGTGACATTTTCAGTGGATGAACAAAGGAAGTTGTCAATAGCGGTAACTACATATGAAATAGTCTGTTGCGGGCTTGTATTTAAAGTAGGGCTTACAACGGGAATTGTGGTGTATTGGGCAAGCCACGCGTAAGTTACATTGTTAAAAGTACTTTGCGGGATCAAAGCAACCTGCTCGCCAAAGCAAATAAGGGTGTCATTTAAAGTGAAAACTGGTTGTTGCGAAATGGAGATATTGATGGTGCTCAGCGAGTCACAACCTGTTGTGGTCAAGGACGAATCAATATAAATTCCAGTTTGGGAATAACTCTGACCATTGTATACAAAAGGCCCACCATTGCACAACGTATCAGCAACTTGAATTTGGTAACTAGGCAAAACCGTTACATCCACCTGATCAGATGTGGTGCAGGCCATTGCACTTGTATTATCGGTGACTACAAGCGTATAAGTTTGAACAATTGGCCAACCTGTATTGATATTCGTCAGGAGCACCGTAGGATTTGCGCTATTGGCTGCACTCAAACCTATCGACGGAGACCAACTGTAAGTAAAGCCAGGCTGCGCAACTGAACCCAAATTGGCTGGTTCTCCCGAGCAAACAGAGATATTCTGCCCCGCATTGGCTGCGGGGCTATTGCCGATGGTGAGGTTCAGCGTAACGATGGAATCACAACCATTTACTGTATTGAGGGTGTCTTGATAAATACCTGATTGTGTCAAAGTTTGACCATTGAAAATGTATTGACCAGCACACGTAGTTTGGTTGCTCGTTTGAGAAAATTGTGGCTGGACAGTCACTACAATTTGATCGGTCGTAGGGCACATTCCGGGTGAAGTCGACATGGAAGTTGTGACCGTGTAGGTTTGGGTAATTGGGGCGCCTGTGGTGTTGGGTAAGGTAACCGTAGGATTTGCCACATTGGTAGCCGACAAACCTGTTGAGGGAGACCAACTATACGTATTGTTCGGATTTGGTGTTGCGCCAATCGTTACAGGCGTATTGGCGCATGTTGTTACATCGACTCCGGCATTGGATTGGGCTTGATTGGTGTAGATGTTGACGTTGCGAATAGAGTGCTGATCGTAAAGTGCTCCGGTACTCGCCGTAAAACCCATGTAACCTGTGTAGTTGATGATAAAATTAGTGGTAAGCAAAGGAATATTATTGACAAAAACAGTGATCAGGCCGTTGTTGTAAGTGATTTTGACAGGTTGATAATTGGCGTTTCTTAGGTAATTCAAGGAACCGCCTGCATTTTGAATTTTTGGTGTTGCAGGCAAGCATTCGTTGTATCCGACCCCCGTAAAAATTTGTATTTCGGGGTTGGTGCCTCCTTGGCTGCAGTTGTCATAGGTATCAATAGCTACTTTTAAACCATTTGCAGAGGCGGGGATACCAAGACCTGCGCCCATTACAAAGCCTGTTGGCGGTACCGGAATAAAACAAAAAGCCAAACCGTCTGCAGCGTTGCCGCCCCAAATACGGTAATCAAACTCAACGGTCCACTGCTGACAAACGGTAATATTGAGGGGCGTGTTGTAAAAGATACTGCCAGATTGCCCAGTAGTGGCATTGGATAGAATGAGCTCGTTAGGGAAATTATCTACATCGCCAGGCGTATCGCCGACAATTGCATTTCCGTTAGTGTTCCAACCGGTAGTAATCATGTTTGGCGAGCCCGTAAGCTGACCAAAAACAAATGTTTGTGCTTGTAAATCATTTAGAATGAACGATAAAGCAATAATTACGTACAGAAAATAAACTCTCATTGGCATCAAAACGTTATAAACAAAGATAGGTTGCTAAATATAAATATTTTTATTGCTTTTTATTTCCACTTAGTGTAAATTTGACACATACTAAACTACGCAGGCATGAAAGCCCAAACAAAAAACAATACGCATCAAGAACGTTTCGAGCCTTTCAATATTGTTGTCTTTGGCGGCGACGGCGACCTCTCCATACGCAAAATTTTACCTGCAATATTTCACCGCGACCTCGACGGACAGCTCAATATTGCCTATAACGTTATTGCCATCACTCGTAAAGATCCCGATTTAAAAGCTTTTCAAGCGCGGCTACTCCCCTTTTTAGAAGTGAGTGACCACCACAAATATAGCAGAGAAGAAATCGAGAAATTCCTCAATAAAGTCGTCTTGATCAAAGCCGAAGACCCAAACCCAGCGGCCTATACTGAACTCAAAGCTTTTTTGGAGCAATTTCCAGAAAGACAAAATATTTATTACTACTCCACACCTTCTTCGGCATTTGGCCCCATTACACAAACGCTGAAGAACTGCGGATTGGTCAATAAAAGCAGCAAAGTTGTGCTCGAGAAACCCCTCGGCCACTCTTTTGCCTCATCAAACGCCATCAATGCCGAGATTACATTAGCTTTTGAAGAACATCAAATCTACCGCATAGACCACTATTTAGGTAAAGAAACCGTTCAAAACCTAATGGTCTTGCGTTTTGCCAACAACCTCTTTGAGCGCGCTTGGAATGCCGAGAATATTGAAAGTGTACAAATTACAGTTGCCGAAAGCCTTGGGGTAGAAAAACGCGCCTCTTATTACGACCAATCTGGCGCTTTATTGGACATGATTCAAAATCACCTATTGCAGTTGCTGTGTTTGGTCGCAATGGAGCCTCCTGTAGCCCTTGAAGCCGATGAAGTCCGCAATGAAAAATTAAAAGTACTTAAGGCGCTCCGACCACTCACCAAAAAAACTGTTGAACGCGACACAGTAAAGGGTCAGTATACGAGAGGTATTTCCAACGGAGGGCAGGTCAATAGCTACCTAGAAGACATCGAAAAATATGAGTCCAAAACAGAAACTTTTGTAGCGATCAAAACCTACGTAGACAACTGGCGTTGGAAAGGCGTTCCGTTCATGTTGCGCACGGGCAAGCGCATGATCAAGCGTTATTCTGAGATTGTCATCAACTTTAGAGAGGTCAAGCACAATATCTTCCCCTCAAAAGAAAAACTAAATAACAACAAACTCATCATCCGCTTGCAACCAGAAGAGCGCATTGAACTCATCCAAATGACCAAAATTCCTGGTCCGGGTGGCTATCGCTACAAGCCAATTGCCCTCAAATTAGACTACAATGACTCCTTTAAAGAGCGCTTCCCAGAAGCCTACGAGCGTTTGATTGTAGATGTAATTCGCGGCAACCAAACGCTATTCATGCGCCAAGATGAGCTCCAAGCCGCTTGGACATGGATAGAATCTGTAACCAGCAGCTGGAAAAGCGCAGGCCTCACCAACGTACTTTACGAAGCAGGAACTTGGGGCCCGGGCGACGACATCTTAGCTGAAGACGAATCTTGGATCACCAAAACATGGGGAGAATGATTGAATTTGCCTCAAAAGCTGCACTCGAAGAAGCCTTAGCTGCTGCCATCGCAAATGCACTAAAGGCAGCTATAGACGCAAAAGGAGCTGCAACGCTCTTGCTTTCGGGTGGCTCTACCCCAAGCGGCGTTTATGCGCTTTTGTCTGCGCAAGATTTACCTTGGCAAAAAGTAACCGTAGGCCTCGTCGATGAAAGATTTGTGGGGCCAACAAGCCCCTATTCCAATTTCAAATTAATCGGAGAAACCTTGCTTCAAAACCATGCTAAAGCGGCCACTTTATTGACAATGGTTATGGATGAGACAGATTATAAGGGAAATCTTCAGAAAGTTGCAGCCACATACCGTATTTTTACGGACACCGACGTCTGCTTACTTGGAATGGGCCCAGACGGACACACTGCGTCTATCTTCCCCAATGATAGCGCTTCTTTCAATGCAAACTCAGCAACCGACAGCCTGCTTTCCAATACGAACGCTCCTTCCATACCTACCCAACGCATCACTTGCAATGGGCCCCTGCTTCGCCGCAGCAAGCACTTGTTCTTAATGATTACCGGCGCACAGAAAAAAGAAATTTTGGCGCAAAGTGAGCAACTTCAGTTGCCAATTGCTACTTTCAAATCAGCCCTCACCGAGACTTACTACACAACAGCAACATGATACATCCAGCCATTGCAAGCATTACGGAACGCATCGTACAGCGAAGCCTCTCCACAAGAAAAGCCTATCTCGCGCAAATAGATGAAGCATATTTAGAGGGCGTGCACAGAAGCACACTCAATTGCGGCAATTTAGCGCATGGTTTTGCAGCTTGCAACGCGCACGACAAAAATGCACTTGCTGCTGATATTATCCCGAATCTTGGCATTATTACGGCTTACAACGATATGCTATCTGCACATCAGGTATACGAAAACTACCCAGTTGCCATCAAAAAATACGCCAATGATTTTGGCGCCGTAGCTCAAGTAGCCGGCGGCGTTCCCGCGATGTGCGACGGCGTAACACAAGGGCAGCCAGGAATGGAATTGTCGCTGTATAGCAGAGACGTGATTGCCTTGTCTTCGGCAATAGGCTTGTCTCACAACATGTTTGATGCTGCGCTTTACTTGGGTATTTGCGATAAAATTGTTCCGGGCCTGCTCATGAGTGCACTGCGCTTTGGACATTTACCTGCTGTATTTATGCCCGGTGGCCCTATGCCAAGCGGCATCAGTAACGAAGAAAAATCAAATATTCGCCAAGCTTATGCGGAAGGTAAAATTGGCCGCGAAGAGCTTCTCAAAGGCGAGTCTGATTCTTATCATTCTCCTGGCACGTGCACATTTTATGGGACCGCCAACAGCAATCAAATGCTCATGGAAATCATGGGGCTGCACCTTCCAGGATCAAGTTTCGTCAATCCAAATACGCCTTTGCGAGATTTACTCAACAAAGAAGCCGTTCGCGTAGCCATTGAAAATGTCAAAATTGGCAAAAGCCGCAGCCTGGCCAATCTTTTCAATGAAAAAACGGTTGTCAACGGTATCATTGGCCTTTTGGCAACAGGTGGCTCAACCAACCACACCATTCACCTCATTGCAATTGCCCGAGCCGCCGGTATTCTCATCAACTGGGACGACATGTCTGATTTATCAGCTGTTGTTCCGCTTGTGACGCGCATGTATCCTAATGGCGCAGCAGATGTGAATCACTTCCATGCTGCTGGCGGAATGGGCTTTGTCATCAGCACACTCCTCGACAGCAACTTACTCCACGAAGACGTTCAGACCATAATTGGCATAGGTTTGCGTGCTTATACGCAAGAACCTAAAATCAAAAATGGTGCATTGGTTTGGGAACAAGGCGCTCTTGAATCCCTCAATTTAAGCATCATACGCCCTGCAAGCGAACCATTTACAGCGGATGGCGGTATCAAACTTTTGAAAGGAAATCTGGGCCGATCTGTCATTAAAACAGCAGCTGTTGCACCAGAACACCGCATAGTAGAAGCCCCTGCTATTGTTTTTCACGAACAGACTGATTTGATGGCTGCTTTTAAACGAGGCGAACTCGACAAAGATTTTATTGCAGTTGTTCCTTTTCAGGGTCCAAAATTCAATGGCATGCCAGAATTGCACAGCCTCACGCCTACGCTCACTATTCTGCAAAAGAAAGGCTTTAAAGTTGGCTTGGTTACCGACGGTCGTATGTCTGGCGCATCGGGAAAAGTACCCGCTGCAATTCACCTCACTCCAGAAGCATATGACGGCGGCTTGATCAGCAAGATCCAGACCGGCGACCTTTTGCGTTTGGACAGTGAAAACGGGTTGCTTGAAGTGCTCGACGTCGAAAACGTAATGGCACGCGCTGAGGTGCAAAAGGATAATACACAATTTGGATTTGGCCGAGAACTATTTGCAAAGTTGCGCGCAGGTGTCAGTATGAGTGAAGAAGGCGCTTCGTTTATCGTCTAGCCACCACAGAAGCGAGTACAGACAGCACGAGCGCACCCAATACAATCATGAGCGAAACACTCGCTTCGATATGATAGAAAGGTGCCGCAAGCATCTTAAGCCCAATAAAACTCAGGATAAATGCCAGGCCGTATTTGAGCTTGGAGAACATATGTATGGAGTTGGCGAGCAAGAAATACATCGAGCGCAAGCCGAGTACTGCAAAAATATTTGAGGTATACAGAATCAGTGGGTCATTGGGTGCGATAGCAAAAATGGCCGGGATGGAATCGATGGCAAAAATGAGGTCGGTGGTCTCGATGACCATTAAGACCAAAAACAATTTAGTAGCGATGCGCTTGGTGCCTCGCTTGATGAAAAAGCGGTCTTCGTGGTAGTTTTTGGTCACGGGAAATACCTTTCTTAGTAGGCGTGCTCCAAGGCTTTTATTGAAATCTTTTTGATCGTCCTCTTCGGAATCAAGTAAAGATTTGATCCCTGCATAAACCAAGAATGCACCAAAAATGGTCAGGATCAGGTTGGGGCGAAAGAAGAAGCCCGGTAAAGCATGAGCGCCCTGCTCCAAACTAAATTGATAACCAAACAACTCAAAAGCGGGTAAATACGTGAGTTTGATCAGGCCAATGCCGGAGAAAATGAAAATTCCTCTAAAAATGAGTGCTCCGATGATTCCCCAAAAGAGTACGCGGTGCTGGAGTTTGCCTTCTAGCTTGAAAAACTTAAAGACCAAAATAAAAACAAACATGTTGTCGACAGACAGCGCTTCTTCAATCCAATAAGCAGATTGATATTCCGCAAATTTAGCAAAGCCCATCTGCCACCAAACCAAAGCACTGAACCCCATAGAAAGGCCTATCCAAATGAGGGTCCAACGCAGGGCTTCTTTATTGGATATTTGGTGTGACTTTTTATTGACCAATCCTAAATCGATCAGGAGCATTGTAAAAATAACAACCACAAAAATGGCAAGCAACCAGGGATTAAAAGACATGTATAAAAAGTTTCTGCAAAATTAAAAAGAAAGCCACATGAATTTCATGTGGCTTTCAATAAACGGTAAAATGGATTGCTTATTTTTTCTCGAGCAAATAAGAAACGGCATTGGCTGCATTGACGAATCCGCCGGTGATGCAGAGGTCTTTCATTTTTGCCTTCTTTCCGTTCGGTGCAATGACGGTCTTTTTGTAAGATGCTGTGGTAGCCATTAATACTTCGCGTACTTCTGAAGCACTCAATTCTGGAAAGTAACTTCTGATAAGAGCTGCTACACCTGCAGTTGCAGGGCAAGCCATAGAGGTTCCGCTTGCGTTTCCGTAGTTGAAGTCAGGAACTGTAGAGTAGATGTCTACACCTGGGGCAAAGAAGTCTACGGTAGTGGCACCGTAGTTAGAAAACTCCGCAAGGATGCTTTTGCCGCTTTTTGAGCTGCTGCTCGCCCCTACTTCAATCCAGTTTGGCGCGGTCGTTTTGTTGTTCAAGAGACGCGTTGGGTAAGAATCTTCAACGTCTTTGTCTTTGGCGTCGTTGCCTGCTGCATGTACAAGAAGTACGTCCTTGCTGCGCGCGTATTCGATTGCGGCATCTACGTAGTCTTTGTTGGGTGTCCAGTATTTACCAAAAGACATATTAATGACTTTTGCGCCGTTATCTACAGCATAAATAATCGCATTGGCAACGTCTTTATCGCGCTCGTCTCCGTCCGGAACAGCACGCAACACCATAATGCGAACGTTGTCGGCAACACCATCGATGCCCATTGCGTTGTTGCGCGTAGCGGCAATGATACCTGAAACGTGCGTGCCGTGAAAAGCGTCAGGGCCTTCATAGCGGTTGCAACCATAAATTTTGCTAGAGAAATCATTGGGGTTGTCACCAACAATTAAGGTGCGTAGAGAATCGGCATCGCGCTTAGACATATCAAGTGCTCCTTGCATAGATTTGAGTGCGCCATCGATTTCTGTGCTGAGTTGCTCGGCTGGTATCATGACTAAGATAGACTTCATGCGGTTTTGAATGCGCTTGTCTGTTTCAGTTTCAGGAACAAAAGCAGCATTGGTTTCTTTAGAGAAGGCCACACCAGCTTGTTTTTCAACACGCTGCATGTAGTCAGAGAGCAGCTGAACGTTTTTAACAGAAGCTTCTTTCTCGGTGATATCTTTCTCAAAAGCAATTTTAATTTTTTCGTAGGTAGCAAAACGTGCGAGCTCTGAACTAGGGATGTTTTCGGCTTTTTTATCTTGGAAGTATGCAGATTCTAAGCGGTACATGCGCGCAAGTTCCAAAGCTTCTTTGTCGATGTCTTGACTGACACCTCCTAAGAAAGACCAGCCATTGACGTCGTCGATGTAGCCATTTTTGTCGTCATCGATGCCGTTGTTAGGAATTTCGTCTTCGTTGACCCAAATTACATCTTTGAGGTCTGGGTGATCGGTTTCTACGCCAGAATCGATGACAGCAACAATAACGGTAGTAGATTTTTTACCGGCAGCGTTGAGTATTTCATAAGCTTTGGTTGCACCTGTTCCGTAAACGCCGTCGGCTTTAGGGTCTTTGAGATACCAATTGAGGTTTTCTGGCTCTGTTGTCTCGCTTTTTTGTGCAAACGACACCAATGAAAGGCCAACGAAAGAGCATAAAATAAAGTTTTTTGTCATGAGTTTTTAGTTTGAGAAAACGAAAATACATTTTATTTTCAGCAGACGGAAATCTTGTTGAAAAGTTACTTTGTGGAGAAAACGTTCAAAACAATGTAGCACAAGTTACAATGTAAGACCAAACAAAGCATTAATTTTGCCCAAAACAAACACCATGAGTCAAATCGAACGCATTTCTTGCCTTATAATAGGTTCGGGCCCAGCGGGCTACACCGCCGCTATTTACGCCGCCAGAGCAGACATGAAACCCGTCATGTATCAAGGCATGCAACCAGGCGGTCAGTTGACCACAACCAACGAAGTCGAGAACTTTCCTGGCTACCCAGACGGGATCACCGGGCCAGACATGATGCTCCAACTAGAAGCACAAGCCAAGCGTTTTGATACAGCTGTGCGCAGTGGTTTCATCACGCGCGTAGATTTCTCTGGCAGCGTTCACAAATGCTGGACCGAAGACGGCCACGAAATCCATGCCGACACCATCATTATTTCTACGGGCGCATCAGCTAAATACCTTGGGCTCGATAGCGAACAGCATTACCTCAAATTAGGTGGCGGTGTTTCTGCCTGCGCCGTGTGCGACGGCTTTTTCTACCGAAACCAAGAAGTAGTCATTGTAGGCGCCGGCGACTCCGCCTGCGAAGAAGCGCACTACCTCTCTAAATTATGTACAAAAGTGACCATGCTCGTGCGCCGCAATGAATTCCGCGCCTCTAAAATCATGGCCGACCGCGTTAAAAACACACCCAACATCGACATCCGCTTCAATACAGAAACATTGGAAGTGTTGGGCGATGGACAACTCGTAACAGGCGTTCGTGCAATCGACCGCACGAGCAACCAAGAAAGCGAAATTGCTTGCACTGGTTTCTTTGTGGCTATTGGGCATCACCCAAATACAGCCGTGTTCCAAGACTACATCGACCTCGACGAAACCGGATACATCAAATACGCACAACCTGGCACCAGCAAAACCAATGTAGCGGGTGTGTTTGTTGCCGGTGACGCCGCCGACAAAACATATCGCCAAGCCATTACCGCTGCCGGAACAGGTTGCATGGCTGCGCTAGACGCCGAACGTTATTTGGCTGCGAAAGGTCATTGACCCGCAACTTCTTATTTTGGAATGGGATTTTTCTATCCAAATTTAACCAACATTCTATATGATGAAAAAGCAGTGCTCAACGCACTGCTTTTTCATTTAAGAGCTTGATGAAATGAAAACCTTTGGGGCCAAAACCCTGATTGTAAAAAAACTTATGCGCCTTAAAGTTCGAGGTGTAGGAGTCTAGCGCAAGCATGTTGCAGTCTTCATCTTTTGCTTTTTGCTCCAAGGTTTGAAAAATCAATTCCCCAACTCCCCTACTTCGGCATGCTGGGTCCACAACAATATTATCCAATTCTAAGTATTTCCCAATCCAAAGTTTGGTGCCGATCCAAAAGCCACAAATGGCGATGCACTTTGCCTGATCAAAAACAGCCAATTGACCATACTGATGAGGGAGCATTAGCTCTAATTCTTGCGCATATTGCGCTGCGGTAAGGCTTGGATATAAAAATTGCAGCACCTCGAGATGTGGGAGCATTTCCTCTTTGGTTGTTAAAAGCTGGATCTGAAAACTCATTTGACTTTATTTAAGTAAGTAGGTATCGAATAATTGGAGCATACGGCGGTATTCGTCTGTCCAAGAAGAGGTGTATAGAAAGCTATGGCGCTCGACCGGATACAAAGCCATCCACCAATCTTTTTTACCGAGCTCGATGAGGCGCTGATTGAGGCGCACTACATCTTGAAACTGCACGTTGTCGTCGATCATGCCGTGCAAGATCAAAAGTGGATCTTGTAGGCCTTCAGCAAAGTAAATTGGTGAACTCTGGCGATACGCTTCGGGGTCGGCGGCTGGCGTGTTCAAAATATTGGTGGTGTATTCGTGGTTGTAGTGTGCCCAGTCGGTAACCGAACGCAAAGCCGCCCCGCAAGCAAAGGTTCCCGGTTCAGTAAATAGCCCCATTAGCGTTATAAAACCTCCGTAAGAGCCACCGTAAATCCCGACCCGACTCGAATCGATGGCGCAATTTGAAACTAAAAATTGTTTGGCATCGACAAAATCTTGCAAATCTCGGCCGCCCATATGTCGGTAGATTGCGGTGCGGTAGTTGCGGCCGTAGCCCTCGCTAGCTCTGTAGTCTACATCCAAAACTGTGTAGCCTTTTTCAATGAGCAATTGATGAAATAAGAATTCACGTTGGTAGTAGCTCCAGTAATGATGCGCGTTTTGCAAATAACCAGCACCGTGCACAAACAATACCGCTGCTCCATTCTTGAGTTCAGGTTTGGGTGTGTACATGCGTGCGTAAACGTCAACGCCATCTGAGCCTTTAAAGCTCAAAATTTCGGGCTTTTGCCAAGGATAGGTTCGGAATACTTCTGTAGTTGACTTCGTTAGTTGAATTTGATCTTTCGGATTTTTGACAGAACAAGTATACAATTCCCAAGGTTGGGTGCTTGTGCTGAAACGATAGGTCAATTGCTTTTCATCTGCCGAAAGTTTTACTTCATACGCACCTTGTTCGGACAGCATCGGTTTCAATTGAAATGTTTTTAAATCTAACTTATAAAAACTGCGCGTCCCGGGGTGCAGCATATTGGTACTCAAATAAAATGCTGAGCTGTCTTTGGATAACTGAACTTCGTGAACCTCATAGTTTCCACTGGTGAGTGCCATTCTGGTTTGAGTAGCAATATCTAAGGTGTATAAATGAGAATAGCCGCTTTGCTCAGACTGAAAATAAATGACTTTAGCGTCTTTGAGCCAACCGAGAGTGCCCGTATCAAAATTCCAAGAAGAGATACCCGGCCCACCTATCCAAGCGCTGTCGTGTTGGTGCTCGAGTTCTTGAATTTGGTGTGTGGCTAAATCGATACAGACAAGCCAACGGTCTTTGTTGTCGGCACTTCGGATATCTAACAAAGCCAAGGGTTTGGTTTTGGCAAAAATAGCCGGGTGAAAAATCAGTTCGCGGTCTTCTTTGTTGAGTTGTGAGAGCTGAGAAAAGTCGATAACGACTAATGTGTCGGTTTGGAGATCATGCAAGTATAAGGTTTGAGAAGGCTCTTCATTTTGAACCTTTGCGCGTGACTTTTCATTGAATACGTGCGCATCGGCAGCAATGTAATGCGGCACCTCGGTTGGTTTTTCTTCGGGTTGCTGTTCTTCCTTGAGCAACACGTAATGTGCTGTTGGATCAATTTGCAGGGCACCTTGCTGGTCAAATGTGATGAATTTGACGGCTGGCAAATCGAATTTTGTGCTTTGTAATTCTTGTTTGCGCACGCTTTCAAAAAATTCAAGTTCTGTTTGAGACAAACCATCGGACGAACGCTTTGCAGGTAAGGATTTCTGGTAGCTTACTAAATTTTTTGCCAAGCCATTTTGAAGGTCAAATACAAACAAACTTTGCCCCTGCTGAAAAACAACCGTTTGCGCTTTGTTTTGAACTTGCAGATTCCAAATATCATTAGCGAAACAAGAATACTTCTTTACTTGCTTTGTTTGCAAATCGTAAAACTGAAATTGCTCTTGTTGCATACGCATATGATTTAATGGCCCAGCAGCTGCATTCCAAACCCAACGTTCTTGCCAGGTTGAGGGCGTTAATACGCTTGTTTTTGCAGTGCTTACATGATATGCGAAATAAGTCGTCTGGAGGGAATCTGGAAATTTTTTAGTGTAGTAGATCAACTGACCATCTAAAGACCATTCTGGGGCTTCTGGCAGCGCACCAACGAATCCGGGGCCTTTCATAATTTGATCAAGTTGGAGCTGTGCAGTACCATAAGCGGCTATACAACAAACAAAAGAGATGAGCAAGGTAATTTTCATTCGCTAAAAATAGAAATAATTGTACTTTTGAATGAAAGAATCGGCATGAAGAAATTGCTTTACATGATCTTACCCGAAAGGGCCTACCTACTTACCTTGCATCGGTTCTTTTACCTGCTCTATGATTTAGGCTTGCTCAAGAACAAAGAAGCCTTTAAATTTCATTATTTCGTCAAGCGCATCATCAAGCCGAATTTTGTAGTCATTGACATCGGAGCCAACCTCGGTTACTTTGCCAAAAATTTTGCACGCTTGGCCAACAAAGGAAAAGTCATTGCCATCGAACCCCTACCCCAATTCCACGCCATCCTAGATCATTTCATCGGCCACCAAGAAAATGTAGAGCTGCATAACGTAGCCCTCGGCAAGGAAGCCGGCAGCATCACAATGGTACTTCCACAAACCAACGGCATGTTGCGCACAGGCCTTCCACACATTATGCGTCCGGAAGAAAAAAGCACCACTGAACGCACCCAAACCGTGCAGATGGTCAATACCGCTGACTTTTTCCACACCTTTGAGCGCATCGACTACATCAAATGTGATATCGAAGGGCACGAGTGGGAGGTTTTTGACCTACTCGAAGACATCTTAGCCAACAAACGCCCAATTGTTCAATTAGAAATCGATCCTAAAAACGAAACCATCCTCTTTGCCTTTTTTGAAAAACTTCAATACCAACGCTGCGGTCTTGACCAACAAATGTGCAAAGTAGAAACCAATGTTCATTTTGGTGGAGATTATCTTTTTGTCCCGAAAGAAAACTTGCAACTCCTCGACACATGGAACGCCTAATTTCCCTGCTTAACCTTTTATTTACCGTCCTTTGCCTAAGTTACATGTTCATTGGCTGCCAGAAAGGTACTGGCGAATTCCGAATCAAAGGAATAGTTACAGACAACACTTTTAACCAAGGGCTAGAGGGCGCTACCGCAGCACTTTACAAAGTTCCGATAGGTACCTCCGACGAGCTTTTTGTCAAAAGCGTCGTGCTATCTTCAAATGGCACTTATGATTTTGTTGTACCTAGAGAACGCATGGAGCGCTATATTTTACGTGTCAATAAGGATTTATACTTCCCCATCGAGAAAGAAGTCTATTACTCTGAACTCAGCATCAAAACAGACAATATCTTTGATTTGAATACAAAGGCGATGTCCTGGGCTAAAATTCATTTCAAGAATTTGAACCCGAACCCGCTGGATCATTTTAGGTATATCAAGCAAGAAGGCTTAGCCGCCTGCGCGAGTTGTTGCCCAAGTAGCACCCAAGATTTTTATGGTGCGTTGGATACCACTTTTTATTGTCTGAACAATGGCAACACCACCTACTCGTTATATTATTGGGAGCTGAATACCCAAAACAGTGGCCCTAAGAGCGCCTTCACTACTGCTTTTGACACCACCCTCATAGAGGTGATCTATTAATTGGCTTTGAATTTAGAATCAGGGATTCCTTCATTCACTTTATAATTGTTGAGCTGCAAAATAATAGTTCCGGTCTGAGGCCCATCAGATGCTTTTGTTTTTTTCTTGTTTTGATGTAAATCGGCAGCCACACTTTTGGGCAACTTGAATTTTTTGACGTCAATGGTAAAAACCATTTTATAGGGCAAACCATATTTGGCTTGGTCGCCATAGAAATAGTTAATGTCTAAAGTACCATTGCTCTTGCTCGTAATTTGAGACTTGAGGATCAAATCTTTTGTAGGGTCTATCCAGAGTTTGACAAGTATTACATCTGAATTTTCTGTCAAAGGCAATACCGAAACCACTGAGGTCTTGACTTCTCCTAGCATTTTGGTGCCGTTTAGCGCACATGTATAAGCCTTTTCATTGGTCAAAAAATTATTGAGCTCGCCCAAACCTTGTTTAGGTAAAATAGCGATACCCTTAGATTCAACCTTCATTTGATTGGGCTGCTTATAGAAAATTTTGGCGTCTACTTCGTTAATTTTAATCATAGGCACCTGCGCTTTGATGTGGACATCTGCAGCATAATCTGCTACTTTTTCCAGCTTGAGCCTGACTGCTTTGACGAGTTCGTTGGGGTCTTGAGCACTTGCTAATTGTGTAACAAACAAGAGCAATAAAAGAAGTAATGGCTTCATGAGGTGATGTCTTTGCGTTTGAATTTGAAAATAGCGATGGCTACAAATAATATGTTGTGACCGAGCAAGATCAAGACAGACTTTCGAATGGCAACCCAAGGAACAGGATCATTGAAAAAAGAGCGCCAAGAAGCCATGTGGGTGGTGAATAACCAAGGCTTGACCAGATCAAATACGCTGACATCCAAAGAACCAATGATGGTAAAAAGAATGATCACTGCCATGGTAGAAACGATAGGGCCAATAGAGTTATCTGCAAAGGCAGAAAAAGCTATGGAAAGTGTGGCAATGGTCATGAGTGCTAAATAAGCAACGCCAAATGCCAAGCCATAACGCCACAAAATATCTGCGTAGTTCAAGATAACCAAGCCGTCGGAGTTCAGTACGATCAAGTCACCGGTGCCGAACATCCATCGCCCGACCACGAGCGCCAGAAAACCCATCCAGACAACGAGAATCAAGGTATAGGCAGCCGCCGCTATCAATTTAGAATACACCACTTGGCTGCGGCTAATTGGTTTGGTGAGCAACATGCGCAAAGTACCCATAGCCGCCTCACCCGATAGCAAGTCACCGGTGACAAGCGCAACCAGCAGCGGAATATGCACGATGAGCATTTGCAGCACTATAAAAGCAATCAGATTGCCATTGAGAATGTTGCCATTGAAGGAAAGCGTTTGCTCAAAAGAGGACGTTACAAAAGAGATGTACATGCGCCCATCTGCTTTCATGGCAAATAGAATAATGAGGATCAATAAAGTAAGCGCAGCCAACCCGATATAGCTACGGGGCTTGGCAAGTATCTTAATGAATTCGTTGTAGGTGTTTTTCCAGAGCATTAGTTTTGGGTCATTTGAATGAAAAAATCTTCGAGTGTGCGTTTGGGCTCGAGGGCTACTACGGCAAAACCACTGTTCACTAGAGCCGAATTGATAACGGGAACTAATTGTCGTTCCACATTTAACTCAATCGTTTTTGGAGAAATGAGCGCTACCTTTAAGTTTGGAAAATGCATTTTTAAAAATTGAGCCGCTTCAGTACCCTTATCGAGCAGCTCGATGGAAAGAATCGTTTCTTGCGCGTTCATGAGGTCTGAAACCGAACCCTCGATGATGGTTTGCCCTTTGTTGATGATCACCATCCGGTTAGCGACGTGTTCAATTTCAGCTAATTGATGTGAAGATAAAATAACAGTCTTATTTTGCTCGTTTTTGAGGCGCAAAATGAGGTCGCGCACCTCAATAATACCTTGCGGGTCTAAGCCTGTAGTGGGTTCATCTAAAATTATGAGCTCGGGCTGGTGTAATAAGGTTTGGGCAATGCCTAAGCGCTGGCGCATGCCGTGCGAAAAACCGCCTACTTTGTCTTTTTCACGGCCTGTTAAACCGACAAAGTCGAGGGTCTCGGAAATTGTTTTTTGACTCACTTCTGCACCTGAAATGCGTGCAAAAATCTCCAAATTCTTGCGCGCCGACAGGTATTTGTAAAAATCAGGCTTTTCGACAATACTGCCAACGTGTGCAAGAATTTCGTTGCGCGCTTCGAATAGGTTTTTACCAAAGATGTTGATCTGACCCGCATTGGGCTTGATCAAGGAGAGCATGCAGCGCATGGTGGTGCTTTTTCCGGCACCATTTGGCCCTAGAAATCCAAATACATCGCCTTTATTGACCGTAAAACTGACATCTTTAACGGCTGTAAATGTGCCAAAGTTTTTTTGCAAACCTTTGACTTCTATAATAGGTTCTTGGTTCATGGGTACAAGTTACAATAAAAAGGCTGCAAGTTTTTAAACTTAATTTACACAAAAATAGTGTCAACCTTTTTGAATCGGTAAGAAAATATTTGCTCAAGCTTCGGCTTCACCAACCATGGATGGACTAGTTTACCCAAAATACCGAAAGGCAATACATACGTGACAATATCTGTCATTTCTACGCCGCCTTCTACGGCCTTGAAATGGTGTTCGTGGTGCCAAATTTTATAAGGCCCCACGCGTTGTTCGTCTACAAAAAAGGAGAGGTCTTTTACGGTTTTGATTTCTGTTACCCAATTCATCGGAATTCCGGCCAATGGTTTCACAGTATAGGCTATCATTAGGCCCTCATACATTTTTTGAGGCACTTCTGACTTGACCACAAAACCCATGGAAGGCGGTGTAATTTCTTTTAAGTTGTGAGGAGATGAAAAGAAGTCCCAGCAGGTTTGTAAATCTGCCTTGATAAATTGTGTGCGCTTGAGTTGATACATGTTTTTTAAACACGCAGGACGCCATAATGTTTAGTGTAAAACAAAGGCTTTTTTTGCAGGCTTCGGACCCAAAATATAGCGCAGCTCACCTCCTTGGAGGAGGTCTAAATGCGAAATAAAAGGTTTCAAAAGTCTTTTGCCATTCCAAAATACAGCTTGGATATATACATTTTGGTCTGAATTGTTTTCGGTACTGATATGTAAGGTATGTGTGTTGTCGAGCACTATGGTCGCCTCTTTGACCAACGGTGTAGTGAGCGCGTAATCTGGAGAACCAGGTGCAAACGGATACAAGCCGAGCGCAGAAAAGACATACCAAGCACTCATTTGGCCGCAGTCGTCATTGCCCCCCATGCCTTCTGAATTTAAGCTGTATTGCTTTTCGAGAATCATGCGCGTTGCGGCTTGTGTTTTCCAAGGCTGGGCAGTAAAGTTGTAGAAGTACGGAATATGGTGCGAGGGTTCGTTGCCGTGCACGTAATTTCCGATGATGCCCGAGCGCATGATGTCTTCGGTATTGGCGAAATAACGATCTGGTAATTCCATTTTGAACAAAGAATCAAGATGTGCAATAAAACGCTCCTCGCCCCCCATTAGCTCGATCAATTTTTGGGGTGCATGAGGTACGTAAAAGCTGTAATTCCAGGCGTTTCCTTCAATGAAACCTTGTCCGTGAGTGTCTAGTGGGTCAAAAGGTGTTTTGAAGTTTCCGTTTGTCAAGCGGGGGCGCATGAAGCCCGATTGTGCATCAAAAACGTTTTGAAAATTTTGAGCGCGCTTGTTGTAAAGCTGCGAAAGGCTATCTCGCTTGAAAATAGTAGCCATTTGCGCAATACACCAGTCGTCGTAGGCGTATTCTAAAGTTTTTGAGACCGAACTACCACTTTGGTCTTCGGGTACGTATGCCAAATCAAGATAAGCCCCGAGGCCTTCGTAAAATCGTTGGTTCGAGGTCTCCACAGCTGACCACAAAAATCGTTCAGGATTTTGCAAGTAAGGATTTTGCTTCACTACAGCATCTGCCATCACCGAAACGGCATGGTAGCCAATCATACACCAATTTTCATTGGCATAATGAGACCACACCGGCAACATGTGATGCACACTTTGATGGTAATGCTGCTGCATAGACTCCAGCATATCGGCATTTACTTTTGGATAAAACAGATTCAAAAAAGGCTGTTCGGCACGGTAGGTATCCCATAAGGAAAAGGTGCTGTAGTTGGCAAAACCATTGGCCTGATGTATGCGCTGATCCAAGCCGCGGTAACTTGAATCTACGTCCATAAACAGGCTAGAGCCAATCAGGCAATGGTACCACGCCGTGTAAAAAGTATTTTGATCTTGGTAATGAAGAAAAGAAACATCTTTGATCATGGCAAAAGCGTTGTCCCATTCTTTTTGGGCAGCGGCGGCATAAATTTCGAAACCTGACGTAGGGGCTTCTGCCACAAGATTGCCCAATGCCCCTTCTATTGAGACACCCGAAAGCGCCACCCTGAACTCAACTTCTTTAGCTGCCCCAAAAAACAAAGCCGCCTTAAGACCTTGCCCCGCCCCTTCTGCAAACTGGTGTTCGGTGTCAAATTTGCGCCAAAAACCTTTGTACATGCTTGGCTTTACATCCTTAATTTGATAACTAGTTAATGGGCTAGAGAGCGCGATGGCAAAATAGACAGTGCGGGTTCTGCCCCAACCATTGGTTTGTTTGTAGCCAGTAAGTAGCGTGTCGTTTTCGACGCGTAAAAAACACCATACGTTTTTTCCGTCGTAATTATAAATACCGTGCGTGAGGTCGAGTATAAAATGAGCAGGCTTTTCTTCATGGATGACATACCGATGGATGCCTACCCGCTTGGTTGTCGTCAATTCAACATCGATATTGACTTCGTCGAGATGCACGCCGTAGTAACCCGGTTTGGCTTGCTCATCATGTGAATAACCTGAGCGATATCCTTTTTGTGGCGCTGCGGCCGTACCCGGATTCCACTGGACTTCACCTCTATTTGGCATCAATAAAATATCTCCGAGGTCGGAATGTCCGGTACCACTAAAATGGGTGTGAGAAAAGCCTACAATACTGCTATCTGCGTATTGATAACCAGCGCAGTATCGGTAAACTTCTGGCTGGTATTTTCCTTCAACTGCAAATGGAATGGTATCTGTATCGGGGCTCAACTGAACGGCTCCAAACGGAACAGTAGCGCCAGGAAAGGTGTGTCCGGCCTCGCCTGTTCCCATGAAGGGTCTCACGCTTTGCGTTGGATTGTTTTGTGCTGAAAGCTGTATCAAAAATAAATGACAGCAGAAAAAGGATAAAATTCGCATTGTTAAATATAAAAAAAGCACGGATTGAAAAAACCGTGCTTTGAAAAATTTGATAAAGGCTGCTTACAAAAGTTCGACCACCATTGCCGATGCGCCACCTCCGCCATTGCAAATAGCAGCTGCACCGCGCTTGGCGCCATTTTGTTTCAAGACATTCAATAAGGTAACAACGATGCGCGATCCGGAATTGCCAAGTGGGTGTCCGAGTGCTACGGCACCTCCATTGACATCTACTTTAGAGGCATCTAGACCTAGGATTTTCATGTTGGCCAAACCGACAACAGCAAATGCTTGATTGAGCTCCCAGTAGTCGATGTCTGCAATGGTAAGCCCGGCTTTAGCAAGCGCTTTTGGAATAGCCAAAGAAGGCGCTGTGGTAAACCATTCCGGCTCTTGAGCAGCATCGGCATAAGAAACAATTTTAGCAATTGGCTTCAGGTTGTATTTTTCTACTGCCTCTTCTGAAACTAAGATCAGCGCAGAGGCGCCGTCGTTGATTGTAGAAGCATTGGCTGCTGTAATGGTGCCATCTTTGTCAAAAGCGGGTCTTAACGAAGGTATTTTATCTAAAAATACATTTTTGAATTCTTCGTCTTCAGCCACCATGATTGGGTCGCCTTTGCGCTGCGGCACAGACACCCCAACTACTTCTTCATCGAAGCGTCCAGCTTGCCAAGCAGCGGCCGCACGTTGGTAGGATTGAATTGCGAAGTCATCTTGATCTTGACGCGTGATGTCGTATTTGGTGGCGCACAACTCAGCGCAGTTGCCCATAGGCACTTTGCTGTATACATCGAGCAAGCCATCTTTGGAAATGCCGTCGAGCATAGAGATATTGCCAAATTTAGTACCGTTTCGACCATCTAAATAATGCGGAGTTTGAGACATATTTTCCATACCACCTACAACTACAATATGGTTGTCACCTGCTAAAATACTTTGCGCACCCAACATAATTGATTTCATACCTGAGGCACAAACCTTATTTACAGTGGTACAAGGCACGTTTTTACCCAAACCTGCTGCCAACGCTGCCTGACGCGCAGGTGCTTGACCAACTCCGGCTTGAAGCACGTTGCCCATAAAAACTTCATCAATTAAAGAAGCATCAAGTTGTGCTTTTTGAAGTGCACCTTGAATAGCGGTTGCGCCGAGTTGAGTGGCAGACACACCTGAAAATGCACCCATAAAAGAACCCATTGGGGTTCGGACTGCAGAGAGGATATAAACGGTTTTTGACATGTTGATTGTTTTGAAGCCACGAATTTAAGTAAAAATGTATGTATTTTTGGCTAATGCATTTGCTATCTTCTTATTCTCTCTGGTGGGTTCTTCCGATTATTTTACTTTCGGCTGTCTTGAGCTACCTATTTTACCGCCATGAAAACTGGATAAAAAACAAATCCAATTATCTCAAATACACAGTTTTAGCACTTAGAACATCTAGCTTATCGTTAATCGGTATCCTCCTGCTAGGGCTACTGCTCGAACAAACACATTTCGAAACCGAAAAACCGGTTATACTTACCTTAGTAGACCGCTCTTCCTCAATGAACAACTACAAAGAGAGTGCTGCACTAGAAAAACAAATTGAGGCGTATCAAACTAAATTAAGCGAAAAACTTGGCGGGCGCTTTGAGCTGCAAACATGGGATTTTGGCAAAAACTTACAAGTTCCAAATAAAGGCTTTACCGACGATCAAACCAATATGGAGCTGCCTTTTGAGCAAGCCGCCAATCAGTTTTTGAATCGGAATCTGGGCGCAGTTGTACTGATTTCAGATGGCAACTACAACACAGGTGGGCACCCGATGTATAACGCAGAAAACTTGCCACTTACAGCAGTTTATAGTTTGGCAGTTGGTGACACCGCACTCAAAAAAGATTTGATCCTGACCAACATTGCCTACAACGACCTCGCTTTTTTAAATAATACTTTCAATTTAGAGGTAGATCTTGAAGCACAGCGTTTTCCTGGAGAAAACATCCAAGTCAACCTTTATGAAGACGGTAAAAAAGTCGCGGCACAAAGCACACAATTCAATAAGCAGCGCAATGCGCAAGCCACTCTTTCCTTCGAACTCAAGGCCAAAAAACCTGGTATCCACGAATATAAGTTAGTCATTGAGAAGCGCAAGGGTGAATTCTCCTATCAAAACAACAGCCGAACAGTTTACATTGAAGTCATTGACAGCCGCAGCAAAATTCTACTTTACAGTCATGCACCACATCCGGATATCTCCGCTTTGCAACAAGCGCTCGCCGGAAACGAAAATTATGAAGTAATAGTAGCCCATGAAACACAACTCAAAAGCATACAAATCAATGCAATTGACCTGATTGTTTGGCACGACCCTGGCAAAAGTTTTGTAAAAAACCTATTTGAAACCGCACAAGCTAAAAAAATACCCGTTTGGTATATTCTAGGCGCCCAAACCGATCAACAAATTGCAGCCAAATTACAACTTGGACTGCAGCTAGAACTTCGCCAGCAATTAGAGGAAATTCAGGCGCAAGCCAACAACAGCTTTGCACTCTATGCGCCCAATCCAGAATGGTTGAGCCTCAGCCCTTTTCTACCGCCACTCACCAAACGTTTTGGCGAAGCAAAAGCAAATGCGGGTACGCAAATATTGTTTACACAACGCATAGGCAATCTTCAAAAAGACAGCCCGTTGCTCTGCTTCAATGAAAAAGACCAGCAACGACATGCCACACTGCTTGGCGAAGGGCTTTGGCGCTGGAGAATGATCAACTATTTAAAAAAACAAAACCACGAAGCTTTTGATGCCTTTGTGGGAGAGATTTGCGCCTACTTATTGGTCAAAAAAGAAGGAAATGGCTTGCGCGTTCAGGCACCAAAGAAACTCAGCACTTCAGACAACTGCATCCTGAACGCCAGTTTTTACAACGAAGCCATGCAAGCCATTACTAGCCCCAAAATCAATTGGGAATTAGACTACGAGCAAAAAAAAACCCGCAAAGGCAGCTTTGCCACAAAAGGCGCGTTTTATCAACAGCAACTTGGTCGCTTGAAACCCGGTCGTTATTACTGGAAAGCCTCAACGGTGCACAACCAAAAGAAATATACCAAAACGGGTGCGTTTATCGTCGAAGACATCGACCTCGAACAATTAGAATCTGCAGCAAGGCACTCCACACTCTATCAATTAGCCGCGCAAACAGACGCCAAAGTTTATAACATCCAAGACTACAACAAGCTCATTTCCCGGCTTGAAAAAAGCGAAGACCTCGTCGCACTGCGCACCGAAACCCATCAGTTTGATCCCTTGCTAGACTACATTGTACTCTTTTTATTATTGGCAAGCCTCCTGCTTTCGGAATGGTTTTTGAGAAGATACCATGGTTCTTATTAAAACAATTATCATGCGGATTTACCTCATTACCTTTTTATTACTGCTTTCCTTTGCGAGTTGTGGCCAGCAGTACCAAGACGGCGATCTCATTTTTCAGCACAGCGCCTCTACACAAAGCACAGCCGTGCAATTGGCCACAAATTCCTATTATTCACATTGCGGCATCATTTTCTATTTAGAAGGAAAACCCTACGTTTTTGAAGCACTAGAACCTGTTGGCGTGCGCTCCTTAGCGGACTGGATCAATAGCGGTGAAGACCAAAAATATGCAGTCTACCGCTTGAAAGACAAAAGTTTAAGCGCAGCTCAATTGAACCAAATGAAAGTTTACCTGAAGGCTCAACTAGGCAAGCATTACGACCTCGGTTTCAATTGGTCAGAGCGCGAAATGTATTGTTCCGAATTGGCTTTCAAAGCTTACCAAGCAACAGGCATCGAATTGTGTCGCCCAAAAGCGTTGAAAGATTTCAACCTCGAGAGCCCGCAAGTCCGTAGAATCATGCAGCAACGCTACGGCTCGGATATCCCCTACGACGAACCAATGGTGTCACCAGGTCAACTCAGCGAATCGGCGTTATTGTATAAAGTGCACTAAGTATCTATGGAACTCCAATTCTCTTTCAAAGCATTTACCGAATTAAACCCTTTCGAACTTTACGCCTACTTGCAATTGCGCAGCGAAGTATTTGTGGTGGAGCAAAATTGTGTTTACCAAGACCTCGACAACCTCGATCAAAATTCCTTGCATGTATGTATACACGACCAAGACACGCTCGTGGCTTGTGCACGCATTGTGCCTGCAAATGAAAAATATCCTGACATTTCAATTGGCAGGGTGATTGTAGCGCAATCGCATCGAAAGCAACAACTTGGTCATGTCCTGATGCAATATGCAATTGCTGTAATCGAAGAGCATTTTGGCGCACAAAAAATAGTTTTATCTGCACAAGCACACTTGCAAGATTTTTATAAAAAGCACAACTTTGTACCTCAAGGAGAAATCTACCTTGAAGATGGCATTCCTCATATGCACATGGAAAGGATCCAATAACATTATAAACCAAGAAAATTACGATGCAAAAAACTTTACTAATCGCCTTCATTTCTAGTTCTCTGCTCTTCGGCTGCTCGAGCTCAAAAGTGAAAAAATCCAATTCCGCGCAGTTGCAGACCATCGACCTCAAGGCCTTAGACTCCACCATTAGCCCGGCCGATGACTTCTTTTTATTTGCCAACGGTACTTGGATAGCCAACACCCAAATACCAGCAAGCGAATCGCGCTGGGGAAGCTTTAATGAGCTCGAACAGGCCAACAATCAAAAATTAGTAGTCCTCTTGAAAGAAGCAGGAAATAACCCTGGCGCATTGGGTTCTCAAAATCAACTTTTGGGGGCTTATTTCATGTCCTACACGAATATGGCGCGTAGAAATGAGTTAGGTTTGGCACCAATTCAAGAAGACTTACAAAAAATTGAAGCGCTCAATAACATTGAAGGCCTTCAAACAATTGTTTCTAGCTTGCACAAAGATGGCGTTGGTGCTTTCTTTGGTTTTGGCGTTGGGCAAGACCTCAAAAATGTCACCACCAATGTAGCTTACCTCGGTCAAGGTGGCATTGGCCTGCCAAATAGAGACTATTATTTCGACGAAAAATACGCAAGTATTCGCAGCGCATATGTCAAGCACATTGCCGCCTCTTTCACACTTGCTCAACTGACCGATGCAGCCACAGCAGCTCAAAAAGTCTTTGACTTTGAAATGAAACTTGCCCAATCAATGCTGCGCCCCTCTGAAATGCGCGAACCAGAAAAAACGTATAACAAACAAGCTTTTTCTGAAGTGCTGCGCAGTTTTGGCCCACACTTTAACTTTAAAACTTACTTGGCAGAATTAGGCTGTCAGGCTCCAGATACTATCGTGGTCAGCAACCCTGTTTACAACATCCAACTCTCTCGGATCTGGGAAGATGTCTCAATTACAGATCTTAAAAGTTATTTGCAATGGTGCGTCATCAATCATTATGCTGGGCATCTCAACGAAGCGTTTGTCGATCTTAATTTTAGCTTCTACGAAGGCGTGCTGTCGGGCAAACTCGAACAACAACCCATCTACGAACAAGCTATTGAAGAAATCACCAATTTAGAAGTTGGCGAACTTTTGGGCAAAGCGTTTGTCGACAAACATTTTTCGAAAGCAGCTCAAGATCGCGTCAATGAAATGGTAGACAACCTACTTTTTGTTTACAAAGAGCGCATCGAACAACTTGACTGGATGTCAGATGCCACTAAAAAAGAGGCCGTTATTAAACTCAATGCAATTGGCCGCAAGCTAGGCTTCCCTAGCAAATGGGAAGATTACTCAAGCCTGCGTTTTTTCCCGGATCGCTATGCCCTCAATTACAGTGAAATGAGTCGTTTTAGTGTCGCCAAAAACCTCACTGAACTCGGTAAACCTGTTGATCAAGAAAAATGGGGCATGCCTGCCCATATGGTCAATGCTTACTACCATCCTTTGCTCAACGAAATTGCTTTTCCTGCAGGCATCATGCAAGCGCCTTTTTTTGACGAAAAATTTGAAGACGCTGTCAATTACGGACGCATCGGCATGGTCATTGGCCATGAGTTTACGCACGGCTTCGACGATATGGGTAGTAAATTTGCCGCCGACGGCTCTTTTACCAACTGGTGGACCGAAGAAGACCGCCTGCTTTTTGAAGAAAAAACAAAACTTTTGGGCGCCACCTTTTCTGGCTTTTGTCCGATAGAAGACCATTGCGTAAATCCAGAACTCACCATGGGTGAAAATATCGCCGATTTAGGTGGCCTCACCATGGCGTATTATGCCTACAAAAGAACTGATGAATTCAAAGCAAATGAGCTTGTAGCTGGCTTTACGCCTGCACAGCGCTTTTTCATTGCCTATGCGCAACTTTGGAAAATCAAGTATACAGATGCCGAAATGAAGAAACGTTTGGCTACAGACCCGCATTCTCCAGGAATGTATCGCGTCAACGGACCACTCAAGAATTGCCCAGAGTTTTTTGAAGCTTTTCAGGTTCCGGAAGGAAGAGAGATGCGCAACGACGTTAAAAAAGTTGCCCGCATTTGGTAAGAAAATCGGCGCTTGAGAGTTGTTCTTGAGCGCCTGTTTCCATATTTTTAAAACTGAGCATGCCTACGGCCGCTTCTTCGGCGCCGATCATCACGACATACCCTACATTGCGCTCATTGGCGTATTTGAGTTGCTTTTGCAACTTGGCAGCAGTTGGGTATAGTTCAGCTGCCAAACCTAAATTGCGCACCTGTTGAAGCAACTTCAAGCAATACTTTGCTTCTGCTGGCCCGAAATTGACAAACAACAAATCAAGCGTTCGGTCGAGTGCTTTTGGAAAGAGATCGAGTTCGGTCATGACGTCATAAATACGATCTGCTCCAAAAGAAATACCGACCCCAGACAAACCTTTGAGGCCAAACAGCGCCGTGAGGTCATCGTAGCGGCCACCGCCACAAATACTGCCCATCTTGACAGCATTGGCTTTCACTTCAAATATAGCGCCCGTATAATAGTTGAGCCCACGGGCTAGGGTCAAGTCAAAGATAAGCTCGCCGCGTTGCAGGCCAAGTTCGTTTACTTGCTCCAATACTTCGGAGAGTTCGTCGAGGCCTTTGAGGCCAATTTCGCTTTCAGCCAAATAAGACCGTATGAGGCTCAACTTCGCTTCGTTTGTGCCTTCGAAAGCAAATAGCGGCTTGATTTTCTCGATAGAGGTAGCTGCAAAGCCTTTTTGCTCGAGTTCGGCAATGACGCCATCTTCGCCAATTTTATCAAGTTTATCAATCGCGACAGTCATGTCGACGATACGCGCAGCTTCTCCACAGACCTCTGCAATACCACTCAGAATTTTGCGGTTGTTGATTTGTATGCGAAATCCTGGCAAACCCAAATTACTGAGTACTTCATCGAATATTTGAACGAGCTCTACCTCATACATCAGTGCCTCAGAACCCACTACGTCTACATCGCATTGCGTAAACTCTTGGTAACGCCCATGCTGAGGGCGGTCTGCGCGCCAAACGGGCTGAATTTGATAGCGTTTAAAAGGAAAAGTAAGGTCGTTTTGATGCTGCACCACAAAACGTGCAAATGGCACTGTGAGGTCATAGCGCAATGCTTTTTCTGCCAATGAATTGGCAAAACGCGGTAGGTTATCCTGAGCCAATGCATCGAGATCGGCTTTTTTCATTTTCTCACCTGAATTTAAAATCCTGAAAATGAGGCGGTCACCCTCTTCACCATACTTTCCCATGAGTGTAGTGGACAACTCAAAACTTGGGGTTTCTATTGGTGCATAGCCATAGCGCCTAAACACTTCCTTAATAGTTGCAAACATGTAATTGCGCTTGGCTACTTCTGTCGGAAGAAAATCACGGGTGCCTTTCGGAATTGCTGGTTTTTGAGCCATTTTAAAAATTGGTATTTTGAAGATATAATTGGTAAATCACACCGTCTGATAATCCGATTTTAGGAACAACAAGCGTGTTTTGCCCCAAAGCGTTTAGGGCCGTGATGTAAATATTTAAGGCCGGAACAATGACATCGGCGCGATCTGGCTTCAGCTGGTATTGATCACAGCGCTCTTCTAGGGAAAGAACTCTTAATTTATCGTGTAAGTCAACTAAGGATGCAAGCGTTAAGGTTTCTTTTTGTTTGGGGTTGATCATTTTGAGGGCGCGGTTGATGTTTCCGCCTGTACCAAAAATAAGGTGTGCTTCGTCTAAGCGAACGTTTTGTTGAATCCATGCTGAAAACTCAGACCAAGTTTGTTCATTTGTTTTTCCTTTTAAGATGCGAATAGTACCGAGCTCAAACGACCGCGCAGCAACTTTTTGACCATGCTCAAAAATACTGATTTCGGTACTGCCTCCTCCTACATCTACCACCACAAACTGCTGTTGTTTTTGCAACTGTAACAATTCAAAGGAGTTGAAAATAAGTTGTGCTTCTTCGTCACCTGAGATGATTTCGATATGCACCCCCGTCTCTTGTAAAATTTGCTTGGCAATTTTCTTGCCGTTACTGGCCTCTCTCATTGCTGAGGTGGCAACAGCCCTGAGAACACTTACCTCTTCGGCAACAACCAGAAAACTAAATGCTTGAATGGTTTGTTGAAATTGCAGGGCCTTTTGTGCACTGATTTTACCCTTATCAAAAACTTCTTCACCCAAGCGCAACGGCACCCGATAATAGGCAAGTTTCTGTAAATGAATGCGCCCTTCGATTTGAGTTACGTTGGCAATCAAGAGCCTTGCGGCGTTGGTTCCGATATCTATGGCGGCAAATTTCATTTAGCAAAATTAAACAATGCCGTTTGCAAACAGCAAAATATTTTGTTTATTTGTTTTCTACAAGATGAAGATCCGCCAAAGACATGTTTTTAAATCCAAAGCAGCTCCCCAACAAGGCAGCCTCTTGCTTGCTGAACCACACCTCACCGAAGCGTTTTTTCAGCGCGCAGCCATATTGATCATTGCCCACGACACCACCGAAAGTTTTGGCTTGGTCGTCAATCATCCTTCAGAGCTCTTATTAAGCGATCTTTTTGACCACATAGAACTCGATTTACCTATTTACAACGGAGGCCCAGTTGCACCCGAACAACTTTTTTACTTGCATCGCTTTGCGCACATCAAAGGTGCCAAACGTGTTACTGAACATCTTTACTTCGGCGGCGACTGGCAAGAAGTACTGACCAGTGCTATTGGGCTCAAAAAACCGCAAGAACACTTGCGCCTATTTGCAGGTTATGCGGGCTGGGGTGCCCAACAACTCGATGAAGAGCTACAAGAGTACACCTGGATTTGCACCACCGACTTCCAAGATCAAACGCTTTTCACAGCAAACCCAGCTACCATTTGGAAAAATAGCCTGCTCGAACAAGGACCAAACCTCTCCCTGTTTGCGCATTTTCCGCTCAATGTCTCCGACAATTAAAAGCGTCATTCACTTGTTTTTCAGGTAATTATTGCTACCTTTGCACCTCAATTTACGTGTGCTCCCTGAAAGCACGACTTGTTATTGTTTAACAACTTTCTGATATTCAGGGTATTAGGAATACAAATTTTTCCGCCTTATGGCTAAAAACATTGAACCGCAGGGAACTGCAGATTTTGATTGGGAAGCACTCGAATTGGATGGCTACAATCATGTAGAACGCTCCGAACTCGGAGATCGCTACGAAAAAACCTTGACTTCCATCATGGAAAAAGAAGTCATTCAAGGTACTGTTGTCTTGATCAACAAAAAAGAAGTAATCATTAATATTGGTTATAAATCTGAAGGTGTTGTTGCTGCCAACGAATTCCGTTACAATCAAGAACTCAAAGCTGGCGACGTTGTAGACGTTTATGTTGACTGTCTTGAAGACAAAACAGGTCAATTGATCGTTTCTCACCGTACTGCTCGCATGCACAGCGCTTGGATTCGCGTCAACGACGTATTGCGCACAGGTGAAATCATCACTGGTTTTGTAAAATGCAGAACTAAAGGTGGCTTGATCGTAGACGTATTCGGAATCGAAGCCTTCTTACCAGGATCTCAAATTGACGTGAAGCCTATTCGCGACTACGACATCTACGTTGGTAAAAACATGGAATTCAAAGTTGTTAAAATCAACGAAGAATTCCGCAATGTAGTTGTATCTCACAAAGCACTCATCGAGGCTGAACTCGAGGAACAAAAGAAACAAATCATCTCTGGTCTCGAAAAAGGACAAGTTTTGGAAGGTGTGGTTAAAAACATCACTTCATACGGTGTCTTTATCGACCTCGGTGGTGTTGACGGCCTCATCCACATCACAGACCTTTCTTGGGGACGCGTTACGCATCCAGAAGAAATGCTTGAATTGGATCAAAAAATCAATGTGGTTATCCTCGATTTCGACGACGACAAAAAACGCATTGCACTTGGCTTGAAACAATTGCAACCACATCCATGGGATTCACTCGACACCAACCTTAATGTTGGCGACAAAGTCACTGGTAAAGTTGTTGTCATGGCAGACTACGGCGCATTCATCGAAATCGCTGCTGGTGTAGAGGGCCTTATCCACGTTTCAGAAATGAGCTGGTCACAACACCTTCGCTCTGCTCAAGACTTCCTCAAAATCGGCGACAGCGTAGAAGCGGTTGTGCTTACCCTTGACCGCGAAGAACGCAAAATGTCATTGGGTATCAAACAACTCATGCCAGATCCATGGAACGACATCGAAATCAAATATGCAGTTGGCACCCGCCACACAGCTAAAGTGCGCAACTTCACCAACTTTGGTGTATTTGTAGAACTAGAAGAAGGTGTAGACGGCCTCATCCACATTTCTGACCTCTCATGGCAGAAAAAAATCAAGCACCCATCTGAGTTCTGCAAAGTTGGCGACGCTATGGAAGTGCTCGTATTAGAAATCGACCGCGACAACCGACGCATTTCTTTGGGTCATAAACAACTCGAAGAAAATCCTTGGGATGTATTTGAAAACACATTCTCAGAAGGAAGCGTACACAGCGGCACGATCATCGATATGAAAGATAAATCAGGTATCGTTGCTTTGCCATACGGTGTAGAGGGTATTTGCCCATCTAAGCACCTTCGCAAAGAAGATGGTTCTAACGCCAAAGTTGAAGACACCCTTGACTTCAAAGTCATTGAATTCAACAAAGACGCTAAGAAAATCGTTTTGTCTCACACCCGTCTTTTCGAAGAAGGTGAAGACAAACCATCTACTCCGAGCAAAGGCGGTAAGAAACCAAGTGGTAATTCTACCGACCAAGCAGTGAAAGCGATCAACCAAAGTGCAGAGAAATCTACCCTTGGTGACCTCAATGCACTTTCTGAATTAAAAGAAAAAATGGAGCGCGGCGAATAAGCCCATCCAAATCCAATGAAAGGGGGCTTCGGCCCCCTTTTTTATTGCCGTCTTTCTCAAATTTATACTTAACTTTAGCCCCTGAAAGATGGGAACAAATCAAATTTCAACAATCGTAAAAGATATTTTTGCTGCCTACCTAGAGCAAAATAGCCACCGCAAAACTCCGGAACGCTTTGCCATACTCGCAGAAATCTACGCTTACGAAGGTCACTTCGATATAGAGTCACTCTATATCAAAATGAAAAACCACAATTACCGCGTTTCGCGTGCAACACTTTACAACACCATCGAACTCCTCTTGGCTTGTAATTTGGTTCGAAAGCACCAGTTTGGCAAAAACTTGGCGCAGTTTGAAAAATCTCATGCTTCCAAACAGCACGACCACCTTATCATTACAGACACCGGAGAGGTGATTGAATTTTGCGATCCCCGCATTCAACAAATTAAAGCAACCATTGAAGAACTTTTCGGTGTAGCTGTTCAACACCACTCGCTCTATTTTTACGGTATTAAAAAAAACAAGCAGGACTAATGGAAGTACAGGTTTTACAAAACGGACCCTTGAGCATACTCAAGTTGGAAGGCCGATTTTTTACAGAGAATGACAGAGAAAACGCCATTGAAAAACTCGACCAAATCGACAACTGGAATTTAGTCATTGATTTGTCAGAGCTGGAATACATCAACTCTACGGGCATCGCATTTTTGGTCAAAACACTCACACGCTCGAGGCTCAACTTAGGTGACACCGTGCTCTATCGACCAAACACACAACTCAATAAAATATTTGAACTAACCCGTATGGAACACATATTTGGGATTTTTCAAGATATCGAACAAATTAAAAAGTTTTTTGAACAAGTATCATGAAGGTAGACGTACTATTAGGCTTACAATGGGGAGATGAAGGCAAAGGAAAAATTGTCGATGTACTCACACCTTCCTACGACATCATTGCCCGATTCCAAGGAGGCCCCAACGCAGGCCACACCTTAGAGTTTGAAGGCATCAAACACGTATTGCACACCATACCATCGGGTATTTTTCATCCGCATGTGATCAATTTAGTCGGAAACGGCGTGGTCATTGATCCAGTGGTGTTTAGTGCAGAACTCGACAAACTCAAGCCTTTTGGTATTGACTTCAGTTCTCGCTTATTGCTTTCCAAAAAAGCACACTTGATTTTACCGACTCACAAATTGCTAGATGCCGCCTCAGAGCAAGCCAAAGGAAAAGATAAAATTGGCTCTACACTCAAAGGAATAGGCCCCACCTACATGGACAAAACTGGTCGCAATGGTTTGCGTGTGGGAGATATTTTCTCGCCAAATTTCATGGGTAAATACAAAGCCCTCGTTGAAAAACATGAAGGTATCCTTGTTCGCCATAAAGAATTCACCTACAATTTAGCTGCACTCGAACAACCTTGGTTTGAGGCCATCGAAATATTGAAATCATTGCAAGCTGTAGACTCCGAACACTACCTCAATCAGGCCCTGCAAAACGGTAAAAAAGTTTTGGCAGAAGGCGCACAAGGCACCATGCTCGATATCGATTTTGGCACCTATCCGTTTGTTACTTCATCCAACACCGTTACCGCCGGCACCTGCACAGGTCTGGGTATTGCACCAACTAAAATTGGTTCAGTGATCGGTATTTTCAAAGCTTACTGTACACGCGTGGGTAGCGGGCCCTTCCCTACTGAACTCAACGATGCTACAGGCGAACTCATCCGCAAAGAAGGCAATGAATTTGGCGCCACCACAGGCAGACCACGTCGTTGCGGTTGGCTAGACCTCGTTCAATTGCGCTACGCCATTATGGTCAATGGTGTTTCAGAACTCGCCATGATGAAAAGCGATGTGCTTGGCATATTTGAACATATCAATGTGTGTACACACTACCTCATTAATGGTGAAAAAATCACCGATTTCCCATATGACGTCACGGATCTCGACATCGAGCCCATCTACGAACAACTCGAAGGATGGCATTGTGACCTCACCGAATTAGAAAACTTTGAAACCGCTCCAGCGCCCCTAAAAGACTACGTCACGTATTTAGAAGCACAATTAAACATTCCAATTCGCGTTATTTCTGTCGGGCCAGACCGCAAACAGACACTCCAAAATTAAAATGAAACAACCGAACAGTAAGCGAATTACAATTCTTTGTGGTGTGCTTCTGTTATTGACTCATGTTTTTTGTCAAGGTCAACTTCAACTTCTTCCGGGTACTGAAAAGATGTACGCCATTCAAAACGGTGTGCACAGGTTGGTCGGCACCGTGAGTTTTGCCTACCAAGGCAACACCATGTATTGTGACTCCGCGCATTACAACGAAAAAGCCCGGCACGTTCGCGCTTATGGCAATGTGCACATCCAAAAAAATGGGATCAATCTCTACGCAGATTCTATTTATTACGCAGAACAAGAAAAATTCGCCAAGCTCTGGGGAAATGTCAAAGCCCGAGACAACGCCTACAAAATGACGGCCGACTCTATGGATTATGACGCCAAAAAAGGACGTGCAATTTTTAGAAGTGCCGGAAAAATAGAGTCTACGCTTTCAGATGAGCGCATCACTTGCCAACGTGGATATTTTTATCCGGCAAATGGATCATTCTTTTTCAGTGGCAAGGTGCATTATACCAAAGCAGACCTCGACGTCAAGACCGACACCCTTCAATTTGCCTACGAACAACAAAAACTCTATTTCTTGGGTCAAACACAGCTGCACAATGACAGCACGCAAATTTATTGTCAGAAAGGTTGGTATCACGTCCAAACCGAAGAAGGCGCACTTTATAAACATGCCGAGATTTACCAAAAAAACTACATCATCAAAGGTGACACCCTTTTGATCAACACCAAATTGAATGATTACGAAGGGCGAGGTGCTGTTTATTTCAAAGACCTCGATAAGCAATTGGCCCTACTTGGCGAGAAAGCCATTTTTAGTGATACCAAACACAGCGCATACGTAACGGGCTCCAGTTTGGGCTTTCTTAAATACCAGTCGGATACACTTTACTTTCATGCGGATACCCTTTTTTTACAAAGAGATACGCTCAACCGTTCTAAGTTTTTAAGTGCCCATAAGAATTTTCGTTTCCTCCACCCAGACCTTCAAGGCATTGCAGACAGCACGCAGTTTTCTTTTGATGAACAAGTATTGAAAATGTCTTACCACCCTATTTTATGGGCTCAAACAGGAGAATTGAAGGGCGACATTGCACAAGTCTATTTCCTTGACTCGATGATAGAACATGTCGAACTGAATCGAAATGCTACTATTTTATTAGCCCTCCCAACGGACAGCTTATTCAATCAAATGGCTGCAGCAAAAATTGTGGCACATTTTGACACAACTGGCACATTGAACAGCGTCGATGCAACGGGCCAAGCGTGGACCATATTTTACCCAATTTCAGAGAAAAAATTAAACGACACACTCGTAGAAATGCAACGCGAAGGCCTCAACCGCTTATATGCAGAAAAACTATTAGTAGAACTGCGCGCCGGAGAAGTGAAGGAAATTACGTATTTTGATCAGCCAGATGGTATATTTTTTCCGATGGACCGTATAGACACCAAAGAAAAATTCATCAAAGGATTTAAATGGAACCCAACACTCAGACCTCAAAACGCAACAGCACTGCGAAAAGACACTAACTGAGTTCTTCAGAATCTACAGCGGCATCCCAGCGTGTCACACTCTTGACTCCCTCTACTTGCTCAAATTTACGCGTTAACTGCTCGAGTTGCTCGGTGTCGTAAACCAATACTTTGATGCGACCTTCAAAAACACCATCATTGGTTTCAAAGGAGATGCTTTTCATATTGATGTTGTTCTGCTTGGAGATAATTTCAGTGAGTCGGTTGACTAAACCCATTTGATCGATTCCAACGATGCGGATAGCCGCTACGCGCTCCACAAGAGCACTAATTTGCCAGCGCGCTTTGAGACAACGGTAAGCCAATTTAGAAAGTAAATGAACTGCATTGGGGCAAGAGAATCGGTGGATTTTAATGCCCGAAGATGTAGTGATGAAACCAAAAATTGAATCGCCGGGAATAGGGCTACAACACTTGGCTAGCGTATAATCAAAGCCTTTGAAATCTTCGCCAATAATGACGGTGTCGGTATCGGTGTTGATGCCTTCATTGAGGAGGTCTTCGTCGGAGCCTTTGATTTTCTTGGACCTGATTTTGCGCGCTACTACAATAAGACCTTCCACAACATTGAATTCTCGCAGTTGAGAGAGGTCAATTTTGCCTTTGGCAATCTTGTAATAAAAGTTGGTAGTAGTATCGATATGAAAATGCTTTTCTAGCGCACGGATGTTGTCTGGGGTATTGCGGATATTGTACTGCTTGAACTTGCGCTCCAAAATCTCTTTACCGTCAGCAGCAACAACTTTATGTGCATCATTGAGTGCTTGCTTGATGCGCTGCTTGGCTTTTGCAGAAACTACAAAACGCAACCACTCGTCATTGGGTTTTTGCTTGCTCGAGGTAAGGATTTCTAACTGATCACCGTTTTGCAATTCGTAACTAAGTGGCACCAAACGGTTGTTGACCTTAGCCCCAATGCATTTGTTGCCGATGTGCGTATGGATATCGTATGCAAAGTCGAGGATGGTAGAGCCTGTTGGCAATACGCGCAACTCACCTTTTGGTGTAAAGACATAAATTTCGTCATTAAAGAGATTGAGCTTGAAATCATTGACGAAATCGAGGGCGCTGGTATCTGGGTTGTCTAGTAATTCGCGGATTTCGGCAATCCAGCGGTCAAACTTATTGATCTCTGTGCTTGATTCTTTGTATTTGTAGTGGGCAGCCAAACCATGTTCGGCGATGTCGTCCATGCGTTTGCTGCGTATTTGCACCTCCACCCAGCGGCCCTGCGGCGACATGACTGTGGTATGCAAGGATTCATAACCATTTGCTCTTGGCGTAGAAACCCAGTCTCGCAAACGTTCTGGGCTCGGTTGGTAGAAGTCGGTGACGACAGAATAGACACGCCAGCAATCTGATTTTTCGTGCTCATGTGGTGTATCGAGGATAATGCGCAACGCAAATACATCAAAAACTTCTTCAAAGGGAACGTCTTTGATTTGCATTTTGCGCCAAATAGATGAAATAGATTTGGGGCGGGCCTTGATGTCGAAATGGTAGCCTTGTGCTTGTAGTTCTGTTCGGATTGGGGCTACAAAACGACGGATAAAGCGGTTTCTGACATCTTGGGTAGACTTCAGTTTGCCTTCTATTTGCTGGTAAACCTCCGGCTCGCAGTATTTCATGGAGAGGTCTTCGAGTTCTGACTTAACGGGGTACAAGCCCAAGCGGTGCGCGAGGGGAGCGTACAAAAATTTGGTCTCGGATGCAATTTTGAGTTGTTTCTCAGGTTTCATGCTCGAGAGCGTGCGCATGTTGTGCAAGCGGTCGGCAAGCTTGACCAATACTACCCGAAAATCATCTGAGATGGTGAGGATCATTTTGCGAAAGTTCTCCGCTTGAATAGAGGTGTTTTCGTCAAATACCTCCGGTATTTTAGTAAGGCCATCGATGATCTTGCGCACTGTAACACCAAATAGATCTTCAATATCTTGAAGCGTGATATGGGTATCTTCTACGGTATCGTGCAAGAGCGCACAAACAATTGCAGTGGGCGCCAAACCCATTTCTTCGGCGCAGATGCGTGCAACAGCAATTGGATGGTAAATATAGGGCTCTCCTGATTTTCTGCGCATGTCTTTGTGCGCTTCTAAAGCGATATCAAAAGCCTTTCTGATGAGTTTGGTTTCGTCTCTACTGCGGTCTTTGGTTGCACGCAACAAGCCCTTGAACGCTTTGAGGATTTCTACGCGTTCTTTTTCTAAATCAATGGGAGTCTGGCCGTCGTATTGCATTAATGGGCTGGTAGCAAAAGACTTTTGACTTCTCCGAATCCGATTTTGATGCCGTTTTGCTCACAAAAACCGCGCATAACGACGGTGTCGTGGTCTTGGATAAAGCGGCGCTCAGAGCCGTCGGGCATTTGAACTGGTTTGGTTCCTTTCCAAGCGATTTCTAACATGGAGCCGTAGGCATCTGGCGTAGGCCCAGAGATGGTGCCCGAACCCATGAGATCGCCGCAGCGGATATTGCAGCCGTTGACGGTGTGGTGCGCCAACTGCTGAGACATATTCCAGTACATGTATTTGAAATTCGAGCGACTCACCACCTGTTCTGGGCAAGCAGGCGCCTCTATGGCTACCTCTAAGTTGATATCATAAGATTTAGGGCCTTCAAATTGAAGGTAAGACAACACCGCTGGGTCTTGAGCTGGGGTTGGGCAAGCAAAAGGCTCAAGCGCATCTAGTGTAACAATCCAGCAAGACATCGAGGAAGCAAAATTCTTGGCTAAAAACGGCCCAAGTGGCACGTATTCCCATTTTTGAATATCGCGTGCAGACCAATCATTGAATAAGCACAAGCCAAAAATGTAGTCTTCGGCTTCAGCCGTGGAAATGCTTTGCCCAAGTGGCTTGCCCTCAAAAGTAATGAAGCCCATTTCGAGTTCGAAGTCAATTTGACGCGAAGGTGCAAAAATGGGTGCCGCGTTGTCATCGGGCTTGATTTGACCCTTCGGACGCACCACGGGCTGCTCAGATGGAATCACGGACGATGCTCGGCCGTGGTATGCAACTGGAATCCAAAGCCAGTTGGGCAAAAGTGCGTTGGCTGGATCTCTGAACATGGTGCCTACGTTGGTGGCGTGTTCTTTGGAAGAATAAAAGTCGGTGTAGTCGCCAATTTGTACTGGCAAAGCCATCCGGACCTCCTCTACCGGAATGAGTGCCGAATGTTGCGCTTTGTTTTGTTGGAAGCTGGTGTTTTCGCTTGACAATAATTCTGACAAACGGTTGCGCAAGGCACGCGTAGCTAGTTTGCCATGACGCATCATTGGATTGAGGAAATCTTGACTGAAATCAGAGAGCGCAAAACTGAGGTCGTCAAAATAGCCAAATTGGGCCATTTGAGAGAGGTCAAGGACGAAATCGCCGATGCGCACCCCTACCCTTTTGGCTGCAGTAGGCGTTTGGAAAATACCAAAAGGCAGGTTTTGAATTGGAAATTCTGAAGCTGTTGGGATGTCAATCCAAGAACGCAATGCGGGATGATTGGCAGTGATTTGCATAAGGTGAGGAATTAAACGTTGAAACGGAAATGCATGATGTCGCCATCTTCAACAATATATTCTTTGCCTTCGACTTTGAATTTACCTGCTTCTTTGACTGCACTTTCCGAGCCATATTGGATGTAGTCGTGGTATTTCATGACTTCAGCACGGATAAATCCTTTTTCGAAATCGGAGTGAATAACGCTGGCTGCCTGCGGTGCGGTCATGCCTTTGTTGATGGTCCAGGCACGGACTTCTTTGACACCTGCCGTAAAATACGTTTGTAAGTTGAGCAAATGGTAAGCTTGGCGAATAAGGCGATTCACGCCTGGTTCTTCCAAACCGAGTTCTTCGAGGAACATCTGACGCTCTTCATAGGTTTCTAGTTCTGTGATGTCTGCTTCAATTTTAGCGCCAATGACCAATACCTCGGCGTTTTCTGCAGCAACGGCTGCTTTGACGCGCTCGACATAAGCGTTTCCTGACTTCACAGATGCTTCGTCTACGTTGCACACGTACATGACCGGCTTTGAAGTGATGAGGTTGAAGGTTTGAATGATGTGCATTTCGTCAGGTGCAAAGCCAAGGCCTCTTACAGATTTACCCTGCTCTAAACCAGTTTTGATGCGCAGTGCCAATTCGTTTTCCTTGACCGAGTCTTTGTCGCCAGATTTGATCACGCGCGCCAAACTTTGTATTTTTTTATCGATGGTTTCGAAATCTTTGAGCTGTAGCTCGATGTCGATGATTTCTTTGTCGCGGATGGGGTCTACGCTGCCATCGACGTGAATGATATTGCCGTCGTCAAAGCAACGCAATACGTGTAAAATAGCATCGGTTTCACGGATGTTTGCCAAAAATTGATTGCCGAGCCCTTCACCTTTTGAGGCACCCTTTACAAGGCCTGCGATGTCGACGATTTCCATAGTAGTCGGGACCACGCGCTCTGGATTGACGAGTTCTTCTAGTTTTTCCAAACGTGGGTCTGGAACCGAGGTAGTGCCTAAGTTGGGTTCTATGGTACAAAAAGGAAAGTTTGCAGACTGCGCTTTGGCATTCGACAAACAGTTAAATAAAGTTGATTTTCCGACGTTGGGCAAGCCGACGATTCCGCATTTTAAAGCCATTTTCTATGTTTGTTAGATCAAGTTGCAAAGATAGCCAAAAGCAGCGTGCTTCGGCTGATTTTTGGTATTTTTACGCAAATTCACACCATGAAATACACCGGGATTCTATTTCTTTTTTCATTCTTTTTAAGCCAGGCAAGCGCACAAGATAGTATTTGGATCAGACACATCTACGACGAAGCGCTGCTGCGCGGGCACGCCCATGAGAACCTCCGTCAGCTCTGCAAGGATATTGGCCCGCGCCTCTCTGGGTCTGCACAGGCCCAAATGGCCGTAGATTGGAGCTACGAAAAAATGCTGACTTACAATTTTGACAAGGTAAGCAAACAAGAAATAACCGTACCTCATTGGGAACGAGGCACCACCGAAAGCGCCTGGTATAAATCAATTGACAAATATGCCGCCACCAATAAATTACACCTTTTAGCCCTCGGAGGGTCTATCGGCACCAACGGGCTGCTAGAGGCAGAGGTCATCGAATTCAAAACCTTAGCCGATTTGAAAAACACCAAGCCAAAAGAAGTTGAAGGCAAAATTGTTTTCTTGAATCAAGTGATGGACGCCGCGCAAATTCAAACCTTCAAAGCCTACGGTGCTTGTTATGCCATCCGTGGCAACGGCGCCGTAGAAGCTGCCAAATTAGGCGCTAAAGCTGTTGTGATTCGCTCATTGGGCTTGCCCATAGACGAACACCCACACACCGGCTCCATGCACTACGAAAAAGAAATTCCAAAGATTCCAGCAGCCGCTCTTTCAACAAAAGACGCCGATGCACTGTCTGCCGCTCTACAAGCAGGAAAAGTTCGCTTTTACTTAGAAATGGATTGCCGCGAGTTTCCGGACGCAAGTTCTTACAACGTCATGGCTGAATTAAAAGGCAGCAAGTTTCCAGATCAAATCATCACCATTGGCGGTCATTTAGACTCCTGGGACACCGGCGAAGGCGCCCACGACGACGGCGCAGGCGTCATTCATTGTTTAGAAGCATTGCGGATACTCAACGAACTCGGATGGCAACCCACCCACACCATTCGGGTGGTATTTTTCATGAATGAAGAAAATGGAAATCAAGGCGGGCAGCAATACGCCAAATGGTGTGTTGCAAATGGAGAAAAACAAATTGCAGCGCTCGAGAGCGACAGAGGTGGTTTTGCACCCCGCGGTTTTGGCCTTGATGGCCCTGAGCAATACCTGAGCTTACTGCAAAGTTTCGAACCTATTTTGCGGCCCTACGACCTTCATGTATTTGAAAAGGGCTACGGCGGCGTGGACATTGGCCCCCTAAAAGAACAGTATCCCGGCATTCCACTTTTTGGTTTTGTACCAGACTCTCAGCGCTATTTTGACTACCACCACGCACCTTCTGATGTTTTTGAATCAGTCAACAAACGCGAACTCGAACTCGGGGCCGCTGCAATTGCAAGCTTTGTGTATTTACTCGATCAAAAACTCTAGCTCAGGCCAATATGTGTGGTATCTCTGGTCTTCATGGCAAAAACAAATCTGCAGCAGCAAGAGAAGCTATTGTTCTTGAAGCCATGAGCCAAACGCTATTGCACCGCGGGCCAGATGGCGCGGGCCTAAAGTGGTTCGACGATTGTCAATTTGGTTTGGCCCACCGCAGGCTCGCTATTATCGATTTGAGTGAGGCCGCAGCTCAGCCGATGCATTATAATGAACGCTATTGGCTCAGTTTCAATGGCGAAATTTACAACTACCTCGAGCTCAAAGAAGAATTACTTGCGTTGGGCGCAACATTTAAGAGCAAATCAGACGCAGAGGTTTTGCTTCAAGCCTATATTTATTGGGGGGAAGACTGCCTCCAACATTTCAATGGCATGTGGGCTTTTGCCATTTTTGACACCGAGCTTCAAACACTTTTTTGCGCCCGTGACCCCTATGGCGTCAAGCCATTTTACTACTTAGACAATACAGCTCATTTTGGCTTTGCTTCTGAAATCAAAGCACTCTTAAAAATACCCAGCTACCAACCTGTAGCGCATAAACAAGCACTACTCGACTTCTTTGCCAATAACAAAATAGAGCGCCAAGAAGAAGGTTTTTTCAAGGGCATCAAAGAATTGCTACCCGGTCATCAGCTACATTATAACCTGGGCACACAAAATATTCAAATCAAGCGCTATTATTTGCCAGTTCAAATCACTGGCCCGCATAGCCATCAAGACCTCAGGCAAGCACTAGAAAATGCCGTTAGGCTGCGTTTGCGCGCAGATGTTCCGCTAGGCTTTTGCCTTTCTGGAGGGCTAGACTCCTCTTCACTCCTCTTTTTGGCTGCTGATCTTCAACAAAAATCGAGTGTTACTTCGCTTAACAACGGCCTACACGCCTTTACGGCAGTCCACGACTCTCCTTTAGACGAAAGCGCTTGGGCTGCGCAAATGATTGCGCACACCAAAGCCACTTGGCACACCTCAGCGCTCGATAGCGCGCAATTGCTAGAGGCTTTACCCGAGCTCATTTACCATCAAGATATTCCGCTTTTGAGCACGAGTACATTTGCACAAAGCAGTGTTATGAAAAGCGCTGCACAGCAAGGCATTAAAATTCTGATCGACGGCCAAGGTGGCGACGAACTCTATGCGGGCTACCAAGTCTTTTACCCCACGTTTTTCAAGGAATTATTTTGGAGCGGCCGCTGGCGTATTTTTGTTCAAGAATGGCAGCAGCTCGGCAACTCGCCAAGTTCTAAGAAATATATTTTAAAAGAATGGTCTAAAGACGTTTTGAGCTTGCTCCCGGGTCTTATTCAAAAGAAAATAGCGACGGCCAAACATCCGCTCAAAGCCTTTTTAAACAACGTTGCTGTTTTTGAGCGCAAGCGCTTTTCGAAGCTACAAGACCACCTTGCTGCTTATTGCCAGGTCAACGAACTCAAAAGTTTGTTGCGCTGGGAAGACCGCTGCTCTATGCAATACAGCATTGAATCGCGTACGCCTTTTGCCGACGACACTCATCTAATGAGCCAAGCGCGTTCTTTGAGCGCAACTGAGCTGATTCACAATGGGTGGTCTAAATTCAGCTTGAGAAAGGCGCTCGATGGAGCCTTGCCTCAAAGTATTTCTTGGCGCCGAGATAAAAAAGGGTTTTCAGTACCCGAAAGTCAGTGGCTCATGGAAACGTCATCATTTTGGACCGCACAAATTGCTGCGAAAGCCCATTTGGATGAGAGTCAGCTCATCAACAAAGAGGAACTCTGCAAAGCCTTACCCCGCATTTTTTCAAATGCCGCCTTTGCTAGCGAACAGAATTTTGTATTTAGATATGTGAGTTACTTGATTTGGATTGAGCAATTTAACATCAAGCACTTCAACTAAACATTTACACTTTTGAGTTCGAGTTCAAAATAGCGCGTAGGCAAGGCATTGAGCGCAATTGAACTTGCGTCCGCTCCTTCGGGCAAATATACCGCACAGAGCGCGTGCTTGACCAAATACACATTTTGATGCAGCTCTTTGGGTAAAGCGCGGTAAATGCCTAAAAGCACTTCGTAACGCGGATACTCTCCGTCCGATTTCGCATCGTGCCAAACTAAAATTGATTTTTCTGATTTGCGCAATTGCAGTGCCGTTTGGGTATCTCTTTGCACTGCCTCTGTTGTATGGTCTCCGTCAATAAATATCAGATCACACTTTTGTTGGTAAGGCGTCCAGTCAAACGTAGCGGAGTCGCCAAATAGATGGGTTACATTGGCTAGATCTTTGGAGAAGAAACGATGCGCAGCGATATATGCCCGACTCATGCCCATTTTTAAAAGCGTTTGGTCGGGCAAATTGAGCGTGAAAACTTCTTTGACAAATGGCGCCACATTGGCCGCGCTCTCCCCTCTCCATGTGCCTATTTCAAAATAAGTCTCGACCTTGTATTTTCGGCAAAGCATCTGTAAAAAAGCGAAATCAGTGACCATTGATGAGCCAGAGAGAAAGGCATAAGGGGTAATGGTCAGTTGCGTGGCTTCTGACCAAGCAAAAGGATCCATTTGCTGCAGTTCAAGATTTGCAAACTCCTTTTCGAAGGCGCGCTGTAGCACTTCTTCATCCTTGAGAATTAAATTCAAGAGTGCAGGCCTTTGTACGATGAGCCCAATTGCTTTGAGTAATTTACTGACTTTATTCATAGCTAGACTTGCGCCAACTTAGGCGCATTTGAGTAAATAATTGGATGAATTCCGCCTTGCGTGGAAATAGTGAAAATGTAGCGCCATCTTTCAAGAAATAACGCAGCACCACGATACTTGTGGCTCCGTATGAAATACTCGCCGCAATGGCGGCGCCAAGCGCACCGTAGACTGGTATGAGCAACATTGAAGTGCCCAGACTAAGCACTAAACCTACTCCAGAAGCCAGCGCATTGACGGCATAGCGGCCGTGTCCAGAAAAATAATGACCTACCACCAGGGCATAGGTAAACATCCAGACACCCGGCGCAAGCGCCCACATCAAAGAACGCAAACCACCGAAATCAGCCCCGAATACAAGTTGATAAAACGAAGCAGGGAGCAGTAAGAAAAACAACACGCCCAATAATGCTGTAAACATCCCGAAACGGGTCAATTTTTCTGTCAATTGGATGGTATATTGCTGATCCTGGGCATTGGAAATGACGGCGTATTGCCACAGTGAAATGCTCGTGGCAATGAGCCAGATAGATTCTGTAATGGAGCTGGCATTGGAAAAGACCCCAACGGCTGCCTCTCCTTTGTATTGCTCCAAAATATAATAACTCGCCCGAAAACTGAGCAATTGCAAAACATGCGCCAACTGGTTGTAAAAACCGAGTGCAAACATGCTTTTCCAGATGGAAAGCCAAGAGCTGCTTGTTGTTTGCGCAGCTGGAATGAACCTGATTATACCGAATATACTGATGATCAAGGAACTCATATAGGCAACATAAAGGGCAAGCTCATAATTCAATGCTTTATGAAAATACCATTGCCCTATACATGTAAGAAAGGTAAACATGGGCACCACAAGCTGAATCAGGTTATACGCCTTGAGCCTTTGTTGCCCCAACAAGAGTGAAGCATGTACAGCACATACAGCACTTATGGCACTCAACAGCACCACATGAAGTAAATAGGTGGTCGTAAATACGTCGAGGAAAAACAAGATCAAAAAAGCACTTAAACTGATCCCTACGATCCAAATATAAGAGGCGCCAAGCAGCCCAAGCCAAGCAAAACGCGATGATAAATAAACGAGTGCCGCACCGCCTACCAACGAATCAAAAATAGTGAGAATGGCAATGGAGGTAAGTAGCAAGCTTTGCTCACCCTTGCCAACAGCACCGGTTAGCTGAGAAAAAAGGATGACCAAGCCAAGGTTGAGCAGTGCCGAGAGCACCCGAACGCCAAAATTGCCAAAAATACTACGCCACATCTTTATTGAGTACCAGTTGATAGGCCTCTAAAAATAATCCTGCAATGGCTGTTGGACTGTATTTTTGCAGCGCTGCTTGGTGAAGTTCTTGCGCTACATATTGACGTTCTTGAATACTGAACATGGCTGCTACAAGCGCTTGTTCATCTTCGGAAGTCACTAAAATGCCGTTGCTATCGTTAATGACCTCTGCCACACCACCAACGTTGGTAGCAATCATGGGGGTACCCGTAGAAAGTGCTTCTAATAAAACGCAGGGTAAATTTTCAAAACGACTGCTCAAGACCAACGCATCGGCAAATTGAAGTATTGCTGCCACACCAGAGCTATCTTGTCGGCCATGAAAATGGATGGAGTTTGCAAAATCAAAACCTTTAATGAGCTTTGCATAGGGGCTGTAGTCGCCATCTGACACCACGTGCAGCTCCACTTTTGCTTGTTGTTTTTTGAGCTGATGAAAGGCGCGAAGCAACAAATGAAAGTTCTTTTGTTCAGGATCTAAAGAAGAAATATGCACAAAACGATAAACCCCTCGAGGGCGCTTTTGTACCGGTGTAAAAATTTTTGTATCCACTACATTGGGCACCACTTTCATTGGCGCGGTGATGCCGAAGCGCTGCATGGCGGCAGCTAAATCTAGAGAAACCGGCATAATGAGGTTGGCTTTTTTACCAATCCAGCGCAAAAAGAAGCGCTGAATGCGCGATGGTTGTGGTTGGGCATATGAATGGTAACAAGTCCAGTGTTCAGTAAAGAGTAAAGGAATACGCCATCTATATTTAAGCAAAACGCCAACTAGACCAATGGGATAAAGGACATTGGCATGGATCAAATCTGGCTTAGCGAGTTTTGTTTGAGCCGTGAATTTCCAATATGCAGCAAAAATCTTGAAATAATTGACCAACAGACCCACTATGAAAAGCTCATTTTTGGGAATGTAAATAAGGTGGGCTTCGTAAGGCGTAGAAAGCGTTTCTTGGGTTGTTACTTGATGTGTTGTGCTCAAGACGACATGCACCATGGCTACATCGGCAATTTGCTGCGCGGCAAGGATGTGTTGCTGCACAAAGTTGCCTTCAGTTGGCCTGTGGATATTGGGGTACCAACTGGAAATAAACAATACTTTCGGCCGCGCTTGCATAGGTTGAATTTACAGATTCTTTTGATACACTTCTTCGAGTTGTTGGAGCGCGTAATCGATTTCTTCTTTGGTGGTAAAACGCGAGAAGGAGAAGCGTGCGTTGGGCCTAGACAAGTCGGCACCGATGCCTTCTAGCACATGAGAACCTTTCGTTGCCCCGGAGGTACAGGCAGAACCACCGCTCACGGCAACTCCTTTCAAATCTAAAGTGAAGAGCAGAAGTCCTGCTTTGGAAGTGGCCGGCAAACACACATTGAGCACGGTATAAAGCGCCTTTTCGTAGCTGGTTTCACCATGAAACAATACATCGGGGAAAAGCGTTTGCAAACGGCTGATCATGTAGTTCTTCAGACCCCAAACATGTGCTTGATGCGCTTCAAGATCAGTGTAGGCCAATTCGACGGCTTTGGCCAAACCAACAACACCCGGAATGTTTTCTGTGCCGCCGCGCAAACCGCGCTCTTGTGAACCGCCATGAATGAGCGGATTGACACGCGTTTTTTTGTTGACATATAAAAACCCGACGCCTTTAGGGCCATGAAATTTATGTGCTGCGCAGGTAACGAAATCGATGTCGAGGGCCGCTAAATCAAAATGGTAGTGCCCCATTGTTTGAACGGTGTCTGAAAGGAAATAAGCCCCATACTGACGACACAATTGCGCAACGGTGGCTAATGGAAGCAATGTAGCGATTTCGTTATTGGCATGCATCAAGGCTACAATGGTGGGTATTTGGTCTTGCAAAAGCAGCTCGAGTTCTTGCAAATTGATGTTGCCTTTGGCATCCAATGACAAGTTTACCACTTCTGTGGACTCATGCGCTTTGAGCGCCTCAGCGGCATGCCCAACAGCGTGGTGTTCTATGGCTGAGGTGATGATGCGACGAACACCAAGTTGGGTAACGGCCGCGTGTAGGGCCATGTTGTCTGCCTCTGTGCCACCAGAAGTAAAAATGAGTTCTGAAGGCGCACAATTGAGTACTTGCGCAATGTTGCGTCTGGCGTTTTCTAGTAGGGCTTTTGCCTGACGCCCAAAAGCGTGTGTAGAGGATGGATTCCCGAAGCTGTTATACAATACGGGGATCATGGCTTCTATCACCTCTGGCGCAACAGGTGTGGTGGCGGCGTTGTCAAGATAGACGTTCATGCAAACTGTTTTGCCACGAAGATACTAAAATTAGTTTGCTTATCTTTGAGTAATGAATGCTCCGCTCGCAGAACGCATGCGCCCACAGACGCTCGATCAATACATTGGTCAGCAACATCTATTGGCGCCCAGCGCAGCACTTCGCAGAGCGCTAGATGCCGGCGTCATTCCTTCCATGATCTTCTGGGGGCCTCCGGGCGTTGGTAAAACCACCTTAGCGCAACTCATTGCCCAACATCTGCAGCGCCCAATTTATACGCTTTCTGCTATTTCTAGTGGCGTAAAAGACGTCAGAGAAATCATCGCTAAGGTGCAGGGCGGCGGCATGTTTAGCCCCAAAGGCAGCATTCTTTTTATAGACGAAATCCATCGCTTTTCAAAAGCCCAACAAGATTCCTTACTTGGCGCAGTTGAAAAAGGAGTGGTTACCCTCATTGGCGCCACCACAGAAAACCCTTCTTTTGAAGTCATTTCTGCTTTGCTTTCGCGTTGTCAGGTCTACACGCTTGTACATCATAGCAAAACGGATCTTTTATCATTAATTGACCGCGCCATACTCGAGGACCCTATTTTACAGCGCAAACAAATCACACTCAGTGAAACGAATGCTTTACTGCGCATATCTGGTGGAGATGCCCGTAAATTACTCAACGTATTCGAAATTATTATTGGCACTTTTCAAGAGCAAAATGAAATAGAAATCACAGACGAAATCGTTTTGCAAAATGCACAACAAAGTTTAGCGAGCTATGACAAAGATGGCGAGCAGCACTACGACATCATTTCAGCATTCATCAAATCAGTCAGAGGATCTGACCCGAATGCCGCTGTTTATTGGCTAGCCCGAATGGTAGAAGGCGGCGAAGACCCTAAATTTATTGCGCGCCGCTTGGTCATCTTGGCAGCCGAAGACATCGGCCTAGCCAATCCCAACGCACTCTTATTGGCCAACGCGTGTTTCCAAGCCATTGAAAACGTCGGCTGGCCAGAGTCGCGCATCATTCTCAGCGAGTGTACGCTCTACCTAGCGAGTTCGCCAAAAGGCAATGCCGCTTACGTGGCCATCAATCAAGCACAGCAAATGGTGCAAAAAACAGGTAACCTGGGCGTGCCCCTACCGCTGCGCAATGCTCCGAGTGCACTCATGAAAGAACTTGGCTATGGCGACGGCTACCACTACAGCCACGACCATCCCGGCAACTTTTTTGAACAAGAATTCCTACCCGAGCAAATCGCAGGCACCAACTTCTTTACTCCGGGCAGCAGCCCCAAGGAGCAAGAGATCGCCCAACAAATCAAAAAATGGTGGCAAGACAAATACAAATTTTAAGTGGGGCGCTGCTCTACTACGGATTGGTTTTACCCCTATCCTATCTTCCCCTGCGGATGCTATACGTATTTGCTGATTGCTTATTTATCTTGCTTTGTACTATTCTTCCGTACCGAAAAAAAGTTATAGATCACAACCTTCTGCTTACTTTTCCACATAAAACTACCGTAGAAAGAAAACAAATCCGAAAAGATTTTTACCGCTATTTCTCAGACCTCCTTGTTGAATCGATCAAAAACCTCACTATTTCCGAAAAGCAATTGCGCGAGCGCATGCAGCTGGAAAATCCGGAAATACTTGCACAACTACAAGCCCTCAATAAACCTATCCTACTTGTGGCCGGTCATTACAACAACTGGGAATGGCTCATTACCGCCCAAGCCCTTTGGTTCAAGAACCCAAATTTTGGAATAGGCATGCCGCTCAGCCATCCGTTTTGGAATCAAAAAATGACCGCCAGACGCGAGCGTTTTGGCCTTGAAGTGGTACACGCGCAGAACTATGAAAAAGCATTTCAAAGCCAGCAACCTGT
>CAMDFN010000012.1 GCA_945897565.1 Chryseobacterium gleum
TGCTAAAAAATACCTTTCTGAATGAAGTCAGTTTTAATAGATACAGATGTCTTGTTAGATTTCTATTTAGATCGCAAACCATTTTCTGAAGACAGCCTTCAACTTTTACTCAAATGTGAACAAAAACAATTTCGTGCGTTTATAACTCCAGTCATTATCGCCAATACTTATTGCATTCTACGGAGGCATGCAACGCATCATTATGTTGTCGAAAGACTACAAATTTTACTTCACACAATTTCCGTTTTAGCAATGGATCAAAAACAAGTGTTGACAGCACTGGAATCCAAATTCACCGATTTTGAAGATGCGTTGCAATATTTTCCTGCTGTCAACAGCAACAAGATAGATGCCATTATTACCCGCAATATCAAAGACTTCAAGAAATCCGCACTACCTGTATTTACACCGCAAGAATATCTGGCCACCTTATCATAGCCCTACCCCGCCATCTCTAAATGGGCTTTCAATGAAGCCAACACGTAGTCGATGACAAACAGCTGGAAATCATTTGAATCGTGGTAAAGCTGGACTTTTTCGAGTGCGTTGTAATAGGCTAATCTGCTTTTCTTTCCGCCTTTGATATTGGTTGTTGTAAAGCCGTTTTGCCATAAAATGAGGTTCATGACCAAACGTGCTGTGCGGCCGTTGCCATCAATGAACGGATGAATAGTGACCAAGCGCTCGTGCATTTCGGCTGCTAAAATAACGGAGTGTAAACGCCCAAGGTTTTGTTCGTAGAAAAGGAAGTAGTCTTCCATGAGTTTGTCGAGCAAATAAGGCGCTGGCGGCACATGCATGCTGCCTGATATCAGCACAGGTACACTGCGGTATTTGCCGGCGTGTTGGTCTTGTATGCCTTTTAAAATGAGCTGATGAATTTGCTTGAGCACATGGCTATTCAAACGTAATTGATTTTGAACTAAATCTTTGATGAAATGAATGGCTTGCTGATGATTGACAGCTTCCAAATGCTCTTGCATGCTTTTACCACCAATGGTGATGCCTTCATTGATCACCAGATGGGTTTCTTGCAGTGTGAGCGTATTTCCTTCAATCCGATTGGACTCATAGGTATAGGCCGTATGAAAGTAGGCTTGCATTTTTTCCAATTGCAGCGCATCTAGGGGTTTGGCTGTTTGCCACGCTTTCAAGAGTTCGTCTAGCTGGGCTAGTTTAGTTTTGATTTTTTTGGAAGGTTTAGCACTTTCGAAATCAGCATCTTTTAGTAAATAACTGACCCGCTCTTCGGCAAGGTGTAAAATTTGGGGTGCCAATTGCGGATAATGCTGGACAATTTGCACAATTTCTTGTGCTAAATAATGTGTCAGGACATCGCTGTGTGAAAGTTCTAGCGCAACTGCTATTTTTTGCATCTGTAGGGCTGTAGGCTTCCGTTTACCTGCAAGAATACGACTCATGAGACTGGAGTCAATGCCAATTTGCTGTGCAATTTCATGCACTTTATAGCCTTTTTGCTTGCAGATTTCTTGTAGATTCATATCATGACTTTTTTTGTCATGATAAATTTAATCATTTTAAACTTCCCGAGCAAGAATACCCATTACTTCCTTCCCCGCCTCTACATGCCCCATGTGGCCACAATCAAGTAAATGGATGCTTGGGCCACTAATTTTAGCCTGAAGTTCTTCGACGCTCACCAAACGATCCAACTTGCCGTGAATGAAAACAAATTGGTCAGGGTTGGCATTGACGTAATCGGTGAAGTCGGTTCTTTCGCGCATGGCGAGTGCGGCAAAAGCAATTGCTTCTGGGTTCATGCAATTCGCTTCTTGGATGAGTGCCTGGATAACCTGGCCTTGTTCAAGCGGATTAGAAAACAAGTTGGGAATGGCCTCTCGGAGAAAATGAGACTTGGCTTGGTGCACAAAATTGGCAACTCGAATGCGGTCTTGCTTTTTTTGTTCGGAGTCTGACCAACAGTTGGAGTTGAGTAAAATGAGCCGTTCAAAACCCTTCGATTGAGAAAGTTCCAAACCAACGTACGCACCCATAGAATGTCCGACAACGGTATAGTTCTCAATAGATAAATGAGCTAAAACCCGTTGAACTTCTAGTGCCATTAATTGGATGGAAGGCGAATTTAACAGTTCAAAAGACCAACCATGACCTGGTAAATCGATGCGGATTTGCTGAATAGGAAGTTCGTCAAGAGGAAGGTAGTCCCACATGGTGGAAGACTCTAAAAAGCCATGCAAGAAGACCCAAGCTGGGCCTTCGCCATGGACAGCATAATGTAAACTAAACGGAAGTTCAGGCATTCATGAGGGCTTCAATTTCGTCGGCCTCGATAGGAATATTGCCCATGAGGTTGAACGGCGCGCCGTTGGCCTGAACCACAACGTCGTCTTCTAGGCGGATGCCCAAACCTTCTTCGGGAATGTAAATACCGGGCTCAACGGTAAAAACCATATTGGCCACAATTGGCTCGTGCCACAACCCGACGTCGTGGGTGTCTAGGCCCAAGAAGTGAGAAGTGCCGTGCATGAAGTATTTCTTGTAAGCTGGCCAAGCTGGGTCTTGTTTTTTGATGTCCTCCATTGAAATCAGGCCTAAATTGACCAATTGTTCTTCCATTAAAGCACCAACTTGCTTGTGGTATTCGGCCATGATTGTGCCCGGTACCAAAAGTTTGGTGGCTTCGTTTTTGACGTGAAGAACAGCGTTATAGGCGGCTTTCTGACGGGCCGTGAAGCGTCCGTTTACCGGAATACAGCGCGTAAGATCAGAACTGTAGTTGGCGTATTCGGCCCCTACATCTAGCAAAATGACGTCGCCATCTAAACATTGTTGGTTGTTTTCGATGTAGTGCAACACACAAGCATTTTTACCAGAAGCGATGATTGGCGTATAGGCAAAACCTTTAGAGCGCTTGCGCAAAAATTCATGGGCAAGCTCTGCCTCGATTTCGTATTCCCAAACACCGGGCTTGATGAAGCCTAGCAGCCTGCGCACACCTGCTTCGGTAATGTTGCAGGCCATTTGCAGCAAATCGAGTTCTGTCGCTTCTTTTACAGAGCGTATTTTGTGCAGGATCGGTGCTGCTTTGTATACTTGATGTGCGGGGTAGTCTTGCTTGACTTGTTTGATGAAGCGGTCTTCGCGGGTTTCTACCTCGGTATTGGCGCGCAAGTGTTCGTTGTTATTGAGATAAATACCGCTGGCCTCTGCCATCATTTGCTTGAAAATAGTAGGGAATTGTTGGAGCCAATAAACCGTCTGAACACCTGAGGTTTCAAAAGCAGTTTGTTTGGTGAGTTTCTCGCCTTCCCAGATAGCGATGAGCTCGCTGGTTTCTTTCAAAAATAAGACCTCGCGGTGCGCAGGGTTGCTAGCGTTTGGAAAGAGCACCAAAATAGATTCTTCTTGATCTACGCCAGAAAGATATAAGATATCGCGGTGTTGGGCAAAAGGCAAGGTGCTGTCTGCCGATACAGGATAGATATCATTAGAATTGAAGATAGCAAGTGAGCCAGCTGCCATTTGAGCAGTGAATTTTTGGCGGTTGGCCATGTAAAGTGCCTTATCGATGCGGTCGTATTTCATGAAAGCTGAGTTTGGAAGTAAATTTAAGGGTTCTCTTTGAACCAACTAGAATAAAGCACATAATTGTTGGCAATGCGCTGCACTTCTCCGGTAAATAATTCTGGAGATAGCGTTTTGATTTTTTTGGCTGGGATGCCCGCATAGATAGACCAAGATTCGACGCGTGTGCCTTCGGTCAAAACCGCGCCGGCCGCGACAATACTGTTGGCTTCGATGTAGCAGTTGTCCATGACGATAGAGCCCATGCCGATCAGGACGTTGTCTTCTATTGTGCAGCCGTGCACTAAGGCGTTGTGACCAATAGAGACGTTGTTGCCGATATGGAGTTTCGTTTTTTCGTAGGTGCAATGCAAAACTGCGCCGTCTTGAATGTTGACTTTATTGCCCATGCGGATGCTATTGACATCGCCGCGCACAACTGCCGAAAACCATACCGAACATTGCTCGCCCATCTGGACGTCGCCGACAACTGTGGCGTTTTCTGCCAAAAAACAATCCGGACCAATTTGGGGTTCGAAACCCCTACATGCTTTGATAAGTGCCATCAAACAAAGGTAGTAAAATGGACTCGTTATGTAATGTTTTCGATGATGTAACCAATAAACAAACATAGCGTATACTGCCCGTTCTTATTTCAAAACATGAAACGCATCATTCAAAGCAAGTGGTTTAAAATACCTTATCGCATTGCACTTTATGGTTTCGCTGCCTACGGCGTAGCGCTAGTGGGTGTTTTTGTCGCACTCAAACTGCGCCTCACCGACGACAAAGGCCTTGTAGACAACAACAACCGCTATTTTCAGTCGATGCACGACAAATACAATCAGGATTTTAAAGTAGATAGCGCTTCTATTGTCGCATACCGAAACGAGATTTTGCAGCGCATCAATTTAGTCAATGCTTATTACCCAAAGAACGCACGCATTATTCTCGATGCCTGGGCACAGTCTAAGTCAGAAAAAACAGCGCTTCAAATGCTTTCGGCCTTCGACCTCAAACTCAAAGACAACAAAAGCTACCAACGCAAATTGCGTGCGCTTCTTGCCAAAAATAAAGCGACAAGCAAAGCCAAAGGCGGCAATGCTTTTGAATGGATGGACTACATGGAGTGGTCTTACTTCAAAGAAGCGGTGGCCAAAGACAAGCGGTATATTGATTCGGCAGCTGCAGCCTGCGGAATAGAACCACGCATGATTGTAGCGTGTTTGGTGGGCGAACAAGTGCGGCTTTTCAATTCAAGAAGAGAGCGTTTTAAAGATTTTGTAGCACCTTTGAAAACGTTGGCGCTGGAAACCAACATGTCTTTTGGCGTTACGGGCATCAAGGAAAACACCGCCCGCAACATTGAAAACTACCTCAAAGACCTAAACAGCCCGTTTTATTGCGGAGCCAAATACGAACACCTTCTCGATTACGACTCTAGCCGCAACTACAGCAACCAACACAATGACACGTTAAGTTTAAGGGTGAAACGCTTGGTGCAATACAAAGACCACTATTATTCTTATCTCTACGCGGGTACTTTCATCCGTCAAATTGCAGCTCAGTGGGAAAAAGCAGGTTATCCGATAGACGAGCGCCCAGAAATTTTAGCTTCAATATTCAACCTTGGCTACAACAAATCTAAACCCAAAAAGAACCCAGCTGCTGGCGGTTCTAATTTCAAGATTCGAGAAAAAGATTACACTTTCGGTGGTGTAGCTTACGATTTTTACTATTCTGGCGAAATGCTAGAAGAGTTCCCGTATGCGGAGGTGAAGATCAGTAGGTAAGAGGAGCCAACAAAGACAGCATTTTGTCCTTTTCTGACTTTGAAATCCGAAAAGAAAGTTCACATTTTTCTGAAAGGACCTGACTGATGATCTGAACCTTCTCTCTTTTCAAAAGGTCCATCACTAAATGCATTTTCTCGTAGGCAAAACTAATTAGGAGGTCCAGCTCCTCCTCTTTTTCGATAATAAGCGCAGCTTCTAAAGCTTCCTTTGCGGCAGTTCGGTAAGCCGATATGAGCCCTCCTACTCCTAAATTGGTGCCGCCATAATATCGCACCACGGCAATAAGTACATTGGTCAGTTCAAAAGCTTGAATTTGCCCTAGAATAGGTGGGCCTGCAGAATTGGAGGGTTCGCCGTCATCAGAAGACCTGTATAATTTGTGGTCTGCACCTAGGCGAAAAGCTGCACAAACATGCACGGCTTGATGGTGTTCTTTGCGCTTCTCAGCGATGAAAGCCATCACTTCAGCTTCTGAGGTCACCGGAACGGCAAAGGCCAAGAATTTAGATCCTTTTTCTTTGTAGAATCCTTCGCTGCTGTTTGCGAGTGTTTTGTAGGTAGCCACCACGCGAAATTACATGCATTATCCGTAATTTCGGACGATGAACTTCAAAATCGTTTACATCTGTGTTTTGCTCAGTTTGGCCTTTGCCTGTGGCGATGACCCCATAACGCCACCACCAACCAGTGGCCCGCAGCAATACGGCACACCGCTTACGAATGTGCCCGATGTTGACAAGGCAACCATCTATGAAGTGAATTTACGCGCGCAATCTAGTGCAGGAACTTTGCAGGGTGTGATTTCCAAACTTGAGCATATCAAAAGTGTAGGTACGAACATCATTTGGCTGATGCCTATTTACGAGCAAGGTGTCGTTAATAGTGTTGGTTCGCCTTACAGCGTCAAGGATTATCAAAAGGTGAGCTCAGAATATGGCAGCCTTGCCGACTTGCGCGCCCTCACCGACCAAGCCCATGCGTTAGGAATGGCGGTTATCTTAGACTGGGTTGGCAACCACACCTCCTGGGACCACCCCTGGATTACTGCGCACCCAGAGTGGTATAGCCAAAATGCCAACGGACAAATCATCATTCCGCCCGGCACCAACTGGAACGACGTTGCCGACCTCAACTTTGATCAAACGGCCATGCGCAAGGCGCAGATAGACGCCATGAAATACTGGATTTTGGAAGCCAACGTGGACGGGTTTCGCTGCGACTACGCAGACGGCGTGCCTTTCGATTTTTGGGATGAGGCTATTAGTGCATTGAAATCCATACCCAAAAGAGATGTCTTGATGCTTGCCGAGGGAGCGCGCTCAGATCACTACCAAGCTGGCTTTGACCTCACCTACAGCTGGAACTACTACACGGCCCTTAAAAATATTTGGGCGGGTTCAGCAACAAGTTTGCTCACTACAACCCATCAAGTTGAAATGGCCTCTTTGCCTAACGGTAAAAGCAAAGTTCGCTTCACCACCAACCACGATCAATCTGCCTGGGAGGCTTCTCCGATGACGCTTTTTAACGGAAAGAATGGCGCCATTGCAGCAAGCGTAGCCAATATTTTTTCTGGTGGCGTACCCTTATTGTACACTGGGCAAGAAGTCGGCAAAACTGGTACTACTCCATTCTTCTCCAATACAAACATCAATTGGAGCGCCAATGCCGATATGCTGGCTGCCTACCAAAAATGCTATGCGATTTACAACACTTACCCAGAAGCAAGGGTCAACAATTTTTCCATTTACCAATTATCTAATGACCTCATTTGCTGGAAAAAGACAAGTGGCAACGCTTCCTTATTGATTTTGATCAATGTCAGAAATACCAATATCAATGTCACATTACCTCCTGCACTTACCGGGACTTTTCTGAATTTAATCAACAATCAAAACGAAGCGCTAGGCACTTCTATAGTGCTCTCACCCTACGCGTATCGCATCTATAAAATGAACTAATTTTACGCTGATGAACATGAAAGCACTGCTCTTTTTATTCCTCTTGATCCCCTTCTTCAATTTGGCTCAACGCGCCAAGCAAAATGTTGTTTACGACGTTGTCAAACTAAAGACCGGACAAATCTTGTACGGCAAAATGCTTGCGTTGGACAACAACTATGTCCTGACCTTCAAAGATCAATACAACCGTACTTACATTTTATCTAAGGAAATGTACGAATACATTGAAGAAGACCGCAACTTTACCCAACGCGTTAAAATGGTCGACTCTTTGGTAAATCCACGTAAGATCAATGAATTTGATTTCCACGTTGGGCTCAATGCCATGATGGCCGGTTACAACACAGGTTTTGTTCCCGACAACAACTATATTTCAAGCAACAGCAATGGCATGTTTTACGAAACGCCCATTTGCTTGAGTTTAGGCGCTGGAAAATACTTCCAACGACAACATTATGTAGGAGCTAGCCTAGACCTCCGCGCAATTGGTGGGCCCACTATGTTTTCACAATACAGCGCAAATTACCGCTATCTATACGATCGAAATAAAAGCAATATTGCGCGCTATATTCCGATCACGCTTGGTTTTCAGCAAAGCACCTCTACTGAATATTTTTACGTTCCAGACCTTACTATGCCTCCGTTTCCTGTCGACATCCAAAAAGCATTTGAAACCAACGTATCAAGCCTGCATTTAGGCATTGGGCACGGGTTCTCTTTTATCGGCAAAGGCCTGCATTATTTCAATCTAGAAATCCTCCTCTACAAAGGTCTTTGGGCCAAGCACTCCATGATCAGCAACGATTTATATTTGCCCAACCTCAATTACCAAACTGCTGGTGCGCAACTCAAATTGAGTTACCATTTTTAAATTAATTATCGTACCTTCAATCAATGGAACTCCTCTGGACCACTCTCGGCTTTATTTTGATCCTAGCAGGTTTAGTGGGTAGTTTCTTGCCTGTCTTACCCGGCCCACCCATTTCATACGCAGGGCTCCTGCTGATTCATTTTCTTGGCGGGCACCCACTGTCTACCCCCATTTTAATTGCCTACGCCGTTTTATCCGCAATTTTACTTGTGCTCGACTACTCCCTCCCCGTCTGGACCACCAAAAAATTTGGCGGCAGTAAAGCCGGTCAGTGGGGCGCCACCATCGGCGTATTAATTGGTCTTTTCGCCGGCCCCTGGGGCATCATCCTCGGCCCGCTCATCGGCGCTTATATCGGCGAACTCATCATTGGCCGCAACAACCAAGACGCCTGGCAGTCTGCAAAAGGCGCTTTTTTGGGCTTTTTACTCGGAACAGGGCTCAAAATCATGTTGGTTGGCGCCATGTTGTGGAGTGCAATTCAAGCTCTTTAGCACTCAAGATCATCCAATAATTAAATTTTCACTATTTTTGCAGCACCTATGCTCCGTTTCTTATTGATTTTCTTGTGTTTAGCCAATTATACTTTTGCGCAAAGCGTTTTTGATTTGGCGCGTTCAGGCAGTGCCCAACAAATGGAAAAATACCTTCGCAAACATCCGGAGCACCTCAACCTGAGCTCAGAACACGGCGCCACCCCTTTACTGCTGGCCACTTATCGCGGCAACCACGAGGTAGCAGAGGTTTTGCTGAAGGCCGGAGCTAATCCCAACCAATGTTTCAAAGAAGGTGCACCTATTTATGGCGTAATTTTTAAAGGTGATGCCAAAATGCTCGACTTACTGATCAATAAAGGAGCCGATGTCAATCAGGTCTGTCAGTTAGAAGAGCTGGGCTACCCTATCCATTTAGCCATCAACCTGCTTCGCATTGAGCAGATCAAGCAACTCTTAGCGGCCGGAGCGCGTCTAGACGTTCGTGATGCACAAGGCAGAACCATCGATGATTTACTGCGCCTGCACCAAAACCCTGAATTGAATGCCCTATTTACAAATCATAATTGACCAAATAAACATGAAAAAGACTACACTTCTATTCGCTTTTCTACTCCTCTTTATACTGCCTGCAACCTACGCACAAACCTACACCACCGGCGTGGTTAACTTGAGCTCCACAGCAGGCCTCGCCATGACTGCCAAAATTGACGTCACCACCCAAGTAACTTTAACACTCACAGGCCCTGCCGGGCGCTGGTTTGCGCTTGGCTTCAATGCCAGCTCCATGACAAACGGCACCGATGTAGTGGGTGTCCATAGCGCCACCACCCTAAGTGCTTTTGATTGCAAACTCACAGGTTTTGCTGCACCCTTTACCGACGCCCAACAAAACTGGACCATCACTTCTGATGTCGTCTCTGCGGGGACACGCACCATTATTGCTACGCGTGCACTCAATACCGGCGATGCCAATGACTACGTTTTTTCAGCCACGCCAACGGCTATAAGCCTCATTTGGTCGCGCTCTAATTCAGCTACATTCACCTATAGCAACCACGGCGGCAGCAACCGCGGCGTTACAGCTGCAAGTTTTACATTTGTGCCACCCCCTGCACCACCAGCTGCGCCAACTGGTTCCGCTAATCAAAGTTTTTGCGCAGGTGCCACATTAGCACAATTGAGTGCAACCGGTACAGCAATTCAATGGTATGCCACCCCAACCGGCGGCACAGCCTTGCCAAGTACAACTGTTTTGGTGACCGGAACAAGTTATTATGCTACTCAGACCGTTAATGGCCTAGAATCCACAAACCGTTTGGCAGTAACGGTAACGCTTAATACAGCGCCTGCTGCGCCAAGTGCGATCAATGGTGCGCTACATTTTTGCTATAGTGGAGGCGTTCAACAATTCAGCACTGCTAGTGTGCCAGGTGCCAGCTCTTATGTTTGGACTACACCGCAAGGTGCCACAGGTTCAAGCACCGGAACGAATATCAGTTTGATTTTTTCTCCAAGTTTCCAAACAGGCACCATTTCAGTTACTACGCAAAATAATTGCGGACAAAGCGCTCCGATGAGTGTAGTGATCAATCAACACTTGCAATCTAGTACAACCTTAACTATCACAACTTGTGATCCCTACTCATTTAACGGTCAAACTTACGCACAAAGCGGCGCCTACGTTTATCAAGGAACAACTGTTTGGGGTTGTGACTCATCGGTTACGCTGAACCTCACCATTAACCCAACCATTACAACCAGTATAGAGGCAGATGCGTGTGGATCTTATCCATGGAACGGACAAACGTATTGGGCGAGCGGCGTATACACAGATTCCTTACAAACCATTGCGGGTTGCGATTCAATAGTGACGCTCAACCTCAATGTGTATCCAATTGCTGCCATTGTCATAGACAGCACCGTGCTTGACTCCTTCACTTGGAACGGTATTGATTACGCAACTTCTGGTACGTATACCCAGTTCTTTACTTCAATCAATGGTTGTGACAGCAGCGTCACCATCAATTTAACGATAGAAGATAGCGGCCTCGACAACCAACAGTTCAGCACCCTTAAAGTGGGTCCTAATCCGATCATGGCTGGGCAAACCCTTCAGATCATTGGCATCCAAACAAAGTTACCTTTTGAGATTTTCAATCAAGAAGGAAAGCTTGTGCAAAGCGGTCAAACCCACGGTCAAATATTTTTAAGTAAAGACCTTGATCTCGGAACTTACTATCTAAAAATCAACAAGCAGTCCTTACCGCTGAGCATCAGCGAATAGCCTTATTGCGGTTTCTGATAGCTTTTATGCATGTAATACACATGCGGGAAACTCAATGCAGATAAAAAGATAAATACCTGTCCCCAATTGGGTTCTTGTATCAAATACAAATAGGCCCCGAACAAGACCAGTGCTCCTAAAGTAAAAGGCAGGGCCTGCAGCCACATGTTTCGGTGGTTCAACTTCATTTTTTGTCTGAGGTGTTGCCAACCATGTAAGCTATGCTGGAACACAAAATAACAGGCAAATGCAGGAAGCAATGGCAGCCACACACCTAAAATAAGGACAAAAATAGTTTCAATTATTCTTGAAAAAAAAGATCTGGTGAATAGCAATAACAAACTTAAAATAGCTAACAACCCAGTAATAGTTTGACTGAAATCAAAAGAAAAACTAAGATACTTCGGGATTTCAATACCCATTTCATTTAGAATTTGATTTGTTTCTGTCCAATGACTCCCCAAAATGAGTGCAAGGATAAGAATACCCCAAAAGAAACTGCTGACCCCGCTGGGCAACTTCCAAATTTCAAAATCGGCTTGTCCAAAATGCCAAGCTGTGTAAGCTAAAAACATAATTAGTGCTAGATAGGGTAAGAAGTACCAAACAACTAGCAACAACAAACCTAGGCCGAGATAAACACCGATAAAACGCCACGGAATTCGGGGCCGATTTGATACTGAATACAAATGATCAAGCGCACCATGAGGTAAACCAATAGATAGTAAGCCAACAATCAAAATGAGGTTACTGAGCAGCCCAAGTTGAAATTGTTGAAATACTAAAAGTGTAATGGTCATGTATAACGCTACACTGCGCTTTGCTAAAAAACCACGAAACTTACCTATCGCGTCGAAAAGTGCTGCATTCAAAAACAATAGAATTGGCAGCGTAGACATGAGCCTCAGTTCCTGAAATGGCGTCGATTTTTCATCCAAGAAATTCAGGACCTTAGCCGCAGCAGTATGATGAAAGAGTTTTGTAAAGATCACCTTGCCTTTTTCTGGCTTTTGAGCAATTATCTTTAAAAGTAGCCTATCGTAATACGCAAAGCGCTGCGGACTTTTGCGCCGGTTAAATTTGGCCTCATTCAAGCTTAAAGACTTCACGATTTGTTGTGCATCAGTTAAGCTTCTTACAAAAGAATAGCCCGTACTTGGCTTCAGCTGACCGCCTCCAGCACCTGTTCGAAACCAATTATTTGGCAACGCTTCATTTTGCAGCGACGCACTACACATCGGAATGCAGCCCTGCTCTTTTTCCAAAATCTCAAATGGAGTGTTCCGCTCTTCTAAGAACTTTTCGATGACTTGGGTCGCCTCCTGTTCTGAAATAAGCACCTCACCAAAACGAGTGGGCTCTATCAACGCTTGCCGGGTGTCAAAGGGCAAGACATATAAAAATTGGGTGTGCCCGTTTTGAGGAATGGAAAAATCCATCATCGTAAAGACTTCAGGGTCAAAAATAGGCACTTCGGTCTCGACCAACCAACCATAAAAACTTTGGCTGATCTGAACATCGATTTGATGATTTAAATCAAATTGAGGCGGCCTGGAATCAAAAACAAAATGTGCTAATGCTTTCGGATAGTCTTGAAGAACCTCTGGACGCAAGGTTACGTCATATTGCGAAAGTAATTGTGTAGTATGGGCATAAAGTGCATCGGCCCGGAGATAATAATAGCGTTTGCCTGCCAATAGTTGTGGGGCTTCTTCATTGCATTTGACCTTAGACCAGCTATGGCTCACAAGTTGATTTAAACCTGCTTCTTGCAATACGTTTGGTTCTAACCAAAAACAAAAGGTGCGGTCATTGCCTTTTTTCTGTTCAGGTTCATAAACGAGGATCCGCTTTTGGGCCAGAAGACCAGCACGATCGAGCTCCAGCAAAATTAAGGAGTTGGCGCAGCCCATGCCAATAAAGGCATAATCATATGGCAGTTCTTGAAGGTGCAATTAGTAGGTTTAGGTTATAAATATAACCCATTGAGCGTCAAAATGTTTAATAATAAAGTCTTTAGAATTGAATTGGATACGCACGGTAAGGCAAAACAATCATGGCTGCTGTTACTTTTCCAGGTTTTAGAAAACGTTCATAGAGGTCTGGATGTGCTGCTTTAAATGCCATCATATTTATTTCACTTTTATCGGCTTTCAGACAGCGTTTCCAAGTACAAACTCCTTCAATTCCCTCAAATTCAGCGGTAAGAACTTTTAATTCTAGTTCTAATTCAAATAATTCCCATTCCAAGCGGCTCAGGTGTGCTTTGTGTAAGATGAGGTCGTAATGTAATTTTTCTACTGCCGAATTGCGGACTTTTGGTTTTTTCTTTAGGGTTTTGATATCAATTTTTACACGCTGCAATTGCTTTAATTGTGTATGTAGTTCAGGATCGATATTTTGTAATTTAAGTCCATGATGAATAGACCAGCTTCCTTTAATACCCTCGCCAGGCTTATTCTCTAAGTACGTGTCAAGCAATTGCTTATGGGATGGGTCTGCGTTAAGAAATACTGCTTTATCAAAAGTAGGATTGCTATTTTTCTCTTGAATCGTAATAACGCCTTCAATACCAAAGCACTGATCCATTGCTTGTTTGAGTAAGGTATCATTCAACTCAACAAGTCCTTCATGTATCAGCTGTTCTGATTTCAGCGCAACATAAGCATTATAAACTTGCTGAGTCTTTCTATCTAATGGGCGCATTCTGCCATTTGATACCTGTTGGGCAAATTCCAAAACTGAACAATGAACTGGAAGGAGTTTAGTTTGGCGCTTAATATAGATCTTTGCTAAAGAAATAACTTCTTTAAGCTCTTTATCTTCCAATACAAACCACTCACCACTGATCCACCGAGGGCCATATAAATAATGTAGACGAGTTTCAAGGTCCTCCACGAAAGGAGCATAATAGGTTTGTTGGTCGAAAATTTCTCGAGGATTTCCTGTTTGATGTTCTGAAATTCGAGTAGAAGTTTGTTTGTCGTTTCGGACAAGACCAATTTTAACATAGGGGCTTATTTGACCCGTGAGATAATCCCTTTCGCGAAGAAAGTAAATGCTACCTGGAGTTGTTACCATAAAATAGAAGTTTAATTTTCAACAAAGCTAAAATGTAGCTCCGTAATTTTTTTACAGTTCTAGAATCTCAAATTGATCGCGAAAGCGCGCAAGCTGAAAATCAAGCTCAACAGTTTTACGAACGCGAATTTCAATATCGACATGGTCTATTTGCATATCTATGACACGTTGGGAGTGATGTAATTTACGATTCAATACATGAGATTTAGCCCATGATTTGAAACGAATTCGAATATTCCGTGCCGGATTTTTATCTGCAATAATGCCTAATGAATCTTGATATCGATGATGTAGCTCCGTGAGTCGGCATAGCTCTTGATGGTTAAAGTGAATATAAAACCCATCATCCTCAATATTTTCGTCTGGCGCAGGTGCAATACGGCTATCTAGAATTTGATCAAGTGGATAAGTTCCGAAGTCCTGCTTGAAAGTATAGTCGTCATTCATCTCGCAACCTATGAGATAATAGCGCCCTTCAAAGTAACGAATTTGCAATGGAGCTATATGTTTCCAAAGATGTGTGCCCTCATCATTGACTTTTTTATAGGTGAATTGAATAACCTCTTGACGGTCGATATGACCGATAATCTCCATGGATAAGGCCAATAATTTTTCATGCTCATTAATGATTGGATGGGACATCACAAAATGTGCTGCACGTGCATAGTGGCGCGTATCAATTTGATGATCAGTGCGCAACATTTCTTTTAGCCATTTTACCGCTTCTAAATCATCATAGATATCCATTAACCGCAATAAAAAGCCCAATCCATGTTTCTCATTTTCAGTTAAGAAAGGGACATACTCTTGATTTTGCAACCTATATAGATGGACACCATTTTCGACAAAATGCTCGATTTCGAATTCCAAATTTTCGCGCATTTGTTTAAGCGTTTTCTCAAAGGTACTTTTCCCATATCCGTTTTTGGCAGCAACTCCATCTAATTGTTCCTCTAGTCGGTTGTTGACATAGGTCATTATATCTGAAAGGGTTGCTGCTTTACGCTCTTTCAAGCAATTGATAATCAAGTGTTGACGAACGACTTCAGGCTTCTTTTTAAACATAAATCAAAAGTACAAAAAGAACTCCGTAATTTTTTTATGGTGTTTGAAAATAATTTTGCTGAAAATTAAAAAATATGAAAAACTGGTTAATTGAATTTAGTCGCAAACCGCGCAAGGATGGCTTTATTGAAGAGCTCAAGGCAGAGGGGCCTTTGATCCGCGAATTTCAGCAATTTTTGGGCGTTAATGAGGTCAAAACTCAAATTTTAGCTTTGGTTTGCTTTTTGAAAACAAGAAAAGGCACAAGTATTGCAGAGGTATTGGGCATATTATCAGAATATATAGACAGCCGCTTATTAGAATTTTATCTTGAAGAACTAATTGCCGACGGATGGTTAATTGCTCAGAACTATAGAGATGAAGAAACCTTAAACCTCTCAAGGCATGTAGAAGTAGCCCTTAAAAAATCCAATCCTGAGCTGCTCCCAGACCCTTCACGACTTCAAAAAAATCGTGTGCTTCGCCGCTTGTGTGTGGCTGCAAATAGCCTGAGTAGACGTAGTAAATCCATGTATGATTGGGATCAATTCGTTAAAAACCTAATGCAAGATGGTCGTATTAAATTAGTGCGTTATTTAAAGAGCTATAAGTTAAATTTAGAGCAATTGAGTTTAGTTTTATTCATTACAGCACAATACATAAATGAACAAGAGGAAATTGACACCAATAAACTAGCATCCATCTTTACAACCGATGCAATTTCCTTATTCTATTTTAAAAATCGGATACTTCACCCTCAAAATCCAATGGTGCAAGACGGGCTGCTTCAGACCGATCAAAACTTCCGTTCGGATTTAGCATTCTATCCGAGTCCGGGCTTGTTACAAGTCTGTCTTCCTGGTTTGTTGCAACATGATACGTCACCACAAATGCATGAATCTTTACAAAAGATGGCCACACAACAATTTCGCTCAAAAAAACTCTATTATAATGCCAATGACCAAAAACAAATCGAGCTTATCCGACAAATTTTAGATCCTTCTAGACAAAAAGAATACCAACAACTCATATCTGAACAAGAACAATTTAAGGGACTAACTTTTCTTGTTTCAGGTGGTCCGGGTGTGGGTAAAACAGAATTAGTGAAGCAAATTGCCATTGCTAGTGGTAGAGATCTTTTCCTTTTTCAACCAAGTAAACAACGCAATAAATGGTATGGAGACAGTGAAAAAGCAATACAAGCTGTTTTTGACGATTATAAAAAGGCGGCAGCTCAAGCCAAACTAACTCCTATATTATTTTTTAATGAGGCAGATTCGATTATACACAAACGCAGTGAAATGGAGCATTCTGCAACGAATACTGAAAATGTAGTGCAAACCATTTTATTGCAAGAACTCGAGCAATTCGATGGCATTCTGATTTGCACCACAAATCGCCCCGACTCATTTGATGAAGCCTTTTACAGACGATTCCTATTTCAGTTACAAATTTCGGCACCAAATCAAGCTACACGCCTCGAGCTATTACAACACTATTTTCCTGAGCTAAATGCTCAAGATGCAGAAATTAATAGCCATTTTGAATTTACAGCTGCTGAACTAGACAATTTCAAAAAGCAAAGACTCATTGAAAAACTTGCTAGTGCCACACCAACAGCAATTGAATTCGCATTGAAGCAATTTCTAGTGGAGCTTAAAAATATTCAACCAAAAAATAAAATAGGATACCAATGAAAAATAATCATCCAGAAAACGCAGCTGTTTATAGTACATGGGAACAACAGCTCGCCACAAATCTCAATCCGCTAGGGCTCTATCGCCAGAGGGAACTCAAGGCCAATCTCCTTTTTTATGTTCAAACCTATTGCGGCCTGCTCAGCCGCTACGACCACTTAGAAATCGAAGAGCTCAGCCCTTGCCGTTCTGACGACTACCTCATTGGACTTGAAGTACGAGTACCGCATCGTCAATTTCATTTTCGCGCAACGCTCAACTACGAATTACAAGGGACGCTGCTCATCGGTAAACTCTCCTATTATAGCACCTCTAGCGATCAGCCGAGGCACAAACAACTACCCGCCAACAACCACCAACATCAAGCCAAGCACCTCGTAGACCTACTCAACACATGCTTCCTTGAAGAATTAAAAAGCAATTTGTAGATTTATGGAAAAGATAACTATGGAACTATTCTCTTTTCAGGATATTGAAAATAAAGACCACTCAAGATTAAGCAATCAGCGCAAGGTGGGTTTATATTTTTGGGGGCTTAGCCTCCAAGATGATCAAAAACCTGAAAATGAAGCCGAGTTTGCCCTACTCTATTTAGGAAAATCGCAAATAAATGTCTTTGAACGGTTAATGCAAGAATTTTCGCAACTCATTTTTGGCGGTTTTGGTACTTTATTCAATATCGAGTATTTAAGGAAGCATAACTTTTGTTTCAACTTGAATCAAATCAATCAAGATACGGAAAATGAGGTTCACAAACCTAAAATTGTTTATTCACCAAAAAACATGGTTGAGCTTAGCACATTCCATTTGGCACCATCAGCAGATTGCATTCAAACTTTAGAATATTACAAGCGTAATCTTTACTACTCATACTTAGAATTACCCCATTCTGAAATCCAAAAAGGAGAGAACATCATTCATCAAGTTGTTAGGCCACATATTACCGGCTTGGGTAAAATAAAGTATCCAATTAAAAATGCAAAAGCCTTGACTACAGCCACAAATGAATGGGAAGTATTCAAAAACAAACACTCAGAAAATCTGAATCCTATCATCGTTAAGTGGGTTGATACATGTATGAAAAAAAATAACTTATAGTATGGAAAAATGAACGAATTAGTTAAAAAGTTTCAAAATAATTGAATATGGAGATATTGACTTTTGATGAATACAAAACAATACTAATTGATATTAAAAGGAATAGCTGGAATAAAAGTGGGGTATCAACCATTCCGGATTTCTTAATTGCTCAGTGGTACACTCAATTTTTAAAATACGAACACGATTGGATTTATTATTTTAACCATATTTTCAGGCCAAATTTTAAAAATAACAAACCATTTACAGTTATCCTTTTTGAATCAGGACCTGGTGGGTTTTGCTTTCCCCACCCAAACTACATGTTTCTATCAGAAATGCTTGATGAAAACAATTTAAATGCACATATGGATAATTATTTAAACAGGGTCATGAGATGTTTTGGTCTAAATCCAAAGAATTATAACACTCGAAGAGATAAACTATTAGAATTAGCCGGATATAGTGTACTGATTATTGACTTATTTCCGACGCATGGCATAGGGTTAAATACAGTTAGTCGAAAGACACTGTGGAACGAGCACAATCGTGTTGCAATAAAAAAGGTCGAATCAATTTTTGATATACTCAAAGAAACAGCAAAATATGGATATTCCCCTTCTGAGGTATATAACTTTCTTGACGCAGACCCTCCAAATTTATCAAAAGTCTTCTCTATCAATTCATCAAGCAATATATTAATTTCACTTCTATCACAATGATAAAATCCTTCTCCCGCACTGCTGTGGATCTTTTTTGTGAGTGTCCGCGCTGTTTTTATTTATTACACAAAAAAGGCGTGAGGCGGCCGGCTGGGTATCCGTTTACTTTGAATGCTGCTGTGGATAAATTGGCAAAGGTAGAATTTGATGGCTATCGAGAGCGGCAAGTTCCCCATCCAATAATGGAAGGTTTAGATATGGTTCCACTTCAACATGATGAATTAGAAAATTGGCGAAATAATAAAATTGGCATTGCCTGTGAATACGAGGGATACAGATTTTATGGAGCGGTAGATGACGTTTGGAAGGACTCTTTAGATCCTGAGCTTTGGCATGTCGTAGATTATAAAGCAACTGCGAAAAAAGATCCTGTTATATCGCTTGATGCAAGTGCCGCGCATCATCAATCTTATCAGCGCCAGGTTAGTTTTTATACTTGGCTATTTACCCAAAATAATTATCCTGTTTCTGAAATCTCCTATTTCTATTATGTCACTGGCGACAATACACTTGATCGTTTTGAAGATACATTGCACTTTCGCACCCACCTCATCGCCTATAATTGTGACTTGAATTGGATTGAACCAACTGTTCAAGCATTGATCCATTGTTTTGAAAGTGCTGATATCCCTTCAGCTTCAGAAAATTGCGGCCATTGCAAGTTTGTAGCAGAATATAACGCCCTGGTTTAAGTCTGACAGGATTGAATCAAACCCCACTACAACTCAACATTTTCGCATTGCGGTAGCGCGCATGACGAACAGCCCTGAAAATCCCGATAGGTAGCGTAACCAAATAAGTTGGATAAATAATAATACTAAATCCCAGCATTCTACGCGTGTTTTTGCGGTATTTTAAGCGATGAGAAAAGTCGAGGTCTTTGCCAAGCTTATCAATTCCTTTGGATCCACTGATCATAGTCAAAGGCAGCGAATAAACTCCCGCCTTACCAGATAATTTAAAATAAAGCGCTCCATTTGACAAGAAATAATAATCATCAAGGTAATAAGTGCAGCCCGAGGTGTGATACAAGATTTTTTGAGGCATTTCTCCAAAAGTTGCATCAGAATTGTACATTTTTGGCTTATTCCAAGAAAACATGGTGTCAATATCTTGAGGAATTCCTAGTTCATTAGCAGGTTCGATATTTCTGGCACTGACAAACAATAAAGGTGCATGCAAATAATAATCATAATAACGGTCAAGCGTTTGTGAATAGAACATACGGGTTGCTATCCGGCCTCCTTTTTTCTGAAATTGATAGTCTTTACCTACTGAAAACGACGGTGGAGATAGATCGGACAAGGCGAATTTGACCACTTTCATTGATGGATGCTCCCGAAAGTATAAGGTATCATCTGAACAAAAATAATAGCGCATGCAGGTGAGTACCGTATCTGAATTTCTGACGTAAAGTTGTTCCCACTCTGCTTCCGGCGGATAATGTATCGGGTCGAGCTGTTGAGCAAAGCTCAGGTTGGCACTCCATATGGCAATAAAATGAAGAATATACGTTCTCATGTTGGTCATTTTGACCAAAAATACGGCAGCAAACGCAACTAGCCGAACTTGATTTTACAACTTTAAATTATTGATTTGCGAAAATCGCAACTGGAAAGCAAACTAGATTTCGCCGTCGTCACCGACTTCGTCTGACTGGAAGGCGATGGCTCTGATGAGTTCTACCCGATGATAGCGGTAACCACTTGGGGCTTCTGCTTGAATTTTAAAAGGTACTTGTGCGTCGGGTTCACCATACTTATAAAGCGTGTAAACTTTAGAGCTGAGCGCTGTTTTGGTCTCAGATAAAAAAGTAACGCGAATTTCAAAATTCATGAAGGTGGCGTATTTAGCGCTATTGTAGATATTGCCATAGAATTCCTCCTTGCCTGCAAACCAACGGTAAGTGTGCTCGTAGTCGAGCGATAGATAATCAAGTGGCTGCTTTTCTTCCTTCTTGCGGAGGTCTTTTTCCAATTTGGCTTGTTGTTGCTCTAGCGTGAGTGGTGGTGTGAGGTCTTTTTTAGAAGCTTTTTGTTCGGCTTCGTTCAGCTCTTTTTGGGTTTCGCGCAGGACAGTACGCAATGAATCTGCTTCAATTTGATCTTGAGTGATGACATCTTGCCTTGGGCCGCCAAAAAGTTTATAGACGCCCCCGACCAGGACTAATACAAGTGCAGAACCGATTAGAATTTTGGTCCAAGACCAACCAGCTGTTTTTTGTGCTGCCGCCATATCAATTTGATTTATACGAATATACTGTTTTTGAATAGAATGCCTTCAGCTAGCCCTTCTTCACAATCTTTTGAATTTCAGCCTCTGTCTGCTGTAGTTTGGTTTGGCAATACGCTACCAATTCATTGGCGCGGGCCACCGTACTGGCGAGCTCATCAATTTTGACCTCTTTTTGCTCGAGTTTCTTGACGATGGCCTGAAGCTGAGAAAGTGCTTCTTCATAACTTAAGTTTTCTTGCATGCTATTTTTGAATTTTGGTGATGGTGCTATAAACTATAAATTGATCGCTAAGTGTTTGCATTTCTTTTCCGATGAGTTCTCCACGGTATAGGGAGAGGTCGGTTTGGTCAACACTGCTGATGGTGTAGCCTACTTTTAACAATTTCAGTGGATTGAGTACCGCAACTTTTTCTTGTAAATTGAGAATTTCTAGCCTTTGAATTGCGATATGATTGGATGAGTGAAGTACCATTTTTTCTAATAATGACGGTAATTCAATAGTTTGAACAATATTTAACAAATGAAAAGCTGCAACAACACTTTTCTCTAAGGATAAAACTAAGATGGCACGCTGTTCTGCGAGGATCTCGTTGGTACCGACTTCCAGGCGATGTAACTTGGATTGCACATCAGTGCGGTAGTCGGTGATGATATTTTGAAAGTAATGGGTTAAAAATTTGCTGGTACTTGAAAACAGTTCATTAGCTTGATTGAGTTGCGTAAGACCAAGTTGCAAGGATTTATCGAGGAGATTTTGTAATTCTGCTCGAAAAGTCCCTACTTTGATATATAAGAATTTAGCTACTGCAGTTGGGGTTATCTGACGCGTGTTAGCCACTAAATCGGCAACAACCTCATCGGTTTCATGACCAATACCCGTAATTAAAGGCAAGCGCAAGCCAGCAATAAGGCTACAAATTTGATAATCATTGAAAACGTTAAGGTCCATTTTGCTGCCCCCACCGCGTATGAGCACAATTGCATCGGCGTCGTAGGTATCGGCTTCTTTCAATGCAGCGCAAATTTCTGACACTGCTTTATCGCCTTGCACCGTTGTGGCAATTTCTTGAATGATGAAGTTTCGATAAATATTATTCTGGCGCATCTCGGTTAAGAAATCGCGGTAACCCGAGGTGTCTGGCGAGCCGATCAGTACCACACGCTTGACAATCAGTGGGAGTTTGATTTGCCTTTGTAAATCATACAACCCTTCTTGCTTGAGGCGCTCAATTGTTTGTTTCTTTTTGAGTTCAATTTCACCATAGGTAAACGCCGGATCGAGGTCGTGAATGGTTAAAGACAAACCATAAATTTCATGAAAAGTGACCGAAACCCTAAACAACAAGCGATTGCCAGGTTGCAGGAGTAGCTTGAACTCCTCAGCTAAATTTGTTTGAAGGGCCAAAACCTGTGTGCGCCAAATGACGGCTTTCATTTGTGCGGTATTGAGCCCATCTAGAGCATCTGCCAACTCTAAATAATAGTGTCCTCCCTTGATATTCAACTTGACCAATTCACCCGAAACCCAATAACTTTGCTCGCCATATGTGCGGCTGAGCACTTTTTTGACGCTGTCGACGAGTTGGGTAAGGGTGTAGGTTTTTTTGGTCATTGAAATTGCCGCAATTAGTTAGCGAGTACAGCCTGCTGATGGATTTTTTTTTGATCGTGAATTGTATTTGCTATCACATAAGTGAGCGCACCTGGCGAAGCAAAAGTGATGATATACACCACTACAAAATCGGTATCTATTAAAAATGCAGCGCCAGCTCCTCCTAACATGAGTCCGAGACCAACCCCCATTGCAATTTTTAATGGTTTTAAATTTTTTGACGCTCTATTGAAATGATGATACTTACCGTTGGGTAGATAAAACCTTGAAGTGATATCGGCAGTAGCTACTTTATAATTGATATGATCGCTTTTTGATTTGAAGAAGAGGGTGTCATCGGAAACAAAATGCAATTTGGTGTAGCGATAAGCTGTGCCTGATGACAAGGTAAGGGTTTTAAACTGGGCACTTGCTCCGAATCCCAAAAATATGAGGCTGAAAAGAAGGAAATGTTTCATGTTGTAAACTTAATGGAATAATCCTTAATTTCGAAGTATTGAACCCTGTCAAATGAAACACCTACTACCTTTTCTATTCCTTTTTTGCCTTCCTGCTTTCGCTCAAATACCGAGCTATGTACCGGTGGCTGGGCTGCAGTGCTACTACCCTTTCAATGGAAATGGCAACGATGCCGGCAATCTCAACAACCACCTCACCAACAACGGTGCAGTGCTCACCACCGATCGTTTTGGAGCTACCGATGCCGCATATAACTTCAATGGAAGTACGCAGTATTTCATCCGCAATACCCCGAGTTTTACATTTAACCCGAGTTCTACCTTTACGGTTTCCTTGTGGCACAACCGAAATGCAAGTTCTGTAGTTGGCATTCCAATTATGCACGCTACAAATGCCGCAGGTAACTTCATCTGGATTTTTCAAACAGGCGCTACGAACATGCAATTTGGCACCAACAAACAGCAATCTGCCTGGATTTGGGCGCAAAGCACCAGCACTACTAACGTCTGGACACACATTGTGATGGTATATAACGCAGGCGCCATGACACTTTACAAAGACAACGTAGCTGTTGCCACCGGCACCTTTAACCATACGGGTGTCACGAGCGCTAGCTTACCACTTTATGTCGGGCGCGGCATTGGAGGTGGTTATTTCGACGGCAAAATCGATGACATCGGGATCTGGAACCGCTGTTTGTCTGCGTGTGAAGTCAATGATTTATTCAGTGCATCAAATACCCTTACTACAGTAAGTGCCGGGCCAAATTTGTACGCATGCAATGGGGGTTCGGTCACCGTAACCGGAACAGGTGCAAGTACCTATTTGTGGTCACCGAATATCAGCAATGGTGCTACATTTACCCCGAGTATCAATCAAACTTATACCCTTACTGGCTTTGATGCCAACGGCTGCTCAGCTTGGGATCAGACGAATATTTTACTCGAGCAATTCAGTATCAATGCAGGCCAAGACCTCACTATTTGCCAAGGCGACAGCGCGGTGCTCACTGCAACCGGCTCACCAAACATCATTTGGAATAACAATGACGTCAGCAACGGCATACCATTTTTTCCCTTGAATAGCGGTTACGTCACTGCTTTTGCCACAAGTGCCAATGGTTGTTTGGCCAGTGACTCCGTCTTACTCACTGTAAACCCTGCGCCATCCATCGATGCCGGTCAAGACTTCTATACTTGCCCTGGAGATAGCATTACACTTTTGGCCAGCGGCGGCAACAACCTCATCTGGAATGGTTCCATTGCCAACGACACCACCTTTGTACCTAACGCAAGTGCCACCTACGTGGTGAGTGGAGAAAGTAGCCTAGGTTGTACGGGCTTTGATACCCTTCAGGTGTTTTACGGCACTTTCCCTGACCTCAATGCTGGACAAGACCAATCGGTTTGCTTTGGAGATGAAGTCATCTTATACGGAACCGGAGGTATCTTTATGTCTTGGAGCAACAACATCGCCGATAGCATTCCATTTGTTCCACAGCAAAGCGGATCCTACGTTTTAACAGGCGCTAGCAATGAGGGTTGTATTGGCACGGATACCGTCTATGTCAGTGTCAACGACGCAAGCAGCAATACGATTACCGCTTCGGCAATTGACAGTTACACGCTAAACGGACAAACCTACACCACTTCTGGAAGTTATACCCAAGTACTCATCAACGCTGCAGGCTGCGATAGCTTACTTACACTCAATCTTACGCTCGATTTTACGGGCTTAGATGAAAATGAGCAGCAGTTCAGCCTTTATCCCAACCCTGTTAAAGACATATTTGTATTGACTGTAGTTCCAAAACTCATTGGTCAAGAAATCCAAATGATGAATATTGAAGGGAAAAGCGTCATCTCCCCAATGATTTCTGCAGTGAATCAATCCATAAACGTTCAATATTTACCGTCCGGAATTTACTTCGTTAAAATAGGTGAAGCAGTTCAAAAATTGTTAGTGGAGTAGGAAAGCACCCCATTTATCGCTTCGCTGACAGTGGATTGCGCAAGTTAGTGTAGCCTACCAAGTGCAAACGTACCACCCCCACAGGCAATTTAGCTTTGATCAAAACCGGAATTCTGTTGGCATCAGCCGTGACCCAAAACTGAACGTCTTCTTCGTCTTTGAAATAGCGGCCGGTCTGCACCAACGGCACAAATTTATGACACTTGAACTTCCCTTTTTCGGTTTCAATAACTTGATCGGTGATGAACTTGATTTTGAGCGTAAATACCTCGTTATCCATGAAAACAGGAAAGCTGAAGGTCTGGCCTTTTTTGGCGCCTTGAAAGTCTAAGGTGCGGGCAAAGTAAAATGATGAAATCATGTCTTGCACGCCCATCGGGATTTTAAAAGTTTTGCCTTTGTTCGTTTCTACGGTCTCATTCTGATGATGAAAGGTATAATCTTGGCTGATTTTATAACCACCTTCGTCTACACGGCGCTTGAAAAACCAAGGCATAATGCTGCGCTGATCTAAATAAGATTCATAGGTGTCGTCTACATGAAAAACGTGGTCAAAGGTATTGATTGAATACCCTTTTGCCACCGCATGGAACAAGGGGCGGCCGTGTCCTTTGCGGTCAGTCCATTTGAGATAGAGCGTGGCTTCACCGGCGTCAATGAGGCCATAAGACAAATGATAACGCAATTTTTCACCTACAGCAAAAGCAGTGTTGTCGGTAACCGGAAAAACTTCTTTGCCACTACTCGAAAGGCAGCATAAGAAAAGAAGTGTGAAGAGCGTGTAAGATAGTGTCCGCATAGTCAGTAGTTTTTACCGGACCAAGCAAAGCACATGCCAAAAATTCCTATTCGATTATCAAGATATAATTGTTCTTTTTGCCTTTTCCTAACAAGGCGTATCGACCATTGATGAGGTGTTCGGGTAGTAAGATAAAGTCTTCACCGACTTTTTCTTTATTGACCGAAATGGCATTGGCTTTCAGCTCGCGGCGGGCTTCTCCATTTGAACTCAAGAAACCTGTTTTGGCTGCAAGTGCATCGATGATACTCATGCCTTCTGCGAAGTCTGCAGTAGCAACTACAGCTTGTGGTACGCCTTCAAATACAGCAAAGAAATCTTTTTCTGAAAGTGAGCGAAGGTCTTCGGCAGTAGACTTCCCGAAAAGAATGTTACTTGCGGCAATCGCTGTTTGGAGCGCTGCTGCACCGTGCACGCGCGTGGTGATGTCTTCGGCGATGGCTTTTTGCAAGACGCGCAAATGTGGCGCTTCGGCATGGGCTGCTTCTAACACTTCGATTTCTTCTTTGGTGCGCAAGGTAAAAATGCGGATATAATTGGCTGCATCTGAATCTGAGGCATTGAGCCAGAATTGATAAAATGCATAAGGGCTTGTCTTGTCAGGATCTAACCAAACCGAACCGCTTTCTGTTTTGCCAAATTTAGTGCCATCGGCTTTCTTGATCAGTGGCGTAGTAACTGCATAGGCCTCGCCCCCCGCTTTGCGGCGAATGAGTTCTGTACCGGTAACGATATTGCCCCATTGGTCTGAGCCGCCCAACTGTAGGATACAGTTGTGGTGTTTATTGAGGTGGTAAAAATCATAACCCTGCACCAACTGATAAGAAAACTCCGTAAAAGACATGCCTGTTTCGAGTCTTTTTTTGACGGAGTCTTTGGCCATCATGTAGTTGACAGAGATATGCTTGCCGACATCGCGGATGAAATCGAGAAAAGAAATGTTTTTGAACCAGTCGTAGTTGTTGACCATTTCGGCTGCGGTTTCACCGCAATTAAAGTCGAGAAAAGCTTCAAGTTGTTTGCGCACACAGGCCACGTTGTGGTCTAGGGTTGCAACATCGAGTAAATTGCGTTCTTGGCTTTTGCCAGAGGGGTCGCCGACCATGCCAGTTGCACCACCAACGAGCGCATAAGGCTTGTGGCCAGCGCGTTGGAAATGAACGAGCGTCATGATTTGAACCAGATGCCCTACGTGGAGAGAATCTGCTGTTGGGTCAAAGCCGATGTAGCCAGCGGATACTTTTTTGAGGAGTGCTTCTTCGGTTCCGGGCATGATGTCGTGGATCATGCCGCGCCATTGGAGTTCTGCGATAAAGTTGCTGGGCATTTTATTTCGTTAATTCTTTGAATACTTCTTCTAGTGTTTTTTGCTCGATGTTGAGTGTTAAAATCAACCAATCTTGCGCTTGCGCGTACTGAGCTACTTCTTTTCGGAGGTCGGTATTGCTGAGTGATTCGATCAACCAACCATTATTGAGCGCCTCGACTTTACTGATATGAGGCATCTTTTTGAGTTGAGCTGCACTTACTTTGTTGTCGAATTCGACGTAAACCGTTTGGTGCTCGAGCTCTTGCTGCAGTATTTTGGCGGTGTCGTCTGCTACAATCTGACCTTTTGAAATGATGATCACGCGGTCACAGATAGCCTCTACTTCTTGCATAATGTGCGTAGAAAGTATGACCGTTTTTTCTTTGCCGATGCTGCGGATAAGTTCGCGGATTTCGACCAACTGATTAGGGTCAAGACCCGTGGTAGGTTCGTCTAAAATTAGCACCTCTGGATCGTGAATGATGGCCTGAGCCAAACCAACACGTTGGCGATATCCTTTAGAAAGTGCACCGATTTTTTTGTGTTGCTCTACATCGAGGCCCACGGCATGGATCATTTCGGACACGCGCGCCTTGAGGTTTTTGATTTTGTAAATACGCCCCACAAATTCAAGGTATTCGCGCACATACATATCGGTATAAAGCGGATTGTTTTCTGGCAAATAGCCGATGATTTGGCGGGTGTCGAGTTTATCGATATCTACCTTTTTGCCGCAGATAAAAACCTCTCCTTCGCTGGCAGGCATAAAACCTGTCATGATTTTCATGGTGGTGGATTTACCGGCACCGTTTGGGCCCAAAAAAGCGACGATTTCACCTTTTTTGACTGAAAAACTGATGTCGCGGACAGCGGCCTGTTCTCCGTAATATTTATATAGATTTTTGACTTCTATGGACATAGTATGCGAAGTTACTCAATTTTTCAAAGAAACGTTTAATGGACTACCCTGCGGGAGTAAAACGCAAAAAAGAAAGCAAAGATGGTAAGGCCCATCTGGGTTTCGAGGCCATCTTCAATAAAGAGCGTCAAAATGAAGGTCAGGCCAATGAGCACCCCTTGTACCTGGCGGTATTGCAATTGCCTTTTGACAAACAGCAGCAACAGCCCTACAAACAAAACCAAGCCTAAAAATCCAAAGTTGAGCCATGTAGTGAGGTAATAGTTGTGGGGGCGCAAGCGGCGGTCTGGACGCAATTGCGAACCACGCTGCTCATATCGGCGCTGCATTTGATCTGTAAGATCGCCAATGCCAACCCCAATAAGCCAGTGATCGGCGATAAGGGAAGTAGCATTGCGCCAGTATTCTATGCGTTCTAATAAAGAATGATCGTTGGGGTTATTGCTGTGGTGGAGTTGATAACGCAAGCCAAATAGCCTGGCGCTCAGGCCTCCTTGTGCTTCGCGGACATCCGCAAATCCTAATTCTATCCACCGAATTTCTTCTTTACTCAACGCTTCTATCCCTGAAGCTGCTGCACAGCCGTTTTTACTGACTACAAAACGCTCCACAGTAGAGGCCAACAACTGACCCCTCAAATCTTGACCCTCAAAGGGCAAAGTAGAGCGTTTCTGCCAAGCTTGCGCCATTTGAATAGGATTTGCAGGGCAGGTTTCTCGTGTTGCTATCGGCTGAGCTAAATAATAAACTAAGGTGCTTATCAAAGCCAGACAGATGGAGCCCAATCCGACAACCCAACCCCATTTTCTTCTTTGCAAAAGAAAAGAAATAGCATGGCTTAGCAGCACAAGTACAACGGTTAACACGCCTGATAAAGCCTGGCTGTCTAGGGTATAGAACAAAAACCATAAGGCCAAAAATAGATACCACTTTTGTTGTTGAATCCGAAACAAAGCAAATGACAACCCGAGGCCGATGAGGATGCCAAAACGAATGTGAGAGCCAAACAAAGACATTTCTCTGATGTCCACCAAATGGAGTTGTTCGGCAAAAAAGTGATAAGAGATGCTATTGACCAAAGACGTCAATAACAAAGCGCCTAAAAAGAAACTCCAAAGCCCTTGGATTTTCTGATTGCTTGGCAAAGGCCGAGCAGCGATAATGACAGGAATAAGCAGTAAACTCGTGAATCGGCGCAATTGATCAAAGCCTTCTCTGTAGTTATCTGACCATAATAAACTCAGCCAAAATAAGAGATAAAAGAGCAAAAGCAAGTGCACCAAACGGTTTTCTTTGAGGCGTCTCAAATAGGTTTTGAAGTCCGCTTCTAATAAAAGATTGAGGCTGCCCAACAAGAGGCCCATCGACATCAGAAATTTGCTGCATACCATCCCAATCACAAAAAACAGGAGCGTCAGGTAATGAAGTCTTAGATGGGCTTTGGGGCCGAACCAGCGTTGCAACATGTGTTTACTAACGCTTAATTCTTCAAAATAGTATTGTACTGTGCAGGCGCTTGTAAAATTTCTAAGCCTTTTTGCACAACAGGATCGGCTTGTAATTGCTGCTTGGCGCGTCCTTCTTGGTAATAGTAGCGCGAGATGATTTCATCTTCAAGTACTTCGCTGATTTCTTGTTGGAATTTATCGAGGTCGCGCTCTTTTGATGGTGTTACCTTTTCCAACATTTGATTGTACTGGCCGGAGATGTCCGCAAAATAACCTTCCTTTTCTGCCGTTTCTTTCATTTTGCGGAGCGCCTCTTCGGAGGCGGTGGTGTAGTCAAAATCAGATTGCGCCATCACATAGGCCTTGAACTCTTTGTATTCTTCTGCGGACAGTTTAAAGACGCCGGCTGCTGCAATTGTTGGATTGGAAGCGGTGTATTGAGTGGCATAATTAAAAATATGGTTCTTTACCAAAAGCATGGCTGCTAGCCTACTGAGGTCTGCAAATGATACTTCTACATCGGGCTCAATGCCTCGGCCGTCTATCACGGGTCTGCCGTTTTCTGTATAGAATGTTTTGAGCATTGAATCTGCGACTTCTTTGGCTTTCTCACCGTTTTCTTTGTCGTAGTATTCTAAGCGCTGTACGCAGCGGCCCGAAGGCGTGTAGTATTTGGCAATAGTGATTTTGATTTTGGAACCGTATTTGAGGTCGTAGGTGCGCTGAACAAGGCCTTTACCAAAGCTGATTTCACCGATGACCACAGCGCGGTCGAGGTCTTGCAAGCTCCCGGCTAATATTTCGGAGGCCGAGGCTGAGCCGCCGTCGATAAGCACCACAAGGGGCATGTTTGGAGCGAAAGGGTCTTCGAGTGTTTTATAAGTGCGGTTCTCTTCGGCCATACGACCCTTTGTAGTGACGATTACTTTGTTCTTTTCTACAAAAAAGTTGGCAATTTTAACCGCTTCAATGAGCAAACCACCACCATTTCCACGCAGGTCTAAAACCAACTCTTGCATGCCTTGGGCCTGCAACTTTTCTATCGCACTTTTGACATCGGCAGACGCCGTTTGGGTAAAAGAATTGAGTTTGACGTAACCCACCTTGTTTTGGAGCATCCCGAAATACGGCACGTCTGGTAATTTGATTTCGTCTCGGGTTATTTTCAAACTTTTATTGCCTTCTCCCTTTCTTTCCACGACCAACTCAAAAGAAGTTCCTTTGGGGCCCTTTAAGGCGTCAGAAACTTCTTCTGTGGTTTTTTTCTCCATGTTTTTGCCGTCGATACTGATGATTTTGTCGCCAGCCTTTAAACCTGCTACTTGCGCCGGCTTCCCCTCGTAGGGTTCTGCGATGTAACTGAAATCGCCCATTTTGCGAATCAGGGCACCGATACCACCATATTGCCCGGTGGTCAGGAGGCGGTAATCTTCGATATTTGATTCGTGGTAATAAACTGTGTAGGGGTCGAGCTCCTTGAGCATAGCGTCTATGCCTGTTTTGGCCAATTGGCCATTCTTGGTTTCATCTACAAAATAGAGATCGAGGTGCTCATAGATTTGGTCCATGATTTCCAAGCTCTTGAGCGTTTCAAAAGAATTGGTTTGGGCATGGCCTAGCTGAAAGCTCAGGATAAAGGCGAAAAAGAGATAAGTTAATTGAGTCAGTTTGGTCATGGAGTAAGTGCTTTTATAAGTTGGTCGAGTGCTTTACACAACTTTTGTTCCAAAAGTTGATAATTTGGACGTTCATCGGCAACGAAAGTTAACGAAAAAATCAATTTTTTATTGTTCTGGTCAAGCGCTGCAAGCAAGTCTGTTTTATTTTTGCGCAAAACTTCTCGCATCAAGCGCTTGATATAATTGCGGTCGTGAGCCCTTTTGAAACGGCGTTTGGGTGCGGCAAACAAAACTTGAAATGCCTCGGTTGGCTCAGATTCAGGTGTGTTGTCTTCTAATAAATACATGACGCGCAAAGGATAGGCTTTGATGAGCAACCCTGTTTGATACAGCGCTTCTATTTTTTTAAGGCTGCACAATTTAAAAGCCTTAGGCAAACGTTCGTCGGTATGTGTGTGGAGTTTAGTCAAGGCGCTGATCGGAAACTTCTTCGTAGTCGGTAAAATCGTCTTGGCCCTGAGTGGGGCCAGCTGACGGCGGTTTGGGGCTGAAAGCCTTGAGCAAGCGAAAAAACACGTTCAATACAAAGAAGAAACCAAGTACTTGAAAGATAAAACCTAAGAAAAAAGCTTTTTCTAATCCGCGGATATTCGACTCAAACCAATGTGAAATCATGTTCTGAGACAAGTGCGGGAAGAAGTAAAGACCTGTAAATGTGAGCGCTGCCAAAACCAAAAGGAGGATTTCTAAGTTTTTGGCATACGGACGCTGTTGTACTGGCATCTGAAAAGCACCTAAAAACTGAAGTTGTTCTTGTTGTTTTTGAAATTTACCAAGTAAATAAAGCATCAGGATAAGACCGCCGGGCAGTAATTTTTGCCAATTGAGCACATAAGTGGGTTCGTTTGGGGCAAATTCTAGACAATAAACAAAAGTGATGTTCACGAGCAATATGTACTTGATTCCTTTTAGGATGTATTGCTCGGCCAAAAAAGGAGGGCGCATACCCGTGAGCATTTTATGGGCCAATTCTAAAAAGAACCAAATGAAATTAAAAATGGCAAAACGTACACCAAGCTTGAAAAGGAGCGTGAGTAAAATCATAAGCCGAAGTTACGAAGTTTCGTCAAGCTGCCTTGAAAGAAATTGCCATCGACATAACTATTGATGCCGTGCACAACCATTTTTTCTGAAAATTGATAAAAAGTCCAGGGGAGATGTTGCACTTTATAGTGGGGGCCGTAAGATGCAACCCAAAGCGGATAGCCATCAATGCTTCCTTTCAAATAGCGTTCATAAAAAAACCTACCTGTATAAACAATAGGTTTGCAATGATAGTGTTGCCCGACAATGCGCAGCCAGTTTTGAACGCCTTGTCGCAAGTTAGCTGCGCCAAATGGAGACATCTTTTCTACATCCAAAACGGGGGGGAAATCGCCTTTTTTGAGTTGAACAAGGTTGATAAAATTGTGGGCTTGTTCGCTAGAATTTTGAAATGGGCGGTAGTAATGGTAAGCGCCTCGTTGCAGACCAACTCTTTCGAGGGCTTGCCAATTGGCAGCAAATTGTGGGTCTTGGCCATCTGTGCCCATACTTGCCCTGGCAATGGCAAAACGCAGTGGGTGTTTGGTTAAAAGCACTTCATCCCAGTTGATCTGCCCTTGGTATTGCGATACATCTAGGCCAAAACAATAGGTTTGGTCATCGGCCATAGCAGTTTCGGCGAGTGTTTCGGCCGTTGCGTTGCTCAACGCAGGACGCAGTAAATCAATGCGGTCGTAAAAGCGGATAAATACAAAGACATAAGCCACAAAACCCAAAGCCAATATCCACGGTAAAAACGGCTGTTTGCGGCGCCATTTTTTTTTGGTCCAAATCAAGAGCGCAGTGAGCACCAAAAAAACAACCAATACATGTTGTGGGTGATTTAGTAGCCATAAAACGATGGAGCGCAGCAAAAACATAGGCAAAGATACTAATCCAAACACTTACAAGGTGGGTCTATCAGTACTTTGGTATGAGGTAAGCGATCGAGAAGCTGCTTGGCAAATACAGTACCGTACATCACGCCTTCAATATTGAGTACCTTTAGTTTTGGTAGCAGAAACAGGCCGGATCCAAATTGCTCAATGCCGTTTGCATACAGATCTAAATATTCGAGTGCTTGGAGGTCTGCAACTTGTTCTGGAAGCAAGACAATCTGATTTCTATCCAAGTGTAATATTTTCAAAAGAGGAAGCTGACAAATTACCAGTGGAAAATTTTCAAATTTATTTCGACCTAAATTGAGTTTTTCGAGTTGATCAAAAGTTTGAAATACTTGAGGTAAGGCATTGAACTTGTTTTTGGAGAGATCCAATTCTTTCAAGTTTGTAAACTGAAATATTTCCATGGGAAGGCTATCCCATTTAAGCCCAGAACAATCTAAACCAGTCACGTTTTTAGGGTCCAGCTTGAGTGCTGCTTCCCATTTAATCCCTTGAGCAAAAATGTTGCTAAAAGCCAATAAACAATATAAAAAAACAACAGCGGGAATAGACATAAGAACGAAGGTATTAAAAATAATTTCTTGCCCGCACTTGTAATTATTGTACATTTAACAATATCTAAACCTATTAAAGCCCCTAAATGAGACTACTTTTTACCCTACTTATCGCCTTTTCAGCACATTTTGTATCTGCTCAAGCAGGCCCCATAGATTTTGAACCCAATGGCTTTGGCGGCAACTGGGCCTGGACCACTTTTGAAAACGGCAACAATCCAGCCGTTCAGATGGTGAGCAATCCGGCACCTAGCGGCATCAATTTATCGCCTACCGTTTGCAAATTCACGGCGCTTGTCAACGGCGCTCCTTGGGCAGGGTTTGAATCTGTTCATGGCCAAGGTATTGGCGTTTTCAATTTAACTGCGGCCAACTGCCAAATTAAAGTCATGGTCTATAAATCGGTGCTTAGCAATGTTGGGCTCAAATTTGCAACGCCATCAGGTGCCTCTTCAGGAGAGATTTTAGTGTCTAATACGCTTGTCAATCAATGGGAAGAACTCACTTTTGATTTTACCAATGTTTTGAGTAATCCAACCTCTACCGGAATTGATCAAATTATCCTTTTCCCGGATTTTGGCCAACGTTCTGACAACAATGTGTGTTATATAGACAACATCAAATTCTCGAATCAAGACGGCTCGCAATCTGCAGCACCCATGGTGCCAGCACCTACACCAACGTATCCTGCAGCAGCAGTCATTTCGATGTTTAGCAACCCTTACGTCAATGTAACTGTAGATACTTGGCAGGCGCCGTGGTCACAAGCGCAAGTGACCGATCTTCAGATCCAAGGAAACGACACCAAACGCTACAGTGCTGTAAATTTCGTGGGTATCGAGACACTCGGTGGCAACCAACTCGACCTCACCGACATGACGCATTTCAGACTCGATTACTGGACGGCGAACATGAATCCTTTTAAAGTAAAATTGGTAGATTTCGGCGCAAATGGGCAGTATGCTGGTGGCGACGACAGCGAAAGCGAACTGAGCTTTCAGCCCATAACTCAAACTTGGAACACCCTTGAAATTCCACTCAGCCAGTTCAGTAGCCTCAATAGCCTGAGCCATTTTTCACAACTCATTTTGTCTGGTGAACCAGCCGGATCAGGGGTTGTTTTTGTAGATAACGTGCTGTTCTTTAATGAGAACCAGTCTGGTTTGAATCCTGTTCAGGGGAACCTATATTCGATTGTACCCAATCCGAGTTCAGACCTCATAACAATCAAGGGGCTCAAAAACCAAGCAACCATTGAAATCTATAATAGTGTAGGGCAATTGTGTGTGTCTACAGACACAGTAGCAACAACTGCTCAGATCGATCTAAGTTCGTTTCAAGCTGGTATTTACATTTTAAATGTCTCTGACCACCAAACAGGTCAAACGCAAACTTACCGCATCGTCAAAAAATAAGAACGAATTTGCTGTTCGTCTGCTTGCAGCTGAACTTTTAATGCGTCTAAACTTGCAAATTTTTGTTCGGAGCGAATGCGCTCATGCAAACTAAGCGAGAGGTACGCCTCGTAGATGTCAGCCTCAAAATCGAAGAAGTGCACTTCTATTTTGCGCGCTATCTTTGTCTCCTGAATTGTAGGCCTCCAGCCAATGTTCATCATGCCGTAGAGCACTGTGCCATTGTATTCACTAGACACCGCATAAACGCCATCGGCAGGCAATATCTTTTCGTTCTCTGTAAGTTGTACGTTGGCAGTTGGAAAGCCAATGCTGCGGCCATTTTGAAGGCCTCTCGAGACAAATCCGGAAACTTGATAGGCTTGCCCTAAGTAAGTATTTGCTTGCGCAATGTGGCCTTGCGTTATTGCTTTTCTGATTTGAGAAGAACTGATATACACTTCGTCAATTTGCTCGACAGGGATTTCTTTTACTTCAAACAAACCTTTGGCTTCATAGCTGCGCAAAAATGCCAAATTGCCTTGGCGGTCATGGCCAAATTGGTGGTCATAACCAATAATGATACTATGGGCATTCAGCCCCTGGATGAGCACCTCTTCTACAAACTGGGCTGCGGTTTGCTGCGCCAATTGTTCATTGAATTCAAGCACCACCACATGGTCTAGGCCCAAGGCTGCAAGCCGAGCAAGTTTCTCTTCTTGAGTTTGGATAAGACTCAGTGGTTGGTCTGGAAAAAGAATGCGGCGTGGATGTGGGTGAAAAGTGAGCAAGACAGAAGCCAAACCTAACTGCTTGGCCTGTTTGCAAACCGTTGAAAGTATTTTTTGATGACCCAAATGCAGGCCATCGAAGGTCCCGATGGTGAGGACCGTTTTTTGGTGTTTAGGGAAAGTTGCTAGTTGCTTGTGCAGCTCCATTAGAGGATAAGCATGGCGTCTCCGTAAGAATAGAAACGGTACTTTTCTCTGACCGCTTCGTCGTATGCTTTGTGCATGAGTCCATGGCCCATAAAGGCGGAAATCATCATGAGTAAAGTAGATAGCGGCGTGTGGAAATTAGTGATCAAGCTATCTGCAATGCTGAATTCGTAAGGCGGGAAAATGAATTTGTTGGTCCAGCCTTCGTAAGGTTTGAGCATCCCGTCTGTAGATACGGAAGTTTCAATGGAGCGCATAGAGGTGGTGCCTATTGCACAAACTTTTCGCTTATGGCGCTTGGCATCGTTGACCATTTCAACCGCGCTTTGCGGAATAATGACCTGCTCGGAATCCATTTTGTGCTTGGTGAGGTCTTCTACCTCTACCGAACGAAAGGTGCCCAGCCCAACGTGAAGGGTGAGTTCGGCAAAATTGATGCCTTTCAATTCTAAGCGCTTGAGCAATTGTTTGGAGAAATGAAGGCCTGCCGTTGGGGCTGCAACTGCACCTTCTACGCTGGCAAAAACAGTTTGGTAGCGCTCTTCGTCTTCTGGTTCAACTTCTCTTTTGATGTATTTTGGAAGTGGCGTTTCGCCCAAGGCAGTAATTTTAGCTTTGAATTCTTCGTAAGGGCCGTCGAATAAAAAACGGAGCGTGCGGCCTCGAGAGGTGGTGTTGTCAATGACCTCAGCAACCAAAGAGTCGTCTTCGCCAAAATATAATTTATTGCCAATACGGATTTTGCGAGCGGGGTCCACAAGGACATCCCACAAAAGGCTCTCGCGGTTGAGCTCGCGCAATAAAAACACTTCGATTTTAGCGCCAGTTTTTTCTTTGTTGCCATACATGCGGGCAGGAAAAACACGGGTGTTGTTCATGATCATGACGTCTCCTTCATTGAAGTAGTTGAGTATATCGCGAAACATTTTGTGTTCTATGAGGCCGGTTGAACGGTGCACTACCATAAGGCGGCATTCGTCGCGGGTTTCTTCAGGATAATTGGCGATTAATTCTTCAGGGAGATTGAAGTCAAAATCAGAAAGTTTCATTTTGCTCATAGGACATTTTTTGAATCCCTTCTTTAAGGGGAGCGCAAAGATACAACATCAAGACCCCCGATGTCAAGTATTTATCCAACTATTTCTAGAATTGGAAATAAACAAAGGCTTTAAAGGTATCAGATACCGCCTGATACATGACAAATACGGCAACAGCAAACGTAAGTGCCTGAATAGGCATTGGCCATTTTGAAAAAAACAAGACGGTTTGGTCTTTCCATTTTTGTGGAAGCCAATGGCTTACAAATCCCAAGATAAGCAAGTAAAAAACCAATTGGAAATTGTTCCATACTTTCCACCAAGTGTCAACGGACCAATTGAATTGTTCGCTTACAACGGCTAGGAACTCCAACGGTTGATCCGACTCTGGTAAACGAAACCATATGCGGGTAAAGGTGATAAAAGTCAGTGTCAGAAAAATCCGCCAGGCGCGAATGGGCCAATTGTTCGCATTTTCATACGGACTAATGCGCTTCCAGTAGTTGTAAAAGACCAATGCCGCACCGTTCATAGCGCCCCATATCACAAAATTCTGACTGGCTCCGTGCCACAAACCACCCACTATCATGGTAATCAATAGGTTCAGGTCCCTTACTGCAAAAGTTCGGAAGGCCTTCCAAAATTGCCAAAGGAAAAGATAGAGCACCAACAGCGCACCATATGTATACCAGAGCTCTACCCAGCCAGTGATAAAATACAAAAAGCCTAGAATAATGGCGGTCATGATCGCCGTACCAAAAGTGCCTTTTTGGTTGCCTCCCAGCGGAATATACAGGTAATCGCGCAGCCAAGAACTCAAAGACTTATGCCAACGGCGCCAAAAATCGGCGACAGATATCGCTTTATAAGGCGAATTAAAGTTTTCAAGGAGTGTAAAACCCATCAGTCTTGAAACGCCGATAGCCATATCGGTATAACCTGAGAAGTCGGCATAAATCTGCAATGAATAGGCAAACATGGCAATGAGGCCCACAAAGCCAGGATACGCACCTGGTGCATCAAGCACTTTGTCAATGAAGTGAACGGCTATATAATCTGCAAAAATGAGTTTCTTGAGCAAACCTTTGCCAATCATCCAAAGCGACCACGAAAAATCGTACTTACTGAGCTGGTAGGGCGCATGAATTTGCGGAATGAAATCGCGGGCACGCACAATAGGGCCTGCAATCAAGTGCGGGAAATACGTGACGTAAAAAGCATAATCAAAGAAGTTTTTGGCCGCTGGAATTTCCTTTCTAGAGATGTCTACGAGGTAAGAAATATTGTGAAACGTAAAGAACGAGACGCCAATGGGCACGAGTATTTTATCGACAAAACTGCCCTTTCCGAACCACTCGTTGCCAAGTACAGCAAATTGGTTCACCACATTGAAATCAGTGCCAAACTGTGCATTAAAGGCGTCGGTAAAAAAGTAGGCATATTTGAAATAAAATAAACCCGCTAAATTGACAATCAGGCCCATTATCAAAAAGACCTTGCCAGCGCGTTTGCCGTAGTCCCGATGAATTCCTAAGCCAATTAGGTAATTGAACAACAGCATGAATCCTAGAAGCAATACAAAGTTTCCGGACGTTTTGAAATAGAAAAATAAACTGACTGCCGTCAAGAAAATGCTGCGCAGCAAATAGCGCTTATGGATCAGGACAAAAACAGCCATTACGGCCAAGAAAAACAGCCAAAAATCAAGTCTCGTGAACAGCAAGCTTTCTTGATGTTGCCAGGAAAATAGTTCGTGTATGCGATTCATATCAATTGCGCAAATTTTGTAAACTAACGAGGTTTTTCTTAAACGCCTCGATCAATAATGTACCCTTGAGGTGGTAACCTGTTCCCGTAAAATGGACGTAATCGGCCTGCATGAGCCCAAAAGTTTTCCAAGTTTTAGATGAGCCGAGTTCCCCCATAATGCCGTAAAAGTCCCAGACTGCCATTTGATATTGCGCAGCAAGCTGATAAATAACTTCGCGTTGCCTTTCCGTGTTGCGATTGGGATATTTTCGCATGTAGTAGTCGTCGTTGGGAACAGTAAGGAGTATGGCGCAATTTGGATTGCTTTGCAGCACCTTCAAAATCATCTTTTCCAAGTTGGCTTTATATACAAGCGGATCAAAAGCCTCATATTTGCAATGCGCATCGTTGGTGCCGACGGAGAAAATAAATAAATCGGGGGCACGCAATTGCAAATCTCGGTTGAAATTGGTGTTGGCCAAATAAGTAGGCAAACTAGCGCCGTTGATGCCAATGGCGGTGTAGGTAATGCCGGGTAAGTCGTTTAAAAACTCAAAGCCAAATAGTTCTAAAGAAAATGGAGCTGTGCTATTTTTGCTAAAAAGGAGATCCAATGAATCTAGGTGGTCTGAAAAGCGAATCTCGGTAAAGCCCATTTCTGGAAAGTGGTTAAGGCTTGTCACCAAAAGTTCTTGGTCTCCGAAATTGAGCTCATATGGAAATGCTCCGGTGTTGTGATAGATCCGCAAGCGATCAAAAGGCGGTTTAACGAGTGTGCGTAGGTGCTTGAAATTAATGATGACCAGAGAGTCTGCACAAGAGATTGCCGCACCACTAAGGCCATAGTCAAATTCTTCCGGCCGCTGATTGACACTCCGAAAACCCTGCCAGCTATTTGGCGACGAAAAATTATAATTTGTGGGGTTATTGGTATGGGCTAAACTGTAAGGAAACACCAAACCCCGCTCACCACTTAGGCCCGGCCAATTGGATTGCAAAAACGTGCGAAAGTCGTGGGAATAAATATCGGCCTGTAAGTGAGAGCCGCCAATATGGTAAAAATTGAGCTTGCCTTGCCCAGTTTGAATCATGTCACTGAGTTGTTTGTTCAGGTGCAGCCAATTGGGGCTTTCGGTGCCAAAAAATTGAAATTGATTGCATTGCACCTCGATGAACGGATAATTTTTAGCGATTTCTTTTTCTTCCATACTGAGCGAATCGTTATTGCACAGCTCTGGATGTTGTCCAAAAGCAAATAAGGGTAGCATGAAGAGCAACAACAAGCGTCTCATTGTTCGCCCCCCTTCTTGGACTGCCATGCTGAATAAGCAGCGCCAAAAGCTTCGTAAAAGTACTGTGAGGCAATGCTAGCACCTCTAGGGCTAAAATGTACGTAATCTTTTCCGGCCAAACCCTGCGAAACCCAAGCAGGCATAGAATTTTTGCCGCCCATGGCCGCATATAAATTCCAGAATGTAACCCCGTTATCGGTACACATTGTCTGCATGCGGTCTACGGTGTAAGGTAAATACGGGTAGGTTTCAAATACGCCGTCGTGTAAGCGAGACATGTCGCTGGGGCCAATCAAGATAATGGCGGCATCGGGTACTAATTTTTGAATATAGTTGATCCTATTTTTCAAAGAGCTAATGTAATAGCGTACGCTGCTGCTGTCGCGAAAGGTATGAACGGAGTTGCCTCCAAATTGCAAAATAAATAACTTTGTGTTGGCCTCTCGGTGCATTTGTGCAAAAATACTGGCGTCAGAGGAGCTGAGGTCGTGGCCCGAAGAGCCGCGCATCGCGACATTATTGACCGCAACACCTACATCTCCATCTAAACTAAATCCTGTGAAAATTGGGCTCTTAGTGGAGGCGTAAACAAAACGCAATTTGCCAGGTGTGTGGCCAAAACTGAGCGGTAAGACATGCTGCCCGCCATCGGCAACCAAGGAGTCTTCATGGATGAGTTTGTCGTTTTCGTAGATTTTCACCGAACAAGGTTGATAACAACTATTGTAATAGCACCTGACCTGACTGTAGGTCCGGGCACGAGTAAATGCAGAAAGTGAAGGGGCGAGTTCTACCCAAGCTTCAGTCGGGACCTCCGCAGAACCACTGACCTCAAATGTAGCAGCCGACAACAGCGCACCATAGCGACGAGAGCTCATTTTTGGAGGCCAAAAAGCGGTGTAGCGCTTGAAGTTTGGCGATACTTTTTGCTTGAAACTTTGTGTGTTATATACGTTGTAGGCCGGAATAAAACCTGGGCCACTGCCACCAAATTGTTGTTGGATACGCTGGCGAATATAGCCGGTCATGCGGTCGCCCTCAATTTGGGAGTCTCCGTAGTGAAAAATACTGATTTTTTGGCCCTCTGCGGCCCCTTGAAGCGCAGTAAAAAAAAGGTGGAGTTTGGAAATGGCACTGCCGCTCATTTGCAGCGGATGAGCTGTCTCACTGGCCAATAATCCGCCTTCCGGAAGGCCGGTTTGGCCCGCGCTATTGCCGATGTGCTTGATCTCGTTGTTGATGTTGGTGGTATCGACAGCTGCAACAATTTTGTCGATGTTTTTCTTGACTTGTTTTTTAGCCACCCAGACGCGTTCGAGGGGTAAAAAGCGCCAATTGACGCCAAGCCATTTGACACCCTCTTCTGGTATGAGTGCACTAGGAATGCACAAAAGTGAGAGCACCAAGACTAAAAAAAGCAGAACTTTGTAGGGGCGTATTTGTTGCACGGTAAAATATCTTGGGCAAATATAGTTCTTCTTTAGTCAAATTTTAAGCATATGGCCAACCAACTCGGCAACGAAAGCTCTCCTTATTTGTTACAACATGCCCAAAACCCTGTTCATTGGGTGGCTTGGTCCGAAGACGTCTTTGCGCGCGCAAAAGCCGAAGACAAAATGGTACTGATCAGCGTAGGCTATTCGGCCTGCCACTGGTGTCATGTCATGGAGCACGAGTGTTTTGAAGACGACGAAGTAGCTGCGCTCATGAACGCGCATTTTATCAATGTAAAGGTAGACCGCGAAGAGCGCCCAGATGTGGACCAAATCTACATGACGGCTGTTCAACTCATGACCCAACGCGGCGGCTGGCCTCTCAATTGTTTTACGCTCCCCGACGGCAGGCCCATTTACGGCGGCACTTACTTTCCTAAGGACCAATGGATGCACATACTCAAATCTTTGGCGCATACTTATGCCAATGATAGAGTCAAGGCCATAGACTACGCCCAACAACTGCATGAAGGCATCCAGCAAGCGGAACTCATTGCCGCCCCGCAAGAAATTTCGGGCTTTGAAAAGGAAAGGCTCCATGAAATGGTGGTGCGCTGGGCCAGAAGTTTTGACACATTTGAAGGTGGCACCAACAAAGCGCCGAAATTCCCGCTCCCGAATAATTGGGAGTTCTTAATGCGCTACGCAAAGTATTTCGATGAAGGAAAAATTGAAAAACAAGTGCGGCTCACGCTCGATAAAATGGCATTTGGCGGAATTTACGATCAAGTTGGTGGCGGTTTTACGCGCTACAGTGTAGATGTATTGTGGAAGGTGCCCCATTTTGAAAAAATGCTCTACGACAACGGCCAACTCATTGGCTTATATGCCAAAGCTTATGCACAATTTGAAACACCCCATTACAAAGATGTCGTTTATCAATCCTTCGATTTTTTAGAGCGCGAGCTCCTTTCAAACCTTGGTGCCTATTTTTGTGCACTCGATGCAGACAGCGAAGGCGAAGAAGGTAAGTTTTATTGCTGGACACCGAGCGAAATTGAGCGCTTATTTGGCGCGCAAGCCGAGCGCGTGAAACGCTATTACCACATCAATCAAACCGGTCATTGGGAAGAAGGCAAGCACATCCCATTGCGCAAACATACCGATGCTGCTTTTGCAAAAACAGAAGGGCTGACTTTAAGTGCCTGGTTGCAAGAAAAAGCGCAAATCAATGATACTTTACTCACCGAACGCAGTCGTAGAGTGAGGCCCGGCCTTGATCACAAACTGTTGGTGAGCTGGAATGCGATGACAGCAAAAGGCTTGCTCGAAGCTTATCGGGTTTTTGGCGAAGATGCGTTTATGCTCAGAGCCATCAAAATACTCACCTGGATTCGCCATACGCAATGGGATGGCAAACTCCTGTACCGTGTCAATACAAATGAGCAAAGAAGCGTACCCGGTTTTTTAGAAGATTACGCGCATACAATAGAAGCATTGAGTTTGGCATATCAGTGCACAGGTCAGCTCGATTTATTGGAATTTGCTAAAAATCTGACTCAAAAAGTAGCGGCAGAATTTCAGCATCCACAAAGCAAAATGTGTTATTTCACAGCTGCAGATTCAAAGCTGATCAGCAGAAACATGGAACTCCATGACAACGTGCTTCCAGCCAGCAATTCGGTTATGGCACATGCCTTTCTAACGATGGGTTTTTATTATCAAAACCAAGACTGGACAAATAGCGCCCAACAAATGCTTCAAAATATTTACGACGGCATGGAGACCTACGGTTCTGGTTATTCCAATTGGGGCTTGCTTTTATTGAGGCAACTTCACCCTGAAAAGCATTGGCATGTGCTCACCAATGCAGCGCCAATGGAAGTTTTCAGAGCAACAAAAAAACTAGACTGCCTGCTTTCTTACCATCAAAGTTTACCCTGCTCCGAAATATACACGGATAGTGCTATTTCAGTATGTGAGTTTGGGAGCTGTCTTCGGCCAGTAGAAACCATAGAAGAAGCGCTGTCTTTATAGCCTATATAATGATAGACTTGCGCGCAATTGCACGTTTAGCGGCTGCAACTACATCGGGCGTATCGATGTGATATTTCGTCATGAGTTCCATTGGTGTGCCCGACTCACCGAAAGTATCATTGACAGCTACGTATTCTTGCGGTACGGGATACTGACGGCTCAATACTTGAGAAACAGCTTCGCCCAAACCACCGTTCATCATGTGCTCCTCTGCGGTAACCACACAACCTGTTTTGCCTACAGATTTTAAAATAGCGGCGGCGTCGAGTGGTTTAATGGTGTGCATATTGATGAGCTCGGCAGAAATGCCAATAGCGCGTAATTCTTTGAGTGCTTCTATTGATTTCCAGACCAAATGGCCACAAGCAATAATAGTGACGTCTGTGCCTTCTGCTAAGACATCTGCTTTACCAATCACAAATTCGGCATCAGGTTTCACAAAAATAGGCATAACAGGGCGGCCAAAACGCAAATAAACTGGGCCTTGATGTGCGGCAATAGCAATGGTGGCTTGTTTGGTTTGATTGAAGTCTGCAGGTACGATAACGGTCATGTTGGGCAACATGCGCATCATGCCGATATCTTCGAGCACTTGGTGTGTTGCGCCGTCTTCACCGAGTGTAAGACCGGCGTGAGAAGCACATATTTTCACATTCTTTTTGGAATAAGCTACAGACTGACGAATTTGGTCGTAAACGCGGCCAGTAGAAAAGTTGGCAAAAGTACCGGTGAAAGGAATTTTGCCGCCGATGGTCATGCCGGCTGCAAGACCGATCATGTTGGCCTCTGCGATACCCGCTTGAAAGAAACGCTCTGGGTGCGCCTTTTGAAACGCATCCATTTTTAGAGAGCCGGTCAGATCTGCGCAAAGTGCAACTACATCTGGGTTTTGCTCGCCAAGTACAGCTAAACCTTCGCCAAATCCTGAACGGGTGTCTTTGTTTCCGAATACTTCAAATTCCATTTTTATAAAGTTAAATTAGTGATTTTAAGAGCTGTAATAGTGAATTTCTTTTCTTGGGTGTAGGTGCTTGAGCGCTGGTCTTTTTCGCGATAAACAAGCTTGAAATTGCCGGGTTGCAGTTTAATAGCGCCCATATTTTGGTTGAATTTGAGGTCGCAAACCCACTCCCACTGGCCAGGGGTGCGTTCGTAAAATACTTGGCCAACCATACCTTTTGCAGACTGATACACCAATTGACCAGCGGCGGCAATGTCGATACTCGTCATTTTTGATTGTTCAATTTTGACTTCTTTGTAGGTGCGCGGTAGCGTCAAGACTTCCAACTGATAATTGCCCACCAAATACTTTTGGATATCTCCAAGTTGCTGTACATGCAGCGTTTTGTTGGAGGTGGTCTCTAAAATTCGCGTCTCTAAAATGGTGCCTTCTGGGCTTTTTACGGAGGTCACTTTGAGCTGCCCCTGGCCTGCCGCTAGCTGAATGGTATTGTGTGTGTGCGGAATGATGAAAATATTGTTTTTGGAAATTGGCGGCACGGTAGCCACGCGTAAATCGTAGCGCAAAGAGGGGTCGAGAACAAGCGTATCTGGCAAGCCTTTGCGGTTGAGTGTATGGACGAACGTGTATTTCAAATTGGAAGTGCCCGCTTCGTATAAGAACATACTAACGTCTGTTTCGAGTGGTTTGGTCTCTACCGTATTGAGGTTGACCTGAACGGTTGTGTTTAAAAGCGCCTTAGACAAAATATTGGAGAGTACATTTTCAAACGCAGCTTTGCTTTCGGCATCGGTGTAGCTGCCAATGCATTCAAATTTATCGAGGTAACTGAGATCCATGCCCAGACCAATGACAAAAGGCGTGACTTTGACCCCCTTATCTCGGAGTTTGCGTGCAACAATACAAGGATTGTTGTCGCAAGACTCTAAACCATCGGTAATCAAAATAATGAAATTGCGTGCGAGGGTGTCTGGGAAATCTGCAGCCGATGCCTCCAAAGAACGGGCAATTGGCGTGGCGCCTTTGGCTTGCAGGCCTTTGATCTTGTTTTTGATCGGGTCTATATTCGCAGGGCCAAAAGCCACTTCTAATTTGGTGTCTTGGCAGTCTTGAAAGGTATTGGTAACCATTGATTGGTGGCCATAAACCCGCAAGGCAAGCTCTAAATTGGGAACGCCGCGCAAACTTTCAACGCTTTTGCTCAGTACTTCTTTGGCGGCCGCCATGCGCGTTTGGTTATTCCAGTCGAGGTTCATGGAATTGGAGGCATCCAAAATAAAAAGAATGCGCGTAGTGGTTTGGGCCCAGCCAAAACTGAAGTAAGTCAGTAATATGATTGCCCAAATTGCTTTCACTAGTAGTCTCCGAGGGTTTCTGCAAGTTGGTCAAGCGCTACCTGAAGTTGCTCAGGGTTGGGTGCAACCCCATGCCATTTGTGCGAGCCCATCATGTAATCTACACCTTGGCCCATTTCGGTTTTCATGACAATAACAACTGGCTTGCCTTTGCCTGTTAGGGATTTAGCTTGTTGCATAGTGCTGCGGATGCTGTCAAAATTGTGGCCGTCCGTGTGCAAGACTTCCCAACCAAATGAGACCCATTTTTGGTGGAGGTCACCGAGAGAAAGCACTTCGTCTACATCGCCATCAATTTGGCGGCCGTTGGCGTCGATAGTTGCAATAATGTTGTCTACTTTGTTGGCTGCTGCGTACATAGCTGCCTCCCAGATTTGACCTTCTTGCAGTTCGCCGTCGCCGTGTAGGGTATAAACCAAAGTCGGGTCTTGGTTGAGTTTTTTGATTTGTGCGGCTCCTAGCCCAACAGAGAGCCCTTGCCCTAGTGAGCCTGAGGCCATGCGAATGCCTGGCAAGTTTTTGTCTGTAGAAGGGTGGCCTTGGAGGCGTGCACCCAATTTGCGAAAGGTGCCGAGTTCGGCTGCTGGAAAATAACCTGCTCTGGCCAAAACGCTGTACCATACTGGCGAGATGTGGCCGTTAGACAAAAAGAAAAGATCTTCGTTTTTGCCGTCCATTTGAAAATTTGCTGCGTTGTGCTGCATTTGCTCAAAATATAAATACGTAAGAAAGTCTGTGCAACCAAGTGACCCACCGGGGTGTCCTGAATTGACGGCCGAAACCATTCTGACGATATCTCTTCTTACTTGTGAGGCAATGCCTGCCAATGCTGTGTTTTCCATGATAAAATATTGTACTTTTCGTGCCACAAAGCTACGTTTTATTAACTTAGCCCTTGATTTAAAACTTTGAACATTTGATGCAACTTTTCAACGAGAAGTTACGTCTTCAACCGAATTCTACCCATTATGAAACTATTTTACACCCTATTTTTCGCGCTTTTGAGCCTTTCCAGTTGGTCTCAAACCGTCGAAACACAGCTTAGCAAAAGTTATTCCAAAGAAGAAATTGCGCAAATCAAAGAAAGCAATTCACTGCCCCTCTTCGAATTTGCACTCACACACGCTTGTTATTTAATAGATGCCCCACAAGGAAAAGATGTTTCAAATTTTCCGACGATTCAACTGAGCTCAAACCCAGATGTTCCTTTGGTCATTTCAAAAGAACCCATCGTCTTTACAGATTTTGGTCTTAAAATTCTAGACAGAACACAATACTTTTTGGTAGCGAACACCAATAAAATCTTGGTCGTGAAATCCAAAAACATCCTTTCATTAGAAATGCAAAATCAGAAAAAATGAAACTAATTCTACGCTCAACCCTTTTCTTATTTGCGTTCATTTCTTCTTATAGCGCGCAAGTCACCCTCACTTTAACTGGTCCTGACTACGGGCAAACCAACCCGCTCAACTGCGCGGGAATTGTACCCACTGGCGGCACCAACTTCATTGATGGCGCGGGCAATTACGCCCCCAATATGAACGAAACGCTAGTGCTTTGCCCAGACCTTAATCAAGGTTCTAAAGTTTCAATTGCATTTGCCACCAACATTGGCTTTGAATGGGATGTCCACCCCACAGACACGCTTTATATCTATGACGGGCCTTCAATTGCTTCGCCTCTTCTGGGCGCCTACAACAACGGCACCAACCCAGTGGGTCTGTATGCGCAAGCCTCTTGGAACAACCCGACGGGCTGTCTAACTTTGCGCTTCAAATCCAACGGTGCCAATGAAGGTACTGGTTGGGTGGCTAACGTCGCTTGTGGCAATCCACCTCAGCCTATTATCGCACATGCAGAAGCTTTCAAAAACGGTGGTGGCGCAAACATCATGAACCCGCTAGATACCGGTTTTGTGGACCTCTGCCCTGGTGACAGCGTCTTGCTCAAAGCGCTACCGGCATTTCCTCATTCCTTAGAAAATACCAACACAGGCTATTCGCAAACTAATGCCAACTGTACTTTCGTCTGGACAATCGGTGGTATTGGGCAATTTACCGGAGACCAAATTTGGTTTACGCCAACAGCCAATACAGGTTATTACGTAGACCTCGGTGTTACCGACCAATTTCCACAAACCATTCACTCCAATTTTAAAGTGCGCGTTTCTATTCCTCCAATTTTTGCAGGCACAGGGCCACTAGAAGACACCGTTTGTTTGGGTCAAAATTCTTACCTCGTAGGTGGTGTTACACAACAAGATACCGTTGGTATTGAAATTCCTGGCGGGACCTTCCAAATTGGCGGAACTTTTGCCGGCCTCACTTTCTTGCCAGACGGAGCCGGGCAAATGTACCAAACTTCTATCCCGATGTCTGGCTTTGACTCCACAGCCGTCATTACTTCAGGTGCAGATATCGAACAAATTTGCTTGGATATCGAGCACTCTTACATCGGCGATATCGAAATTGCGCTCACCTGCCCCAATGGCACTACTGTATCTTTGATGAATGCCTATAACCAAACCCCATTTGGCTGGACCGAACTCGTTCCTGGAGGTTGTGGCAATGGCATCAGTACTTTCTTAGGCAACGATACCGACATCGACGGAGGCAACCCAGGTTCTCCTGTGTGGTCTTATTGCTTCTCTACTACCAACAATACTTTCAATACTATTTGTGCTGAAAATGCTGCGGGCAATACCATCATCAATGACTACGGCTTTCCGTCCATGAATCCGAATGGCGTATACCTCCCCGACGGCGATTTCAATCAATTTGCCGGTTGCCCCATCAATGGCAACTGGACCATCTCCGTTCAAGACAACCAAGGCATAGACGACGGCTATATTTTCTCTTGGGGCATCTACTTCAACGCCTCTCTTTATCCTGAAAGCGAAGGATACCAAAATTATGTAGTTACCGAGGGCTGGTTATCTGATCCCACCATTATTTCAGGTCAGAACGACACCCTTATCGTGATCCAACCTAACACAGCAGGTATCACCAACTACACCTACAACATCACCGACAACTTTGGCTGTAATTACGACACTACTGTTTACTTTGTGGTTTTGCCGCGCCCAGCCATCTTCTCAGATACAGCCGTTTGTAACTACAACTACTTTGTAAGCAACACAACTGCATATGCCGGTGGTCAATGGTTTGCTTTGGATACAGCGGTTCATTTTGTTCCAAATAACCTCGTGGACAACCCCGAAATCATGACCTACAATATGGGTGGCGTCTTCCCCGTATTTTACATAGACAACGCTTGCCAAGATACCGTCGCGGCGAGTATAGAATTCATGCCTTATGTGTATACAGCCATTTTAGACTCAGCCATTTGCCAAGGAGCTAATCTATGGCTCAACCCTTATGTCATCAACACACCGCCTCTTCAAAGTGGCTACAGCCCTCCTATCAACGGGCAATGGTGGGACGGCAGCACAGAAGTGCCAAGGTTAGCCACAGCAGCTGGTAATTATATTTACACCGCGCAAAACTCATGTAATACCATTAGCGATACGGCCAACATCACCTACAAACCTTGTGATATCACTGCGCCTAATGTTGTGGTGCTCTCGTCGCAAACTGGCAACGAGGCCTTTTTTGTCAATTATGAAGGTATTTCTAGCTTTAATTGTACAATTCTGAACCGTTGGGGCAATGTGATCTTTGAATACACCAATCCAGCAGAAAAATGGTACGGAAAAACAGCTGCTGGTGACATCGTAGAAGAAGGAACCTACTTCTACCGCATAGATGCTACACTCGATGGGGGTATTGAGCTTCAAAAACACGGATTTGTCGTGCTGAAGTACTAACATTGCTTATTTTTGTGGCAAAACTATACCAATGATCAGTTTTGCCGACGAAATCAAACAAGGAATACCCACAGCACTCCCCGCAGCTAAAGCCTGGGACCCAGCCATCAATCATGCGCCAAAACGCAAAGAGATCTTAAGCCCTGCTGAAAAGAAATTGGCAATTGCCAATGCCCTGCGTTATTTCCCAAAAGAACAGCACGCCATCCTTGCCACAGAATTTGCGCAAGAACTGCAGACCTACGGTCGGATTTATATGTACAGGTTCATGCCTGAGCATCCCATATTTGCTCGGCCAATCCACGAATACCCCGGAAAGTCAGAACAGGCAAAAGCCATTATGCTCATGATCCAAAATAACCTGGATCACCGCGTTGCACAACATCCGCACGAACTCATTACCTACGGCGGAAACGGTGCCGTTTTCCAAAATTGGGTCCAGTACCGTTTGGTGTTGCAGTATTTATCAGAAATGACCGACGAGCAAACATTAGTCATGTATTCTGGCCACCCAATGGGCTTGTTTCCATCACATCCAAATGCACCGCGTGTAGTCGTAACCAACGGCATGATGATTCCCAATTACTCCAAACCAGACGACTGGGAAAAATTCAACGCACTAGGCGTGACGCAATACGGCCAAATGACCGCTGGTTCTTACATGTATATTGGGCCACAAGGAATTGTCCACGGCACTACCATAACGGTACTCAATGCCGTGCGCAGATTAGCCAAAAACCGCGATGATATCAAAGGCAAATTGTTTTTAACCGCAGGTTTGGGTGGCATGTCCGGGGCGCAACCTAAAGCAGGCAACATCGCTGGGGTAATATCAGTTACAGCTGAAGTAAACCCTAAAGCGGCACATACGCGCCACGAACAAGGCTGGGTTGACGAAATCAGCACTGATTTAGATGCATTAGTGACGAGAGTAAAAAAGGCGCAAGCATTCAAAGAGGTTGTTTCTATCGCTTACTTAGGTAATGTGGTCGACGTCTGGGAAAAATTTGACCAAACAGGTGTTCACGTAGACCTCGGTTCTGACCAAACATCTCTGCACAATCCATGGGCTGGAGGCTATTATCCAGCTGGCTTGAGCTTTGATGAAGCCAACGACATGATGGCCAATGACCCAGAAAACTTCAAAACCCACGTACAAGAAAGTTTGCGCAGACATGCGGGTGCCGTCAACAAACATACCGCTAAAGGAACTTATTTCTTTGACTACGGCAATGCGTTTTTGCTCGAGTCTTCAAGAGCAGGTGGTGAGGTCATGGCAGCCAACCACATCGATTTCAAATACCCATCCTATATCCAAGATATTTTAGGCCCGATGTGTTTTGATTTTGGCTTCGGGCCCTTCCGTTGGGTTTGCGCCAGTGGAAAGCCCGAAGACTTGGAAAAAACAGATGCAATTGCCTGCGCAGTACTCGAACACATGATGCAAGAGAGCCCAGCGGAAATCCAACAGCAAATGGCCGACAACATCCAATGGATCAAAGGCGCACAAGAAAACAAACTGGTCGTTGGGTCGCAAGCACGTATTTTGTATGCAGATGCCAATGGCCGCATGCGGATTGCCGCAGCTTTTAATGAAGCAATTGCCAAAGGTGAAATTGGCCCTGTTATTTTAGGCCGCGATCACCACGATGTATCCGGAACAGACTCGCCATACCGCGAAACATCCAATATCTACGACGGTTCGCGCTTTACCGCCGACATGGCCATTCAAAATGTAATCGGCGACAGCTTTAGAGGCGCCACATGGGTGAGCATTCACAACGGCGGTGGTGTTGGTTGGGGAGAAGTTATCAATGGCGGCTTTGGCATGCTCTTAGATGGCTCTGCACAAGCACAGCGCAACCTCACGAGCATGTTGCATTGGGATGTCAACAACGGCATTGCTAGACGGAATTGGGCCCGCAATGAAAACGCTATTTTTGCCATCAAACGCGCCATGGAAGCAGAACCACTTTTGAAAGTAACACTCCCCAACTTAGTGGATGAGCAGTTATTAGAAGGACTCTTTTAAGCAAAGACCTGCTCTAGTTCAAGTCATTTTTTAGGGAAGGCATCTCTTAAGAACTCACCTTTACTCGTGGGCATCTCAAAATGCATGATTTCAGCAATTGTTTTGGAGATGTCTGTCATTTGGGCTTCTTCCATTACAACAATTCCTTTCGGGGTGTCTGGCCCCAAAACCAATAGGGAAATATGACGGCAACCCTCACAACGGCAACCATGATTCACAAATCCAGAGCGCACGCCATCTAAGTGCCGGCCGTGGTCATTGGTAATGAGCAGCGTTGTCTGATTGCGCAGCACGGGGCTCGCTTGAATCATTTGCCAAAGTTGTGCGGCATACAAATCTGTTTGGGTAATCGCCTCCAGATATTTATTCCAGTTGTTGGCGTGCCCATACACATCTACAGCCAACAGATTGATCAGCATGAGTTGGGGCGGGTTGTCTGACTGTACCAATTCGGTGGTTTTGGCAAAAGTTTTGTCGTCGCGGCCATAACCCAAGCCATTGCCATTAGGGCCGCAATAGGTGCTTGCCACAAACTGATTGTTCCATTTTTTGTGTGAAGTATTGACCAACACATCCAACTTTCCTTTACTAGCAACTACATAAGCCGCGGTAGCATCTTTCCCACTTGACTGCAAATAATACTGAAAAATATTAGGTTGTTTTGGCAAGGCCGTGCCCGAATTTGAAATGCGCTGATACCTTCCTGTCACAATTGCGGTATGCCCAGGCACTGTATAGGTTGAGCCGTTGTTTTTGAAGTTGGCATAAAACGCACCTTCATGCTTTAGGGAATCACAAAGAAGGGGGCTGTATTTGCACGCGGGCTCACCATATGTTTCTGAATAACGCGGTCCATCGATCACTAAGACATAAACGTATTTGGTCTTGTAATTGCTTTGTAAATTTTGGGCAATCAGTTGCACATTTACAGACAAGCAAAGTAGCACCAAGAAAAATATTCTTTCCATCGGCTAAAATTACATAGAAAACCCTAAAGTAGTCGAATACTTAGATGCGTTGCAATTTGAGTGCGGTGTGTGGCTTGTTATGGCTAGAACATTTCAAGATATAGAATCCTACATGCGGTAAAGTCAATTGTTCAGTTGTCTTTGTGGCTATAAAAGATTGTATCAATTGGCCAGAGCCATCGAATAATTCGAGCTTATCATTGGCTTGTAATCCCTTAATTTGAAGGGTTTCCGAAGTAGGATTCGGATAAACCTCTATTTGGGCAACATCCACATCGTTTATTCCTGCAAGATTTGCATCGTAAACTACTCGAATTGGGATATTCTTTGTTACTGTCTGAGCTGGGATGCCGTTGTCAGTGGTTTCAATTTGAATATGATACAAGCCAGGCTGTACGCCTGTAGCATCAAAAGTAAGGTCGAAACTTGTAAATTCATTGCTCACTACTGTTGTTTGGTATGTCAGTGCTGTGGGTTCATCGCAACTAATGGAAGTAGAAAGCAGTTGGCCGATTTCAGGCGTACTGATGCCAATAGTAAAATCTATGGCATTTAAACTTTTTAAGGTGTCTCCGGTATACACATCGATGGTATCGCAAATGCCACTACTCATGACGAGCGGTGGGATATTTGAATTGGTATTGGCCAAATCAAAATAAATTTCTTGACCATCTAAAAAATCAACTTGGTCATTGTTGTTGTAGGGGCCATCAAAGGCAACTCCACTTGTATCAAATTGTCCTACTTGAAAATAATTGATGCCATTGCCGATATTGACCCCAACAGTAGCGGCTGATCCGCCAAAACCATTTGCGCCGCCAGAGGCAGAACCTGTTGTCCATTGCATGTCGCCATAGCAAAACGATACATTGTTGGCGTTCGGAATGAGTGTATCTAAACCATCAGAAATAATGAGCTGAAAAGTATTGAGTTTGTCTTCCATCATAGAAAAGTAGCCCACGTGGTCCCAAACAATTACTAAGGAATGCGGATTCAGTTTATACCAAACATTGCCGCCATTTGCGGACCTGGTATCTACATCTGCCCAAAATGGAGCAATCATATTGAAAGTAGGGTCGGGAAACGAGTAAGCGGTGAAAGTAGAGTAAGGTTGAGAGAACGAAATGTTTCCGTTGTTATTGATGTACAAGCTGTCGTAGGTAGTGCCGTAAAAACTAAAGTCAAAAGGCAATAGAATACTGTTTGAATAGAGGTCGTCGTTGGGCAGCATGGCCAATTGAAACGTTGAATCTAATGGGATCAAGCAATCGCACAAGCCGGATTTTTCGCTTGGTTTACCCTGGTAATTTTGAGGTGTGACCGAAGGCGTGGGCAAAATTAACTCCTTACCTTCTAGCGCGTTATTTTGTTTAAGTGCTTGATAGGCCTTGGAATCTACGGTAATTTGTTGCGCCATTGCGAGCGACATGAAAAGCAAACTAAAGACGAGGTAAAATAGACGCATAGCTTTGTTTATGAGTAGGTTGAGTATAAAATTAAGCTAATATATTTAAAAGTTCAAATATGAAGGGTCAGGAAATAAGGCAAAATACAAGCAAGCGCCTAATTTCTTTCTTTAAATCCTTGCATACAATACCATTAAAGTGGTAAATTTGCAGCAAACAAAATGTTTTATTTATAATTAATCTAAATAAAAACGAGATGTTAACCGTTACAGATGCTGCCAAAAAACAGTCCATTCGCCTCATGGAAGACGAACAAAAAGATGGTTTCTTTATCAGAGTAGGCGTGCAAGGTGGGGGCTGTTCAGGTCTCATGTACCAACTTACTTTTGACAACCAAGAACACGAAGGCGACATGTCCTTTGAAAACAACGGCGTCAAAGTTGTTGTGGACAAAAAAAGTTATCTCTATTTAGTGGGCACAACACTTGATTTTTCGGGTGGGCTGAACGGAAAAGGTTTTGTTTTTCAGAACCCTAATGCCGATCGTACATGTGGTTGTGGTGAATCCTTTTCTGTGTAACGATGTCTAACTACACCGAAAACGAACTCGCCCAGGACCTCGAAAACCAAGAATACAAATTTGGTTTTGTCACGGATATCGAAACCGATACCGTCCCGATTGGCCTCAACGAAGACATCATTCGCCTCATTTCTGCTAAGAAAAATGAGCCCCAATGGCTTCTAGACGAACGCCTAAAAGCCTTTGCAATTTGGCAAGAAATGACCGAGCCCGAATGGGCCCATGTACATTACAAAAAACCAGATTTCCAAGCCATTGCCTATTATTCCGCGCCCAAGCAAACCAAGAAATACGAATCCTGGGACGACGTCGATCCAGAACTCAAAGCAACCATGAAAAAATTAGGGATTTCGATGGAAGAACAACAGCGCCTTACGGGTGTTGCCGTCGATTTCGTCATGGATTCTGTATCTGTAGCCACCTCATTTAAAGCCAAACTTGGCGAGCTCGGTATCATTTTTTGTTCTTTCTCAGAAGCCGTTCAAGAACATCCCGAACTTGTACAAAAATATATGGGTACCGTTGTGCCCAGCACCGACAATTTCTACGCGGCGCTCAACAGTGCCGTTTTTACCGATGGTTCATTCTGCTACATTCCAAAAGGCGTTCGCTGCCCCATGGAGCTTTCTACTTACTTCAGGATCAACGCGGGCGGCACAGGCCAGTTCGAAAGAACACTGGTGGTAGCAGACGAAGGCGCGTATGTTTCCTATCTTGAAGGCTGCACGGCTCCTCAGCGCGATGAAAACCAATTGCACGCAGCGGTTGTAGAACTCATCGCTCTCAATGATGCCGAAATCAAATATTCAACCGTTCAAAACTGGTATCCCGGCGACAAAGAAGGCAAAGGGGGCGTATTTAACTTTGTTACCAAGCGCGGTATTTGCCAAACCAACGCCAAAATTTCCTGGACCCAAGTAGAAACCGGTTCGGCCGTCACTTGGAAATATCCTTCATGTATTTTAAAGGGAGACCACTCCGTTGGCGAATTCTATTCGGTAGCAGTAACCAACAACTACCAACAGGCCGACACCGGAACCAAAATGATACACCTCGGCAAAAACACGAAGTCAACCATCATTTCCAAAGGCATTTCCGCTGGAAACTCCCAAAACTCATACAGAGGTCTTGTACAGATCCATAAAGGAGCGCAAAACGCGCGCAATTTCTCGCAATGCGACTCCTTACTCATGACCGACCATTGCGGTGCGCATACTTTCCCTTACATCGAATGCAAGAATGCGAGCGCCAAAATTGAACACGAAGCCACCACCTCTAAAATTGGTGAAGACCAACTCTTCTATTGCAAGCAACGCGGTATCAGCGAGGAAAAAGCCATCAGCCTAATTGTCAATGGCTATTGCAAAGAAGTGCTCAATCAATTGCCAATGGAATTTGCCGTAGAAGCACAAAAACTCTTGGCCATCAGCTTAGAAGGAAGCGTAGGCTAAAACATACATCTCAAGACCAGAAATCGATACAATGATAAAAATAGAAAATTTACACGCGAGCATCAACGGCAAGGAAATCCTTAAAGGATTGAACCTCGAAGTTAAAGCTGGTGAGGTTCATGCCATCATGGGGCCCAACGGAGCCGGAAAAAGCACGCTTGCTTCGGTTTTAGCAGGTCGTGAAGATTACGAAGTTACACAAGGCAGCGTCACTTTCTTAGACAAAGACCTCCTCGAGCTCTCCACCGAAGACCGCGCAAGAGAAGGGCTGTTCTTGGCCTTTCAATATCCTGTAGAAATTCCGGGTGTGAGTAACGTTAACTTTTTGAGAACTGCGCTCAATGAAAAGCGCGCTTATCTTGGACAAGATTCAATTTCAGCAAAAGATTTTATGGCCCTAGTTCGTGAAAAATCAGCCCTTGTAGAACTAGATGCCAAATTAGCCTCTCGTTCTGTCAATGAAGGTTTTTCAGGAGGTGAAAAGAAGCGCAATGAAATCTTTCAGATGGCCATGCTAGAACCGAAACTCGCCGTTTTAGATGAAACCGATTCTGGGCTAGACATCGATGCACTGCGCATTGTTTCTCATGGCGTCAATACGCTCAAATCACCAGAAAATGCATCCATCGTTATTACGCACTACCAACGCCTACTCGACTACATTATCCCTGACGTAGTGCATGTCCTCTACGACGGCAGAATTGTCAAGTCAGGACCAAAAGAACTCGCGCTAGAACTCGAACAACGCGGCTACGACTGGATCAAAGAAAGTTTGTAAGATGGAAACCATTGTCAGTAACAAACTCGATCAATTTATTGCCCATTTAGAGGCAAGTCCAATTGCGATTCCACCAGCCCTCCAACAAGCTGCGCAAGCTTACCTTTTAGGCAAAGACTTCCCAACTACCAAATCAGAAAGGTTCAAATACACTCGACTTGGTAAATTAGCATCAGCTGCTTTTCAGAGCGCATTTCAGCTAGATACAACACAACTAATGGAACATTGCGTCTTAAGTGCTGCATACACTATTTTAGTGAACAACGATCAAATTATAGTGCCGCAAAACTTACCAAATGGCCTAAACATTGACTTAATTACAGAACAGCCTGGTACTTTTCACGAGGCCAGTTTTTATGACATTTTTGGTGCGCTAAATATCCTTCATGCAAAAAACGGTGTGCATATTACACTTGCAAAAAATTGTACTTTAGATAAACCCATTCAAATTGTTCAAGTGAACAGCGGAGGCAAACACTTTTACCGCCACCATTTTAACTTTGGAGAAAATTCAGAAGCAACTGTTTATTTCGTTGCCAAACAACAAGACCAAACGACCAGTTTTTCGCATACACATCTTCAATACGAAATAGCGCAAGACGCTCGCATTAAGATGTATAAACTTCAAGATACAGCTCAAAATCATTTTGATTTCAATGAAGACCGCGCACAACAAGCAGCAAAATCTCACTTTGAAATCAACACCCTCACTTTAGATGGTAGTTTTGTCCGCAACGACACAATGGTTGCCGTACAAGGGGAACACGCCCAAACGTATCTCAATGGCGCGTATTGGCTCAAAGAAGAGCAACACGTAGCCAACTACACCACCATTGACCACCAAGTAGCCAACTGTGAGTCTTTTGAAACATATAAAGGCGTTGCCGCAGATAAATCTACTGCAGTGTTCAATGGTAAAGTCTTTGTGCGCAAAGACGCACAAAAAACCAATGCTTACCAAAGCAATGCAAATGTCCTTTTGTCTGATCACGCGAGTGTCAACTCCAAACCAGAGCTCGAGATTTATGCCGACGATGTCAAGTGTTCGCATGGCTCCACAACCGGACAACTCGATCAAGAAGCACTTTTTTACTTAAGAGCTAGAGGTTTGAGTGCGGCATCCGCCAAAAACCTTCTCTTGCAAGCATTTATGGAAGATGTATTAACCTACGTCAAAGAAGAGGAAGTACTGACTTATATTCAGCAGCGCATTGGAGAGCGATTCAATTGGAATAATTAAGTCAATTGTTCACCCCTTCTGTCCTATTTTCCTTAACAAAAAAAAGAGCGCTGAAACAGCGCTCTTTTTTTATGAATGAGGAGGAGTAAATATTAACCGTTGAGGGCTTCAGCACCACCAACAATCTCGAGGATTTCGTTGGTAATGGCTGCCTGACGCGCTTTGTTGTAGCTCAATTTGAGGTTTTTCTGGAGTTCACTTGCGTTGTCCGTGGCTTTGTGCATGGCTGTCATGCGGGCGCCGTGTTCGGCAGCAAATGAATCTCTGATGGCTTTGTAAAGCTGTAGCTTCATTGATTTTGGCAACAAGTCTTCTACAATGTCCATTTTTGAAGGTTCAAAGATGTAGTCCCCAGCTTCTGAATCGCTTACGGTAGGAACAATTGGTAAAAACTGTTCGGTCTCGATAGATTGTGTAGCCGCGTTGATAAAACGGTTGTAAACCAATACCACTTTATCAAAAGATTTATTGAGAAATTGTGCCATGATCTCTTCTGCGATTTGGGCTACTACCTCAAAGCGTAAATCAGCGTAGACATCTTCCATGTTTTCCAACGTGTCGTTGGTATAGAAGTTTGGCGTGCGCTTGTAAACATCTTTGATTTTTTTACCCACACAGAAAACAGAGACGTCTTTTCCTGCGTAATCTTCGGCGATCAAAACACCAACACGCTTGATGATGTTGTTATTGAAACCACCGCACAAACCTCTGTTAGAAGTAATGCCGATTATCAGAATTTTGTTCTCTTCGCGTTGCTCTGCGTAAGCATTTTCAGAGAGGTCTAAGCTAGAACTTAAGTTTTCGAGGATTTCGCGCAATTTGCCCGCATAAGGACGCATTTGCGATACAGCATCTTGTGCGCGTTTCAATTTAGCAGCCGATACCATTTTCATTGCAGAGGTGATCTGCATGGTGGAGCCCACTGAACTAATGCGGTTGCGTATTTCTTTTAGATTCGCCATTGTAATCCTAAATTAAGGCTGTAATTATGCAAATTTAGCTGCAACTTCTTTAGCTGTTTTGACTAAAACTGCCTCGATTTCGTCTGTGTATTTCCCTGCTTTCAATGCTAAAAGTGTATCAGCGTGATTGGCTTCTAATAACGTAAGGTAGTCTTTTTCGAATTCCTTGATTTTAGAAATCGGAACTGGTTGCATGAGGCCTTTTACACCAGCATAAATGATCGCAATTTGCTTTTCTACTGGATATGGATCACCTTCGCGTTGTTTGAGGATCTCTACGTTGCGGGCACCTTTGTCAAGGACTGCTTTTGTAGCTGCGTCTAGGTCTGAACCAAATTTTGCAAAAGCTTCGAGTTCGCGGTATTGCGCTTGATCGAGCTTCAAGGTGCCAGCCACTTTCTTCATTGACTTGATTTGTGCAGATCCACCTACGCGGGATACAGAAATACCAACGTTAATTGCCGGACGGATACCAGCGTTGAACAAGTCTCCTTCTAAGAAGATCTGACCATCTGTAATGGAGATCACGTTGGTAGGGATATAAGCAGAGACGTCACCTGCTTGCGTTTCAATGATTGGAAGAGCTGTAAGTGAACCACCACCGCGCACTTTGTCTTTCAAAGAGGCAGGAAGGTCGTTCATTTGTTTGGCAATGTTGTCATCGGCAATCACTTTTGCTGCGCGCTCAAGTAAGCGGGAGTGCAAATAGAAGACGTCACCTGGATAAGCCTCGCGACCTGGCGGGCGACGCAAAAGAAGTGATACTTCACGATAAGCAACTGCTTGCTTGGAAAGGTCATCCTAAACGATAAGCGCTGGCTTACCGCAGTCGCGGAAGTATTCTCCGACAGCTGCACCGGTCATTGGTGCGTAAAACTGCATTGGAGCTGGATCAGATGCGTTGGAGGCAACTACAGTTGTGTAAACCATTGCACCTGCATCTTCTAATTTTTTAACAATACCAGCAACGGTTGAACCTTTTTGGCCAATGGCTACATAGATACAATATACAGGCTCACCGCGATCGTAAAACTCGCGTTGGTTAATGATGGTGTCGATCGCAACTGTAGTTTTACCAGTTTGGCGGTCACCGATGATGAGCTCGCGTTGGCCTCGTCCAATTGGAATCATGGCGTCTACTGCTTTGATACCCGTTTGAAGTGGCTCATTTACAGGCTGACGAAAGATAACACCTGGTGCTTTGCGCTCAATTGGCATTTCGTAAAGCTCACCTTGGATTGGTCCTTTGCCATCGATAGGCTGACCTAGTGTGTCGACAACACGACCAACTATGCCATCACCAACTTTTACTGAAGCAATTTTACCCAAACGACGAACGGTATCACCTTCTTTAACGCTAGAAGAACGACCAAGCAATACTGCTCCGACGTTGTCTGCTTCGAGGTTGAGTGCAATTCCTTGCATGCCGCCATCAAATTCAATGAGCTCGCCGTACTGAACGCCGTTCATGCCGTAAATGCGTGCAATACCATCTCCTACCTGAAGTACCGTTCCTACTTCTTGCAATTCAGCTTCCGAGCGGAAACCTGAGAGTTGTTCTCTCAATATTGCGGAAACTTCTGCTGGTTTAATATCTGCCATGTGTACTTATTTTATTTTGTCTGTTGACGATTATACGAATTGTTGTTTGAGACGCTTGAGCTGATTGGCTACCGAAGCATCTATTTGGTGATCGCCCATCCGAACGATGAAACCACCGATGAGTGCTGCATCGATTTGTTCTGTGATTTCTGGTGTGCCGTTGATACTGCCTGAAATTTGAGCAAGAATCGAAGATTTTGTAGCTTCTTCTAGTTGCTGAGCGCTGATGATAGTGATCGGGACAATTCCACGATGCGTCTTGAGCAAAGAGTTGAATTGTTTGGCGATGTCGATCATGATAGATTCTCTGCCGTTGTTGGCTACCAATGATAAAAAGTCAAGGGTTGTTTGGTTGAAGTCCTTGAAAATTTGATTCAGGATTGAAATTTTCTTGTCTGTGATGATCAGTGGTGAACTCAAGAAAACTTGGAAGTCGTGAACTTCTTCAGCGGTTTGGATGAGTTGAAGAATATCAGCCTCGATGAGCTCCACTTTGTTGTGCTCGATGCACAACTCTAAAAGAGCGGTAGCATAGCGAACAGCAGATTTGTTGGATTTCATGGATTAGTTCATTTTGATTTCACCTGCAAGTTGTGTTGCAAGCGCTTTTTGTTTGTCGTCTGAACTGAGTTCATGACGGACCACTTTCTCGGCGATTTCTAAGGAAAGACTTGCTACGTGGTTTTTAAGCTCTGCCATTGCTGCTGCTTTTTCACTGTTGATAGTAAGGCGGGCAGACTCGACAATTTTAGCTGTTTCGTTTTTAGCTTTTCCTTTAGCTTCTTCAACCATGCTGTTGGCCGCTTCTTTCGCTTCCTTTAAAATTTGGTCGCGTTCGGCACGTGCTTCTTTCAAAATTTGGTCGTTTTCTGCTTTGAGCGCTTGCATTTCTATTTTTGTTTGCTCGGCAAGTGCTAAAGCTTCAGAAATTTTTTGCTCGCGGGTATTGACCGCATTGAGAATTGGTTTCCAAGCAAATTTGGTCAAAACAAACAACAAAAGACAGAATACCAAACCTGTCCAAAATAATAATCCTAAATCCGGAGTAACTAAATCCATGTTTAACGACTTTTAAATACTTTAACAAAAAAGTTTTCTACCCAAACCAACCGTTTGGGTAGAAAACATGTTTACTTTGCAGCTCCTAACAAACCGATTACCACACCGAATAATGCAACACCTTCAATAAGTGCTGCGGCGATAATCATAGTTGTTGTGATTTTTCCTGATGCTTCAGGATTTCTTGCAATCCCTTCTACAGCTTTTCCACCGATTTGGCCAATGCCAATACCAGCTCCTAATACTGCGAGACCTGCTCCGATTGCTGCGATACTACCGTAAATCATACTATGTATATTTAAAAGTTACAAATACTAATGGTGCGATTCTTCAACTGCTGCACCGATAAACAGGGCAGAAAGCAAGGCAAATAAATAAGCCTGCAAAACTGCTACTAACATTTCCAAACAGGAAATAAAGAGCGCCATAGGTACGGATAATGCACCCCACGCGATATTTTTGTTGATGAAAATGATTGAAATTAAAGCTAGTATAATAATATGTCCTGCAGATATGTTTGCAAAGAGACGAATCATTAATGCAAATGGCTTCGTGAATATTCCAACTATTTCAATTGGAATCATGATAGGCATCAAGGCTTTTGGAACGCCTGGGGTAGCAAAAATATGTTTCCAGTAATTCTTGTTAGAGGATAAAAGCGTAATAATCAGTGTACACAAAGCCAAGAAGAAAGTAATGGTTATGTTTCCAGTCAAGTTGGCCCCTCCGGGAAATATAGGAATCAGACCCAATAAATTATTGATCCAAATGAAGAAAAAAATGGTTAGGAGATATGGCACGTATTTGTGATGTTTACCGTGTCCGATATTTTCCTTTGCAATGTCGTCGCGAATCACCATAACCAGAGGTTCAATGAATTTAGCCAATCCACTGGGGGCAACAGCCCCGTTCTTACGGTAGCCCCGTGCAACCCCCAACATAATGATTAAGATTAATAAGCCTCCTGCAAAAAGCGATGCTACGTTTTTTGTAATGGACAAGTCAAGTGGGGATTTATTATGAGGATGCTCGCCGTGGAATGTTAGGTTGTAAACCGGATGCCCATTTGAAGTGCCAATTTTGTCTAGTTTGTA
>CAMDFN010000013.1 GCA_945897565.1 Chryseobacterium gleum
ATTGGCCGTTACGAAAACCTCTTCCAAATCCAACAGGGCAATGCCCTAAGAAATGGCGATTTACCAAACAGTGTTTACGGCATTTGGGCTAATATCGGTTCGCCTTCCAATGGTTTTGGCAAGTCTGAAAACGATCAATTCCGTGTTACTGGTGCTGGTTCAGTAGTGCTCGGTGACCACTCCATTTCTTTAGGTTTTGAATACGAACAACGCCTAGATCGCGGCTGGACAAGCGGAGACAACGGCCCTTCAAGTATTTGGTCTATCGCACGTCAGTTGGCCAACTTCCACATCAAAGAACTCGACCTCAATTCAGGCGTAGTTACCGACTCTGGTTCATTCAAAGCCATTACCTACAACCGTTTGAATGCAGGCGATGCCTTCCAAACAGGCACAGGTGAATACGGAGGTCAGGTCAACAACGACCAACAATCTTTCTTTGATTATAACCTTCGTCAAAAATTAGGTTACAAACCAGATGGCACTGATTTTGTAGACATCGACCAATACGACCCGAATTTGTTCCAGTTTGAGATGTTCTCACCAGACGAGTTGCTCAATAGTGGCCAATCTTATGTTTCTTACTGGGGCTATGACCACACAGGCCAAAAAGTACGTGGCAACACCGACATCAACAAATACTTTAACGAATTCGATGAAAACGGCAACTACAAACGTTTTGTAGGTGCGTTCCAACCAATTTACATGGCTGGTTACATCATGGACAAATTTGCTTTCAAAGACATCGTCTTCAACGTCGGTGTTCGTGTCGACGTCTTTGACGCCAACCAACCAGTCTTAAAAGATCCTTATTTATTTTACACTGCCAAAACAGTTCAAGAGGCCAGAGCCTTAGCGACCAACGACCCTAACCAATACAGTTGGGTTGACCTCCCAGACGGAATGGGCGATGACTACGTAGTTTATGTCAACGATGTCAACAATCCATCTAGCATCAATGGCTTTAGAAATGGTTCACAATGGTACGACGCTACCGGCACACCAATCGAAGATCCATCCAAAATTCGCGGCGCAGCGGGAATTGCTCCTTGGTTACAAGACCCATCTTTAGAAACTCCAACTGCCGAGGCATTCGAAGACTACAAAGCACAAGTAAATGTCATGCCGCGTATCGCATTCTCCTTCCCAATTTCAGAAGAGGCCTCTTTCTTTGCGCACTACGACATCCTCACCAAGCGCCCTACTTCAGGTTTCCGCTTCAATCCTTATGAGTATCAGTTCATTCAAACGCGCAATGCCGTTATCAATAACTCTAACTTGTTGCCAGAAAAAACCGTCGACTACGAACTCGGTTTCCAACAAGTGGTCACGCGTACATCTTCTGTTAAAATCTCGGCATTCTACCGCGAACAGCGCGACAACGTTCAGTTGATCAACGTATTTGAAGCCTATCCTGTAACCTACAAAACATATGGCAACCGCGACTTCGGTACCGTAAAAGGCCTAACAGTTGCTTACGATATGCGTCAGACTGGAAACATCCGCATGACAGCCAACTACACCTTACAGTTTGCAGACGGTACGGGTTCAGACGCCACTTCTATGTCAGCCCTTGTCAATGCTGGCTTGCCTAACTTGCGCGTGATCTTCCCTTACAGCTACGATCAGCGCCACGCATTCAACTTTACTTTTGACTACCGTTACGGCGAAGGTCAAGACTACAACGGCCCAATGATTGGCAAGACACGTATTTTTGAAAACTCAGGCTTGAACCTTATTGCGAATGTCAACTCAGGCTCACCATATTCTTCCCAAACCTTTATCACTGACGAAGGTATTGGCAACCTCAATGCAGGTATCAACGGTACTTTAAATGGTTCTCGTTTGCCATGGCAGTATCGTTTGGATATCCAAGCAGACAAAACCATCAACCTTGAATATGGCACCAAAGAGAACAAGAAGAAAACAGCATTCTTGCAAGTTTATGTGCGTGCCACCAACCTATTCAATCAGTTCAATGTCTTGAATGTTTACCGTGCCACTGGCAACGCAGATGACGACGGCTACCTTGCTGCTGCAGCAAGCCAAACCTCAATTCAAAACCAAATTGATGAGCAATCTTTCCGTGACTACTACACCATGAAGATTCAGAATCCGTTTAACATCAGTATACCTCGAACTATTCGTTTGGGAGTAAAATTTGATTTTTAAGAAGCTTTAACGAAGTATTATGAAAAAGCAATTCATTGCCGCGTTTATTGGTCTAACTGTAGCTTGCTCTCAAGCATTCGCATACTTAGGCCCAAATGACAAAGACTACAAACCTACAGCTAAGCCTAAGGCCAACTGTAGCCCAGCAACCGCAAAGTTGACCATGAAGTTCAACGATGTGTCTGCGCTCATTGAGCAAGGAGGAAGTATGTTCCAAAACCGTGCTGCGGGCGTAGCCGCCTACGAAGTTCCCAAAGGGAGTAACCGCTTTGCTATTTTTGCAGGTGCACTCTGGATGGGTGGTACAGACGTCAACGGGCAGCTTAAATTAGCTGCATTGCGCTACCGTTCCGGTAACGATTTCTGGCCTGGTCCGCTTAGCGTTACGCCAGGTTCTGGTAATTTCAACCCACTTAATCCGGTTGGCGATGACGCCATCCGCGATTTTGGCGAGGCCAACATTGACCCAGACCAATGTATTGCCTACGATAAGTTTTATACTATTCGCAAAGCTGAGGTTGTCAAATTCAACATTTGGTGGGAGTGTAATGCAGGTGTTACCACAGAAGGTTGCGACGAAATTACCGCACCTACCAACGACGAACTCAACCGCATCTACGGATGGCCAGCACATGGCGACGTCTCAAGAGGTCAAGATTATTTCTTGGCACCATTCTATGACCGTGACCAAGACGGCAACTACAACCCAGACAACGGTGACCACCCATGGTACGACGACATCCTAGGTCGCGACGACATCGAATGTGGCATAGACCGTCGCATTTCACTTTACGGTGACGAAACACACTGGTGGGTTTTCAACGATAAAGGAAACATCCACACCGAAACAAACGGTGACCCAATCGGTATGGAGATCCGCGCACAAGCCTTCTCATTTGCAACAAACGACGAAGTGAACCGCATGACGTTTTACAACTACGAACTCATCAACCGCGGTACCCAAACCCTTTACAACACTTACTTCTCTCAATACCTAGACGCTGACGTCGGAAACTACGCCGATGACTACACCGGTTGTGACGTCTCTCGTGGCTTGGGTTACATGTACAATGGTGACCTCCTCGATGAAGCTGACGGCGGTAAATTAGGTTACGGTGAAAACCCACCTGCCATTGGTTGTGACTTCTTCGAAGGCCCATACCAAGATGCCGATGGAATCGACAACCCTGGTCCGTATTATGACGAAACAACACAAACAGACATTGTTCCTACAGTAGTAGATGCACTTGCCAACAATGGTATCGTTTACAAAGGAATTGGTATTGGTTACTCAGATGGTATCGTAGACAACGAGCGTTTCGGTATGCGTCGTTTTACCTACTATACTTCAACTTCTGCTTATCCTTACAATGACCCAGGGCCAGCAGCTGAATATTACAACTTCATGGAAGGTCAGTGGGCCAATGGATCAGAAATGTTCTACGGAGGTCTAGGTTACACAGGGTCAAATGGTGTTACAACTACACTCTCTGACTATATGTTCCCGGGTACATCTGACCCCTTACATTGGTCTACCCAAGGTGAAGATATGGCTGCTGCCTTTCCAAACGGATGGGATGAATCTACTGATAACAATCCTTCTGGTGACCGCCGTTTTGTTCAGTCAGCAGGGCCATTTACACTCCGTCCAGGAGCTATCAACAACATTACTGTAGGTATCGTTTACGGCCGCAGCACAGACGGAGGCTTAATGGCATCTGTAGAAGCAATGAAGCGTGCCGATACAAAAGCGCAAGCTTTGTTCGATGCTTGTTTCAAGATCCTTTCTCCACCAGACGCTCCACGTCTTGTTATCCAAGAGTTGGAAAATGAATTGATCTTGATGTTAGACAACCCAGTTTCTTCTAACAACTACCAAGAAGCCTACGAAGAACTTGATGAAATCAATATCACAGACCCAACAGTAGATCGTTTCTACCGCTTTGAAGGCTACCAAATATTCCAATTGAAAGCACAAGATATCTCCATAGCCGATATCTCAGATCCAGATAAAGCCCGTTTGGTTGCCCAATGCGACATCAAAAACAACATTTCAAGAATCATTAACTTTGAGTTTGATGAGGCCTTAGGTTTCTCTGTTCCTGTTGAAAAAGTAGATGGTGAAAACAACGGCATCAGTCACTCTTTCTCTGTGAAAGAAGATGCGTTTGCACAGGGTGCTCGTGCCTTAGTGAATCACAAACAATACTACTATGTCGCGGTTGCGTATGCTTTCAATCAATTTAAAGAATACGACCCTAACGATCCATTGCTTTTAGATGGTCAAAAAATACCATTTATTTCTAGTCGCCTCAATTTTGACGGTACTGCAATTGCACCTGTTACTGCAATCCCACACAACCCAATGCCAGAGGCAGGCGGCACCGCACAACTCGTTGCCTACGGCTCTTCACCGCGCATCACGCGTTTGGATGGCTACGGAAACGGCAACCGCAGTTTGGAGCTTACATCGGCGAGCATGAATACTATTTTGTCTGATGGATACATGGCCAATCCTACATATGACTACGGTGCGGGCCCAGTGAACATCAAAGTAGTGGATCCGCTCAATTTGGCCAACGGTTACTTTGAGTGCAAATTCAGAGACTACACTGCGCCCAATATTGGCAATGGTGCCGATACTGCAAGTTGGGTCATTTACCGCTATGCCAACAAAGGCGATGCCTCACCAATAGATTCTATAAGTTCTGAGCGCACAATTGCGTCCAACAACGAGCAGATCATTCCGCAGTGGGGTATTTCGGTGCAAATTTTCCAGAACAAATACACCGGAATAGGCAACTTGGCTTCCAAGTCTACGAACATGATCGACGCCAGCATTACCTTTGCCGATTCATCTAAGCGTTGGCTTACGGGTGTCAGAGACAACGACGCGTTCTTCCCAACCAATTGGATCCGCTCCGGTGACTACTCACCAGAATGTGACCCGGGCGATCCCGCGTTTGAAGGTTTGCCAGACGGCCCAACTTACCTCAACCCATGTAACTATCCAGACGAAGCAGGCGCAGATCCGACACAAGGTTATGAACGCGTATTGGAGGGCATCATTGCACCACACCGTTTGGTGGGCTACCAAGCCGACTACATGCCAATGGCTTACTTCGGCACCTTCTCTGGTTCTAGCAAGCTCAATGCTTCTATTTCCTTCTTGCCAAGTGTCAATATCGTTATCACCAAAGACACCACACTCTGGACGCGCTGCCCAATTGTAGAACTCGGTCGCAACCAAGCACTCAACGTGGGCGCTGCCCAACCAGGCGCATTGCGCAAGAGCCCTAGTGTATTTAGAAATGGTCAGCCAGACGGCACCGGCAACGGTATGGGTTGGTTCCCAGGCTACGCCGTAGATTTAGAATCTGGAGCGCGTTTGTACATGGCCTTCGGAGAAAATTCTTTCTTAGGCGGTGAAAACGGCGCCGACATGATATGGAACCCAACCGATCGTTTGGTGAGCAACGTAGGCACACCACTCATGGGCGGTATGCACCCAGTTTACGTATTCAGCTACAACCAAAAAACAACCAATGGCTTCAGCTCTGGTTTTGACTTCCCTGCCTATGTGCCTGCACAAGCTGAGAGCAACGCTGGCAATGTGGCTTACGCGAAATACCTTGAAGTAGAAGGCAATAGCTCTACAGCGAAGCGCGAACTTTACGGTTCCCTCACTTGGGTGGCTTATCCAATGTTGGCTCAAGACCAAGAACTTTTGGCTACAGACGTTACTATCCGCTTGCGCGTCAACAAAGAATACAAAAACTTTGTGGGCTCCAACGAAAATGCTGGCAAGCCAATGTACGGATGGTCCATGGAAGACATCGCTACGCAAGTTGGTTCACAAGACATGCTCAAAGAAGCATTGGCCATGATCAACGTAGTGCCTAACCCATATTATGCTTTCTCTGAGTATGAGCGCACACGCTTGGATACCAAAGTCAAAATCGTCAATCTACCAGAGGTTTGTACGGTGCGTATCTACACTGCAAACGGTAAATTAGTGAGAACATTCAAAAAAGACAGTCCTCAAACTTACATCGATTGGGATTTGACCAACTTTAAAGCAATTCCTGTTGCGGGTGGTATTTACCTCATCCATGTAGATGTGCCTAATGTTGGTGAACGCGTCTTGAAGTTCTTTGGCGGTATGCGTCAGGCGGATTTACAAGGTATTTAATGATATATAAGTTCGAAAGCAATGAAAATGACATTCAAACAAATATTATTTAGTGCAGGTTTATTCGCCTCACTAACTGTTCAGGCGGGTAACGAAGACCGCGTTGGTTCTGCTGGAGCTTCTCAGTTGTTGATCAACCCATGGGCCAGATCCTCTGCAATTGGCGATGCTTCTTATGCAAATAGCAACGGTCTAGAGGCTACCTATATGAACATTGCAGGTTTGGCTTTTACAGACAAAACGCAAATGAAATACAACTATTCCAATTGGATGGGTTCTGCCGGGATTTCTTTGAACGGAGCTGGTATTGCGCAACGCATCTCAGATTCTGAAGTGTTTTCTGTGAGCGTTCAAGCCATGAATTATGGCGACATTCCAATTACTACTGTGGCAAACCCAGAAGGCAATATAGGTTATTTCTCACCGCGGTTCAATATTTTCAGCATCGGATACGCAAAAGAGTTTTCTTCGTCTATCTACGGGGGCATCAACTTCAAAGTCATTTCGGAGAGCATTTCCAACTTAAAAGCAAACGGAATTGCTATTGATGCAGGTATCCGTTATGTATCAGGTGAGCAAGACCAACTCAAGTTTGGCATTACCTTAAAAAATGTTGGCCCGGTTATGCGCTACAAAGGCGATGGTTTGGCTCAGCAAGTCACTTACGTAACTACAGGTTACAACGCTTCCTTAGAACAACGTTCAGCCACTTTTGAATTGCCTTCATTATTAGGTATTGGTGGTTCATATGATTTCATTTTCAATGAAAGCAACAAACTGAACATGGCGCTTGGTTTTACAGCCAACTCATTTATGAAAGATCAATTCCGTATAGGTTTTGATTACGGTGTCGCTAAAGACAACATGGCGTTCAACCTCAGAGCAGGTTTCTGTTATGAGAAAGGTATGTTCACTGAGGAGACCAAATCTAGTGCTTTTAGTGGCCCATCTGCTGGTTTCTCTATTGACGCTCTCGTCGGAGAAAATCAAAATGCGCTTGGTCTGGAATACGCTGCACGCTTTGCAGGAGTTTTCGGAACAATTCATACCATTGGTGCTACAATTAGCTTGAAATAATTTTCTACCTTTGTTGGGAACAAGAGAGCTCTTATAAGGGCTCTCTTGTTTGTTTCCATAAATCGAAGAGCATGTCAAATATCAACTACTATACTGCAGAGGGTTTACAAAAAATCAAAGATGAACTCCATCATCTTAAAACTGTTCAAAGACCTTCTATTTCTGAACAAATTGGAGAAGCACGTGACAAAGGCGATTTGTCAGAAAATGCTGAATACGATGCTGCCAAAGAAGCCCAAGGTATTTTAGAGATGAAAATCTCCAAAATGGAGACGATTGTCTCCAATGCGCGTCTAATTGATGAAACGCACATGGACAACAGCAAGGTGTTTATTCTTTCAAAAGTTCAGATCAAGAACCCAACTAACGGAATGCAGATCGAATATACGCTTGTTGCCGAAAACGAAGCCGACATCAAATTGCGCAAAATCTCTATTGAGTCTCCAATTGGTAAAGGTTTATTGGGTAAAAAAGTTGGTGATATCGCTGAAATCCAAACACCAGGTGGTCTTATCCAATTTGAAATCATTTCTATCTCTAGATAGTTGTGAGTATATTTTCTCAAATAGTTGCTGGAGATATACCCTGTCATAAAGTTGCAGAGAACGATGAATTCTTAGCTTTTCTGGATATCATGCCCTTGGCTAAGGGTCATACGCTTGTGATTCCAAAAAAAGAAACTGATTATATTTTTGATTTAGAAGACGACGCTTATCAGCGCTTATGGCTCTTTGCCAAGCAAGTCGCTGCAACACTTCGCGCGCACGTACCCTGCAAGCGTATCGGATCAAGCGTCATTGGGCTAGAAGTTGCCCACGCGCATATTCATTTGATTCCATTGCAGCAAATCGATGACATCAACTTTAGCAAGCCCAAAGTTGCGGCAGACCCCGCAGAGTTAGCTGCTTTGGCAAGACTTTTGTTGAAGAGCAGCAACCAATAACATCCAAATGAGATTTTTTTCTTTTTTAGTCGGCTTCTTTTTTGCGAGCATGGTCTTTTCCCAACCCATGCGTGTTTTGTTTGTAGGCAATTCCTACACACACTACAACAATATGCCAAAGCTTTTTGAGCAAATGGCAGATAGCAAAGGAGTTCAATTGGAGGTTTTAATGGATGCTAAATCTAGTCATACCTTTGAAATGCATTCCAAAAGACCCGAACTTTACAAAAACATCAGATCAACCAAATGGGATTATATCGTTTTACAGGGCTTTAGCCGTGAATTAGCGCAAGATCGAGCAGTGATAGACAAACAGAGTATCCCATACATCAAACTGCTCTTAGACTCAATTTATGCAAATAATAGCTGCACTAACGTATTGCTCTACCAAACTTGGGGCTATGATACCGGATTCAAAGACGATACGCTAGGTATAGATTGGAGTTACCAAACCATGTCTGACCGCATTCATGAGGGTTATTTGTATGTGAGCGCGCAACTCAACCTATCGATTGTACCTGTCGGAAAGGTCTGGGAAACCGTTAAAGAAAATCATCCGCAAATTCAGCTCTATCAAGAAGATAAACAGCACCCATCTTTGGCGGGCTCGTACCTTGCAGCATCTTGTTTTTATGCAGCGTTGTTCAAAACAGCGCCGAACTTGAGCTTTACAGCCAAACTAGACCCCAAACAAGCAGCAGTCATTCAGGAAATTGCTGGTGTTCAGGTTTTGATGAATAAAAGTCGTTATAAAATCAATCAGAATACGGTAGAGCTTGAGGTCAAACTCAGTACCGACGAAAAAAAAGTGGTTCATCTCAATGCCAACTATCCGAATGCCTCCAGTGTTATCTGGGATTTCGGTGACGGCATGACTGAAAAGTCTTTCAAGACACGCCATGTCTACGGAAAGCCGGGTGACTACGAAATCAAGATCAAAGTTCAGGACTCTTGTGGTGAGCGCTTGTTGAAGCGCAAAATCACCATTTAATCAGAGCTTAATTCCAAAGAGACGGCTACTGTATTTCTTCATTGGCCACAAAATAAATTGAAGCTTTGCACGTATTTGGTCAATAAAATGAACATATACAATGAAGATCAACCAAAAACCTAGCGTATAAGGGATCACTTCATACGGGCCTAGTTTTTCATGCAGAAAATCATTGAATCCAATTCGAATCACACTGCCGTAAAGCAACATCATGTGGATGATATAAATACTGAGCGTATTTTGACCAATCTTTAAGAACAAGTTGTTTTTCTTGATGTTGAGCACGTAGGTTTCTAGCCCAAGTAAAATAGAGAGGACCACCAATACCATCCCAAACTTTTCATAGAGCCAATCCATGCGGTAAAATGCAATATGTTGCATTTGTTCAAATGACTGCAACCACACCAAAAATACTTTGACCCCAAAAAAGATAGTCAGACCCAATAAGAAGGTGCCCAAAATAACAGGCCAAGTTTTTACTTTTTCTTTATACTGATATAATAAAACGCCAAGCATTGCGCCGTACATAGTGTAGGCCATGTGGGGTGTGATCGGAAAAAGTGAATGGGGGCCATGGAACATATTTTGAATAAAGGATGGTGCATTTGCTGGCCAATGTGTAGTACCCAATTGTCCGAAAAAAAGATAAGAGAAAAATAAAAGTGTTCCTGCAACAAAATAATACATCCATAGAGGAATAAACTTGACCAAGCGGAAAAGTCCGTAAAGCATGATGATTGTAAAAATACCGAGTGCTATACACTGAAGTACGTGAAAGGCGTAGTATTGCAAGAGATAGCCCCAAAATAAGAGTTCTACTACCCGTTTTAAGCCTTTGCGCACGCGCATGTTGTCCGAGAATTTGAGGTGCTCGTTGCCGAGCAGCAAGTAGGTAAAGACCAAGCCGGTTACGGTTAAGAAAGTAGGCGAGGTAAAGCCGCGGATGAATTTCCAAGTATGATAAGCTGGAAATGATTCATTGACCCATTCGAGCGCGAGTGAATCATGCACAAAATGGCCCTCCAACATGAATAAGATGGCAATGGTGCGCGCAATATCAATGAAATAAAGGCGGGTTTTGGGTTTATTGAGGCTTACTGGGTTTTCCATTTGAGATAAAAAACGTGCGAAATTTACGAAAGAAATGACGAATAGGCTCAAGAACTTGAACCAAACCAATAAAGAAACCTAAGAAGAGGATGGCGCCGAAGATGGCCTCGAGCGCACTTAGTTTATTTTCTAGAAAGGAGCGCAAGCTATAACCAGTAATGGCGCCATAAAGAATCACTGCGTGGATGACATAGATGGCGAATGTTTCTTGCCCCACAGCCATAAATATTTTTGGACGGAAACGTTCAAAACCACTCATAAATGTAAAAAAGATCAAAAGAATTGCCACAAAAAATGCACGGTCAAATGCCCAAAGATATTTGTAATGAAAATGAGTGAAATCTCCGTTGTAAATAAAGGTCATGATCCAACCCACTATATAGTAAGTGAGCCCTGCTGAAAGAAGATAGCGATATACATTTTTATTTTTAAAACCTGTACCGTGCATACTCAGGTAATGGCCAAATCCGGCGCCAAAAAATACAAAACCTATCCAAGGGAAAATAGAAAATCCGGTGTCTGGACCTTGTATCATGTTTTGAAGGATGGCGGGAATGCCTTCCGGAAAGTAACCTGGTTGTAGGCGCACCAGCGGCGTAAAACCAAAGATGATGAGTGCGGTGAGCAGGTAAAAAAACCAGCTATATTTTCTGATTTTGGAAAGGAGTGCGCTCAAAAATAACAAGAGCAACAAGCCAATGCCAATACATTGTAGAATATGAAAACCTAAAAAGTGTGGGTTGAAATGCCCAGCAATATAATATTTTAGGAATTTGAGATTGAGCTGCAGTATATAGCCAATGAGCAGCAAACTAAGCGCGCGGCGCAGCCCTTTTCTAACGCGCATGAGCTTCAAAAACGGCGCTTCACCTTTTTGCCATTCTTTGTGTAATAAGTAGGTAAAGACAGCGCCAGAAATGGTAAAAAACAAAGGCGCAGTGAGCCCTCGGAAAAATCCCCATGTACTGAACCACATACTGCCAGAAGAGCCATTGAGCCTTACTTCTGCCATGAAAGTGGGGTAGCTCTCAAGTGTCATAGAAATGAAGTGCCCTTGCAGCATCATGAGGATCGCGACGCTGCGACTAAAATCGAGAAAATGGATGCGCTGTTTTTGGTTCATCTAGGGGGTAGGGATTCGGTACGCAGTTCGATAATTTCTATGCGTCTTTCTGCAGAGGCATCTTTGGAATAAACTGAATTGCGTTGGTCGTAGTAATTGTCGCTCACGTCTTTATTGGCTTTGTATTCTCCCATCGGAACCTCAATAAATTGTAAACGAAGTGGAGTGGTCAGCATATAGGGTGCAAATTTACCACCATCTATCTCTTCAAAATAATTTTTGATGGCCGAAATGCGTCTATTTGTCAAATGTACGTTATAATCTGACTTTGCTAGCGGACTTGCAAAACCCTGAACCATAATACTGACCTGCTGGCCAGACTGCAAGGCTTGCCAAACTTGTGCGCGGAATAACGAGAGGTTTTGCATGCCGTGATCTACTTCTACTTCAAAAAATTGAAGCAAAGATTGCACTTGCTGAGCAGCATCCAAGGAATCACGACCTTCGGTCACTTTTTGCAGATACAACGGGTATTGACTTTTATACTTGGCATAAGTCTCTTCATAGGACAGCTCGGTAAAATCGGCCGTTGTCTTTGGGTTCGGATGGTCGTTTTCGAAATAAAGTTGGATGGGTAATTTAACGATTTGAACGCTTGTTGATTCAATCTCTTCTTTTTGAGCCTTTGGCCTAGGTAAATATTGATAAAAGACGTCGCTGCAGCAGGTTGGGTGAGATGCATAAAGGCTGCCAATGCGGTTAGAACTCAAATAGGCGGTATCGGCTTCACAAAAAAAGTAAAGTTCGTTGGCTGCACTATTGAAAGGCAGGCCCATATTGACCGCCGGACCAAAACTGCCATCGGTCTGCAGCGCAGCATAAAAAATATCGTATCCACCAAAACCGGTATGCCAAGTACTCGAGAAGTAAAGGCGTTTAAAAAGTGGATCATACCATGGTGAGACCTCATTTTCAAAAGAATTTAGCCCGCTTAAGTTAGTCGGGTTTTGAAAAGAGCCATCTTTTTTCATTTCGCTCATCCATAGATCAAGGCCACCTTTTCCAGTTGCTGCAGCAGCGCTATAAATCAACATGAGCTGGCCATTGAGCTCAAAAAGATGCGGCATACTTTGGTAAGCAGCCGGTGGAAGCGCAAATACTTCATTGGTATCTAAGTGCCATGCATCTTCTTGTTTGATTACCTTCATGATGCGGCATGTCAAGGCGGTGGCATCTCGCTGACACTCGCTGCAAAGCGCAAAACTGCTATCTTGAGCTAGTGTAAAGTTGCCATATTCCAAATGGGGCCGCAACCCTTTTATGAACGATTGCTTTTGAGCAGAGGTCGGGAATTGATAAAGTTGGACTGAATAATGGGCGCTAAAAATTTGCTCTTGGTCTGCGGCTGTGGAATCTGCTCTTAGGGAGCTAAATATCAAGGTATCGTTTAGAAAAATGTGTCCAAATTCAGTATCTACGGTATTGACGGCATGTGCGCGCAGCGCTGTATTTTCTTCAGCACTCACAAATTTGAGTTGTTTAAGTACCCAATTACAGGCAATTACCTCTTGTTCTGCCTTCAGATAGGTGTTGGTTTTTTTGTCGTCGGCAAAAAATCTTTTGACTTCTTTGAACTGAGCCAAAGCTTCTTTATAGCGTCCTTGTTGCTTGAGCATGAGCGCATAATTGAGCTGCGCCTCCGGATACTTTTGTCCGTCGGGATCTTGCTCATAAACCTTCAGAAAATAAGTTGCTGCGGTTTTGTAATCTTTGAATTGTTGATTGGCTTGGGCGATCTTCCAGTGGAGTTCTATGGCATTTGGCTCGAGTTCAAGTGCTTGCTCGTAAAATTTCAAAGCCTCGATATAATCTAAGGCGACTACTTGAGCATCTGCGTGTGCAACTAGCCTTTGGAGTTGTTTCTGACCCCAGCATTCTGCAGAAAGCAGCAGCAAACAAATCAAATAAAATCTGGGCATATGCGGTATTGCAGTTGGGGTGGTTGAAATTTACTAAATACGTAGCGCACACTTAATTCAAAAGCGCCGCGTCCTCTACTGGCAGGCACGAGCGAAGAATAATTGAAGTCATAGGAAATACCGGTATAAAGTGGCCCTCGGGCCAAACCAAACTGTAGGCAAAAGGCATCTTGGGCGCGCCACCAAAGTGCAGAACTCAGCGTGATTTTTTCTTTAGATGAGAGCAAGTATTCGGCTGTTGAACCAACCGTGAGCGCGCGGTAAGGACCTTGTGCATTGAGTTGAAAACTAGGTTCAAAAACCAACTGAGGAGCATATTGATAACGCAACTGACCAACTAAATTGACTCTGATGTCGCGTTGGGTGTTTTCGCTCAAAAAACTTTGATTGGGTCGGGTCAGGTTAAAAATGCCTAAGCTACTTTGAAAAGTGAGTAGCCTATTGAGTTGGTACTGATGGATGACACCCAGGCCTAACATAGGTTTGGTCATGGACGCCGTCTGGAAAAATTCGTTCGTAGGGGCGTTTGGGTCAAAAATATAGCCGTTGTATTGGCTGTCAAAGTAAAAAGCATTGCTGTTCAATTGTCTTTGATTGAAACCAAGTTGTATCGCGGCCCTGAGCTGGTGTTGTTTGTTGAGTGCAAACGGACGACACAAACTCAGTTGAAGTTCGTTGGTCTGAAACTTACCATCGCCAACTTGATCATGGAAATAATTGGCGGCCAAACCCCATTGTTTCCATTTTGCGTCAGCAGCTATTGCGGTTGTTTGAAATGGAATACTTACGCTGCGCCATTGCGTGCGGTAGTTGGCAGTAAGACGGAGGTCTTCTTTGAAATTCCCCGCATGAGCAGGGTTCAGAAAGATCGGGTTGTTGTTGAATTGCGTCCAATGGATATCTTGGGCAAACACAGGGGCTGCCACCAATAAAAATAGAATCCTGTAAAGCTGCTTCACGTAACGAAGTTACAAAAAAGCCTGCGGATTAGAAATTATGGGTTGGTACTAGAAACCGGAATGATTTTGCCATTGAAAAACGCACCGCTGTTGAGGGCAAAATCTGCGATAAAACCGGCCATTTGGGCTGCAGAAGTAGGCGCTGTGTAGCCTGGAAAAGCAGCTGCAAGCATTTCGGTCTGGACTGCACCCAAGCACAAACAGTTCATATGAATGCCACTTGATTTATATTCTTCGGCAAAGAGTTCGGTAAATGCGCATAGGGCAGCTTTTGAAGTAGAGTAGGCGGCAAGCCCTGCAAATTTAAGACTGCCTTGAAAACCACCCATAGAACTGATATTGACGATGTGTGCATTCGGGGCGAGCGAAGGGAGCAACGCTTGGGTTGCTTCCATGATACCAATGACATTTACTTGGTAGCTCTCTGTGAAGTCTTGATGTGTCAACGTTGCAAAAGGCTTATTGATCAGCAGGCCGGCGTTATTGATGAGGATGTCTATCGGGGCTTCTAAATTGATTGCAGTTATTTGATGTTGAACATCTTTTGAAATATCTAGGCCGTAACATTTGACGTTTTTTTGCAAAAAGCGCTGTTCCATTTTTTGCAAATTCCGAGACAAAGCAAGTACTTCTGTTGCCTCCATTTGCGCAAAATGAGCTACAAGTGCGGCGCCTATGCCTTGGCTCGCGCCTAGAATAGCGATCCTTTTACGCATCGAAACTCACGATTAATTCTGCACTGGTAGCATAAGCCTGACAAGTAAGGATATAACCATCGGCAATTTCGCTGTCGGTGAGGGTGTGGTTCATGCGCATGGCAGCACTTCCTTTGAGCACTTTGGCTCTACAAGACGAACAAACTCCGCCGCGGCAAGAGAACGGTGCGTCTAGACCTGCTTTTTCGGAGAGCTCTAAAATAGTTTTGTCTTGGCCATGCATGTCAAAGGAGGCAATATCGCCGTCTATCATGACCTTCACATGGCTTTTTCCAGAGAAATTTGCCTCGTTAGTTGGCGTGTGCTTTTCTTCACTCACAAAAAATAATTCTTTGTGAATTTTCTGCGGACTCACGCCAAAAAAAGCGAGTGTTTTTTCTGCGCTTTCAACCATTTCTTGGGGGCCACACAAGAAAAAAGCATCGGCCTGTAATATGCTAAGGTTGGTTTTGATCTGCTCTTTGAGCGCAGCGTCGTCAATTCTGCCGTACTGCGCTGCTGCTACTTCTTTTTGAGAATAAAAGAGCTGTGTTTGCGTGTTGGTGAGTGCAAGAATTTCTGAAAGGAAGAGGGCATCTTCTGGGCTTTTGTTCCCGTAAAAAAGTTGAAAATCGGTTTGTGCGCCTGCGGTTTGTAGCATGCTCATGATGGGGGTGATGCCCGAGCCGGCAGCAATAGCAACGGCTTTTTTGTATGCAGGTTTCCAAAGGAAGTTGCCTTCGGGTTCAAAAACGATGAGTTCTGTGCCCGCACTCAGTTTTTGAAGGTAGTTGGATACTTTGCCGTTTGCAATGGCTTTGACGCCAATACTGAGCTCATTTGAGGTGCTGCTGCAAATAGAGTAAGATCTTCTGATTTTTTCTCCATTTACTTCCACGGCCAAAGTGAGGTACTGGCCTGGTGTAAATTTGAATTTGTCTGAAAGTGAGGTCGGAACTTCAAAAGTAAGTTGTACGGCCTGCGTACTCAGCTGCTGAACACTTTTAATTGTCAGCAGATGTGCGCCTTTTGGTAAGGCGGCGTTATTGTTGGATTTAAAACGGTCAAATAAGCCCATGTTAGTCGTCGAATGAAATGAGTATACCGTTACTTTTTGGATGCGCCTGGCAAGTGAGAATGTAGCCTTGCTCCACTTCTTCTGGCGTGAGTGCATAATTGACATCCATTGTTACTTCGCCCCTGAGCACTTTCGCCTTACAGGTACAGCAAACACCACCTTTACAGGCAAATGGCGCATCGGCACCAGCTTTGTAGGCAGCGTCAAGGATGCTTGGGCCATCTGAAGAGAGATAAAAATCAGTGACTTCGCCATCCATAATGAGCTCAATATGAGATTCAAATGCAGCTTCATTATTTTGCTTGGTTTCTACTGCTTTGGCAATTGGTGCAGCGTGAAATAATTCGAAATGAATGTCTTTGGCATTGACACCAAAAGTACTGAGTTCGTCTTTAACCGCTAAAATCATGTCTTGAGGGCCGCAAATATAAGCGCCGTTAATGGTCTGATTTTTTAGAAAAGCGTTGAGTAACTCTTTGGTGCGTGCGGCGTCTATTCTGCCCTTGAGCAGCGGAACACCAATATTCTCTCTAGAGAAAACGTGTACTAAATTAAGTCGGTTGAGAAAACGGTTTTTTATTGCTTCTAGTTCTTCTCTAAAAATGACTTCCGCAAAGCCTTTGTTGCCGTAAAATAAGGTGACACCACTGAGGGGTTCAGCTTGAAGAATTGTTTTGAGTATTGAAAAGATTGGCGTGACACCGCTTCCGGCAGCAAATAAAACATAATGGTTTTGAGCGCTTGGGTTGGGCTCAAATTTGAAATTGCCCATTGGCGCCATCACTTCTAAGGTAGTGCCAATTTGGAGTGTTTCGTTGGCATAAGATGAAAACTTGCCGTTTGGTATTTGCTTGATGGCAACGCGCCATTCGTTTTCGTGGGGCGCACTGCACAAAGAATAAGACCTCCTGAGCTCTTCGCCGTCGATTGTTGTTTTGAAGGTAAGGTATTGACCAGAGGCAAATGTGAATTGTGCTTGAAGCGCGTTTGGCACTTCAAAAGCGACTGATACACAACCTTCTGTTTCTCGTTGAAGGTCGCTGACTTTGAGGGAATGAAACTGAGTAGACATGGTCATAAATAATCAGGGTCAAAAGTAAGCAATAATGCGCAAGCCTCAACCAACATATATCAATGAACAAACTAACGCGAATCATGTTTTGATGGCGTAGTTATTTTCTATATTTGTTTCATCGTAACAAAGACATTATGACCCAAGCTGAACAAGAAATCCGTTTTCAAGAGAAAATCGACCGAGAAATCAAGATTGAGCCCAACGACTGGATGCCAGACGAATACCGCCAAAACCTTGTTCGTCAGATTTCGCAACATGCACACTCAGAAATAGTTGGCATGCTTCCTGAAGGCAACTGGATTACCCGCGCCCCCAATTTGCGACGCAAAGCAGTGCTGTTGGCAAAGGTGCAAGACGAAGCCGGCCATGGCCTTTATTTGTATTCAGCGGTCGAAACCCTCGGCACCAGTCGAGAGCAAACCATCGATGACCTCCATACCGGAAAAGCAAAATATTCGTCTATTTTCAATTATCCTGCACTTACCTGGGCCGATATCGGCACAATTGGCTGGTTGGTAGACGGCGCAGCCATCATGAATCAAGTTGCGCTTTGCCGTACCTCTTACGGGCCATATGCTCGTGCCATGGTCAAGATTTGCAAAGAAGAATCTTTTCACCAGCGCCAAGGATATGAGTCGCTCATGAAACTCTGTAGCGGTACCCCACAACAAAAAGCAATGGCGCAAGATGCCATGAATCGTTTTTGGTGGCCTGCCCTCATGATGTTTGGCCCTAGCGATGCAGCTTCTACGCATTCGGATCAATCCATCAAATGGAAAATCAAGCGTTTTACCAATGACGAACTCCGTCAAAGTTTTGTAGACGCCACCGTAGCGCAAGCCGAAATCCTTGGCCTCACCATTCCAGATGCCAATTTGAAATGGAACGAAGCCCGCGGACACTACGACTTCTCAGAAATCAACTGGGACGAATTCTGGCAAGTAGTCAAAGGAAACGGACCTTGCAATAAAGAACGCCTCGCTGCGCGTGTCAAAGCCAAAGAAGATGGCGCATGGGTGCGCGAAGCTGCAACGGCTTTTGCCAAAAAGCGCGCCATGAAAAAATCAGCCTAATCAAATTTACAAGACGATGTCAACAAACGAATGGCCTCTTTGGGAGGTATTTATCCGGAGCAAACAAGGACTCAACCACAAACATGTTGGCAGCTTGCGCGCACCCGATGCCACACTTGCGCTCGAAAACGCGCGCGACGTCTACACGCGACGCTCTGAAGGAATCAGTATTTGGGTAGTAGAGTCTGCTCAGATCCACGCAACAGATATTGACGAAGCCGCCTCTTTCTTTGAACCATCCGATACCAAAATTTACCGTCACCCTACTTTTTATGAAGTACCAGACGGCGTCAAACACATGTAAAGATGCAACAATCAGCTCTTTTTGAATACGTACTGCGTCTGTCTGACGACAGCCTTATTTTGGGGCAGCGTTTAGGCGAATGGTGTGGCCATGGCCCCATCTTGGAAGAAGACATCGCCCTCACCAACATTTCCCTTGACCTCATTGGCCAGGCCATTAGCCTTTACGACTTCGCCGCCGAGCTAGAAGGTAAGGGCAGAAACCATGACCAACTGGCCTATTTGCGTTATGAAAACGAGTACAAAAATGTACTACTCGTTGAACAGCCCAACGGCGATTTCGCCATGACGCTTTTGCGTCAATTTTTCTTTGACGCCTTTCGTTTACCACTTTACGAAGCGCTCATGCAAAGTCCAGTGGAGCAATTAGCTGCCATCTCAGCCAAATCTGTCAAAGAAACGCGCTACCACCTCAAACATAGCTCAGAATGGGTGATCCGTATGGGCGATGGCACAGAAGAATCTCATCAGCGGGCACAAGCTGCTATTGACCATCTTTGGCGCTATACCAACGAGTTATTTTACGAAGATGCACACGACCATTTGCTTCAAGCAGAAGCAAAAGTACCCGCAATGGCGAGTATTCAAGCCAAATGGACGGCTACTGTAACACACATTCTTTCGGAGGCCACCCTAGAAATCCCGAAAAACAATTGGAAATTTGATGGTGGCCGCGAAGGCCGTCATTCTGAACACATGGGATTCCTCCTCTCTGATTTGCAATACATGCAAAGAGCCTATCCAAATATGGAATGGTAAGTGCAGCTGAGCTCCGTCAATTTTTAGAAGAGGTTAGCGACCCAGAAATCCCGGTCCTGACCATCATAGACTTGGGAGTTGTTCAAGAAATTTATTTGCAACAACAAACCTGGATCATTGAACTCACCCCAACGTATAGCGGTTGCCCAGCCATGCAGCAAATAGAGGTAGATATTCTTGCCAAATTGCGAGAAAAAGGGATTGCCAACGCCAAAGTAAAACACATCTTGAGCCCTGCCTGGACCACCGACTGGATTACCGAAAGTGGTCGCCAAAAATTGCTTCTTTACGGCATAGCGCCACCGGTCAACGAGCCCGATAAAAGTGCGCTTTTTTCAGAACCACCTCGTGTGGCTTGTCCAAAATGCAAGAGCAAAGATACCCGAATGGTGAGTTTGTTTGGCAGCACAGCCTGTAAAGCGCACTACCAATGCAATGTGTGTCAAGAACCCTTTGATTACTTCAAGTGCTTGAAGTAGAAGCGTATTCATAAATACGGAGTCGTCTATTTTGGCGTTTTTTTATTTTTTTAGTACTATGCAATGCATAATACATTATAAAACATATATCTTTGTATCAAATTTAGCAAAGATGAATCTAGAGAATACGCAAGCTCAAATGCGAAAAGGTGTTTTGGAATACTGCATTCTTGGTATTTTGAATCAAGGGGAGGCGTATCCGTCAGAAATCTTAGATAAACTGCGTACAGCGCAATTATTGGTGGTGGAGGGCACGGTTTATCCTTTGCTCACACGACTCAAAAATTTGGAGGTACTCACTTATCGCTGGGAAGAATCTACCTCAGGTCCGCCAAGGAAGTATTATAAAATGACTCAGAAAGGAAGAGACTTTTATCTCGAGCTTGCCCGCACCTGGCAAGAATTACAGCAAGCCGTCGAACAAATTAACCAAAACAAGCACCATGAATAAAACAGTCTCTATCCATATACAAGGCTTTGCTTTTCTGCTAGAAGAGCAAGCGTATGACATACTCCGCAACTACCTTAGCAAATTGGCAAGCGTTCTTCAAAATGAGCAAGGGAAGGAAGAAATTCTTCAGGATATAGAACTGCGCATCGTCGAACTTTTGCAAGAAAAGGTGGGCGTGCAGCAGGTCGTTCAGCAGGAATTGCTGCAAGAAATCATTGATGTACTTGGCAGTCCTGAGGCTTTTAGTGAAGACAATTCTAGATCAGATGAGCCCTCCGCTTTTGACGGCACAACATCAGCAACCGCTCAAAAACGCTTCTTCAGAGATCCAGACAACGCACTTTTAGGCGGGGTAGCTAGCGGAGTAGCGGCTTATTTCAATGTGGATATCGTTTTTATCCGGGTGGCCTTTGTCTTGTTTACCATGGTTTTTGGTTCGGGTATCCCCATTTATATTTTACTTTGGATCATTACACCTAGTGCTAAAACTGCAAGTGAAAAACTCCAAATGAAAGGTGTCCCTGTGAATATCGAGAGCATTAAAACTGAATTCAAAGAGGCCACCGAACGCGTAGAGAAGAACGCCAAAAAATGGTCTAAACAGTTCAATACGGGTTCAGGACTGAGTGAAAGCGCACGCCGTTTCTTACAACTGCTCAAGAAAGCGACAGGGCTTGTTTTGGTTTTGTGGGGCTTGGTTTTGCTGATAGGTTTATCGGTTTTTATTTTTATTGACCCCCAACTTGTTCCGGCTCAGATCAATGGTGAATTCACCTCTTTGGGCGAGCTGAGTACTTTGTTTTTTGAAAAGGGTCAAAATGAACTACTGTACATTGGTATTGGACTCATCGGTTATGCGATCAGTCTTTCAAGCATGCTGACGGGTTTTAGGTTGTTGTTTACTTTTGAAGCGAAGTGGCTGCGCGCAGGTTATTTTGGTTTAGGATTTGCCAGCATTTGCGGACTTATCTTCTTGACTTATGTCGGGATCTCAACTGCGCAAGGTTTTACAATTGAAGGCGAACTCAGTAAAGAAATTGGCACTTATTCCGGCGATTCTTTGCGCCTAGATATCCTTCCCGAGCTACATATACAAGGCTACAGAAGCCAACGCAATGCCACTTATAATTTTGGTTTTCGGCCACAGCAACAAAATGATTATGACCTTATTATGGCCCAAGATGGACGTATTTTTATCAGTGGAATTGCCATAAATTATATAGAGGCTACGGATAGTTTGTATCATGTTAAAATTTGGAAAAAAGCATATGGCCGCTCATTTTTCAAAGCAAACAGAAGGGCGTCACGCATTGATTTTCCTTGTGCGCTTCAACAAAATACCATCCAATTTGCGAGCGGATTTTCATACCCTGCTAAAGACCGCATGCGCGATCAAGAAGTTGAATTGCAAATTGCTGTCCCGAAGGGCAAAAAAGTGATTTGGAATGGTAAAGTCGTGCATCCATTTGCCTTTATTGAAACACCTGAGCGCTTCAGCGACCGTGCTTATGTGAGCGGCAATGGAGCATACTCAGCGTGGTAGTTTGTGCTGCTCTTTTTTGAATTGTTGGGCATCTAGCCAATAAATCAATTTCATTGAAAAGCTATTGAGCGCACCGGTTTGCATGGTGTAGGAGAGGTCTTGCCAATAGGCGGCGTTGATTTGGTCATTACTGGCAAACACGGAATTTTTCCAGACAATATTGAGTTCGCTTCCTGGCAAGAAGACCCAGCGGTAGACCAAATCAATAGTAAAAGCATTGTAGTTGATGTCGTAGGCAGATTTCCCCTCGGAGGTAAGCCCATTAAAGCCTTCTAAAAGTTCTAGACTTCCATCTTCTTGTAGAAGTGAAAAATGTTGGTAGATGAGCGTGGAGCGGTAGTGCCGCAAGCGCATACTTAAAGACATGCGGTTGGTCAGGATGTAATCGAAAGATAAACCCTGGACGGTGGTGTTGCGGTCGCGTTGTCCAAAAAGGATGCCCGAGTAGCTTTGGGCAGCAGTTGCAAACGGAATGGCATAGCCAATACTATTGAATTGCAGTTCTTTTTCAAATGAATAGATCAAGAAAATGGCATCGGAAAGCCGAACTCTCGGATTCAAATTATAGGCGTATTGCTTCCAGGGGTGAGCAATATATTCGGTCATGCTGCCACCTAAATCTATGGCAAACTTGCGTTGATAGTTAGATGAATACCAAGTGTTCAAAAAGACAAGCTGTGGGCTTGTAAAGACCTTACCCAAAGTGCGGGCCTCAAAATAGTCTTTGCTTTCTTGCAAGCTGCCTCCACCGCTTAAGCCACAGGCATTGAATTTTTTAGTCACCGTAAAGAAATTGAAGGTGGCCATATTTGAAGAGAAGGTATTCGGCTCATAGAGGTAAGCTTGAAAGACGTTCGCATTGACGCTCCACTTCATGAGCTTTTTCCATTTGGGCGTAAAGTCGCGGTAGGCAACACTCGCTTCAAAGACCCTTCTGTTGTTGTTGTAATTGAATCCGAGGTCATTGGGATCATAGGTGTCGGATTCTTCTAGGTAACCAAGGCCTGCAATGAGTGAGCCGCGTTGTTTTTGGATATTGAAGTTCAGGTTGTGTCCGAGTGTGGTTTGTTGGTCTAGTTGGGCAGAAAGAATGCCCTTGCCATTGATATTGTAGTTGTTGTCTTTGGTATTGAGGTTGAAATTGAAAGCTGAAACATTGGCATCGTAGAAAGAACCTGCACGCCAAACGTTGGTATTGGTAAAGGTGACCGAAGAGTTATTTTTAAGATTTTGATCAAAAACGAGTACGTTGTAGTTGGTGAGGGGTGAAATCAGGACCTCCCTACGGCTTTCATCGAGTGTAGAAACTGCAGTAGCCATTTGCTCCGCATTGACGGCATTAAAAACACCGATACCCAGCCCTTTACTGTTTCGGCCAGATAACTTGGAGGCGTTGTAAAGCTGAGACGAACCCGGTACGTTTTCTAAATATTCGCCGTCTTTTAGCATGGTTTGCGTCACTTTGTAAGGTGCTTGAATGCCAATTCTGCGGCTATAAAAGATCCCTGCTTTGTTGAAGAGCTCCATTCCTTCAGTAAAAAACTGTCGATTTTCGTTGAACTGAACTTCAAATGGGCTAAGGTTGAGCACTTGTTGGTCAAATACGACTTGTCCGAAGTCAGGAACTAATGTGAGGTCTAGGGTAAAAGCTTCGTTGATCCCGTATTTGATGTCCATACCGCCATTAAACGAGCGCAGCAAGCTTTTGCTGCCATCAGTATTGCGCATTTGGTCTGCATAGGCGGAAACATAAGGGATGAGCGCCAAGCGCAACGGAGGGCTGATGTTTTTGATGTTGGTAATATTGCCACTTTCGAGCAGCATGTTTTCAAGATCTGGATTGACTTTTTCCCATGAAGCTTCTTCTCTATTTCTAGCGAGTTGTCTGGCAAAATTGACGCCCCAATCTTGCACTTCTTTTTGCGGAAAGCGCAATGCAGAATAAGGAATCCGGATTTCTGCTATCCAGCCCTTTTCGACGACCTGAACGGCACTGTGCCAAACCAAATTGAGTTTGTCGTTGTAGTCGGTACCGACAATTTTAGCGTCGAGTTGCACACCTCGGCTAGTGAGGCCAAAATAGAAGCCATTTTGGTTGTCGTTGTAGGTGTCTAAAAATACACCGATGATATCACAATTGGGGTTGTAGTCATCGCGGAGCGAGAGCACTTTAGATATGGAATCGGGGTGGTCTTCACAGAAAAATGCGAAGTAAATGGCATCTTGGTCATAGAGCAATTGAATGCTTGTCTTGCTTTTGGATACTTGACCAGGTTCTGGTTTGATCTGTATAAACGCATTGAGTTGGGCTTCAGCAGACCATGAAGTTTCATTGAGCTTGCCATCAATAGAAATTTTTTCGGTGGTGTACTTTGCTTCGAGCTTTTTTTGGCCGAAATGATGAAATGAAACAGTAAAAAAAAGCAATAGTAACTCCCAACGCATGGGCAAATTTACAACTTAAACTCCTTTTCTTGCAACAATATGTAGGCATTCTTCACGGACCTCATGCGTGACCCAAATTTTAATATCCTTTTTGAAACGCACTAAAATTTGAGCAATCACGGTTTGTAAATATTTTTTCTCCACTGTGCTCAAGGATTTGCTTGCGCTGAACCGAGAAAAAGAGATGTCAAAACTATTGCCGTTTAAGTGCGGGCTTCTTTTTACCGCAGTACGATTCTTGCGGACTAATTTAGCCACCGTGTGTTTGGTGCGGGTCATGGAAGTGACGATCAGTCGGCAACCTTTGAGTGGGCTTTGGGCCAAAGAATCTTCAAAAACGGTCCCAATTTCTTCTAATATTTTTGCTGCATATGGCGTTAAGAAGGCATAAGAGTACTGAAAGGTATCTAGAACAAAACCTTGCTTGGCTTCAACAAGCACGAGCTTCTTTGCGCGATAAGCTTTGCGGAGGCCTTGCGTATTCGCTACAGGTTGAATACCTTGCTTCACTGAACGATCCATGTATTCGACCAAGCGATTGTTCAATTGTGCCGTATAAAAATAAGGATCAGTTGGAGGAATTGTATTTGCACCACTATCGTGTGTTTTTGAATGCATCAATATATTTGTTGGTTCCGAGGGCCAATAGGCAAAAGCCAAAAGCACAAAACAGATACCGACAAGAAAGAGGTGATATAGCCGCATTGAAACAAATATAAAAATTGATTGCTTTGTTCAAACGCAAGTTCGTAATTTTGTATCATGGGAACATTTGAATCACTCAAAGCGCAACTCGAAGAACAAGAATGGCCAAATGTCTACTTATTTAAGTTTATTGTCCCTAATGACAACCTGCATCTCGCGCAAGTAACAGCGCTCTTCGATGCCAATAGTGAAATCAGTTATCATCATTCCGGATCTGGCAAATACGTGAGCCTGAGCGCAAAAGAAGTTATGCTTTCTGCAGCAGACATCATTGCTGTTTATGAACGCGCTGTACTTATTCCGGGTATAATCTCTCTTTAATGGAAGCAGTTATTCAATTTTTGTTCGTCACTTTATTCATTTTACTTGGCATTATCGGCTACCGTGCCATGCTTCGAAAATTTCAACGTGGCCAGGTAGTGCACAAAGAATTTTGTGAGTTGTACAACCTCGATCAAGAACCCGCACAGGGTGAGTTGGCATTTTATTTTGTTTGTCCACAAGCGTGCGAGGTAAAGCTTGCTATTTGGCAATTCAATAAAGTTGTTTGTGAAGTGGCGCAGGCTTCCTTTGAAAAAGGAGGTCATATTTTGCGCTTTGATAGCACTAAGCTTGCTAATGGCGTATATTATTACGGCATTGTGACCCCAGATCAAGAGACCAAAAAACGCATGACAATTGCCAACTAAGATTCGTCGGTAGACTTCTCGATTTTGATGCGGGAAGGCTTTCTTGGTAATTTATATTTGGGTTTGTGAAAATCGCTTTTATATCCGTCGGTCTTTTCGATGCGATATACCAAGCCCAAGCTATATTGCGCGTACGACGCACTCCCTAAGATATCTACCAAGCCAAACTTATAGATGCCTTGTGCTTGAAGCCCAATTTGTTTGCTGAGCCAAAATGTACACCCTGCTGATAAATTAAAGGTAGGGCTGAGCAGCGGCGCACTTTGTTTGGGGTCTGACGAACGAAGGCTAAAGCCAAGGCCAGCACCTAAGTAGGGGTCAATTGCACCACGGCCAAGTTGCTTGTAGAATGAATACTTAAGCGCGGCATCAAAATAGCCAATAAAGCCATTGACACCGATAGAGTCATTGACTTTTCTTTCAGGTTTGTAGGTTTGTGCACCCAGCACTGCTTCGGCGCTCCAACCGTTGTAAATATAACGATCTACGTATAATCTAGAGGGGAATGGCAAGCCATGAAGTTGGTCAAAAGGCATAGGGTTGAGTTCCTGGCCGTCGTCGTCGGTGGTGGTCCAGGCAAGTCCGAATTGCCAAAAATAGTTGTCTCGGTTGGTGATCATTTTGTCTGGCTGAGCCAGCGCAGTTGCTTGAATCAAGACAAAAAGGAGACTGAAGAAGAGGGAGAGTTTTTGTCGCATGGAGTTGTTTCTATGTACAAATTTAATCAATATCAGTACTGTAAAACTTTAAACAGAATAAATGAATTGACAATCAATTGTTGATGTACGGTTTGCTATTAAATGAGTAAATTTGAAAAGAATGGGAAAAGTTAAAAAATACGAACTCACCCTCGACGACGAACAACCCTTCGAAGTTTACGGAATTTCTACCGCATTTGCCGACTACCGACTTACATGGGAACTCAACCAAATGCTCGGAATCCACTTAGAAAAAGAACAACAACGCTTTGAACTCTATATGCCTAAAATCAAGGCCCAACAAGCGTTTAGTTATTTCTCTTACGAAGATCAAGAGCTCCTGACGCGTTTCTTCTTGATCAAAAACAAACAAGAGCAACAACTCTTGCAAGCAGACCGCCCCATGATTGATTATTTTTTGGTCCTCAAAGATAATTTCTCACATGATGCTGCTTTCTTACTCGAACAACTCAGAAAGATAAACGGTATTGTTGCCGTTTTTGATTTCAACTATGAAGAATTTGACATATTAGATTACCTTACAAGTTAACATGAAAAGAACCAAAATAGTGGCCACTATGGGCCCCGCTTCCCTTAAAAAAGAAACCCTTTCCGACATGATGCGTGCAGGCCTCAACGTTTGTCGCCTCAACTTTTCTCACGGCAGCCACCAAGACCACGCTGGTGCTGTTGCGCTCATCCGTGAGCTCAATGAAGAGTTGGGTTTAAATGTGGCTATTTTGGCCGACCTCCAAGGCCCCAAAATCCGCACCCATGAAATGGAAAACAACGGCGTGCTCATTGAGGTAGGCCAGCAAATTGATATTGTAGTTGAAAAAGTATTAGGCAACAACCAACGCTTTTCTATCAATTACAATTTATTGCCACGTGACGTCAAGCCAGGTGAGCAAATTCTCTTAGACGACGGCAAGTTGGTTTTGGCTGTATTAGAGACCGACGGAAAAGAAAAAATCGCTTGTGAAGTCATTCAAGGAGGTTTGTTGTGTTCGAAAAAAGGCGTCAACTTCCCCAATACCAAAATTTCAATGCCTTCGCTCACGGAGAAAGACATCGAAGACCTCGATTATGCGCTCAAATTAGGCGTAGACTGGATTGGCCTTTCTTTCGTTCGAACGGCCAATTGCATCATCGATCTCAAAGCAAGAATTGCCAAAAAACGCAGTATTGCTAAAGTGGTAGCCAAAATAGAGAAACCGGAGGCCTTAGAAAACATAGATGCCATCATCGAAGAAAGCGATGCGCTAATGGTTGCACGCGGAGACCTCGGCGTCGAGATTCCTTATCAAAACGTGCCTTTGATTCAAAAAATGATCATCAGTAAGTCTATTTCTAAGGCAAAGCCCGTCATTGTGGCTACCCAAATGATGGAATCCATGCTCAATAGCCTCACGCCAAGTAGGGCAGAGGTGAATGACGTCGCTAATGCGGTGCTTGATGGCGCTGATGCCGTCATGCTTTCTGGTGAAACATCTGTGGGCCAATACCCTGTTCAGGTCGTCCAAACTATGGCCAATATCATCCGAGAAATGGAACAACACCCGAGCATGTATCATAAAGAAGAATTGCCTCCTAAAGGCAACCCACGTTTTATCTCCGACTCCATTTGTTTCAATGCTTGTCGCTTGGCCCAACGCGTAGAAGCAAATGCTATTATTACCATGACCTTTTCGGGCTATACAGCCTACAAAATTGCCTCACAACGGCCCGCTTCAGAGATATTCGTCTTTACCAGTAACCGCAAAATTCTTACCCAGCTCAATTTAGTTTGGGGCGTGCGCGCATTTTACTACAACAAACGCATATCTACCGACCACACTATTGCAGATATCAAGTATATCATGAAAGAGGAGGGGCATCTTCAAACGGGCGATGTCGTCATCAACGTAGCATCTATTCCACTAGAAGACCTCGGCGGCTCCAACATGTTGAAGCTCTCTTACGTAGATTAACGGAAGGCACGCACGCCTGATTCGTGTACTTTTATCAAATGAACCAAAGTTGGAAACTCCGGGCTCAAGAGCCTTTATCTGCTGTTATTGACCTCGCTGAGGTGCTCAAAATTCCACATTTTGCAGCACAGTTGTTGCTGCAAAGAGGCATCCATAACCGTGAAAGTGCTGTGGCTTTTTTCAAGCCCGCGCAAAACAACTTGCACGACCCCTTTCTGATGCAAAATATGCAGGCTGCTGTGCACAGACTACAGCGCGCAATCGCCAAGCAAGAAAAGGTGCTGTTGTATGGCGATTACGATGTCGATGGTACCACCGCAGTAGCGCTCATGGCCGAGCAGCTCACCTTATTAGGTTTGCAATGCGCCTATTATATCCCCGACCGCTATAAAGAAGGCTACGGCGTGAGTACTGCAGGCATAGATTACACTATTGCAGAGCGCTTTGACTTACTCATCACCCTTGATTGCGGTATCAAAGCACAAATTGAGCTCGCAAGAGCAAAGTCGGCAAACATCGACGTCATTGTTTGCGATCACCACCAACCAGATATTGCGCTTCCAGACGCGCTTATTCTCAATCCAAAACAAAATGGCTGTGCCTATCCCTTTAAGGAGTTATCTGGCTGCGGCGTGGCCTTTAAGCTATTACAGGGGCTCTATCAACAACTCAATTTAGAAGAGCATCAGCTTTTACAGAGTTTAGATCTAGTAGCACTTTCTATTGGCGCCGATATCGTTGAGTTGCGCGACGAAAACCGAACACTTTGTGCCAAAGGCTTGGCGCAGCTCAACGCTGCGCCAAGACCCGCATTTTTAGCCATTCTGGCACTTGCTTCCAAAACCTTGCCTTTATCGCTGCGCGACATCGTTTTTATTTTGGCACCGCGCATCAATGCGGCAGGCCGTATCGCATCGGGTAAGCGCGCTGTAGACTGGATGCTCAGTACAGAACAAGAAGAAATCGCTGCGCTTGCACGCGAGATCAACAACGACAACACCACCCGCCGCGCCTTAGATCAAGCCATGACCGCACAAGCTTTGGCTCAAATAGAAGCTGATCTCGCATTTCAAAACCAATTTACCACGGTCGTTTACGACCGCACTTGGCACAAGGGCGTGGTAGGTATAGTGGCCTCTCGCCTTATCGAAACGCATTACAGACCCACAATAGTTTTAACTGAGTCAAACGGTTTGCTTACAGGTTCTGCGCGTTGCATGCCCCCCTTAAATTTGTACAACTTACTCGAGCAATGCCAAGCGCAGCTCGTGCAATTTGGCGGGCATCAATTTGCAGCTGGTTTAACGCTATTACCTGAAAATTTTCAGGCATTCAAAACAGCTTTTGAAAGTGCCGTAGCTACTGCGCTTTCGCAGCAACAACTGCAAAGGCAGATAGCTATCGATACGCAAATTGAATTCAAGGAGTTGGGCGCTAATCCCCAGCTTCATTTTCCGCGCATACTTCAAATTTTGTCGGCATTTGAACCGTGTGGACCGGGCAATATGCATCCTATTTTTGTGGCTAAAAATTGTATGGTTTTAGAGTACAAATTGCTCAAGGGCGCACACCTCAAACTTAAATTGATACAAGAAGGTTCGCAAGTGGGTATAGATGCCATTGGGTTTCAGTTGGCTTCATTTGAGAAAGAATTAGCCGTTGGGGTTTTCATTGATATTGTTTTTCAAATTTCAGCCAATACTTATAAGAACCGCACCACACTCCAACTCGTGCTCCAAGATATGTGCATGAGCGCCTAACTTTGCGTAATTTTGCAATATGTTTACAGGAATCATCGAAGAAGTTGGTCAGGTGGTGGCCATCAAAAAAGAAGCGGGTAATATCCACTTCACTATTGCCTCTGGCTTATCTGCAGGCTTTAAAATTGACCAAAGTGTTGCACACAACGGTTGCTGCCTTACGGTGGTTGCGCAAAACGAACAGCAGCATGTGGTAACGGCCATTCACGAGACGCTCATCAAGACGAATTTAGGAACCTGGCAACTAGGCACAAAAGTAAATATAGAACGCTGCATGCAATTGGGAGGTAGGCTTGACGGCCATATGGTTCAGGGCCACGTAGATGGCGTGGGTACTTGCACTGCAGTCTCCGACGAAAACGGTTCTTGGCGTTTTACCTTTGAACATCCCAATTCCTTTGTTACTGTAGAAAAGGGATCTATCACAGTAAACGGCACAAGCCTAACAGTTGTAGATGCCCAAAAGGGACAATTCTCTGTATGTATTATTCCATATACTTATGAGCACACCAACTTCAAGGAAATTAAAACAGGAACAATCGTGAATCTCGAGTTTGACATCATTGGCAAATATGTTGCACGCTACTTAGATTTACAACAAGCCTAATTAAAAATCTGAACACAAAAAAAATGGCGGCCCGCAGGGCCGCCATTTTTGTTAAAGGATCTTTTTATCAGTTGCCAACCGGAGCAGCTGGTTTTGGTGTGGTTGTCGGAGCCGGCACCGGATCTTTAATGCCGAGTGCTTTTTTGGCATTGGCATCTGTAGGTTCAATGACTAAGATTTCTTCAAAATACTTCTTCGCTTTGTCGAGGTCTTTGTTGGCAGATTTTGAATAGTAATCAGCTACATAACGCAAAGACTCAAGTACAAACGCTTTTTTAGAAGCTTGGCTGCGGTCTTCGGGCTTCACGATTTCGGTTACTTTAAAGTAGTGCGGGAAGGCCAACCATTTCTCGTTGTTGGTGTCCATTTTGTAGTTGGAACGTCCGCGATAGATGTGAGCGGGAACATATGTAGAGTCGTTTTTGATAACGACTTGGAAAATACTATCTGCTGATTGGTAATCGTTGCGGCCAAAATAGTAGGCTTTACCTAAGTCGTATTCTTCTGGCGCTAAAAGTTTGCCATTTTTTTGACGACGCACTTCATAAGCCAAAATCAGTTTCTCGTACATTTTGTTTTTGTTGTACAACTTCATGAGTTCATTGGTCAATTCTTTGTAAGCGATTTCATTCATGCTTGCCGCTTGCTCAAAAGCAATAATTGCTAAGCTATCTTGTGCTTTCTTTTGATAAATTGTACCTCTTAACTTGTAGTCTTGGTAATTGATTTTATCCTTAGGTACCATGGCAAAGAAACGGTCGCTTGCACTCAATGATTTGTCAAGGTTAAGGCTATCTGTAGCGCAATTTGCATAGGCAAAAGCATAAAAACGTTGAATGAAGAAGTTATTCATGTTGTTAGCTACTAATAAGTCGAGCTGAGGAATCATTATACACCATTGTGAGGCGCCGTAAAGTGCGTTCACGTAGCGGTATCTTGACTCTGTATTGTTGTTGAGCTCGAGGTATTTGAGCCAGTTCTCTATTGCTTTGTCGTTTTTGCCAAACATCATGAAGAGCTCAGCGTTCAGGCGGTAAGCAGGCGCATAGGTAGGATCAATAGCTTTGGCCTCGTTGTACATTTTGTTGGCTTCTGCTTCGTTGCGTGCACGTTGGTAAATGAGTGCTTTGCGCACGATACCACGTGGAGACTTCGGATTGATAACCAAAACCTGGTTGTAAGCTTTTAGTGCCTCAGATGCATCGGAAGAATTGCGTGCGTACAGGGCATCTCCTTTGAGCAAGTAGTTGTCTTCGTTGGTTGGGTCTTTAAGAATCGCTTCTTCAATGAGAATGAGCGCTTCATCGAGGTTTTTGGTTGGGGCCTCAATGTAGATTTCTACAATACCACGAATGACTTCTGCTTTTTTGAGCTTGTCTTTTTTGGTCATCAAAAGTGCATTAGCAAACGCTGCTTTAGCTTCGGTAGCTTTGCCTTCTAGCCAAAGCACGCGGCCTTGACCAACGAGCGGAAGCGCACGAAGCTTGTCAACTTCATATCCTTTTTTCCACATGATTTTTGCAGAATCTAGTTCTTCCATTTCAAAGTAGCAGTCGCCAAAATAGAAGTAGTTTTCACCATTGATTGGGTCGGCTGCAATGAGTTTTTTGAAGTCGTTGATGGCTTCACGATAACGTTCGTTTTCGGTTTTTGCATTGGCAACTTGAAGGTTCTGAGCATAATGGAGCCCAGAAATAAGAAGCGTGACGAGGAGTAAGATGCGTTTCATGTGTGTTCTTTTTAACTTAAATTCAGGCCAAAAATAGCCTAGTTTTTTGGGATACAAAAATTGTGCCTATTATTATTTTTTGAATTATTGCAAAACAAGCCTGACCGGAGTGAGGGCAGGTACTAGTCCTGATTTTTGTATGATGAGTTGCCCTTTGTCGTCTTTTTTCATGAACAACACAAAGCCGGTGTTTAACCCAGACCTCCGCCCCTTGTTGATCATCCAAATATCGCGAATGAGCGGATACTCTTTTGTGTAGATAAAACCTGCATAAGGTTTGCATGCCGTTTTGGGGTCAGTAGCATATACAGAAGCTACCCTAAGGCCATCCATGAACGCCATTGATGTGGGATCTTCTTGATCGGAGATCCAGTTGAGGCCAATGATGCCCATGGTGCCAGGATGCGTTTTGACATAATTGATCACTTCTTGATTTGATTTGAGAGCTGATACATTTTGGCCTAATTGACCAATTTGTAGCATATTGATCATATAGTTGAAGTTGGCTGAGCCATTTTGATCAAATACAATTTGCTTTGGTAAAGTATTGGAAGCAAGTTTTGTTTTGTCCCCTCGTAGCAAATTTCTGATTTGATCTACACTCAAAAGCGTATCGGTCATGGACGGGTGCATAACAATGACAACGGCATCCGATGCAATTTTATCGCTGCGGTATGATACATTTTTGCTCTGAAGATAATTCTTCTCTTTGTCATTGAAATCTCTGGTGATAACAATTGTTTTGGACTTGTTGGCATAAAAAGCCTCAATAATGTCGTTTTCAGTCAAGTATTGGGCGCTTACGCGCGCTCTAGGGTATTGGCTCATGAAAGTCTCGATACTGGTCTGGAAAAGGGGCTGAAACGATTGTTCCACTAATATCTTTGCTTTTCCGCGGCCATGCGCATCTTTTTGATACACAAACGGATTATTGTTGTTGTCACAAGCGGTGAAGCCAAGTAATCCGATGAGTAAAAGAAAGAAATATTTCATGAGGAGCTTATTTTTGAAGAGACTTGAAACCTTTATAAATGCGCCACGCTCTGAACAAACCGTAACTCATAAAAACGACGACCATGACTTGTTTGCGCCAGGGTTCCATTTCAATGATTTCGGTTGTGAGCAGAATAATGGCAAAACCAAAACACAAAACTACGACCAGAAGACCTAGAAAATGTTGTATATAATTCATGATTATTTGGGAAAAAAAATCCCCATCTAGATGGGGATTTAAATGGTTTTGGCTATTGAGTGTCGTAGATGATTGGTACACGAACCCAAAGGCGGACCGGACGGCCAGCGTTTTTAGCTGGGGTCCAGGGAGGAAACTTATTGATAATGGCTAATGCTTCTTTATTACAAGCGGGGCACTCTACAATTGGGCGCTCTACGCTGGCATTTGAGATGCGGCCATCTTTTTCAACTACAAAGCGAACAACAACACGGCCTTTTACACCGAGTTCGATGGCTTCATCTGGGTAGTTGATGGTGGTGTTGATAAACGCATTCATTTTGTCGTAACCACCAGGGAATTCGGCGTCTTCTTCGGCAACATCTACTACCTCTTCAAATACAGGTGTGTTGTCGGCCATTGCAGGGCCGTCTTCTTGTGTTTCGGCCAAGCCCCACACGTCATCTCCTTCATTGGTTTCGGTAGAGATAGTAGTATTCTCTAACTCAGCTTGTGAAACCAATTCTTCCTCGACGTAGTCGTCTTCGGCTACCGGCGCAATAAATGCAGTAGTTTGAGACATAGGAGGTGGCGGAGGAGTAGTGGGTGGTGGTGGTGGTGGAACCTCATCTTTTGGAGGTGCTATGGTAAAGTTTTTATCACTTACTTTAGGTTTACGCACTTCTTCTTTAGGAAGGTTTTTAATGATGATAGTAGCAACAAATGCCAATGCTGCGAGGGCAACAAGGCCGCCCAAAATGAGCGTCATGCGTTTGTTGTAGCCTGAACGAAGTACGTAGGCGCCATATGCGCGGTTGCGATGGGCAAAAACGGCTTCATTGCGGCTTACAGAAGTAATGGCTTCCCAGTTGCGATTGACGTAGTAATCGAATAGGGAGAAACCTGTTACAAGAGCGACGATAACATAAATGACTGTCATGACCTTAGTTTTTATCTTTTAACAATTCTTTCTCTCCGGCTGACAAGTCTGTTGGGGCAATAACCCCTACGCTTGCAATCTTGAGTTCGTCAACTAGATCAATAAAACTTTTGCAGAGTGCCTTGTCGTCGGTTTTGATCAAGACTTTAACAGCCTCTCTGTCTACCGTTAGCTCATTGAGCTTTCTATCATACGTGGTATCTGCAATTTGTTTCTTGTCTAGCTTCTTATCGAGTTCAACCTTATTCTTAATAACGTATTCGTTCCAAGAAGCTAACAATTTTCTTACACTATTTTCACCGGATCCAAAATTGGCCTCTTCTAATTCAGTAGGTCCGTCACTTCCAGGTCTTGATTTCGGGTAAAATTCACCACGGTAGTAGTAAGCTTTGTCGTCGGATAGGATGAAGGTGACTACATTATTAGCTTTAGGAGGTTTAACATCCGTTTCATCTTTGATTTTTGCGGGGTAGTTGAGGGGCAGCACCTTAGGCTTGCTAAAGGTGGAGGTCAAGACGAAGAACGTGAGAAGGAGGAACGCGAGATCGACCATTGGGGTCATGTCTACGTGTGTTGATCCTTTCTTGGCTCTTTTCTTGCCTTTGCCGTGGTCGCCACCGCCGCTTTCTGCGATTTGTGCCATGTGTGTTTAGTTAACCGGAATTGCTTCCGCAGAGGTTACAAAATTCAAATTATTCAAATTCAATTCTCTGAATACATCGATCACTACTTGCGCATCTTTGTACAAGGTTTTGGAGTCTACACGTAAAATGAATTTAGGTTTGAAGTCTTCCATTTTGGGCTCGCCACCTTTGAGCTTTGCTTCTTCAAAAGCGGTGCGTCCGGTGTTGCCTGCAGCAGTAGCTGCAAATGTAAGCCAATCTAAAAGTTCATTTTTTGTAGAGTCTGTCGGGATCCCTTGGGTAGGGAAACTTGCACGTTTTGCGGGTTCGATATTCATGTATGCAGGAAGTTCTTGCATAGTACAACCAAAGGTTGACATGAAAGAAAACTCTTCGACTTTCTCCTCACTAAGACCAATCTTATATTTTTGGAGCATGCTATTGAGCATTTCTTTGCGGGCTTCAGCATCAGAAAGGTTAAAGAACACGCGGCCGTTTTTGTCTAGGGTGACCATCAGGATGTTTTCAGGGATAATTTTATCGCTGATACTAGATGGTGTTTCTACGGTTACGGGTTCGGCATTTCTGAAAGAAGCCGTCAACATAAAGAAGGTTACAAGCAAGAACGCCAAGTCCACCATAGGCGTCATGTCTATGGAAGGAGTGCCTTTGGGCATTTTGATTTTTGGCATTGCTTGAGTTGTTACTTAATGATGAGTCAATTAGTTGTTGGCTGCGAAATCTTGAACGATCGTGAAGCTTGCTTCGTCGATACCGTAGGTCATGGCGTCGATTTTAGTAGAGAAGAAGCTAAATGCGATGATCGCGATAGTTGAACCAGCAATACCGAAAGCGGTGTTGATAAGGGCCTCAGAGATACCAGTAGAAAGTTCTGCTGTATCTGGCGCACCTTGTGACATCGCGGCAAATGAACGGATCATACCAAGTACTGTACCGATCAAACCAATAAGGGTAGAGATAGATGCAGTTGTAGAAAGAACAGGCAAGTTTTTAGAAAGCATAGGCAATTCCAAAGAAGTTGCTTCTTCTAGTTCTTTTTTCAAAGCTTCTAATTTCTGTTCTTTGTCCATGTGTGCGTCTTTGGTCATCATTTGATATTTAACCAAACCGGCACGGACAACATTGGCCAAAGAACCGCGTTGTTCGTCGCAAGCTTCGATAGCGCCGCTGAAATCTTTGGCAGCCATTAATTCTTTGATTTTTTCGATGAATTGGTTGGCTTTGCCTTTACCGTTTGCAAGTAGTAAAGTTACCAAACGCTCAATCGTGAAAATTAAAACGATAAGGTTGATAGCAACCAAACCTGGCACGATGAAACCACCTTTGTAGATAACCCCCATTAGGTTGCCTTCTACTGGTTCTGCTTCTGGATTTCTGTCCACAAAGTTTCCTGGATCACCAAAAATGTATTTGTAAATCAAGATACCTGCAATAAGTGCAAGTGCAATAGCCAAGAATGCGATAATTGCTGAAAATCCCCCGGCGGTTTTTTGTTTTTTGTCCATAATGATCGTTTTTAATTTTTCATTTTTTACAATTGAATGCCAAATATAAAAAAACTTTAGCCCCTTTTCAAAACGAAATTTGAATGTTTCCGTTAGCCTAACGCAGATTTATTGTATTTCTAACACAAAGTCGTCGATATGGAGCAGTTTATCCGCTTTAAGATGAAGACGACCGCAAAATGTTAATATAGATTTAACATGGCGTTGAAGAGGGGTAGACCTAAAAATTTGCTTGGCCATAAAAAACCCCTCCATCAAAGAAAGAGGGGTTTGAATGAGGTCTCAAGCAGATTCGAACTGCTGTAGACGGTTTTGCAGACCGGTGCCTAACCGCTCGGCCATGAGACCATCAGGATTGCAAAGATAAGCAATTTTACACTTTCAAAAAAGTACTGCTTAGAACTTGATGATTTTTTTTGACAATAATTGGCCACTGACCCTTGCCGAGACAAAGTAAACGCCCTTCGGTAAACCAAGCCACTCTTCATTTTCAGTACCCAGATGTATTTGAGATACACCTGCCTCGGGGGTGAGTTTCAATTTGACTTGGCCATTGACATCGTAAAGATAGATCAGGTCTGAAGGTTTCAAACTCAAAGGGAAGGCTAAAGTAAGCGCATCTTGAGTCGGGTTGGGATAGGCGGCTATCGAACTGTTGTCGTTTAACGGGTAGTTGGTCAGGGATGCACTGATCAGGGCTTCCAAATCATAGGTTTCGTCTCCGGGCTGATAAGGGAGGTAGTGAAAATAGGTCAGGAACATTTCATCTGTTGTATTGAACCCGCTGTAAATGGTTTGAGGAGGTGAATTTGGGTTGTTGGGGTTATTCGACGTATTGTCATAGCTTCCTTCGCTCTTGAGTTTGTAGCCTAGTGGCACTTTTTGAATGTATTTGAAGAAGTAGAAATCTTGCCACATGAAATCCCATTTAGGGACATTCACAAATTTAATGGTGTCGGCGCCGGCTTTGTAAGCATAAGCTTTGATATTGGTGCCTAACAAATGCATGTGCGGGAACACAGAAAGTACAGAGTAGGCTGTCGGAACCGTGGCTCCACCAGGCGGATAAAAGGCATTGAGAGCTGTAATTTGGTTGGCTGGAAGGTTGAAATTATAGTTGGCTAAAAGCGGACCCGCATTGATTTGCCGCACATTGGTAGTGCCTTGCGGATAAAAATGAATGATCACCTTAGTGGAATCATACAGGCCGTAAGATCCCATGGGGTAGTGCATGGCAAAGTAAATGGAAGACCCGGGCCCGATGTCTAAACCTAATTTGATAGGGTCAGTAGAGGGTAAAATCATGGGGGTGGCACCGGGGGTGTAGCCTGTAATGAGTTTGGTACTGCCATTGCTCGGGCTTGCGCAATTGCCACCGATGGTGTCTGTTGCTTCTATACTCGTTGGGTCGAGGTATACCAAACAGTGGTGTACGATTTCTCGGTTGCCAGGTACCACCTCTACTGCTTTGATGATGCGATTTTGTGTGAGGTTGGTCGGGATATTGAAACAAACGTAGTCGTCTTGAGAGGTTGCTTTGGACATGTAGGCTGGGATTTGAACCTGCAAATCCCCATTTCCTAAAAATGTAGTTGAAGTGTAAACCGGTGGTGGGGGTGTTTGATTGACATTTCCTTCTTGCGCACCGTTGTTGAGCCAGGTGATGATGGTGGTTTTCTCAGAGGTAGAAAGCGCGCGGTTGTGCTGGTATTGCTGATAGTTGTTGTCGGGTGGCCACGGCGGCATTTCGCCTGTGTTGACGCATTGATAAACTGCAGCGGCGAGCGGGCTCACTTCAGCATGCGTCATTAATGAAAACGGCGCAGCTCCGCCCGGATGATGGCATTGCGTACACTTATTGTAAAAGATTTGGGCAACATCACTGCTCCAAGTTTGGCCTTGAGCAACGGCACTCGCAAGTACAAAGAGGAAAAATAAAGTCTTTTTCATGGATGGATTTAACGCAGGAGTTGAATTTTGGTTCGGAATGTTTGTTGATTTTGAGCTTCAGTTTCTAGGATGAAAATCCCGTTTTGGAAGGGATCAAGCGTGACGTCTAGCGCAAGTACCTGACCGGCGTCTATGACTTGAACAATTTTACCTTCCAAGCTATAGATACTCACTTTTGAGATGGGAATATTGGCTTCGATGTGCAGATTGCCATTACTCGGATTAGGGTATGCCAATACTTCGATCTGGTCGGTAAGTTCGGCTAAATTGTTGGCCCCACAAATTTCATTGCTTGGCAAACCGTTGCAATAGCTACTTGGGTATAAAAAAGCTTGTTCTTGCATGTCGTTGGCCTCGAGCAGAGCCGTTTGGGTACAGCCCATTACGTCGACGAGAAAATCGCGAATGAAGCGCTCGGTGCTGTCCATGTAGGCGGCGTTGCTAATGTAAGGTACGTGTTGGGCATTGTTAAAAGTATAAAGCTGATTGGTAACGCCAATTGCGCAAGCACGCTCGTGAAGCATGCGGCTACCGTCTAGGTACATGAGTGGCGTGCCGGGATTCACCATTCCGCGGTTGTAGGTTACCGTACCGTCGTTGGTGCCGTGCACAGAGCAAAGTGGAACATCTCCCGCCTCGAGCCAATTGTATTTAGCCAAAGCCCCACAGCCGCTAATGACGGCGTGTACTTTGGTTGAATAACCAGGGTTGCCTGAGTTGCCGTCTAAGCCACCTAAATTTGCCAATGAACTTGCGTTCATGTAGTCACTAAATTCACAAGCATCGTTGAGGTAGGCGACATGCAGGGCTGTAATAGCGCCGGCGGAACTCCCGCCAATGAAAATGTGGTTGGTATCGATTTTGAATTGGTTGTTGGTTTGCGCATCTTTATAAAAGTAGCGGATGGCAGCTTTGAGGTCTTGTACTGCGCGTACTACGGCTTTAATAGCGTTGGTTGAATCAAAAGGAAAAAATCCAAGTCGGTAATCGATACTCGCACAAGCATATCCTTTCATAGCAAAACGCTCTGATAGCGCCTTTACATCAGGATCTGTTTTACTGCCGCCAATAAAACTACCGCCATGCACCCAAATAATGAGTGGCCGCGCGGCCAATGTGTCATTTGAAGGTTCGTAAAAATCGAGTTTAAGGGTGGTGGAACTGTTAGCCCAGTTGCTATTTTGCCCGTAGGTGAGGTTGCTTGTGAGGTTAAATTGTGGAAACACAGCCTCGGCATAGCGTCCGGTTGAGCATGGTTCTTGAGCGTATGTGGCGTGCAAGATGAGTCCGACAAATAAGAATAGGTAGGCGTGTTTCATAGTATAGGTTTGTACATAAAATTAATCTTTTTATGTAAGTCCTTTAAAAAATATTTACTTTGTAAGAAACAAATCCATGAAGAAAATATTTTTTATTGCTTTCATTTTCAGTGCGCTAACCATAAGTGCCCAAGATTTAGCTGCCTACAAAATCTACAACTCAAAAGGAAAAGAAGTTTCTTTCAAATCACTTGTAAAATCAGCCAATGAAGCGCCAATCGTATTATTTGGCGAATTTCACGACAACCCAATTGCACATTGGTTGCAATTGGAATTGACGCAAAAAATGTATGCCACCCATGGCGCAAATTTGCAACTGGGTTTTGAAATGTTTGAACAAGATCAACAGCATTTGCTTAATGACTATTTACAAGGCAAACTCACTTCGGAACAATATCGAGACACCATGCGTCTTTGGCCCAATTATACAACTGATTACGCCCCCTTGCTTGAGTTTGCCAAAGAAAAAGGACTTTCTTGTATGGCTACAAATATCCAAAGAAAATATGCGAGTTTGGTATTCAAAAAAGGCCGTGCTGCACTCGATACTTTACCCGATGCCATCAAAGAACAAATGGCACCTTTGAATTTTGCGTTTGACACCACGCTATCTCAGTACCAAGCCATGAAAGAAATGGGTGCACACATGGGCCCTGGAATGGGCTGGCGCATGGTGGAAGCCCAGGCCATTAAAGATGCTACAATGGCTCATTTTATTTTGAATAATCCAGGCCGCAATACCAAAACTGTACATTTACATTTCAATGGCGCGTATCATTCTGATTTTTATCAAGGCATTATGTGGTATTTGGAGCAAGAAGCAGCGCCTTCAGAGATATTGACCATTAGCACGGTGAGTCAAGCAAACGTCCAAAAATTAGAAAAGGAGCATTTGGGTAGGGCAGATTTCATCATTTGTGTGCCAAGCAACATGACCTCAACGCATTGATGCTTACTTGAGCGGGATACCTCTCGAACTAACAAGCCCGGTTGCTTTGCTTTTTTGCAAACTAAAAGTAAAGGTTGTCCCGATACCAATTGAACTTGCTACCTGAATTTGCTGTCCATGCGATTCAATAATATGCTTGACGATTGCCAGCCCTAAACCAGAGCCACCTTCATTGCGATTCCTGCTTTTTTCCACGCGGTAAAAGCGTTCAAAAAGCCTTGGTAGGTGTTGAGGTTCTATGCCATCACCGTCGTCTTTAAATTGTATGTTGTAGGTGTCATCAATTTGAACCACACTGATACAGAGTGTGCCACTTTCTTTACCATAAGAGATGGCATTAGTAGCCAGGTTGAGTACTACTTGGGAGAGTTTATTGCGATCGGCATTTACATAACAAAAAGGATCAGAGGTATCTTTGGTGAGTCTGAAACTTCTCTCTTTGGCGATCAATTCGAGCGATTCAAAAGTTTCTTGAACTAAGTCAAGAAAGTCAAAACTCCTGATATCTAAAGGCATGCGTTCGAGTTCAAGCTTTGTGAGCTGATCGAGGTCTTCTAAGATGTGCGTCATGCGCTCCGTGGATTTAGAGGCGCGCTCTAAGAATGTTTTGAGAATAGCAGGGTCTTCCATTCCGCCATCGAGCAGTGAATCGATGTAGCCTTGTATAGAAAATACGGGTGTTTTGAGTTCGTGCGCTAAGTTACCCAAGAACTCTTTTCTAAAAGCAGCTTGCTCTTTGAGTTTCTCAACTTCCTGATTGCGCTTTTGTTTCCATTCTTTTACATTTTGCTCGCCTTCTGCCACGAGCTCATCAATTGTTTGGTCCTTGCGCTGTTCATTTTCGAAGGTTTGAATGCTGCGGTAAATCAGGCTCATGCGGTATTGCAAAAAGCGCTTGATGATGTAGTAAAAGATAGTATACGCAAAAATCCCGGAAACGAGCGGGATTAAAAAAAGCAAGGTGTTGCTGAGGGTAACAATTTGTAAATGGACAAACAGGGTGAAGAGAAAGGACAGTATATAAAATAAAATACTGCCACTCAATATCAAGAAACTGGGTCTAGCTTTTCTCACTTGTCATTGAAGGTATATCCGACGCCTTTTATGGTACGAATATACGCATCTCCAAGTTTTTCACGCAATTTTCTGATGTGAACATCAATTGTGCGTTCGCCAACGATGGTGTCGTTGCCCCAAACTACGGCTAATATTTGATCGCGGTTGAAGACTTTTCCTGGTCTGCTTGCTAAAAGTTCGAGCAATTCAAATTCTTTTTTGGGTAATTGTAATTCTTTGCCCTCTAGTTCAACCATATAACGGTCTCGGTCAATAAGAATTTTAGTTGATCCTTCTGCACCTGATTTGTTTTTGAGGCGGCGCAATAAAGATTCTATTTTACTGATCAGCAAACGCGGTCTGATGGGCTTATTGATGTAGTCGTCTGCACCGGCTTCGAAACCGGCAATTTGTGCGTAATCTTCTGTGCGAGCCGTTAAAAATGCAATGACGGGCTGAACCATATTCAAATCTTTTCTGATCACTTGACAGGTCTCGATGCCATCCATTTTGGGCATCATGACATCTAGCAAGATGAGCGAGGGGTTGATTTGCTGAACGAGGCGCAAGGCTTCTATACCATTGCTTGCCGTGAAAACTTTATAACCTTCTTTGCGCACGTTGTACGATAAAAACTCTAAGATATCTGGTTCGTCGTCAACGATCAGTATGGTATGCCCTTTTGTGTTTTCCATCGTTTTTTTTGTTTAAAAAAAGAGGGGGCTTATAACCCCCTCTTGATTGATTAGATTTCAATTAGTTGCGAATCACTAAGCGTTTGATGCCTACTTGATTTGCATTGATTACTTGAATCGTGTAAGTTCCGTCAGCTAATTGACTCACATCTACTGGAAGTGCAATTGAACCAATTGCAGTTAATTTTTCAGTGTAGATAGTGCGCCCCATTGCATCAAGAATTTGAATAGAACCTTCTGAAGTATTATCGAAAGCAACCAATACTTGAGCAGATGCAGGGTTTGGATAAACTGTGAAGTTCAAGGCTGAAGCTTCTTCCATTCCTACTTCGATAGAGATTTCAAAAGTTGCTGTACTTGAACAGTTACCATTGATTGCAGTGAGTGTAACAGTATACGCGCCATTTGCAGCATATGCGTGAGCAGGAGCCGTAGCTGAAGAGTTGGTGAAGTCACCGAAATCCCAAGAGTAAGAAGCCGCACCTGTAGAAGTATTTGTGAAGGTCACAATATTACCCGCAGTGGTGAATGAACCAGCAGCTGTTGGAGTAGCTGTAAATGTAATGTTAGTGGTTGCAGATTGCCCAACACCATTACAAGCGTTCGCATTGGTTACAGTAACGAATACTGAAGCCGTGTTGCTTACTTGGATACTTTGGGTTGTTTCGCCTGTTGACCACGAATAAGAATCAGCAGCAGATGCCGTAACCGTTACGACATCACCAGAACACGCTTGTGTGCTAGATGCGCTGATAGTTGGAGTTGGAGCGTTAGAAACGTTCACAGAAATTGGAGTTGAAGCACTTACACAACCGTTTGCATCAGTAACTGTAACTGTGTAGTTTCCAGTTGTTGAAACCGTGATAGTTGTTGTAGTTGCGTTGGTAGACCAAGTGTTGCCAGTTGCTGCGCTTGAAGTGAGGTCGACAGAGCCGCCGGTACAGAAAGTTGTAGAACCACTAGCTGTAATGGTTGGCGTTGCAGGCAATGCGTTGACCACAACTGTAATGGCAGCACGCATACTTTCGTCGTTGCCAACATTTGCTTGAGAAACATAGTAAGTGTAGGTTCCAGCAGTTGTGGTGCTTGGTACAGGAGCAGTTGTGGTGAATGTTCCGCCAGTTGGCTGAGTGTACCAACGAAGTGAGTTGCCAATGAGTGCATTTGCAGTCAATGCTGTGGCAGTTGCGCCTTGGCAATAGGTAAAGCTATTTGTTGCAACTACTGGTGTTGCAACCGAGTAAAATACACCATTCATGAAAGTTGCACCAGTTGCAGCAGAAGAGCCAGCAGCTAAACGTGCATCAGGAGTAACACCAAGTGCAGTAAATAAATTTACCCAGTTTACTTGTGCAAGCGTTTGAGTTGAATCATTGCCATCTACACCAAACCATGAATTGTACCATGAGGTAGTAGAACCACCAGAATTCAAGACGGTGTTTGTGTTGTTTGTAGTCCAAGCGGGCTGAGCAAAGTTGGTAAGGATGTTGTTTACGAATACCATTGTATCACCATTTAAGTTGGCAACTACAGGCGCACCTTCAATAGAAATACCTTTTTCCCAACCGGTAACTAACGAGTTCAGAACAGATACAGCAGAGTTTCTGCGCAAACGGAAAGCTTTTTCAAATTTTTCACCAGCAGGAAGAGCCGTAGTTCCGTTTCCTTTTGCGCCAACTAGTGTGACGTTTGAGAATACAGGACGTGTTTTGGGTTGTGCAGTTGATCCTGCCGCATCGTTGTCGCACTCAAAAGAGTTAGAGTCTCCAGGAGCATCATATAGATCTTTGTCGCGGATAGAAAGTGCAAATTGTACTTTTCCACGGTAACCGAAATCACAATCGAAGTCGTCATCAAGACCACGGTAGGCGATAAGGTGCTTACAGTTTACTGTTCCACCAAACCATTCAAAAGAGTCGTCGCCAGACAACGTGACCTGAACGTAGTCTACAACAGTGCCACTTCCAACAGAACCAAAAGTGATTCCGTTTACTTCTTTGTTAGGCTCGAGGGCAATACCGGCAAACTCAACACGCACATAGCGCAAAATACCTGAGTTGTCGTTGTCGAAGTTTCCACCGAACTGTGAATCTGTTGTTGGCACGATACCTTCGATATTGGCTACACCACCTGGTTGGTTGTTTTTGGCCAATCCTAGAAGAATTAAACCACCCCAGTCGCCTTCGTTGCGGGCGCCTACGGCTTCGTTAGAAGTAAAGATAATTGGATTGGCTGCCGTTGCGTCAGCAATGATTTTTGCACCGCGTGTAACGATGAGTGTTCCTTGGGTAACTTTATCGCCACGAATGATGGTGCCTGGAGCGATCGTTAATGTTGCGTTGTTTTTGACATAAACTTTGTTGTTGAGTCTTACTACACCACTCCAAGTTGTATTGGTAATGATATCCGTAGATACAGTAGTAATAGTTGCCGGATAAACAGTTGTTTCCGGATCAAAATTTGCCCAGCCAGATGTCCAGTCTGTAGCAGGGGTGTTGTCAGTTACTGGAAATGCCCCACGGTAGGTGGTAGGTGTCCAGAAGGCATCCTGAGCCATGGCAACCGAGCCAAGACAAAGGGCAGTCAAGAGGGTGTAAATTTTTTTCATCTTTTTAAATTTTGTTTCTGCAAAGTTCTAGCGTTCTGAGCCGGCCTAAGTTATAGACTCCTTAAGTTTGCTTTAAATATGTGTTAAGAAATTGGAACAATTCCTTAACATTGCGTCCTTAGAATTTGTATTTGAAGTTCAAGGTGATGGTCTGGCCAAATGTAATTTCCTGCCAAGCGCTGTCTACGCCCTTGTCGTAGCGTTTGTTCTTATTGATGTCTTGGAAGAAGACTAGGTCTTGCGCAAGTAGGTCAGCACAGTTCAATTTAAGTTCGTATTTGTCTTTCCAAGTTTTTCCAATTTGAAAATCGAGTACGTGGCGTCCATTTTCCCAAACGCTAGGTTCCTGAATGTTACCTGCAATTGCGATGCGTTGCCCAACATAGTTATAGGAGAAATTGACAACAAGCTCTTTCTGACTTTCATAAAACAAGCCAACATTCAGAATGTATGGAGATTGTCCTTGAAGTGGTCTTGCTGATCCGGGATATTCTTCTAAACCAGCAAATGCACTGAGGTCAGCCTCCGAACGGATCAAAGAAGCATTGGTGTAAAAAGTAGTTCTGGAGAAAATAGAGTTAGAATCGGTACGATTGATCCAGCCTAAATTCATGCGGTATTCGAGTTCGGCACCGTAGCTCGTTGCTTTGTCGATGTTGTCAAAGTAGAGTTCTGGTTGGCCAGAAGTTCCGGTACGCAAAAGCAATTCGATTGGATCATCGAACGTCTTATAAAATCCAGATACGCTAATCACCTGCCCTTTCCCTGGAAAATATTCCAAGCGGGTGTCGTAGTTGTTGATAGTTGCGCGTTTGAGTTGTGGGTTACCAGATGCAAGATTGTCGTTGAGGAAGTTATAAAAAGTAAATGGCGCTAATTCACGGAATTCTGGACGGCTTACCGTGCGTGCTGCACTTGCTCTCCATTGAAAACGGTTGGTGAATTTGTACGTGAGGTTAAGAGAAGGCAAAATGTCAAGTACTGTGGTGTCTAGGTATTGGTCTAGATTTGAACCAAATTCAACGTAGTGGAACTTCTGCTGATATGCTTCAGCACGCACACCTGCAACAACGCGAAGTTTGCTAAATAGTTTGGTATCCATCATGGCGTAAGCTGCATTCAGCAAAGAAGAGGCATCATAGCTGTCGTCTACATTGGTTCCTTCTTCTAATTTGAAACCGCCCTGCCCATCGGCCATTAAACCTAGGTTTTCTGAACCAAAAATCTCATCTTCAGGTAAAAGTACCAAGCTGCTATTGAAGCTAGAAGATCCGGCGGGGTCGTATTTGGAAAATCCGAGATTGCGTGCAGCGAAGTCACGGCCTCTATACTGATGGAAGCCACCAAATTTGAGGTAGTTTTTAGAGTCGTCTCCACCTACTTGCTTGCTAAGATCGTAGCGCGCGCTTGCGATGTTTTCAGTCATGGTAGACCAAAACATGTTGCCTGCTCCAAGGGTAGAAATATCGTTGTTTTGAACAACTGCAAAGTAGGGCAAAGTGGTGTCTACTTGTTGGTATACCATTCGGCGCAAAAATGGAATATCGCGTTTGACATTGCTGTAACCGACTGTCCAGTTGAATTTCCAGTCGTCTTTGAAGTCGTGCTTTGCGATCAATTGGGTCGTGAGCAAGTTGTTTTGAGTGTACCAGATGTTTGTAGAGCGCTCGTTGTACATAGATTCAATATCCATGTCACGCTTCCCTTGACGGGTATTCACTTTGTCATCAGATGAGACGGAGTAGAGTGTTTTGAGTTGTAATTCTGTTTTCTTACCTAAGTCAAATTTCAAATTGAGCAAGCCCGTATTGAGAATAGATTTAGTGTATGCAGAATCTTTGAGTTCATTTTTTGTAATCACACCAGTGGCTTGTTCTTCAAACTCGCGGCGCGTGACCAAACTAAAACTATTGGCATTGTTATAAGAATAAGCAAATACATAGGAAAGGCTCTTTTTGTCTTGGAGTTTGATTTTATTGCCCACACTATACTGAAGGCTTCCGTTTGGCAAAGCTGTGCCACGAGTTGTTGACCAATTTGCAGGGATCAATTTAGCTAAGTCAGCTTTTTGCTGTGTATTAAGTGAGCCGAATTCAGCGGTGCTCGGCAACCCATCAGGAATAGCTCTTGCATTGGTTCCAAAACCCAAAATATCTGTTGATCCACCGTTGTATGTTTTGAAATCTTTGCCTGTACTGATGGTATTGTAACCCATTCCGATTTGAATGTTTTGAAATTTTTCTGATCTGGGCTCCACAGTTTTGATGTCAATGACCCCTCCGGCAAATTCTCCGGGTAGTTCTGGCGTGGCACTTTTCATGATGAAAAGATTCTCGAGCATATTCGATGGGAAAATATCAAAGGAAAAGGCTTTGCGGTCACTTTCTGTACTTGGTAGCGGTGCGCCGTTGATGAGTGCAAAATTGTAACGGTCAGAGAGGCCGCGTACCACCACAAATTTGTTGTCTTGGACGCTTGCGCCGCTCACGCGTTTGAAAACCTGAGAAACTCTTGAATCTGGCGTCTTGATAAATGTATTTTTATTGATACCATCTACTACTCCTGCTTGGTTGATTTGCATTTTTGTAACCTCAAGGTCACCTTTGTTTTTGTCTGATTTGCGCTCGATACGCACATCGCCAGTGGTTTGAGATTTAGCTTTGAGTATGGCCTGAACACTTGAAACTTGGTTGTCTACTACTGTAATGTCGTCGCTTTTAAATGTTTCGAAACCAGGTGCTTTCACTTCTAAAGTATACGTACCTGCAGGGAGCGCGCTGAAAAGAAAAGTGCCTTTTTCAAGGTCGATGGCCGCCTTGTTGGCAAGCGACAAACGAACGGTGAATTCTTTAACAGGCTTGTTGTTATCGTCGAGAACGGCTCCTGAAATTGTACCTGTTTGTGCGGTCAATTTGTTCGAAAAAAGAACAATAGATAAAAGTGTAAGGGCAAGGGTAAAATACTTCATTTGATATCTTTATAGAATATGTGCAAAGTTCAAGTTGTATCTTGATGATTACATTAAACAAAGATTAATAAAGCGTTAATAACCCGCGTATATTTGTTAACATTAACGTAACATAAAAAGGGAGGCTTGTGGGCCTCCCTTTGAAATTAAATTGCTTTTGCTTTCTTATTCGAAAACGATTTTCATCTCGACGCGTCTATTTTTCTGACGGCCTTCAGGAGTGTCGTTTGTGGCGATAGGTTTGGTTTCGCCAAAGTAAAGTGTAATGATACGTGTTTGTTCAACGCCTTGGCTAATTAAGTACGCTTTGAGTGACTCAGCACGTTTTTTGGAAAGTACTAAGTTGCCGTTGTCGTCGCCAACGTTGTCGGTATGGCCTGCAATTTCGAGTTTCCAGGTTGTTTTTTTCTTGAGTAATTCTGCTAACTCATTGAGCGAAGGTTTAGAGCTCTCAAAAATGATGTCCTTGGCAGATTCAAACTCGAGGTTTTCGAAAGCTGTTTTGAGTACTTCGATCACTGCTTGCTCAATTACTGGGCAGCCCTTGTTTGTTTTCGGACCCGGTGTGTTCGGGCAGTCGTCGTCTTTGTCGAGCAAGCCATCGTTGTCTGAGTCTTTGTAAGGGCAGCCTTTATTGGCTTTTGGCCCTGCAAGGTTGGGGCAGTCGTCGTCTTTGTCGAGCAAGCCATCGCCATCGGTATCAGGCCAAGGGCAACCTTGGTTTTCTTTCGGGCCTGCTACTTCAGGGCAGTTGTCTACATAATCGAATAAACCATCTGCATCTTTGTCTGGGCAACCTTGGTTTTCTTTTGGACCGGCGTTTTCTGGGCAAACATCTTCGGCATCGGTGAGGCCATCACCGTCTTGATCTGGGCAACCTTTCAAGGCCGCAATGCCAAACACCGTTGGGCAAGCGTCTTCGGAGTCGGTGATTTTGTCGCCGTCGGTATCTGGGCAACCTTTGAATTCTTTGAGGCCGGCTACCGTTGGGCAAGCATCTTCTGAATCGATGATTTTGTCGCCGTCGGTATCTGGGCAACCTTTGAATTCTTTGAGGCCAACAACCGTAACGCAAGCATCTTCTGAATCTGCAATGCCATCGCCGTCGGTATCTGGGCAACCTAAGAAGGCCCAAGTGCCTGGTACGTTTTTGCATTCGTCCATTTTGTCAGAAACTTTGTCTTTGTCTTTGTCTTTGACGCGGTGATACAAAATTGGCAAACGCAATCCGGCATAAAAGTCAACGCCACTGATTTCACCTTTGGCACGCAGCAAATGCATATCGTTCATGCCCAAAATAACTGGGCCGATGCGCGTGGCCAAGCCGGTGCGCAAGCCACTGTATTTGTTGTAGGCAATCGGGAAGTAAAGGCCAAAGTAAGGGCTATCAAAGCTTGGGGTTAAGGACAATTGGCTTGCTATGTTCACTTTGGTGTCCTTGTTTTTTGGGATCATGTTGAGCATGGCCGTTGCGTTTACATAAAAGTAGCTCCAAACATGGTAATCTAGTTGCAAACTCATGGCGGTTGGTGTGCGCATGCGGAAGGTTTGTGCAGGGTCTTGAAGCGAAACCCATTCGGTGTTGTTAGCGGCAGTAGATTCATTGATCAGGGAGTCAATGACCATATCGAAGGTTTCGAGGTCGGTTGAGCTATCAAAACGACGCAAATCAAAAAGCGAGCTTGAATTCACCACAAAGTTGCGGCTCAAGCCCCCTTTGGTAAATTTTATAGCGCCCATGTCGAGCATGGAAAAACCTACACGCGCCTTGTATTTGTTTTCATTGCGCATCCAGAGGTCGGTTTTGCCGTCCATGTCGTATTTGTATTTGGCGTAGTTGGGGCGCCATTCGTAAACCGCACCAATATCAAGGCCAAATCCGATAGAGCCCGGTTTGAGGTAGCTGCCAATGTTGTTGTTGTTGATGTCACCATTGACACCTGCTGTAATAAAATCACCTACTTCTTTGGAATAACCGTAGTCAAAAGTACCGGCCAGGTATTGTGAGGTGTCTTCGTTGATGAGGTTGTAGCTAAAATCTTTGGTATGCACGTAAGCGCTCGCAAAGCCAAGTAAGATTTTTGGGCTGATGCCAATTTTTAAAAAGTGTTCTTTGTTGTCGATGAGCACTTGGCTGTAATTGAAGCCAATTTCGCTCCATGTCATGTGGTCAACATTGACGAGTTCTTCGTTGAGTTGGGTATTCCAAAGGGCAGGGTATTCCAAGCCTTCTTCGGATAAAACAGCCAATTTAGGATCCATGTTGTCTACGTTGGTAATCGAGCGCAAATTGGCATAGATGCCTAAGGAACGTTTTTCACCGATATGGAAGGCTAAATTGAACAAATCAAGTCTGAAGTTGATATTTGCGCCCAAAACACCATCAGAACCGGCGTTGTAGTTGCGTACAATGAGGCGATCAATAAACGTAGAAGACGGATATGCCCAAGAATCGAGTACGGCGGTATCGGTCAGGGATTTGGCCCACCAATAGCCACCGTTGCCTTGTTGGGTGCGCATGGCGTCGGCAGAGAAGTAGCCAAAATTTTGATAAGTAAATAGATTAAAAGCGGGTAGGGCTAAGTCCATTTTGTAGCGGCCGTCTACGAAAGATGCCGGGTTAACCAAGTTGCCCATCGCACCAGCATAATTGCTAGAACTTGCACCTAAATAAGCTTGTGCTTGTGCTTGAAAAGCACTAAACAGTAATAAAAATGACCAGGTTAATTTTCTCATTGTTTGTTGTATTGAATAATATAGTTTCCTAAAAATGTGGTAATCGAATAGGCGTTGTTCCCAAAAGAACTGAGCTGTACTTCTTGTTGTCCGTGACGCTTTTGGGTGTCGAGGTCTCGTCCTATGTCGTCGAGCAGATAGATTTGGTTGCCCACGGCATCCATAATACTCAAAATACTTTGGTGGTTGGCGCCATAGAAACTTGAGAATTGGGTGAGTTCAACGGCATCGAGCGTTTTTTCCCAGACGCGCTGCCCCTTTGCGTTGAAGGCAAATAGACTGGTGTTGCGTTTAAAGACAATGATTTGGTTTTCAGCTTGCATATACGATCCGACACAGAGAACGCGAGAAGGTACTTCAAATTGTTTTTGACCATTCAAAGAAAGGAGTGTGGCGGTGTTTTTTTCAATTTTTACAGCGTAGCAAGCGCTTGTATTGCCAACCAAAACGTAAGTTGTGTCTGCATTTTGCTTCAATGCTACTTTGCGTTTAGACAAATCAATAATTTGTTGCTGGGTATCCGTTAAAATACTGACATACGCTTTTCCACTTTGTTGATAGCTGTGGATTGCACGCACCTTACTTGCTAAACTAAATTGTTTGATGAGCCCTCCCGATTCAGAATATAACTGAACACCATTTGAACTGCCCACACAAATGAATTCTTTTTTGCCTTTGTTCTCGAACACCTGTATGCGCGTACCAGCATCGTTGGACAGGCGGTACAACAAGCGCCCCGTTTTGTCGAAGAGTTGGGCTTCGTGCTCAAATTGCACACAAATAAGCTGAGGAAATCCGCTGATTTGATACAATGCAACAACCTCTTGCGTAAGGGGCTTTTCCCATTTACGCAAACCATTGATATAACCGACCAATTGGTGGTTTTCGGTCAAGGCAATCACGTTTCCACGTTCGGCAAAGGCTGCAAATTGCAACACTCTAAATCCGGGATTCATCACGAAGTAGTCTCTTATTTTATCTTGTTGCTCAAGGGTTTGCGCGTTGAGTTTTTTATAACTCGTTTCGATAATTTGTTGGCCAAGAAGCGTAACGGTTTTCTTTTGATTGGCATCTACCCAGCGCGCACTAACTTTTTGTGGCATTTGGGCATAAATTCTATTCGAGAGGTTTTCGTCTTGAGAAAGGGTTTGTCCTAGACTTGCTGCGGCCAGTGCTTGGTTGAGCAAAGCTTGGCTAGGGCTTGCAAATGCATATTGTCCTGAAACCGCTAAATGCCAGGTCGTTTTTTCTGAACTGATCAGTTCACTGAACTTTATTTGGTCGTAGGACGCACTCTCTGTATTGAGTTCTTCTTTTCTGAAATATTCGTTCAGGGTTTGTATAGGATTGGAGTTTTCTTGAAAATCAAATATGACTAAACTAGCGCTATCTTGCTTGAGGTGCACAAAACCATGATCTATACATCTGAACCACGGACTTTTGGCAAAGGAGGGGTCTATTTGTTGGGCATAAGATTTTTCATAAAAATAGTAGCGCTTGAAAAAATCTGGAATGACGTCAGCAAAAAGGGCTTGGTCATTTAGTTTGCGCAATTTTGGGTTGGGGTTTTTGTACTTGATATAGCGGTAGCGCGCATCTTTTTTGCAATAAGTTTCTGTGAGGCGGAGTTGCTTGCCTTGTACCCAATTGATCCAGGCATAACTGGCTTTGGTGCTCACATTAATGCGCAGCGGTTCAGCCAAAGGCAGCTCGCCTGCATAAAGGAGTAATTGGTTGCGATTGTATTTGCCATGGAGTTGACCAAATTCAAATTGCTTGAGTTGGCCAAGTTGTAGCGGAAAAAGCCCATTTGCAAAGAGGTCTTTGATGTCTTTTTGTGTCCAATTGCCTTTTTTTTCGATGAGTATTTTAGTGGATTTAGCACTGAAGAAAAGCGTAATTGGTTCTTTGGCTCTTTTGATGATGGTGTAGTACAGACTTTGATTGAGTTCTGTAGTGACCATGCGCTCGTTTTCCCAATCGAGTGCTTGCGGATCTTGGATGATGTAAACCGTTTGATCTTTGGTATTGAAATAGGTTCTGAAGTCAACAAGGTTTTCGTTGGAGAGGAGGTCGTAGGAGCTAAAAACAACCCAGCCAAGGGCCAGAAGACCGAAAATAAGGAGAACTAGACGTTGGCGCATAAGGTTTTTTTCAAAGTTAGTCAAAAAGGCCTAGTTGTTGGTCGCGAGGCAATAATTGAAACGTCATTCTGTGATGTGGTGAAGGGCCAAATTGAGCGAGGGCTTTGCGGTGCGCAATTGTGGGATATCCCTGGTTTTGTTCCCAAGTATATTGCGGATAGGCTTGATGTAAATCTGACATCACCTGATCTCTGTGTGTTTTGGCGAGAATACTCGCTGCAGCGATGCTTGCAAAACGCGCGTCGCCTTTGACCATACACGCATGAGGGATTTGCTGATAAGATTTGAAACGGTTGCCATCGACTAAGATATATGCGGGCTGTATTTGAAGTTGCTCTAACGCCCGGTGCATGGCCAATATACTAGCGTTCAGGATATTGATTTGGTCAATTTCGATGTGATCCACAATGCCAATTCCGTAACAAAGAGCTTTTTGAAGGATTTCTACGCGCAGCGCAGCACGTTTTTTAGCACTCAACTGTTTGGAATCGTTGAGCGCTGCAATGGGTTGTGATGGATCAAGGATGACTGCTGCTGCCACAACAGGCCCCGCCAAACAACCTCTCCCGGCTTCATCGCAACCGGCTTCCGGCACAAGATCTTGGTATTGTAAGATTAAATCTACCACACTACCAAATTATTGAAATATTTTGTAGTTTTATGGTAATCTAAATTTACTCCATGAAAAAACTAACTCTTCTCGTATTGGCACTTGGGCTCAACTTGCTCGTTTTTGGTCAAAAAACACTTAGCGCGGCGGCAACTAATGTTGCTGAGCTCAAAGGGGGAGTGGCCAGCGGCCATATCCAACTCACACTGCCTGCAGAGGTCACCGAAGAAAACGTAGTGCTCTACGCTAAATATTATACAAATATGTTTACCGTCGATTTCAATGCCAAATCACATGTAGCTACGTTTCACATGCTCACTAATGATGCCAATTCAAGACGCGTTATTTTGCGTTTTTTAGGCGCCAATCAGATTGCCAATGTCCAGGTAGCAGATCGCGCCTACGACCTCGGTGCATTTTTTGACAATTTTCTCCAATAATAGAGTTCTCTCCTTAACGCACTTATGAAAATATTTTTTGTTGCGGTTGCCGCACTATCCTTGACTTTATCTAGCTGTAAAAGCACTCAAATCGCCTACAAACACTATGGTCCCGTTTCCGTAGATAGCACACAAGCTATTTCGCTAGACCAAATGTTGGTTGCTTTTAAAGCCAATCCTAAAAACGATAACTTCACCTTTTCAGCACCACTTATTGGTGTATGTCAGAGTGCTGGTTGCTGGGTTAAAGTTCAGCCTAGCAATGGCGACCTCATTCGCGTACGTTTCAAAGACCACTTCCTCATTCCACCAGTTACCGAAATCAATTCTGTGGCTTATTTCCACGGTAGAGCTTATTTTGATACCATTTCTGTTGAGCTTCAAAAACACTTCTTGGAAGATGCCAAAGCTCCACAGGCCGATATCGACCGCATTACTGCGCCTAAAATCGAATTGAATTTTGAGGCCGATGGTGTTTGGGTTAAGAAGTCTTCTTCTTCAAAACCAAAAAAGTAAGCACTCCTGAAGCGATCAAAATAACGCTGCTGAGCCACCAAAATCTTTGGGGCATTAAAAATAGTACAACCATATTTACCGGAATCAGCAGAATGGCCAGCAGGTGAAATTTACCTTGATTGTTATTTTCTGAAATCATATATTCCGCCCGGGGTAAAACATAGGTGCAGTGGCATGTCGTCCGGATGTAAATCTGTTATAGACACAAATTCATCAAACAAGTGAAGGCCAATGAATATACAATCTGGTTTACACTGCTTGAGCAAGCGATCGTAGAAGCCTTTGCCATAACCAACGCGTTGCCCGTCTGAGTTGAGACCTAGTAGCGGCACAAAAACGTAATCTAGCTTATTGGCAAGTAGGGTTCGGCCATGTTTGGGTTCTGGAATACCAAACGTACTGGTTTCGAGCTGACTCGGGTGTTCGTAATGATAAAGTGTAAGGCTGTGGTCGCTAAAATCAGCTTTAGATAAGACGGGGTGTCCACCTTTTAAAATGATGTCTTCGAGTAAGCCATACGTGGAAATCTCTTTTTGCCGCTCAATGGGCAAAAATATACTCACAAATTTTGATGTGAAGGGTATAGAATCCAGCACAAGGGCTTGTACTTGTGCTGAGATTTTAGTGATATCGAAAGGGCTTAGCTGAGCTCGCTTGGCTTTGTAAAGCTGGCGAATTTCGGCTTTTGTCATGTTATAAACGAACGCCGAGTTCGGAGAGCTTGCGGTTGTCTACTACGCTTGCTTTTTTACGCAAACCACCCATCGCCTGACCTTCTACTTGGTTGGCCAAGCCTTGCATGAGTTGGTCTTTTTCTGCTTTGAAGTTGGTTGTAGCGGGTGCTTTGGTGCTCGATTTGATTTGCATGACGTAAACGCCTGTTTCGCCTTTAAGTGGCAGCGTACGCTGACCTTTTTTAAGTGCGCCTGAGAATAAATTCCCGATAATAGTTGGTTCGTAACCTGCATTGGAAATTTGCGGGTTACCGAAAGTAACTTCTGCATCGATAACAGGCGTGTTGAATTTTTTAGAAACAGCTTGTAATGATTTGCCAGCCATTTGGTTCATAAAGCGCTTTGCTTTTTTCTCTTGGATGAGTTCTCTTTCCATTTGGCCACGAACGTTTTCAAATAGTGGCTCGCCTTCAGGGCGTATGGCACTGATCATAGCGATGACATACTTTTCTTTATCGCGAATAGGCGATAGGGTCATGGTGCCTACTGTAGCATCTTCTGCGTATGCCATTTCGAGTATGCGGTCACGCGCCATTGTGGTTGTGAAGCCAAATACTTTTGGTGCTTTGTCTTCAATTTGAATCACGCGAGGTGCGTAGTTGGCGCGCGTAACGATGGTGTCGAAAAGCGCTGCTTTCTTGAATGCATCTTCTTCTTTAGAAATTTTGCGATCGAGCTTCATGAGGATGCCATTTACTTCGCTTTCCATGTTGGCGACAGTTTCATCTGAAGGCTTGAAGGTAATGCTGATAGAGGCCAGTAATGGGAATTTGCTTGCACCGCGCTCGAGTACTTCAATGATATGGAAACCAAAATCGGTCTTGACAACGCCAACTTTTCCGATGGGTGCAGTCGCACAATAGCCACCAAATTCTTTAACCATGTCGCCCTCGAGGAAGTCTTCGTATAATCCGCCTTTGTCTTTAGACCCTGGATCTTCTGAGTATTTTTTAGCCATTGCATCCCAGTTCGTTTTGTTTAGAACCTTTGCGATGCTATCTGCTGTTTTCTTTTTAGCGGCGATTACTTTTTCGTCTTTGCTGCTGTTTGTAGAAATAAGGATATGGCGTGCTTTGAGGCTAGAAGGTGTAAAACCAATTACTTTGGATAACACCATTTTCTCTTTTGACACATACGGACCAACCAATTGACCTAAGGCAGCCGTTTTGAAGATGGTGTCTAGGCTCATTGGGTAAGTTTGGTAGCGGTCTGCTTTTGGATGACCTTCGGGTACGGAAGTAGCGCGTTTGTCGCTGAAATAAACTGGTGTTTCACTGTTTTTAGCTACAAAAGCTGAATCGTTGGTGCTTGCCGAAAAGCCGGCGCGTAGCGTATTCATTTTAGTTGTAAACACAGTGGAGTCTGCTGTGGAAGGGCGAATATTGACATCAAACATTTTGACATCGCGGCTTGCGTTGCGAACGAGGTATTTTTTATCGCCTTTGTGCGCATCGTAAAACGCTTTTAATTCTGTTTCTGACACTTTGATGTCTGCGTCTGAAATGTCAGTGTAGCGACGCACCACAAACGAGATGGTTTTCTTTTCGTTGTTGGCGTAGTATTGATCTTCGGCTTCTAGGTCGGTTACGTAAACCCCTTGCTTAAGCAAACCAAAGTATTTCTCAGTTTTGCGACGGTCTGTATGGTATGATTTGAAACCATTCCATTGATCAACGGCTTGCGCTTCTTTGGATTTTTTGAGGTTATCTAAGGTGGCTTTGAGTTTAACGCGTCCAGTTTCTATGGATTGTGGTGTTTGGATGCCCGTGAGTGAGTCTGTAAAAAACTGAGCGAGGTCTTGTAAAACATTGAACCCGTCTTTGGCATACCAGTATGAATCTAGTTCGCGATCGGTAACGCCGATGCCGAGTTTCTCGTATTCTTTGCTGAGAATTGTGGAGTCTACCATGAAATTCCAGGCTTTATCACTAGAAGCTTCCATGTCTGTTTCGGTAAATTCTTTGCTGTTTTGTGCAGCTTGGTTGCGCTCCTGTTCTTGGAATTTAGCACTTGCTATGCTGTAAGTTGCAGGGTCTACTTTGTCTCCAAAAACAAGGCCAATGCCGTATTCTCCTTCGCCGATGCCAAATAAACTTTGGTAATCATTGAGGATGAAAGACAACAAGGCGATACCTATCATTGCTACGAGTAAGCCTGATTTTGCGCGAATTTTACCGATTAATGCCATTTGAGTTCAATTTTAAGTCTGCGAATATATGAAGATTTGAGCAGAGCCCCAAGTATTTGAGCACAAAAAAGGAGGTCTAACGACCTCCTCCTTTAGTGTTCGTATTTTCATTGGTTGGTTTTGGTTTCGGAGTAGCCTCCGAATTGGTGGGTTTCGGCGCTGGCGTTGTGGTTGGTTTAGGTGCCACAGGTTTTGGTGTGGTTGGCGCCGGAGTTGTTGTTGGTTTCGGCGCCACAGGTTTTGGTGTGGTTGGCGCCGGCGTTGTTGTTGGTTTTGGTGCCGCAGGTTTTGGTGTGGTTGGCGCCGGAGTTGTTGGTTTCGGTGCCGCAGGTTTTGGTGTTGTTGGCGCTGGGGTAGTTGTTGGTTTTGGCGCCGCAGGTTTTGGTGTGGTTGGCGCTGGGGTAGTCGTTGGTTTCGGCGCCACAGGTTTTGGTGTGGTTGGCGCTGGAGGAGGAGTGGGTCTTGGTGCAATTGGCGCCGGGGTTGGTTTTGGTGCAATTACATTTGAAGGTGTACTGAAGTTGTCTTGTTTGCCTTCAGATTGCTTGTTGCCGTTAGGATTGGTCATGATGCCTTGGCCACCCGTACTGTCAAAGGTTGCCAAATAGATATCGGTTAAGGTGCCGCAATCATTCGTGACAGTGATCGTCAGGTTATTCAACCCTGGCTCAAAACTTACTTCGGCAAGGATGTTCCCATTAGTATTGCTATATCCTGTGAGCAAGACACCATTCATAGAGAGCGTAACAATCATGTTTGGCGAATAATTCACGATTTGCGCATCGTAGGTAAAGATGGACTGATTGGTTGTTTGTCCGCTTGG
>CAMDFN010000014.1 GCA_945897565.1 Chryseobacterium gleum
TCTAATACTGGAGTTGCAACGATCTCTACAGGTGGAGTTGTAACAGGAGTTACTGCAGGCACTACTACAATTACTTACACAGTAACAGTAGGTGGATGTACAAACACAGCGACAACAACAGTAACTGTAAACAGCTTGCCAACAGCAACAATTGCTGCAGCAGGATCAACTACAATTTGTCAGGGTGGCAGCGTCGCCCTTGCAGGTCCTAGTGCACCAGCAGGCATGACTTACACTTACGTTTGGAACTTGAACGGTACAGCAATCACAGGTGCAACAGGCAATACGTATCTTGCAACTGCTCCAGGTAACTACACAGTAACGGTTACAACTAATAGCGGATGTGTTGCTACTTCAGCAATTACAACTGTTAATCTTACCGAGTTAGATTGGGCAAATACGCAATGGCCTGCTTCTGGCGCAGTATGTGTCGGTGGTACTTATGATATTTATGGTCAAGTATTCGAAGCAGGTGTAACGCCAGCGGCTGGTCAAGGCGCAGGAATTACCGCACAATTCGGTTACTCTACACAAAATACCAACCCTTCAACTTGGACCAACTGGTTCAATGCTTCTTTCAACACACAAGTGGGTAACAACGACGAATACATGGGTACATTTACAGGTCTTCCAGCTGGAACTTACTTCTATGCATTCCGTTATAGCCTCAATGGTTGTACTTATCAGTACGGAGGTTACAGCGCAGGCGGTGGTGGTTTCTGGAATGGTTCTTCATTCGTGAACGGATCCCTTACCATCAATGCTGCTCCAGTAGTAGCTGCCATCACAGGTGCAACTAACGTTTGTACAGGTGCAACAACTACATTAGAAAGCGCAACTACCGGTGGCGTCTGGACTTCATCTAACACTGCTATTGCAACTGTATCTGCTACAGGTGTAGTAACAGGTGTATCTGCAGGTCTTGCGACGATTACCTATACTGTAACGAACGCTTCTGGTTGTGTGAGCAGTGTATCTGCTGACGTCAATGTCAACGCAGGCGCAACAGCAACAATTACTGCTGGTGGCACAACAACATTCTGTGCAGGTGGTTCTGTAACATTGACAGCAAGCACAGGCGCAAGCTACTTGTGGTCAAATGGTGCCCAAACACAATCTATCACTGTAACGGCAGGTGGTTCATACTATGTAACTGTAACGAACGCTTCTGGTTGTTCAGCAACTTCGGCGGCCACTACAGTAACTGTTAACCCACTTCCAACTGCTAATATCTTAGCAAATGGTCCATTGACCTTCTGTCAGGGTGGTTCTGTTACATTGAGCGCAAGCCCAGTGGTTGCAGGCAACACTTACCTTTGGTCTAATGGTGCAACAACGTCTAGCATCAACGTCACATCAAGTGCTACGATCACGGTAACTGTAACAAGTGCTGCTGGTTGTTCAACTACATCTTTACCAACTTCGGTGAATGTATTTACCAACCCTACAGCAACTATTACTGCAACAGGTGCTACAACATTCTGTCAAGGCGGATCAGTTGTTCTTACAGCTAATGCAGGTACAGGATTCTCTTACCAATGGTCTAATAACACCAATAACCAAACTACTACTGTTTCTACGGCTGGTTCATACACAGTTACAGTTACCGATGCAAATGGTTGTTCAGTTACTTCAGCTCCAACGGTAGTTACAGTGAATCCACTTCCTACGACAGCAGCTATCACTGGTACATCTTCAGTATGTATGGGCGGAACAACATTATTGAGCACAACAGCTACTAACCCTGTATGGTCTTCGGCTAACACAGCGATTGCAACGGTTGCAGCCAATGGTTTAGTTACTGGTGTCAATGCAGGCACTCTTGTTGTATCTTATACAATTACAAACGCCAACGGCTGTACAAACACAGCGAGTGTAACAGTGACAGTTAACCAGTTACCAACTGCCGCAATTGCTACGGTAGGAGCTACAACATTCTGTCAAGGTGGTTCAGTTACATTGCTTGCATCAAATGCTCCAGCAGGAATGACTTACACTTACCAATGGCGTTTGAACGGAACAGCAATTACCGGTGCAACTGCCAATACATTTGTGGCTAACGCATCTGGAAACTACTCTGTAACGATTACTACAAACAGTGGATGTGCAGCAACTTCATCTAACACAACAGTTACTGTTAACGCGTTGCCAGTTCTTGCTGCCAACACCGGAACAGCATCAGTTTGTGAAAACGGCACAGTGACACTAGCAAATGCGCAAGCAGGTGGTTTGTGGTCAACAGCAAATAACACTGTTGCTACTATCAATGCGGTAACAGGAGTGGTAACAGGCATTAACCCTGGTACAACTACACTTACTTACACGTTTACAAATGCAAACGGATGTACAAATAGTGTTTCTACAAACTTCACAGTTAATGCATTGCCAGCAGCAGTAATCACTGCAAACGGTCCAACAGCATTCTGTCAGGGAGGCTCTGTAACACTTACTGCAAACGCAGGTTCTTCATACTTATGGAGCACAGGTGCAACAACCCAAACAATTGCGGTGAACAACACTTCTGATGTAACCGTAACCGTAACAAATGCGAATGGATGTTCAGCAACTTCGGCTGTGACTTCAGTGGTTGTCAATGCCAATCCAGTAGCAAACATTACATCGCTCAACGGAAACACATTCTGCCAAGGCGCATCAGTTACGCTTGTTGCTTCTACAGGTGCATCATATGCATGGTCTAACGGTGCATTCACACAAAGTGTAACACTTGCTTCTACGCAAACTGTAACCGTGACCGTAACCAATGCCGATGGTTGTTCTGCAACTTCTGCACCGTTCACTGTAACAATGAACCCTGCGCCAGTAGCAACAGTTACGGCGAATGGTCCAACAACATTCTGTGCAGGCGGTTCTGTAGTTCTTACAGCACCAACAGCTGCAGCGTACTTATGGAACTCTGGTGAAACAACACAAACGATTGTTGCCTCAGTAGATGGCCCATATAGCGTGACCATCACAAATGGTAACGGATGTACGGCTACTTCAGCAAACACAAACATTACTGTATTGGCTGTGCCAGCTGTTCAAGCAATCGCAGGTGCAAATACAGTTTGTGCTGGATCTACAACAACGCTTACCAATACAACAATTGGTGGTGTCTGGACTTCAAGCAATACAGCTGTAGCAACCATCTCAGCAAATGGTCAAGTAACAGGAGTTGCTGCAGGAACTGCAACAATGACTTACACGGTAACCAATGCAAATGGCTGTTCTAACGCAGTAAGCTTTACAATGAACATCAATGCGACGCCAGTACTTACAGCAATTGCTGGTACTGCGACCGTATGTGAAGGCGCAACAACAACCCTTGCAAATGCGCAAGCGGGTGGCACATGGTCTTCATCTGATGTAGCAATTGCTACTGTAGCAGCTAATGGAGTTGTAAGCGGCCTAAGTGCAGGTTCAGCGAACATCACTTATACTTATACAAATGCAGCGGGTTGTACTTCAAGTGTAGCACAAGCATTAGTAGTCAATGCGCTTCCGGTTGCAACTGTAACTGCAAGTGGCGCAACTACTTTCTGTGCAGGTGGTTCGGTAACTCTTACCGCTCCTGCAGGAATGACCTATGCTTGGTCAACAGGTGAGCCAACGCAATCAATTACAGTTTCTACATCTGGTAACTATACGGTTACAATTACGAACGCAAATACTTGTTCAGCAACATCTGCTCCAGTAGCTGTAACTGTCAATGCGTTGCCTACTGTATCAATTGCAAATATCGGAGCAACAACATTCTGCCAAGGCGGTTCAGTTACTTTGATTTCACCATTGAATTCAACTTATTCTTATTCTTGGAATAATGGTGCAACTGCAATTACTGGTGCATCAAATAACACTTATGTTTCCAGTGCATCAGGTTCTTATACCTTGACAATCACTGATGCCAATGGTTGTACAGCAACTTCTGCTGCTATTCCTGTAACAGTGAATGCGCTACCAGTTGTAACGGCTGCAGCAAATGGACCAACTACATTCTGTGCAGGTGGTTCAGTAACACTTACTGCAACTGGTGCTGCTACATATGCATGGAGCAACGGTGCAACAACACCTTCAATTACTGTTAACGCTTCAGATGTAATAACTGTAGTCGGAACAACAGTTGATGGTTGCTCATCTACAAGCAATGCAATTACAGTTACTGTTAATGCCTTGCCAGTAGCAACAATCACATCTTCTGGTTCTACTGCATGTCTTGGTTCTACTGTAACACTTACAGCTAACGGTGGCGCTACTTATTCTTGGAGTAACAACGCTACAACTCCGAGCATCAACGTAACTGCAGGTAATACCTACACTGTTACTGCGACGAGTGCAGCAGGCTGTACTTCAACAGCATCTGAAACAGTAACCTTTAATGCAAACCCAGCAGTTACAGTTACGGCTAATGGCCCAACAGTATTCTGTCAAGGTGGTTCATTGACACTCACAGCGACAGGTGGTAGCAACTACGTATGGAGCAATGGTGATCAAGGCGCATCAACAACGGTTAACCAATCTGGTAGCTACTTCGTGATGGTAACCAACGCAGCGGGTTGTACAACTCAGTCTTCTTTGGTCAACGTAACTGTAAACGCTGTTCCAGTTGTTGCAACAATCAACGGTGCCAATTCAGTTTGTGAAGGCGGTAACATGACACTTACATCTGCTACTGCAGGTGGTGTTTGGACCTCTACTAACAACTTTATTGCAACTATCGATGGCGCAGGTAATGTAACTGGCTTGAACGCAGGTTCAACAACAATTACTTATACTGTATCAGTAAATGGTTGTACGGCTTCTACAGTTGCGCAAATCAATATCTTGAACAACCCTGTTACACCAACAATTACAGCAAGTGGTGCCACATCACTTTGTCCTGGTGGTTCTGTAGTGTTGTTTGCTTCTAACGCAGCAAACTACCAATGGAGCAATGGTCCTCAAACACCATTCATCGTCGCTACGCAGTCAGGTGTTTACACCGTAACTGCGACCGGCCTCAATGGTTGTTCGGCAACTTCACTTCCAGTGAATGTATTCATCGGTGACAACACTGCTCCGGTACTTACAGCACCATTGAACGTAACAGTTACACCTAACTTAGGTTGCGAAGCAATTGGAGTAGAACTTGGCACACCAGTTACGTCTGACAACTGTAGTGTAGCATCAGTTTCGAACGATGCACCAGCTATCTTCCCAATCGGAACAACTACTGTAACCTGGACGGTAACGGATGGCTCTGGCAACACAACAACTGCAACTCAGTTGGTAACTGTTGTAGACCAAACAGCGCCTACAGTATTTGCACCTGCAAATGTGACGGTATCTTCGAACAACTTCTGTGAAGCAACTGGTGTTGACTTAGGTACACCAAATGCAACAGATAACTGTACGAACAACTTAACGATTACCAACAACGCACCTGCAACATATCCATTAGGTACTACAACAGTAACTTGGACAGTAACAGATGCAGCGGGTAATATTACAACAGTTGACCAAACGGTTACAGTTATCGATGAAACTGCACCGGTTGTATTACTTGCAAGTACATCAGTTATCCTAGATGCTAACGGAAATGCTACAATTGCCTTTGAAGACCTCGATAATGGTTCTTTTGACAACTGTGGAATTGCATCAGTTGTGATCAGCCAATCTGAATTCGATTGTTCAAATGTTGGTAACAACCTCTTGTCAGTTACTATTACGGACAACAGCGGTAACCAAACAACAGCTCAAGTGCTGATCACCGTAATTGCCTCTGATGCTTGTGGTGGCTCTAACGTAACAGGCCCTTCTGTACCAGATGCCTTTACACCTAACGGTAACAACTTCAATGACACATGGGTAATTCCAGGTCTTGAAGGATACAACACTAAAGAGATGACAGTATACAGCCGCTACGGAACACTTGTTTACTACAGTACACAATACAATAACGACTGGGATGGTACGCTTCTGAATACAGGCACACCAGTTCCGGACGGCACATACTACTATATCCTTAACCTAGATGGTGGCAAACAACTCAATGGTTATGTGTATATCAACCGTGTTAAACAATAAGAAGTCTTAGACAATTAGATATGAAAAAGATCAATAGCATTATCTTGACATTGGGCGTCGTGCTTGTGAGTTTCCAATCACAAGCACAAGACCCGAACTATCGTCAAAACCAGTTCAATGCGCTTATGCTGAATCCAGCACAGGCAGGGGCTAATTCTTATAACGACATTACCACCTTGGCCAATACACAATGGACAGGTTTGCGTGGTGCTCCTAAAACGATGACGCTCTCAGGGAATTTCAACATTCTCAAGAATTTTGGTCTTGGCTTGTCTTTATTACAAGACGAATTAGGCCCAGTAAAGTCAACGCAGTTTGCAGTAAATGGCGCTTACCATTTGAAATTAAACAACGATTGGCGTTTGTCAGTAGGTTTAAGAGCAATTGCTAGTAACACTACTGTGAATCTACTCGACCTCGAGACGAACGTTCCGATGGACCCTGACATGTTGAGCAACATGACTACAGGGATTCAATTCAATGCAGGTTTTGGTTTCTTGTTATATCACAAGAATTTCTATGTTGGCTTCTCACAGCCGCGCGTTGGTGAAACCTATTTCAAAGACCGCAATATGGATATGTTTGTCGATGCACGTGGTGGCTATGTAGGTTACCTCGGTGGAAACATCAAGCTAGGTCCAGTTTGGACACTCCGTCCAAATGCAGTTGGTCGTCATATGGTTGGCCTTCCACTTACTTTGGATATGAATATGATCATGTCGCACAAAATTGGATTTGATTTTGGGATGTCTTATCAGTTGAATAGTGCCATCGGTGGTATCTTAGGTTATGACTTCAATAACAAGTTCTATTTAGGTTATTCTTACACGTACCCTGTAAGCAACATGAATGCAGTGTCTATTCAATCCCATGAAATTGCTTTGCGTTACAAGTTCAACAATAACGCAAGCCGTTGTCAAGGTCCACGTTTTTTCAATTGATTTAAATGACTGTATTTCGTCAGTTTCTATTTGTTTTTGCTACGAGTCTCGTAAGTGTAGCGTCTTGGTCTCAGGTTACTAAATCCTTTGATCTATACGATATCAATCTAACTCCAGCTTGTTTCAATACACCTTTTGATGACTTTGCAACGCGTAAGTTGGGTGATAAACTCTTTGTTTTGTCGGCCGCTAAAAACGCATGTGAAGACATCGATATGGATGAATTTGCGAAAAAACCATTTTCTGACTTATACGAAGTAAATGGCTGTAAATTAGCCGATCCAAGTCTAATGTCTGAAGAGACTAAATCACTGATGGTGATCAATACCTGTTATTATGACGGGCCAATTAGCTCCAATGCAAAAGGTGATTTATTGTTTTTCACAAACAATTACGGTTCTGATAAAAACGAAAAGTTAACGATTTACTTTTCAGATAAGAATGCAAATGGTGAATGGTCTAAACCTCAACCAATTCCCTTCAACAACGATAAATATAATGTAACTCATCCTTTCTATGATGAAGCAAATAAGTTGCTTTATTTTTCTTCGGACATGCCAGGAGGTACAGGCGGAATGGATATCTACAAAAGTACTTTTGACAAAGGTAAATTTGGTCAGAAAGAGTTAGTAAGATTTGTGAATACTGACAAGAATGATATTTTTCCTATTGTCTACAAGAACAAATTGTATTTTACCTCTCAAGGTCATAAATCTGTTGGCGGATACGATCTTTTCGTTATGGAAAATTTCGAAATCAATAGCTTAGGTGCTCCGTTCAATTCTGTGAATGATGACCTCGCTATTTTCTTTACTGACGATAAAAACGGGTACATTACTTCAAATCGTGGAACCGCAGGTGCGACAGACGATATCTACGCATTTGACCTCAAAGAAAAATTTGTAGACCTTCCACTTGATTATGTAGTTACCGATGCGCAAACTGGAGAGCCTATTGGCGATGTAGCCATTCGCATTATCGATGACTCAACCGGAATTGTTTTGTTTGAAGGCGTGACGAGCGATGTGGGTTTGCTTACGCAAATGTTTGATAGCATCCCGTTGCAAACAAAAATGCGACTCAAAATCGTTATGGATAAAGAGGGTTACATCTCTAAAGAAATTGCATTTGATTTAGTAGTGAAGGATTCAAATCGCATTCAGGTAGCATCTTTAGTGGATCTTACGCTTGAGCCACTATCACTTGAGCAAGAAATCACCGCATTGCTAGGTCTGAAATCTATATATTACGACTTTGACAAAGCTGATTTACGTCCAGATGCAATCATAGAACTTGACAAGGTTGTTCGCTTCATGAACAAACATGCCAAGATTGAAGTCGAGTTAGGTTCACACACCGATTGCCGTGGCCCAGTTATTTACAACCAAGACCTATCCAATCGCCGCGCTACGAATGCCGCCAACTACATCAAAGCGCGCATTTCGAATCCAGAACGCATTACCTACAAAGGCTATGGTGAAACGGTCTTAAAAGTAGATTGCCCTTGCGAAGGACGTATCCGCTCAAAATGTTCCGACGAAGAAAACCAGTTGAATCGCCGCACGGAATTCATCATCAAATCTTTGAATATCACGACAGGTTCTGTAAAAGTTGCACCTAAAGGCGGTACGCAAACCGAAGGAGGCAATGTCAATTTTGTAATCAAAGATGACGCAGCAGCAGCTGATTTCCGTCTTAAAAATCTAGATGATACAGAAGAACTCTCTGGTGTACATTTCCGTGTGCAGGTAGAGTCCTCAGCGGTTCAGATTCAGAAAGCGACTCAAAAATTCAAACGCGAAGACGTCTACGAATACGAGCACGATGGCCAATTCAAATATTGCCTAGGAACGGGCTTGCGCACCCTCGAAGAAGCTGTTAAACTGCAAACACAGTTGCGCAGTGCTGGGTATCCAGAAGCCTTTGTTGTTGCGTTCAATAACAAGACGCGCATCAGTCTAGAACAAGCCCAAAAACTACTTTCTAGTCAAAACTAATAGCTTGACTTCTAAGCTTACACATTTAGGAACATCCATCTTTACCACCATGTCTGCTCTTGCGCAAGAATGTGGTGCAATCAATTTAGCGCAAGGCTTTCCAAATTTTGAAATTGACCCAAACTTACAAGCCTGTCTAATTGAAGCGGCTCATGCAAATGCGCATCAATATGCACCAATGGCAGGTTTACCCGACTTGCGCGAGAAAATCTGCTCTTTAGTAAAGAAACAATATAATCGGTCTGTCCAACCCGAGCAAGTCTTGATTACTGCAGGCGCTACACAGGCAATTTTTACGGCCATACAAGCACTTGTACACGTCGGGGAGCAAGTCATTGTCCTCGACCCCAGTTATGATTGTTACGAAGCCCCTATTCAATTGTCTGGAGCGCATCCTGTGCGCATTCCATTAGACCACAATTTTAAACCAGACTGGTCTCGCATTGCTGAAGCAATTACGCCAAAAACGAGAATGCTCATTATCAATAATCCGCACAATCCGAGCGGTACTATTTGGGATGCGCAGGATTATCTGGCTTTAGAAGCGCTGATGCAAGCGCATCCCCAGCTCATCCTCCTTTCGGATGAAGTATATGAATACATCACTTTTGAAGACGCCTTCAAATCTATCAACGAATATCCGGCAATTTGCGAACGTGCCATTATCGTCTCCTCATTTGGCAAGACCTTTCATATTACTGGTTGGAAAGTAGGTTATTTGATCTGTAGTCATGATTTGATGTTGGAAATACATAAGGTGCACCAATTTTTAGTGTTCAGTGTAAATAGCATAGCCCAACATGCGCTCTCTGCCTATTTGAATCGTGTTGATGTCAATCTACTTGGTTCATTTTATAAAGAAAAACGCGACCTTTTTCGAGCAGGATTGGCTAATAGCCGGTTCAATTTGCTCCCGGCACAGGGCAGTTATTTTCAGGTGGCATCTTTTGAAGAGATAGCAGCGCTTTCGGATACCCAGTTTTGTGAAGAATTGACCATCAAACACGGTGTTGCAGCCATTCCACTATCTGTATTTAATGCAAATGGAGAAGACCGCAAACTGATCCGCTTTTGTTATGCAAAAACAACAGAAACGCTGCAGGCAGCAACGGAAAGATTATGCAAGATTTAACAATCGGATTATTCCAGTTTGATCAAGTTTGGCAAGACAAAAAGGCCAACTTTGAGCTTATTGCTAAACAATTGACTACTGCACCGAAGCTAGATGTTCTCCTTTTGCCTGAGATGTTTCATACCGGGTTTTCCATGGAAATGAGTTGCGCAGATGATTGGCAACAGTCAAAAGGCCTTGATTTTTTAAAGAAGCTCTCCCAAAGCCATCAAATGGCTATTTATACTTCATTAATGGTCAAAGATGGTTCAGCTTTTTTCAATCGAGGTGTCTTTGTATTTCCTGACGGAGAAGTTGTTACTTATGACAAGCGTAAGGCTTTTGGTTTAGGTGGTGAAGACGCCTATTTTCAAACGGGAAATAACGAAGTGATCGTCAACTATCTTGGTTGGAAGTTGAATCTTCAAATATGTTATGACTTGCGCTTTCCAGAGCTGGTGCGCAACCGTATTACAGAAGAGGGTGCAGTAGCCTATGACGCAATTCTAAATATTGCCAATTGGCCTCAAAAACGCATCGCGCATTGGGATGCATTGGTGAAAGCACGGGCAATAGAAAATCAATGCTACTTTCTAGGATGTAATCGGGTGGGTCAGGATGGCAATCAGCTCGTTTATAATGGCCATAGTCAGGCAGTGGATTTAATGGGCGACTATTTAGTTGCACCCCACGAACATGAAGGTTTATACGTTGTTATTTGCTCAGGCTCAACACTCAAGGAAGGACGAAAAATGCTTCCTTTTTTGAAGGATGCCTAGAAATCACTATCTTTATTACAAAATTACTTGAAAATGAAAAAAATTATACTCTTTGTAAGCGCAATTGCCTCTGTAGCTTATGCTCAAAAAGCACCGCGTATCCAGACCTTCCAGGAATTAGTAAAAGCGCCTAAAGTTGCTACTGAGCTGCCCGCTGACGACAAAATCCTTGGTGTAACCCTTTGGTCTGACGATTTTTCAACCCCAGCAAATTGGACCCTCGACAACTCTGGTCAGAGCGGCATAGAGTTCGGATGGAATATCAACGCAACCAATGACGGTTGGTGGTCAAACAATGGCATCACTTCTACTTCTGGTGGCAACTACGCTGAGTTAGTAAATGGTGACCCAACTGCATCTCCTGCAACACAAGCCCTGAACGTAGTTTACACCCTCACAACTGCGCAACCAATCGATATCGCAACTTTGGGCGGCAACAACCAAGTTTCTTTGCAATTTCAACAATACGGTGCGCGTTTCAACGACCTTCAAGAAATGCAAATTTCTACTGATGGCATCACATGGGTTACTGTAGGCAATAACCAAGACAAACCAGTTTTGTCTTCAGCAGGCGGTTCTGCATATGCCAATCCAGATACAAAAATCATCAATTTAGCTACTTTTTTAACGGCAACTCCAAGCCCAATTTGGATTCGTTTCTCTTGGACTACCGGTTTTCCTGCGTCAGCTACAAACCCGAACGTTTGGGTAACTTATGGTTGGTATATCGACGACGTTAAAATCGTTACAAACCCTACCAACGATCTTTCTGTCACTTCTACTTTCTGGGGTTCAGTTGGTTTACCTTATTTCCAAATCCCTGACGAGCAAGTAACCGAAATCGGTTTTGCTGCAGACGTATTTAACGGCGGTGTCAATACACAAACAAACGTGAAATTGAACATCAATGCCAACAACGGCGCCTGGACAGGTTCTTCTGCACCGGTGAGCATTATTGCGCTTGATACCGCAGCTATTGAACTCACCACATTCTATACTCCACCTGCAACTCCCGGTAATATTTCAATTACACGCACCATTACCGCAGACTCAACAGACGATATTCCAGCAAATAACGTGATGACCAACATCGATTTTGCAGTAACTGACTTCATTTATGCCCGTGACAACGGCACCCCTTCAGGCAGTACTTCTAACGGTACAGATGGTTTTGAATCAGGCAACCTTTTTGATGTTTTCCAAGATGCAACACTTAAAGCGATCAATGTTCGTCTGCCAGGTGGCGCTAATGGTGCTACGCTTGGAACTGAAATTTTCGTGAAGTTATATTCAGTGGATGCCACAACAGGCGACTTCGTTTTTGAATCCGAGTCTGCGCCACTTGTATTGGCTGCCAACAACCTCAATGTCAATATGGTGATGGAGCTTGACCCATACGTAGATGTATTTGCCGGCACAACATATTTGGCTGCAGTAGGTGCATACTCTACTGGTTTACGTGTTTCTAATGCAGGTAAGTCAGAACCACAAACTACATTCTTCTTAGATATGGCCGACAACACTTGGTACTACTCAACCAATACGCCAATGGTTCGCATGAACTTCGACCCAATTTTGAATGTTGCTGAACAAACTGAATTGAGCCAAGCGGTAGTCATGCCAAACCCTACAGCTGCAAATGCTGCTTTGCGTTTTGATTTGAAAAACACGAGTGATGTCAATATCGTAGTAACAGACCTTACGGGTAAGGTTATGCAATCAAATACCCTTGCGCAGTTGGCAGCAGGTGCACAAGAAATCACTTTAGCTTCAGAACAATGGGCTGCAGGCATCTATACGGTGAGCATTACTTCAAACGGCAGCACACTTACTAAGAAATTCGTAAAACGTTAATTTCTTTTAAATTAAATTTGAAAAGCCGGGCAACCGGCTTTTTTTGTACATATGAGTTTTGAATATGGATATTTAGGCTTGTTTTTAGCTAGCTTTTTAGCAGCAACTATTTTGCCTGTGGCTTCAGAAATATTTCTGACAACCATGTTATTGATGGGTTTTGAGCCCTGGACCTGCATTGCTGTGGCCACAACAGGTAACACAACAGGTGCCTGGCTGAACTACGGAATTGGCTATTTAGGCAAACCAGCTTGGCTTCAAAAATTGGGGGCCAAGCAAGAGGCAATTGATCGTTGGCAAGGTCAAATACAGCGCCATGGAAGTTGGATGGCATTGCTGTGTTGGCTTCCGTTAATTGGAGATGTCATCGGCATTGCATTGGGTTTCTTTCGGGCACCATGGCTACCTACATTTCTTTTGATGGGAGTCGGGAAGCTGTTTCGCTATTTATTGGTGTGGGCAGGCTATTCTCTTTGGTAAGCCTTTAGGTATTCCAAAAATGGATCGCGTTGTTCAATGATATCTTCTCTTGTGGCCTTGATGAGCACATCTGGATTTATCGCCGAAAGCATACGTTCTTGTATATGAAAAGGCGTAAATTTTAAGGTGGCCACCATGACATCTAGGTGCGCATTTTTCAGTGTAATAATTGCCGGATTTCCGAAAGTTCCGCCCATGCCGCCCATACAAGGCGATCCTAGTATTTTGCCGCGTTCGATGTGTTTGAACCATGCTGCAAAAAGAACAGAAGCAGACATTGAATTGCCATTTACAACTAGGTTACACTCACCTTCGAACACATAATTGCGGTCGTTTTCAGGAATGTAATCATATAAAATTGTCTGGGTGGCCCCTTTAGGCAGTTTATAAAAATCATATTCTTTTGAGATGAGCCCGTATGGATAGACATTTTTAGCACGGTTTTCGAACTGTATTTGCTGCATTGGACTTAGTAAGGCAAAGCGATCGTAATTACTGCGTTTGTAGAGGTAATTTGTTTTTACCGCGGCTTGTTTGGTATTTATATAGCTAAAGAGATACTCTTCGGCACGCAAAAGCCCGCCGAGATTGTTGCGCAGATCGATAAAAATGGCCTTACAGCGGCGTTTTTGTACTTCGTCAAAAAAAGCATCGATTTGCTTTTTGTACAAGTTAAGCGAAAGCGGCTGGAAGGATTCGACGACTAAAACCCCATTGTTATTTTGATCAAATGAGTAATGAACTTCATCTTCTTTGCTCGAGAAAAGACCGGCTAAAAAGTATTTCCACGAGGTGCTGTAGGCGATGTCTTTAAGGAGTGTATCTCCTGCGGGGGTCACCATTTGTACTTTAGCGCTTTTAGCGCGCCTTAAATCCATGGAAAGCAGATTGTAGACCACTCCGATATATTCGCTGGCCACCTCTTCTTTTGCTGCTGTAGCATCGCCTTCACTTAAACTCAGGGTCAAGGCGTATGCATACAATTGCGCGATGCTAAAATTATCTATTTGTAGGAGTTCAGCGCCAATGATGAAGTCTGGGCTGTAGGCCCCGCTGATATAAAATTTGTCCTTGATTGTTTCCACAAAAAACGGCAGTACTTTTCGCTGGCCATTGACTTCGTATAGGAATTGTTTGGGATTGATGCCGGTATGTGAATCTTTGAGTGCAAAAAGATAGGTATTCACGATGAGCGTAAAATCAAATACACTTAAGGGTTTGGTGACTTTAGATTTGGCGAGTTTATACGCCTCACTGAGGTCGTTTATGCTTCCGTAGTAGGTCGGATTAGGATGTGTTTCTAAAATGTGTTTGTGCAACTGAGCTAAATCTGCTTGCATGGCCTCTGGACATAAAAATGTAAGTGCTGCAAGTTCTTTTTTGGGCCTAAAGGTGCTTTGGCAGTCTTGTGCAAAGCCCATTGTGCAATAGAGAAAAATAATAGCAAAAGAAGTCCATTGACGCATGCGCAATTCTACGAGATTGTTTTAAATTTGTTCAGTAATGAGCCTCATAAAATTAAGCATTTCTTTTTTTGCCGCAGCCGCAATCTTCTCGTCTTGTTCTCAGCCTGAGCAAGCCCAATGTGCATGCCTCAAGCAAGCTCAAAAAGTCAATCGCCTCTCAGAGGTCATTTGGTCTTCAAATGCCACTCACAACGACACCCTTTTATTGAAAAAAGCACTTCAAAAAAAGCAGGCTATTTGCAAAAAATTAGAACAAAGCGCTCCTGAAGCCCTACAAAATTTAAAAGAGGCATGTCCACAGTAAGAGACGACATGCCAACTGTGCTTATTGCTGGCGGCTCTGGCCTCATTGGCGGTCAACTCATACGTCATTTCAAAGACCGCGGCTTCAGAGTTTATAAACTCACGCGTAAGCCGACCAAACAGGGCCATATCTTTTGGAACCCACAACAAGAGAAGATCAGCACCGGGAAGCTAGCAAAAATCGATATATTAGTCAATCTTGCAGGAGAAAACATTGGTGCAAAGCGCTGGACAACCGATCGAAAAGCTCAAATTTTGTCTTCTCGAGTGCAAAGCACCGATTTTTTAGCAACGCTTATCCCACAAATGACCAACCTCAAATACTATATTGGTGCATCAGGTGTGAATTGTTACGAAGATTTACCTGGTAAAATATATAGAGAAGAAGAACCTTACGGATCCGATTTTTTGGCAATTGTAGTCAAAGAATGGGAGGCCGCACATCAACGCGTTCTTAGTCAAGTCTCTGGATCGATACTCCGTATTTCAATGGTGTTGTCTAGACACGGCGGTTCTTTACATCTGATGAAGCAACCTATCAAATGGGGTATAGGCGCAGCAATTGGGTCAGGTAAGCAAAGTAGCCCTTGGGTACACATCGATGATTTATGTCGTATGGTATTATTTGCTTGCGATAACCGATTGGTGGGTACTTACAATATCCTCGGCGCAAATTCCACTAATCTTGAAATGACGACGCGCTTGGCTAAATGGTTGAAAAGACCACTTTTCATGCCGAATATCCCCGCCTACGTTCTGCGCTTCTTGCTTGGCGAGCGCGCTATTTTAGTCTTGGCAGATCTCAAGGCCAGCAATCAAAAAATTAAAGACACTGGCTTTACTTTCAAATACACATCGCTAGAAAGCACCTTTAAATCCTTCTTTAAATAGCCTTAACGCCTAATTCACATTAGGCCCTTATTTTCACCGCAGGTCGTTTTTCAAAAAGAAAAATAAGTACTTTCAAAATAAAATCGCGGATGAAAAAAAAGGAAAAAATCTTTGTATTAGACACGTCTGTTCTTTTACATGACTTCGATGCTATTGTCAATTTCGAAGAGAATTATGTGGCCATTCCCATCACTGTACTCGAAGAACTCGATAAATTCAAAATTGGCAATGACACCAAGAATTTCTCTGCAAGGGAGGTCATTCGGTTTATCGATAAACTCTCCGGAAGTGGTTCGCTACAAGAATGGATTGCTTTGGGGAAAGGACTTGGCAAATTTAAAGTTGCCATGGACGAACAACCTACTGGATTGAATGCAGAGAAAGTCTATGCCATTGGCAAAAACGACCATAAAATTATCAATGCAGCACTTAGTTTAATAGAGCAAGAGCCAAAGAGATCGGTCATTTTAGTGACCAAAGACATCAACTTGCGCATCAAAGCAAAGGCATTAGGCGTAATAGCAGAAGACTACGCGACAGGTAAAGTCAATGCAGCTGAAATACATTCCGCCGGTAAATACGGAGTAGATGGAATTGATTCAGATGTGATCCGCGAAATTTTTACCCGAGGCAGCATTGAAGAAAATGGTTTGCTGGGCGATAAAAAAGTAACGAATGGGTATTATATCCTCAAGAACGGAAAGACTTCATCTCTCGCCTTTTATAATCACCATACCGATCAGCTTGAGCGCATAGAAAAGGAGTTTGTTTACGGAATCAAGCCAAAAAATGCAGAGCAGGCATTTGCTTTTCATGCACTTCTCAATCCTGATGTTAAATTGGTTGCCATGCAAGGAGTTGCAGGAACAGGCAAAACATTACTTGCCTTAGCTTCAGCTCTCGAACAAAATAAAAAATTCAATCAGATCATCCTAGCGCGGCCTTTAGTACCGCTTTCCAACAAAGAGATTGGATTTTTACCTGGTGACGCAGACGATAAAATTGGCCCCTATATGGAACCTCTTTGGGATAACCTCAAGTTTATCAAGTCTCAGTTCGGAGAAAATGAAAAGAAATACAAGGCGATCCTAGAAATGGAACAAACCAAAAGAATTGTCATTACTCCACTTGCATTTATTCGGGGCCGTAGCCTGAGCAATATCATGTTCATTGTCGATGAGGCACAAAATCTCACACCGCACGAGGTCAAAACAATTATTACGCGCGCAGGAGAGAACACTAAAATTGTATTCACAGGAGATGTACATCAGATAGACACCCCGTATTTAGACGAAAATAGTAATGGTTTGGCATACCTTATTGATCGCTTGAAAGGCCAGCCTTTGTTTGCACATGTTCGTTTGGAAAAAGGAGAACGGTCTGAGCTTGCGAATTTGGCCAATGAACTCTTATAGTTTTTGGGGAGCGATACGCAAAAGTTCGCCGCAATAAAGGGTTTTTTCTGTTTGGCTTTCTAGGTAAAGTTCGCTGTGTTCGGCGCTGCGCCCTTCAAAATACATTTCGGCTAATTCGGTCAAGAGATTGGCCTCAATAGATGGTGAGTAGGTGTTGAGGGTGAGCCGCCCAGTTGGGCTAAGTATTTGTGCACAAGCAGCAAAAAGCTGATCAATTTTATCTTCTAGTTTCCACTTTTCACCTTTGACGCCATTGCCCCAAGCGGGTGGGTCCATGAGGATGTAGTTGTATTGATGTCCGCGGCGCGCTTCTCGTTCTGCAAATTTGAGGGCGTCTTCGAGTACCCAATGGATATTGAGTAGCCGGCTGGCATCCATATTTTGGCTGGCCCAGTTCAAGATAGATTTAGATGAATCGATGTGGAAGGTGTCGGCACCTTTGAGCCTGGCCATGCAACTTGCTGCACCGGTGTAGGCAAAAAGATTGAGAAATTTGTCGTCTGAACGAACATGGGTATCGATGTGCGCCCAGTTAATGGCTTGCTCTGGGAAGAGACCGACATGTTTGAAAGTGGAGGTGCCGAGCACAAACTTTAAACGGCCATAAGTGATTTGCCATTCTGTAGGGGCGTCGGGCTTGATTGCTTTCCAGCGACCTGTTTTACCTGGGCTTTCTGTGAATTCCCAATGCGCTAATTCTTTCCATTCAGAAAAAGGTTTGCCACTGTGAAAGTAAGCTTGTACATCGGGCCTAATGGTATATATATTGCCCCAGCGTTCCAGTTTTTTACCACCGCCGGCATCAATTAATTGGTAATCTGGCCAAGTAGGCGCAATGGTGCGAGGCGGTTGTGACATATTAACGCATTTTAGGGGTTTTCTTGCGACCACCCGTCATTTGGGCCATGCGCATTTGATTTTTTGATGGCGCCATCTGAAGTTGTTGTTGTAACATCTTGATTTGATCGCGCAACATGCCGTTTTTGTCATGTTTTTTGGCTTCAGCAAGTAAAGCGAGCGCCTCTGGGCGTCGGCCTGTTTGGGCGCAGATGCCTGCTAAATGCATACGCGCAACAGCGTTGTCTTCTTTTTGACGCAAGCCAAGACCAATTGCTTTGCGCAACAATTGTTCAGAGACCGCAAAACCAAGTTCTTGTGCGCCAAGCACAGCTTTGAGGTAAAGAATATAGGCGTGTTGCTTTTTTGGCAACAAGTGCGGGTGTGTAATTTTGTTAATGTGTGCTTTGGCCTTGTCTTGATTACCCACACGCATTTGATTGAGGGCTAAGATCATGTTTTCATTTCTAAAAAAGGAAAGGATGATCAGTGCTGTGATGAAAATAAAGAAGATGCCCCAACCCCAGTGTCCGGATACAAAGAGGTAAACATTAAAGAAGGTGGCAACAAGTGCTAAAACGATGCGGATGATAAATGCGGTCATAGGTTAAGATTCAATAGTGGCAATACATTTAAGTTCGATGGCAATAGGCGTAGGAAGAGAGGATATCTCGACGGTGGTGCGGCAAGGCAGGTTGTCTTTGAAGTATTCCGCATATAGCTTGTTGTAGGTATGGAAGTCGCGTTTCATGTTGACTAAAAAGACAGTGACATCAACAAGCTGCTCCCAACTAGAACCAGCTGCTTCTAGAATGATGCGCACGTTTTCAAATACGCTGCGGCACTGTGCTTCAAAATCAAAAGTGATGAAATTCCCGTTGTGATCAAGCGTTAAGCCTGGAACACTAGAGTCATTGGCATCAGAGCCCGCAACGCGTGGCCCAACACCTGATAAAAATAACAAATTGCCCACACGGCGCGCCTGCGGATACAGACCTACTGGTTTGGGAGCGTTGCCTGTAGAGATACGTTCATTTACTGACATTTCACGGAATTTACGCAAATATAAGGAAAGGCGAGCGATTTAAGCCGAACTCGGGTGTAAACCCTAGCGAAAAGAACAGATTATTCATTAATTTCGTAGGGCATGAGCAGCGCAAGCCACATAGAACTTTCTCTAGTCATTCCTACTTTCAACGAAGAGGGCAATGTACAACGTCTGTATGAACAAATTAAGGTTGTTTTAGCCCAACTGCATATAGACGCTTACGAAGTCATTTTCATAGACGACGGCAGCTCAGATGCTTCGCTACAACGCATTGAGGAGTTGCGCAGCCAAGATACACGCGTTCATTACCTGCAATTTAGCCGAAATTTTGGTCACCAACATGCGCTCAAGGCAGGGCTAGACTACGCCCGCGGTGCTGCCGTTATTAGCCTCGACGCCGACCTTCAGCACCCACCCGCACTCATCGCCGATATGGTTCAGCTTTGGCGCAATGGCGCCGAGGTGGTTTATACGCGCCGCCAGGATAAACAAAATGTGAGCTTTTTCAAGAAAATAAGCGCAAAAGCCTTTTATTGGTTGGCCAATCACTTATCAGAAGTACCAATTGAAGAAGGTACCGCCGATTTTCGTTTACTCGACCGCAAAGTAGTGAGCGCTATCAAATCCTTCAAAGAATCACATCTTTTTTTGCGCGGTCTCATTCCAACACTTGGCTTCAAGCAGGTGGCCCTAGATTACGAGCCCGCAGCCCGCTTCAGCGGCCAAAGCAAGTATTCGCTTTCCAAAATGTTTCATTTTGCCATTAATGGCATTACCTCTTCTAGTGCTAAACCGCTTTATTTTTCCATCTACTTAGGCCTCTTTTTTGCCTTTTTGGCGTTTGTCTACGGATGCTACGCCATTTACATCGCGGTATTTACCAATGCAGCCATCACCGGTTGGACATCCTTAATTGCATCGGTCTTGTTTATTGGCGGCATTCAAATGATATTGATCGGTATTGTTGGTATTTATTTAGGCAAGCTTTTTGTGCAAAGCAAGCAGCGCCCCACCTATATCATCAAAACCGAAACCCTCACCTCAGCTGCTCACCATGAAGTTTAAATATCTGCTTCTCTTTCTGTTGCTCGCTTTTGGCCGTATGGCCAATGCACAAATCCCTATGGGCACCTGGAAGTACCACGTGGCGAGTGCAAAGGCTATCGATATTGTTTCGGATGGCGAACGTATTTTTACAGCACTTGAAAACGGCCTCTACATTTACAACCCATACACCGAAGAAGGTGTCTTGAAAACTGCACTGAATGGTTTGTCTGACATCCAAATCTCCTGTTTATACCACGACGCCATCGGCAACGCCACATACATCGGCTATGCCAACGGCAATATCGACAAATGGCAAGCAGGTAAAATCACCAATTTACCCGCAATCAAATTGGCACAAATCACCAATTCAAAGCGGATCAATCAGTTTGAGCGCAATGGCGCTTACATTTATGTGGCCAACGACTTCTCTATCGTTTTGATCGACGTTGCCAAAGAAGAAATCAAAGACACTTACTATCCATCAAACGGGCTCGAAGCCATTGTAGACGTAGCGCTCACCCAAGACTCCATCTTTGCGCTCACCTCAACACAGATGCTCAAAGGACTGCGCAGCAACCCCGCCTTGCCAGACTACTCACAATGGGATCGCGATTTGCGGTTTCCGTATCAAGCCACAAATAAATACCGCGAGCTGCAAACGATCAATCAGCAATTTTGGGTCTTGCGCTCCAATGATGCTTATGGTCAGGATTCCGTTTTCCGTTTGAAAAACGACATATTGGTCAATGTCATCAATGAGCCATTTAGCTATGAAATCAATAGTATCCAAAATGTGGGTTCTCAAATTTCTGTTTCTATAGATGGCGGGTTTTTAAATTACAATGCAGATGGGCTGCAATTGAGCGCCTATTCTGCAAGTTTGCTCGACCGCTGGATCAATCCTTCACGCGTTTGTCAACTCGGCAACTCTTATTGGAGTGCAGACCAAGCATGGGGTCTGCAAGAGCATCCGAATGCATACACCTGCAAACGATACCCAATTGAAGGTCTGGCCAATACGTTCGTATATACTATGGATTGGCAAGAAGGTGTTTTAGCTGTTGGCTCGGGTAGGTTGGAGGCGGAAATTGCACCAGCATTTACGCGCAATGGCATTCATATCCTCGAAGACAACCAATGGCGCTTTCACAATACCCCAAAAGTAACTTCCTGGGACTACAACAAAATGTGGGATTTCATCTCCATTGCCGTGAACCCTAAAAACCCAAAAGAAATAGCGACAGGCACTTATTCATTTGCTCCGTTAACGCTCTTCAACGAGTCCGACTCACTTGTTTTTGACCAAACTAATTCACCTCTTGAGCCTGTTTCAATTGGCAACGGTTGGTCTTTGATATCGGGGCTTAAGTTTGATTCGAAAGGCAACTTATGGGTGGCAAACGGCTATACCGATCGCCCCATCAAAATGCGCCAGTCCAATGGCATTTGGGCGAGTTATTATTTGGGCACAGGCGCTTCCAATAAGCAAACAACAAAACTAGAAATCGACTTTCAAGACAATATTTGGATGGGAACCTACGCCAATGGACTCGTTGGTTTACAGCACCAAGGCACCCTAGACGACCCCAGCGACGACAAATACATTCAACTCACCACCGGTGAATTACTCGGCAATCTTCCGTCTAACAAAATCACCGCATTGGCCGCAGATTTTGACGGAGAGCTCTGGATTGGCACCGATGCTGGCTTTGCGGTCATGTACAACGCCAATGGTAGCTTTGCTGCGGGTGCAGGTAATTACGACGCGCAGCGCATCCTCATTCCCTTTGAAGGCAATTACGAAGAAGTACTTGGCGATGCCAGTATTACAGACATTGAGGTGGATGGCGGCAACCGCAAATGGTTTTCTTTGGCTAACGCAGGTTTGGTCTTGCTCTCTTCAGACGGCACTCAAATTATTGCGCAATACACCGAAGACAACTCCCCCTTAATTTCCAACACCATCTACGATATCGAAATCGATCAGCAAACAGGTGAACTTTATATCGTTACCGATAAGGGCTTGGTTTCTTTTCGCATAGATGCTACCTATGAAGATCCGAGCTACGAAACGCTTAATGTTTTCCCCAATCCGGTAAAGCCCGATTATTTTGGCCCTATCACCATTCAAGGGATCCGCTACAACTCTGACGTCAAGATTACAGATGCAGGCGGTAATTTGATTTATAAAACCCTATCCAATGGAGGCACTGCAACTTGGAACGGACAAAACCTAAATGGTGAAAAAGTGCCTACCGGCGTTTATTTCTTCTGGACCGCCAATAATTATCAAGGCGGCGAGCGCAAAGTGGCCAAAGTACTTGTCATCCGCTAATATGGTAGGTTTTGACTTTCTATCTCCCTTATTGGAATTGACTGCCGCTATTTTGGGCTTCATTTATGTCTACCTTATTGCTACTGAAAAGTCTGTAGGCTGGATTTTCGGTATTGCCAGTGCATTTTTATATGCTTTGTTTTTCTATCGCATGCACACGTGGGGCTTGTTTAGCCAGCAAATTGCGTATATCTTTCTTGGTTTTTATGGCTTGGCCACTTGGTCAGCCAAAAAAGAAGCCTTGCCCATTCGATCAATAGGTAAATCGATCTGGATTTGGATCTTTGGCAGCATCTTGCTCGGACTTTTGTTCTTATATTTCGTCTTGTGGCTTCAGCATGGGATCAAATTACAGTTCTCGATACACTTCTTTATGGCCTGGCGCGAAGCACTAGACGCACAGTTTTTTGTATTTTCTTTACTCGCCACTTGGCTCACCACTAGAAAAGTGCTGGAAAACTGGCTGGTCTGGATTGTCGTCAATATCGTCGGGGTTATTTGGTTCAGTACCGAACATTGGTGGTCTACCGCTATTTTGTATTTCGCCTATCTTTTACTTGCTTTTAATGGCTTTAGAAAATGGAAAAGAGCGCTCTCCGTATAGCATTTACAGGTCCGGAGTCTTGCGGCAAAACGACCCTTGCTGTTTGGCTTTCTTCGTTTTTAGAACTTCCATACATCGCCGAATATGCCAGAACATACCTCTCTGAAAAAACCGATTATCGGCAAGAAGATTTAGACCTGATGGCCACCAAACAGGTAGCATTATGGCCCAACGGTGGCCTGATTGCCGACACCGAAATGCATGTGTTTGAAATTTGGTCTCAAGTAAAATATGCTGAGGTGAGTCCTGCTATTTCAACCCTCTTGTCTTTACAATACTTTGATCATTATTTTCTATGCGCCCCTGATATTCCTTGGCAAGCAGACCCGCTCAGAGAAAACCCCGACAATCGGCAAGAACTTTTTGAGTTGTACAAACAAGAACTTGAACGCAAAGAGCGCCCCTACACTATTTTAAGAGGGCACCTTCAAACGCGTCAAGAACTGATAAAAGTCAGGGTTTTGAGTCTTATGAATGCCTAACTTTGCCTCATGAAACGGATCCTATTTTTAGCTGTATTTTTCCTCATTTTGGTGCCCATTGGTTACTATTTCTTAAGTGATCAAAACAAATCAAAACCGCTTCCCGTGATCAATCCTATTGATGTACAACAAGAAATGGTCGACCCCGAAATGTTGCGTATGGGCAAAGGACACCGCATTGGGGCGTTTCGCTTTGAAAACCAAGACGCAAAATGGATTACCAATGCAGACATGAAAGGCAAAGTGAGTGTGGTAGAATATTTCTTTACTACGTGTAAGAGCATTTGCCCAATTATGAATACCCAAATGCAGCGCATTCAGCGCAAGTTTGCCAACGAGCAAAAAGTGCGCCTATTTAGCTTCACCGTAGACCCCGCCACAGATACAGTTGCCCAAATGAAGCGCTGTGCAAGTGCGCACAAAGCCAAAGCTGGGCAATGGCATTTTTTGACCGGTGAAAAAGCAGATTTATACACCTTGGCCAGACGCTCTTTCTTTGTCTTGAAACCAGCTGAGGCACAGAATTTAGGCGATGCCGGCAGTGATTTCATCCATACCAATAATTTTGTTTTGGTTGACCAACAATTGCGCATTAGGGGCTACTACGACGGCACTAATCCTAAGGAAGTTAGTCTGCTCCAAGTACATATCGCGCAACTGCTCGCAGCGCCTCAATAAAGGCATTTTCTTTTTGCCTATCTTTGTACCCAAATGAGACAACCAAAAAAAACAGGTGCAAAACCTAAAGTAAGCGGCACCAAAGACGCACCAAAGGTGAGTGCCCGTGACAAGCGCAAATACATCGATTACAAAATCAAAGTCAAAAAAGGCGACCCCTTGCCTAGTTTCCGCGAAGATGCCATTCGCCTCAATAAGTTTTTATCCAATGCCGGTATTTGTTCGCGTCGCGAGGCAGATGTCCTCATTGATACAGGAGTGGTCTCTATTAACGGCGTTATCGTCACCGAAATGGGCTATAAAGTAAAGCCCGGAGATGTCGTTCAGTATGATGGCGAAACCATCACTACCGGTACCAAGCGTTATGTTTTGCTCAACAAACCAAAAGGCTATATCACCACCTTAGACGACCCGCGTGGACGCAAAACCGTCATGACCCTCGTGAGCAAAGCTTGCCGTGAGCAAATTTTCCCAGTGGGCCGAATGGAACGCGAAACCACCGGTCTTATGCTCTTTACCAATGACGGCGACATGATGAAAAAACTCATGCATCCCCGTTACCACGCACGCAAAATTTACCACATCGAGACCAACAAAGCAGTTGCCCGCGAAGACATCGAAAAAATGACGCGTGCCGTTGACCTTGATGACGGTCGATTTAAAGCGGAGGCTGCAAGTTTTGTGGAGGGCGGAGCGAGTAATGAAATCGGCGTAGAAATCCGTTCGGGCAAAAACCAAGTCGTGCGCCGCATGATAGAGGCGCTCGGTTATCAAGTCGTCAAACTAGACCGCGTTGTATATGCTGGTCTCACTAAAAAAGATTTACCGCGTGGCTATTACCGCCACCTTACTGAACAGGAAGTTGCGTTTTTAAAAATGTCCAAATGAAAAAGTGGGTTTTTTTTGGCTTGATAGTTCTTGGTGCCACTTTCACAGGTTGGTTAGTCAAGGCTTATTTGTCTGATTCAAACTTTACTTACAATAGCCTCAACCCAAATGCTGCCTTTTTTTATCCGCTAGACACCATTCCAAAAATCTATCAATACCGCAATATTGCAAATGGTTTAGATGAAGAATTTCATCGGATTTATACTGTAGAAGACGCCGCTGGCCCCCATTTAATAGTGGAGGTATATGCTGGTGATGGCCGCTTGCGCGAAGCCATCAACTACAACATCGATTCACTTGTTGTTCAAGACCACATGGTGGTCAATAGAATACAAAGCAAAGAAAAGGCGCTGCTCTACAAAAACCAACTTTTCCCATTTGATCTTCAAAAAGAAACTTGGTTTGCCACCAAATTCAGTGGTGTAAGTGACTCTACTGTAATTTTACAGGAGGTTTTTCGTCAATTTCAAACCAAAAAGTCAATTAGCGTTTTAGCCAAAAAGAAGGTACCTTCATTGGTTTTTCAAGATAAAATCCGCCGTACAGCCCTCAATCCTTTCACCAGAAAGGAAAAGGAAGTAACGGGTATACAATATGCTATTTTCGCCGAGGGCTTCGGATTGGTGGCTTGGCACAACCGTAACAAATCCATTGCTTTTCGTTTGGAACGCATTCTTACGCAAAAGGAGTGGATTCAAATTATCGCGCAATGAAACAACTCATTTTACTTACGCTTTTTACCATTTTTGGCTCGAGCGCTCAGGCTCAATACGGCAATCAAAAGAAGTCTACTGGCCCGGGCACGCTCTTTTTTTATTGGGGCTACAACCGCAGTATTTATACGCCCAGCACCATTCGCTTTATTGGGCCAGGCTATGACTTCAAACTGCAAGGGGTAGAAGCTGCTGACCGGCCATCTACAGATTTCAATGAATATGTAAACCTCAAGACCTTCACGGTTCCGCAGTTCGATGTGCGCGTGGGGTATAATTTCAAGCGCAACTGGGCGGTATCCTTTGGCTATGAGCACATGAAATACGTCATGAAACACGGCCCAACATATAATTTGAGTGGCACCATTAGCCCAGGAATAGACCAGGCTACAGGTTGGTCGGGTACTTATAGCGGCGATACCGTTTCCACGAACGAAAACACCTTTCATTACGAGAATACCAATGGGCTCAATTACATCAATGTGCAGCTCACCAATGTGTTTAAAGTCTACAAAACTGAAAAAGGCAACTTTGCGCTAACCACACTGATGGGTGTTGGCGCAGGCCCGGTGCTATCTTACAACGATTTTACATTTGCGGGCGAGAAATCCATGGAAACCGTCTCCCTTTCAGGAGTGGGTGCTTCTGGGCATTTTGGCCTGCGCGCTGAGTTTTTCAAGCATTTATTTGTAGCGGCAAACGTGCAAGGCGGCTTTATTGGACAATACCGCGTCAAAACCCGCCCCAACGACTACGACTCTCACGCCAAACAAGCGTTCTTGTATGGTCAGCGCGATATCGTTGTGGGTGCTTTATTTTACTTGAAACAAGCCGATAAGTGTAATACTTGCCCAAATTGGTAAAATGAAATACCTGATTGTCGGTTTAGGAAACCCCGGTTCTGAATACCTTGAAACCCGTCACAACATTGGTTTTAAGGTCTTAGATGAGCTTGCCGCAGATCTCGGCACATCTTTTTCTTTGGACAAAGCAGCTTTTAGAGCAGAGGCCAAGTTCAAAGGCCGCCAGCTTATTTTGATCAAGCCAATTACCTACATGAACTTATCGGGAAAAGCCGTTAATTATTGGCTGCAAATTGAAAATATTCCACTGAGCAACCTTCTTGTGCTTACCGATGACATCGCCTTGCCATTCGGTACGCTGCGTTTGAAAGGCAAGGGCAGTGACGGCGGTCATAATGGCCTCAAAGACATACAAGCCCTGCTCAAAACCCAAGAATATGCGAGATTGCGTTTTGGTGTAGGCTCGGATTTTTCTAAAGGCCGCCAAGCCGATTACGTTTTGGGCGAATGGAATACGCAAGAAAAAAATGCCCTTCCAGAAAGAATACAAACGGCTGCAGCTGCTGCTAAAAGCTTTGTTTTTGATGGCCTCTCTATGGCCATGACCAATTGGAATAATAAGTAAGCGCTTTGTGTTAAGCGATTGTTAACTGCTTTTTTTTAGTTATCTTTCGGTAAACTACTAGCTAATGAAACACAGTTACTTACTGCTTTTTGCACTGTTTCAAATCCCGATTTTTGCTCAATATTGCACAAACGTTGGCCCTACCAGCACGGTAGATTCTAATGTAGAAAGTGTTGTATTGACTGGCGTGGTTGGCACTATTAATTATGTAGGTTGCCCTGCCGTTGTGGGCTTACATGACCTCTCGCAGAGTGTCAATGTATCGCTCAATGCAGGGGGTACTTATACTATTTCTGTCAAATTCGGAACCTGCAGCGGCAATTATGCCGGTGTCGGTGAGGCTTGGCTAGATTTTGACCAAAACGGAAATTTTGACGCTTATGAAAGCCTAGGCACATGGGCGGGTACTCCGCCAGTCGCTATTCAAAATTGGTCCTTTACCGTTCCTGTGAACGCCGTCAACGGGACTACACGCTTGCGCGTCATGCAACGTGAGGCCGGCACACTTCCACTCAACCCCTGCGGGACTTTCACATGGGGGTCGGTCACTGATTTTGGCATCACACTTACCAATGGCCTAGACTGTACGGGTTATCCTGGCGACGACCAAAACGATGCTATCGTTGTGGGCGCACTTCCATATACAGACACACGTTCGACAGAAGTTTGTTATTCAAACCAAAATTATGTCTACCCTTCGCCGGATATTTACTATTATTTTGAACCGAATCCCTTGCTCGAACAGGTCAATGTTTCGCTGTGTGGCGCCAATTTCGACACTTTTTTAAGTGTTGTAGACATGGATGGTCATGTTGTTGCCTACAACGACGACAGCCCTGAATGTGCGCCGCAATCAGCTTTATCTTTCGACGCAACTGCACTTGGTCCGCTCTATATTATTGTAGAAGGATGGGGAGCTTTCAACGGAGATTACACAATACAAATCTCTGCGAGTAATGTGGGTCTTCAAACTATCGTGAATAAACCTTTCAGTGCTTATCCGAATCCGAGTGTGGGCTTGTTGCACCTGACCCCCAATTCTGGGGTTTATCAATTTTTGGATATGCAGGGTCAATTGTTACAGACATTAGATACGCAAGAACAGGCCGTTTTTAAAATGGAAAATCTGGAGGCCGGTGTTTATCTTTTAAGAGAACTAGAGACGGGTCGGATCCAAAAATGGCAAAAGATATGAGACCGCTTGTTTTGCTTCTTTTTTTGAGCTTTGCCCAAGTATATTTTGCCCAATTTTGGATCCAGAAATCAAGTTTAGGTGGGGTGGGTAGGCATCGTGCTACAGGTTGTGCAACCTCACACAGAGGTTATATGGGTTTGGGTCACGTGAACGGTGCCGGGCAAGATATCTCTTATAAAGATTGGTGGGAGTACGACCCAGCGTCTGATACCTGGACCCAACGTGCAAACTTCCCTGTAAGCACGCATGGTGCGGTATCTTTTGTGGTAGACAACTGCCCAATAGTAGGTGGTGGTTCTGCGCTCAGCACACAATTTTATAAGTTTGACCCCTCTTTGAATACTTGGTCACCAATAGCAAATTGTATATTAGCCAATCCAGGCGATAGCCAAGGTTTTTCTGTGAACAACCGAGGTTTTGTATACCAGGCCAATCAATTGGCCAAATACAACCCAAATACGAATGCTTGGTCTTTGTGTGCAAACGCGCCAGTTTCTTTCGGACAATGGACCTGTTCATTTGTGCTTGAGGGCAGCGCTTTTATCAAAGGAGGCACCCAACTTTGGGAATACAAACCACTGCACGATCAGTGGTTGCAACGCGCCAGTTTCCCCGGGGTTTCTACAGGAGGAAGCTCAGGCTTCGCTATCCAACAACGCGGCTACGTCACTTCCGGCTACGTTGGCGGCTTGTCAGTAGTAACCGATCAAGTATGGTCTTTTCATCCGGCAACCAATACTTGGCAGCAAGAGCTTGAATTTCCAGGATCCAAACGGCGTTTTATAGTTGCATTTGCCATTCACGACCGCGGTTATATTGGAACCGGCACCAATGGCATCAACTTCAATGATTTCTGGCAATTCAACCCCACAGACAACAGCATTGGTGTGCAGCAAAATGTCGTGGATTTAAAAGTATATCCAAACCCTGTCGTGGATGATTTATATATTCAATGTTTGGGGCTTCCGTCTGACAATTTTGAAGTCAGCATCTTTGATATGACTGGCAAGTTGCTTGTGAAAGACTACTTGTTATATTTCCAACAACATATTGATGTAGCTCATTTGAAAGCAGGAAATTACATCTTGAAAATTGGCAAAGGGGATCAAATTATTTACGAAGAAAAGTTGATCAAGCGATGAGGTTGTTCTATTTATGCCTTGTTTTATGGCCTTTTTGGGCTGAAAGTCAGTACAATACCTGGACCAAACTCAATGACGTCGGTATGGGGAAGCGCGAACGCGCAACAGGTTTTTCAATAGGAAGTTTGGGTTATTTATGTGGTGGTTTGGATACCGCTGAGGTGATCCATAAAGATTTATGGGCTTATGATCCGCAAACAGATGCCTGGACACAAAAAGCAGATCTTCCGGGGTCGGCACGCCGCGATGCGATTTCTTTTGTGCTTGGTAACTTCGCTTTTGTGGGCTCGGGTATGGACAGCATATCAGGCCCAACAGGCAACACACTCAAAGATTTTTGGCGTTACAACCCGACAACAAATTCCTGGACGGCGACTGCCGATTTTCCAGGAGCTGGAGGCGAGGGCGTCTATTTTGCGACGGGTTTTGCCGTAGGCGGAAAAGGCTATCTCTGCGGTGGAAAAACAGGACCCAATTTATACAGCAGTCAACTTTGGGAATACAAACCCAGTAATAACCAATGGATCCAGCGCGCCAATTTCCCCGGAGGCGTTCGCTATCAAATGTTGGCTTTTGTGGTGGGCTCTAAAGCTTATGTTGGTATGGGTACCGACCAGAATGTTTTCAAAAAAGATATGTATTGTTATGAACCCGGCGCAAACAGCTGGCAAGCAATTGCACCATTTCCGGGTTATGAACGAGGGTCGGCAAGCTCCTTTACTTTAGAAGAGCGCGGGTTTGTTTGTTTGGGCAACAACGGTGGTTTACTCTCAGATTTAATAGAGTACAACCCGCTCTCAGATTCCTGGATGCTCAGAGCAGCCTTTGGCGGAAGTGAAAGAAAAAGTGCTATAGCTTTTGTGATAGACAACAAGGCGTATGTGGGTACGGGCAAAGGTTATTCTGGCAAAAAAGACAGCTGGTATGTCTATGCACCATCGAATTATGCTGCGCTTGAAGAGCTGGAAGCCTCCATTCAAATTTATCCAAATCCAGTGGTTTCACAGCTTAATATCATTGGAATCAAAGGGAAAATTAAAGATTTTACCATTTACAATACCTCCGGCAGAAAATTGCTGTCTGTAGATCTTATCAATTCTTTCGAAGAATCAATTGATATTTCAGCATTGGAAACTGGCGTATTTATACTCAGTTTTAGGTTGGAAGATGGCCAAGTCTTGACTAAGAAAATCGTGAAGTCATGAAGTTAAAAACAGCTTTATTCTTATTCAACTTTCTTGTCTTGCATGTGATGTATGCACAAGACTATTGGTTGCAAAAAGATACCGTAAATGGTGCACCAAAGTCTGCTGCGAGCTCTTTTGTGCTTGAGAACCGCGCCTATTTAGTAGCTGGCACCGATGATTTTGAATACAAACGAAAAATGTATTCTTACCGCGCAGATCAAGACGACTGGGACAACGAAGTTTCATTAGGTGGCGATGGAGGTGATGGCCTAGCGAGGGTAGGAGCTACCTCATTTGCTCTAACGCACGGGGGCCAAACCAAAGGTTATGTTGCCTTGGGCCAGACACAAACCATTGCGTTTATGAACGATTTATGGGAGTATGACCGCACTACAGAGGCCTGGACGCAAAAAGCGAATTTTACAGGTGCGCCCAGACGGGAAGCCGTTAGTTTTGTGATCGCCAACAAAGCATACGTAGGCACGGGCAATAGTGGAAGCGGGCTTTTGGCCGATTTTTTTACCTATGACCCAACTACCAATAGCTGGGCACAAATCAGTGATTTTGCTGGCACTGCACGTCGTGCTGCTGTTGCTTTTTCAATGGAAAGTTATGGATTTGTAGGCACCGGCGACGACGGCACATTGCGCAATGATTTTTGGATGTTCAACCCGCAGACAGATCAATGGATCCAGAAAGCAAATTTCCCTGGTGGCCCACGTTCAGGAGCCTGCGGTTGGGCGGCTTTTCCTGTGTGTTACCTCGGTACGGGCGAAGATGCAGCACATACTTTTCAAAACGACCTCTGGGAATACAACTACTTTTTAAACAATTGGACCCAGCGCGCCAATTTACCCGGACCGGGGCGCAAAAATGCAGTCGCTTTTTATCTAGACGGTTGGGGTCATATCGCCACAGGCTACAACGATGGTGTTTTTTTCGACGACCTCTGGGCCTACAGTGGAACAGCTTCAATAGCGTCTATCCAAACGCCAGAAATAGCAGTAAAGCCAAACCCTACAGTAGATTTTCTTGAATTTGAAATGCAAGAACTAGGGACAATTGTTCAGGTTTATTCCGCAGTTGGTCAAGAAATAAAGTTTGCTTCTTGGCAACAAGGTTCAAAAGTGACAATAGATACCAGGTCTTTTATTCCAGGCACCTACTTCTTGGTGCTTCAATACAATCATGTACAGTATTGCACTACTTTTGTCAAATGCAACGGATAATCGTTATTATTGCCATTTTAGCAGCTTGTCAGGCCGGCCCTCAAAAGGAAGTTGCGGTAAAACACAATTCGCCTTCTCCTACATTACGCCCCAAGCCCCAAGCTTCTTCCAACAATACATTTGAGATCACGACATTGCAAAGTGCAAATGGTTGGGGATATCAAATCCGACAAAATGATAAATTATTGCTCGATCAGCCTGTTATTCCGGGAAGGCCAGGAAATGCAGGTTTTCAGACGCAGGCAGATGCACAGCGCGTGGCAGAATTAGTCAAAACAAAGCTTCAAGCAAAAGTCTTTCCACCAACCGTTAGTGAAGACGATTTAAAGAATTTAAACATTCACTAACTTTGCTGCATGAAAAGAATCCGCATCTCGCAAATTTTGGCTGGCCACGAGGCTTTGCTTGATCAAGAAATCACTGTAAAAGGATGGGTCAGAGCCTTTCGTTCGAACCGTTTTGTACAACTCAATGACGGCTCTTGTATGGCCAACTTACAAGCCGTAATTGATTTTGAGCAGTGGGATGAAGCACTATTGAAACGCATTACTACGGCCGCCGCACTATCATTGAGTGGTAAACTCATTGCTTCTCAAGGAGCTGGGCAAGTGGTTGAGCTGCAAGTTACAGGAATAGAAATTTTAGGTGATGCGCATCCAGATGAGGTGCAAAAAACTGTCATGCAACCAAAGCGTCATAGCTTAGATTTCTTGCGCGAGCAAGCACATTTGCGTTTCAGAACCAACACTTTTGGCGCGGTATTCAGGATCCGTCATGCGGTGGCATTTGCCATTCACCAGTATTTTAATGAGCGCGGTTTTTATTACCTCCACACCCCAATCATTACAGGATCTGATGCCGAAGGCGCCGGAGAAATGTTCAGAGTAACTACCCTTGACCCCAAAAACCCACCTTTAAACGACGAAGGTCAAATCGATTACAAGCAAGACTTCTTTGGCAAGCCAGTCAACTTAACTGTTTCTGGTCAGCTTGAGGCAGAATTGGCAGCCACAGCCCTAGGTCAAGTGTATACTTTTGGCCCAACTTTTAGAGCCGAGAATTCCAATACGTCTCGCCACTTGGCTGAATTCTGGATGATCGAACCAGAAGTTGCTTTCAACGACCTCAAAGACAACATGGACCTCACCGAGGATTTCCTTAAATATATTTGTGCTTATGTACTTGAAAATTGCGCTGCAGATGTTCAGTTTTTAGACGAACGCGACGCACAAGAGCAAGCACAGAAACCTGTTAACGAGCGCCACGAAATGAGCCTCTTGGAGCGCCTCAAATTTGTTATTGAAAACCCTTTCAAACGCCTCACTTATACCGAAGCAATTGACGTACTTCTGAATTCAAATCATTACCAGAAAAAGAAATTCAAGTATCCAGTAGAGTGGGGTATTGACCTCCAAAGCGAACACGAGCGTTACTTGGTAGAGAAAGAATTCAATTGCCCAGTTATTCTCACCGACTACCCCGCAAAGATCAAGGCATTCTATATGCGCTTAAATGAGGACGGCAAAACGGTTGCAGCAATGGACGTACTTTTCCCCGGTATTGGTGAAATTGTTGGTGGCTCACAGCGCGAAGAACGTTACGATATTTTAGTGCAGAAATGCGAAGAGTTTGGCATTCCTGCAGAAGATTTATGGTGGTATTTTGACACGCGCAAGTTTGGAACGGTTCCGCATGCAGGCTTTGGCTTAGGTTTTGAGCGCATGGTCATGTTCGTAACCGGAATGTCTAACATCCGCGACGTCATTCCATTTCCGCGCACGCCATTGAACGCAGAGTTTTAAGTACTTCGAGGTTTTATTTGATGGAAAGATTATTTGCCGAGCGCATGCTTTCCGGCAATGAATCCTGTGGTCCAGGCTGCTTGGAAATTGAATCCGCCGGTAATGCCATCGATGTCTAAGACTTCTCCTGCGAAAGAAATATTGGGGTACTTCTTACTTTTCATCGTCTGAAAATCAATTTCTGAAAGCGCAACGCCGCCGGCAGTAACAAATTCTTCCTTGAAGGTCGTTTTGCCCTGCACTTCAAAGCGGTCGTTGAGTAAGGTATTGACCAGTTTATTGATGGCTTTCTTTCCCACTTCTGCCCAGCGCTGATCAGCAGAGATTTCTGCGCGCGCAAGTAAGTGCTGCCAAAGTCGATTGGTGAGTGGTGTTGGGTTCCAATTGCTTAACTTCTTTGCGCCGTGGGCTGTGATGGTATGTAAAAGATCTTGGCGCAAGGCTTCTTCCTTTTTTTGATCGAGCCAATTGACAAGAATGGCAAACTGGTAATTTTTCTCGGCAAGTAAGCGCGCACCCCACGCCGAAAGCAACAATACTGCTGGCCCACTCATGCCCCAGTGGGTAATCAATAGGGGCCCTTGACCACTTAACTTGGTGCCTTCAATTTTGACAGTTGCATTTGGCACAACCGTTCCCATGAGTTCACAAATGGGGTTTTTTGGCATGTTGAAAGTAAATAGAGAGGGCAGTGGCTCCACAATTTCTAGTCCTATGGTTTCAAGCCAATTAAGACTGCTTCTTTTGGGGTGTCCGCCTGCGCAAATAATGACATGGTCAAAGAGTTGTATTTCTTCATTGTTATGAATGGTGACTGTTGTGCTAGAGACTTCTAATTTGGAAATATATTGCTGTGTTTTGAGGGTAATTCCGAGTTGTTTGCAAGTATTCATGAAGCAATCGATAATGACTTGTGAATCATTGGCTAACGGAAAAACACAACCGTCGGGATATACTTTGAGGGCAACTCCTCTTGATTCAAACCATTCGAAGGTATCGGTGGCAGCAAATTGATGAAAGGCTTTGCGCAGTTGGGTGTTTCCTCTCGGGTAAGCGTTGGAAAGTTCCTTGATGTCTGGGCAGTCGTGGGTGACGTTGCAGCGCCCTCCGCCAGAAATCTTGACTTTTGCTAGAAATTTATTGCTTTTTTCTAAGATGCTCACTTGCGCATCGGGCCAATGTTGTTTGGCAGTTATAGCCGCAAAAAAACCAGCTGCACCTCCACCAATGACTGCAATTGTTTGCTTGCTGTCCATTAGTAAATCTTGTTAATTTTCCAATCACGACCATTAAACAAAGTACTATTTTGTACTTTTTTCCCTTTGAGCGCTTGAAAAAGTGGCGCATCTGAACTCATGCAAAAAATTGTCATGTCGTCAAATTGAATTTGACCAAAAGGCACACTGCAATAGTACCAATTTTGATTGATTTCAAAAAGCGAGCCCACTAGAATTTGGTCGAGCGGCACACTAGGATCTAATTTTTGTAGGTCAGCTAATTGTTGTTGGGCAAGTGCAATTTGTTGGTCAAGTTTTCCGATTTCGATTTGCGCCATGGCAATACCGACTTCATGTTTGTCGCCGGCAGAACCCTTTCCACTGTCTGTACTATCGACACTTAATTGGCTTCGCTCGAGTTGCAGCGCAGATTTTCTGCTTTCAAGTGCGTTAAATAAATGGTCGTGGAGCCTTGTTTTGAGGGACATATCTTGCAAAAATAGCCCGATTTGTCGTAAATTCGCGACTTTACAAAGCAAACGTTCATGAAAGCAAAATATCCTGAGTACAAAGGATTAAATCTCCCCAATGTCGCTGCAAGCGTTCTTGAAAAATGGCAAAACGAATCCATTTTTCAGCAATCGGTGGCACAGCGCAATGGTGCACCGTCTTTCGTCTTTTATGAAGGGCCGCCTTCTGCGAATGGTTTGCCGGGCATACACCACGTCATGGGCCGCGCCATCAAAGATATCTTTTGTCGTTACCAAACGCTCAAAGGAAAGCAAGTGCACCGCAAAGCGGGTTGGGATACCCACGGCTTGCCTGTAGAGCTCGGCGTAGAAAAAGAACTCGGCATTACCAAAGAAGACATCGGCACCAAAATTTCCGTAGATGCCTATAACGACGCTTGTAAAGAAGCTGTTATGCGCTACACCGACATCTGGAACCAACTCACCGAAAAAATGGGTTACTGGGTCGATATGCAAGACCCATATATTACCTATTCGCCCAAATACATGGAGACGGTTTGGTGGTTGTTGGCACAGCTTTACAATAAAGGTTTGCTGTACAAGGGCTACACCATTCAACCGTATTCCCCTAAAGCGGGCACCGGACTTTCTTCTCATGAGCTCAACCAGCCTGGTTGCTACAAAGATGTCAAAGACACCACTGTGGTGGCTATGTTTGAGTTGGCTGCCGGCCAAAGTTTGCCATTTGAAGCTCATTTCTGCGAAAAAACACACTTGCTCGCCTGGACCACCACACCCTGGACGCTCCCCTCCAATACAGCGCTTACCGTAGGCCCACAAATTGAATATGCCGTTGTAGCAACCTACAACCAGTACACGTATACACCAATGCAAGTGATCCTCGCCAAAAATTTGGTGGGCTATCAATTTGCGAAAGGTTTTGTGGCTGTAGAAAGCATTACTGAACTTCAAGATTACAACGCCGGCGACAAACAAATTCCTTTCATGGTTTTAGGCACCTGTAAGGGGCAAGAACTCATCGGTCTTAAATACCAACAGCTGTTGGCTTTTGCACAACCCGCAGAAAACCCACAAGAAGCCTTCCGCGTCATTGGTGGAGACTTTGTAACCACCGAAGACGGCACCGGAATTGTACACACCGCTCCAACATTTGGTGCTGATGACGCCCGTGTGGCGGCTGACGCCGGTGTGCCAGGGCTGCTCGTCGCAGACGAGCGCGGCAACCTCGTTCCGCTCGTAGACCTCCAAGGCCGCTTCAGACCCGAAGTTGGGCCTTATGCCGGCATGTACGTTAAAAACGAATATTACGACGATGGCCAAGAGCCCGAGCGTTCTGTAGATGTGCAAATTGCCATTCAACTCAAAGAAGAAGGGAAAGCCTTTAAAGTAGAAAAATACGAGCACTCGTATCCGCACTGTTGGCGCACTGACAAACCGGTCTTGTATTATCCACTAGACTCCTGGTTTATCCGTGTGACAGATCAAAAAGACCTACTCGTTTCTCTCAATAAAGAAATCAACTGGAAGCCAGAAGCAACAGGTACTGGCCGCTTTGGCAAGTGGCTCGAAAACGCCAACGACTGGAACCTCTCGCGCTCTCGCTTTTGGGGCATCCCTATTCCTATTTGGTCTACCGAAGAAGGAGACGAGCGCATTTGCATCGATTCTATTGCCACGCTACAAGCACAAATTGAGCAGTCTGTAGCTGTTGGGCTAATGGAATCCAATCCATTTGCAGATTTTGACCCCAGCAACTTTTCAACTGAAAATTACGACCTCATAGACCTACATAAGCACAAGGTAGATCCAATTATTTTGGTTTCGCCGAGCGGCAAGCCCATGAAACGCGAGGCCGACCTCATTGACGTTTGGTTTGACTCCGGCGCCATGCCTTATGCCCAATTGCACTATCCGTTTGAAAACCGCGAGCTCATCGACAACAACTTGGCTTTTCCTGCCGATTTCATCGCCGAAGGCGTAGACCAAACCCGCGGATGGTTCTATACATTGCATGCCATTTCTACAATGGTATTTGGAGAAAAAGCTTATAAAAATGTGGTTTCTAATGGTTTGGTCTTAGATAAAAACGGCCTAAAAATGTCCAAGCGCTTGGGCAATGCCATTGACCCATTTTCAACTTTAGATCAATACGGACCAGATGCCACGCGCTGGTACATGATCACCAACGCCCAACCCTGGGACAACCTTAAATTTGACCTCGAAGGCATTGCCGAAGTACAGCGAAAATTCTTCGGAACACTTTACAATACCTATTCATTTTTTGCGCTTTACGCCAACATAGATGGTTTTGATTTTAGTTCGGCACCCATTGCACTTCACGACAGACCCGAAATTGACCAATGGGTGATTTCCAAACTCAATTCTTTGGTAGCTGAAGTAGATGCTGCTTTTGCCGCCTATGAGCCCACCAAAGCAGGCCGCGCTATTCAAGACTTTGTCACCGAGCAGCTCTCCAATTGGTATGTGCGTTTGTGCCGTCGCCGCTTCTGGAAAAACGATGACAGCCAAGACAAGCTCGCGGCTTACCAGACACTATATACTTGTTTGGAAACCGTAGCTATTTTAGCTGCGCCAATAGCGCCGTTTTACATGGATCAATTGTATTGTGACCTCAACGCAACTACAGGTCGCCGTGCGCACGCTTCTGTTCACCTCGCCAACTTCCCTAGCGCAGCTCACCAACAAATCCTTCCCACCCTAGAAACCCAAATGGAACTTGCACAAAAGACTTGTTCCTTGGTACTTGCCTTGCGCAAGAAGCAACACATCCGCGTTCGCCAGCCACTTCAAAAGATCATGATTCCCGTATTGAATGCCCAAGAAGCTGCCAATTTCCGTCATGTCACCGATCTCATTTGCTCGGAGGTCAACGTGAAAGAACTCGAGTTACTTACCGACACGGGCATTCTTGTCAAGTCTATCAAGCCCAATTTCAAAACCATAGGTCCTAAATACGGCAAACAAATGAAGGCGATTAGCCAGTTGGTACAGCAATTTGATCAAAATGATATTGCGCAAATTGAACTAAACCAAGGATGGAATGGCCAAATAGAAGGGGAGGCCATCGCCTTAGAGCTCACTGATTTCGAAATCCAAGCACAAGACATTCCAGGTTGGTTGGTGGCCAATGAAAATGGTTTAACCGTGGCCTTAGATGTCACAATTTCTCCATCACTTAAAGCTGAAGGTTTGGCCCGTGAAATTGTCAATCGCATTCAAAACTTGCGCAAGGAAAGCGCATTTGATGTCACCGATCGCATTTTAGTCCAGATTGACACCACGGCAGCTATTCAAGAAGCCATTGCAACGCATAAAGCTTATATTTGTGCAGAGGTTTTGGCCAATGACATTCAATTTGCAAGCCTTTCTCTGGATAAAACAGAAGAAATTGAAGCGCCTGCCGACACCGCTATTCAACTTTCAAAATAACGCACATGAACAAATGGTTCCTAGACGATAAAGAAACCCAAACCCTTAGTGGCGCTGCAGTTAAGTGGTTTGATCATCGCTTTTTTGAAATCAAGTTTGAAGGTAAAAAATACCATGGCGAGCTCGTTTCAGACCAATCCGAAACAGGTCAGCTCACTATTCGTGTCAATCACCGCACTTTTCAGCTCAAGAAAGGCCATGCCTTGGATGCGCTCATTGCGTCATTGGGCCTAGACCAACCCAAATTGCGCAAACTCAAAGAAATGCAGGCGCCTATGCCAGGCCGCGTAACCGCTATTCATGTGCAGGTGGGTCAAGAAGTTGAGCCAGGCTCGCCTTTGCTTTCACTAGAAGCCATGAAAATGGAAAACGTTTTAAAGGCAGAAGGCATTGGGGTCGTTTCTGCGATTTCTATTGAGCAAGGTGATGTTGTAGAAAAAGGCGCTATCCTTATTTATTTCGAGTAACGGTTCTTTAGTCGTTTATTTGATCCGAATCTGACACTTTTTGTCGCGGTCCAAAACTATTTTAGCAGACTCAAATCTCGGCGCTGAAAAGGTTTCTCTGGCGTTATTGGAAAAGCCATAGGCTTCTGTTGGCGCACCAAATAAGTTTTTATCGAGCTTGCCATTTTTGTTTTCGTCGTGATAAATAGCCAGTGCGTAGCTGTCTTTGGGTAGGTTTTTGAACTTATACACATGACTTTTGCCGTCGTGCGCAACAACAACACCTTTGTACTGCTTGCCGAAATTTGGAAAAGAGGCACTTGAATTGAAAAGCCCAATAAAAAGATTTCCTTTGGTATTCGGGATGCCTTCTACCTGGATTTCTAGGTCATAGGTAGTGCCCAAAAGGCTAAGTAAGGTGAGGGCGATGAGGAGTTTCATATAGCAACTAACAAACTTAAGCTAAAGCTGTTCAACAACCAATGGATTCTCCTAACTTTGTTCAATGATTAAATACGTACTTGTTACAGGTGGCGCGGGCTATATAGGCTCGCACACTGTGCTTGCGTTGCAACAGCAAGGTTATACACCAGTAATTGCCGACGACTTTCGCAATGCAAATAAAATTGTTTTAGATGGCCTTCGCGCAATTTTAGGTCATGATCCACTGCTCTATTGTATTGATATCTGCGACAAGCAAGCTTTAACTGAGTTATTTGAGAAATATACTTTTGAAGGCGTGATTCATTTTGCTGCTTACAAAGCGGTTGGTGAATCTGTAGCCAAACCACTTGCTTACTACCAGAACAATTTAGTCGGCCTGATCAACGTGCTGTCTCTTTTGCAAGTTCATCAAGTCAAGAATTTTGTGTTTTCATCTTCTTGTACTGTTTATGGTGAACCAAAAGGCGAGAAAGAAGTCAGTGAAACCACTCCAAAACAATTACCAGAGTCACCTTACGGCTACACCAAGTGGATGGGAGAGCAAATCATTGCTGATTTTCACCAAAGTGCGCCAGCGCTCAAACTCATGAACCTCCGCTATTTCAATCCAGTTGGCGCCCACGCATCGGCACTAATTGGGGAGTTTCCGATCGGGAAACCCAATAATTTATTGCCGTTTGTAACCCAAACAGCTATGGGAAAATACCCACACCTTACCATTTTTGGCAGTGATTACCCCACCCGAGACGGCTCTTGCATCCGCGATTACATCCATGTGCAAGATTTAGCTGAGGCGCACGTTGCTGCCCTAGACTACTTGTCTAAACAACAAGAAGGGCTTTTAGAAGCGGTTAATATTGGAACGGGAACAGGCACATCGGTACTTGAAATTGTGGCTGCTTTTGAACGCGTTACAGGCCAAGCTTTGCCATATGTTATTGGCCCGAGAAGACCGGGAGACGTCATTGAAATATACGCCAATGCCACTAAAGGCGAGCAACTGCTTGGCTGGAAGGCGCGCCTGGGCATCGAAGATGCGCTCAGAGACGCTTGGGCTTGGGAACAACACCTCACTACCCTATGATCATCGATACCCACTCCCATCTTTACGCCGAAGAATTCGATCTAGACCGCACTGAAGTATTGAGCCGTGCCGCACAAACAGGTGTTGGCGCCATTCTTTTGCCCAATATCGATACGCAGAGTATCGATGCACTAGAAAATTTGGCCACCACCACCCCTAATTGTATCCCGATGATGGGCTTGCATCCGACCTACGTGAAAGAAAATTGGCAACAAGAATTAGCTGCCGTTGAAAAGCAGCTTTTTGCAGCGCCTGAACGCTATTGCGCAGTTGGTGAAATCGGTCTAGATCTCTACTGGGACGACACCTTTCTCGAAGCCCAAAAAGAGGTGTTTCGCATCCAAATTCAGTGGGCAAAAAAACTCCAACTTCCTATCGCTATTCACGTGCGCAAAGCTTTTGAAGAATTATTTGCCGTTCTCGACGAAGAGTGGACGCCAGCTTTAAGCGGTGTCTTTCATTGCTTTACTGGAAGCAAAGAGCAAGTGCAGCGCATTCTCAAATACCAACAATTTTATTTTGGCATAGGTGGGGTGCTGACCTATAAAAATGCCGGGCTGGCTGAGGTGGTAAAGGAAATCCCTTTAGACAGACTGCTGCTAGAGACAGACGCGCCTTATTTGTCGCCGGTGCCTTATCGGGGCAAGCGCAATGAGCCAAGCTACCTCATTGAGGTGGTGAGTAAACTTCAAGAAGTATTGGGCCTCAGCGCAGCGCAACTAGAAAAGCTAACCAGCGACAACGCCGTGCGTTTATTTGCTTTAGAAAAATTCCTTACTTTCGGTCATGCGTAAGCTCTTACTGATTTACACAGGCGGCACCATTGGCATGATCACCAATGCGCAAACTGGCGCCCTAGAAAGTTTTGATTTCTCTCATCTCTATGGCCATATTCCAGAGCTCAAGCGCTTTGAACTCGATATTGAAGTCAAGAGTTTTGACCCACCCCTAGACTCCTCAGAACTAGGCCCTGAGCATTGGCAACAACTCGCCAGCTGGATTGCCGCGAGCTACGCTATTTTCGATGGTTTTGTAATCTTACACGGTACCGACACCATGGCCTATACTGCGAGTGCCTTGAGTTTTATGCTGCAAGGTCTCAAGAAACCAATTGTTTTTACAGGCTCACAACTGCCCATCGGCATTATCCGAACAGATGGCAAGGAAAACCTCATTACCGCCATAGAAATTGCGGCGGCAACCGATGCGCAAGGCGAGCCAATCTTGCAAGAAGTTGCGGTTTATTTTGAATATGCCTTGTTCAGAGCCAACCGGAGTTCTAAAGTTTCAGCGCATCAGTTTGAGGCTTTTGCGGCTCCTAATTATCCACTGCTGGCAAAGGCTGGTGTTCAAATCGAATGGTTCAAGGAGCGTTTGTTTAGAACCCAACTCGCTGCTTTACAGGCTCAATTTGAACTCTCCAATGAGGTCTTGATTTGGCGCCTTTTCCCGGGCATGCCTTTTGCGCATTATGCCAAAGCATTGCGTTATCCAGCTATCAAAATACTGATTATCGAAACCTTTGGTGCCGGCAATGCATTTAGCAACAGTACTTTTCAATCTTTGCTCGAGGCGTTTATTGCCGCAGGCGGACTGGTACTCAACATCACGCAGTGCCAGAGTGGCGCAGTAAGACAGGGCGCGTATCAGACCAGTACTTTTTTCGAAAAAATTGGGGTCATAAGTGGTGCAGACTTAACTGCTGAGGCCGCGCTCACTAAATGTATGTTCGCATTAGCCAATGTGCCAACTACAGCGCGCGAAGCTTTTATAAGGACAGCTATTGTCGGTGAACTTTCCGTTACGAAATAGCTGATTTATCTATCAGTTGCCCATCGAACACCTCTAAAATACGACCCGGATAGTGGCGCACCGTTTGCATATCGTGGGTAGCCATTAAAATGGCTGTGTTTTCCTCTTTAGCAACTGCCAAAAGCAGCTCCATAATTTCTTTTGACGTTTCTGGGTCTAGATTACCTGTTGGTTCGTCGGCTAAGATCAGCGCAGGTTGATTGAGTAGTGCACGTGCAATAGACACGCGTTGTTGTTCTCCTCCGGAGAGCATATGTGGAAATGAATTGGCCTTTTGCTCAATGCCAACCAGCTGTAGGCAATTGAGTGCACGTTGTTCCATTAATTTTTTGTCTTTCCATCCTGTTGCACCCAAGACAAACTTGAGGTTGTCTAGCACATTGCGGTCGGTGAGTAATTGAAAATCTTGAAAAACGATGCCAATTTTTCGGCGCAAAAAAGGAATATCCTTGCGTTTAAGGCCCTTGAGGGTGTAACCACATACTTCACCCTCGCCCTCTAACAATGGAATTTCAGCATAGAGTGTTTTGAGCAAACTGCTCTTCCCACTTCCGGTTTTACCGATTAAATAGGCAAAGGATTGTGCGGCAAGTTCAAGCTGAACGTTTGCCAAGATCAGTTGATCTTGTTGGTAAATATTGGCTGCTGCCAGCGAGATGACATTTGACACGAGTTCTAATTTTAGACAAATGTGTTCAATAAGTCGTAACCATTTATCAAAAGCTCCGATTTTATCTTAACAAATTCAGGTTTAAAACTTTTGCCTGCTAGGGGCAAGTTGGGCCTGCGCCCCCATTAATTTTACAATCTATGAATCGTAACTTGCGTTGTCTTGTCTTCCTGCTCTGCTTCCCATTATTTTATTGGGCTCAGGAGTCCGTTAAATATAGCGGAGAAAATGCAGCATTTTTCAATGCTGAAGAATTATTTACCAAAGCTCAGTATGCTGCTGCCAAGCAAGAGTTTCGGGTTTTTATTGACGGCTGCCACATCCAGCAGCGCAATGAGCACGACCCGTACTTGATCAAGGCACATTACTATGAAGGGATGTCGGCACTAAAGTTGTATCACAACGATGCCATTCCATTATTGGAGCAATTCAATAAAACCTATCCAGAAAATAACTTCAGAAATGAAATTGCAATTGGGGTAGGATCGTATTATTTTCAGTCAGAGGATTACCTGAACGCCCAAGTGGCGTTTGCTCAAATCAATTTATCGGGGCTGAGTTCAGAACAAAAAGAAGAGGTTTTGTTCAAATTAGGTTATTCCGCTTATCAAAATGAGGATCAAGATGCCGCTTACTTGGCGTTCAAGGACATCAAAGACGGCAGCACGCAATATGCCAAGCCGGCATTGTACTATTACGCCCACATTAGTTACGTACGTTCGGCTTTGCAAGAGGCCCTAGAAGGGTTTCAGGCCCTACAAAAAGACTCCACTTTCTGCGGGGTTGTACCGTATTACATCGCTCAAATTTTGTACAAACAAAATAAGTATCAAGAAGTCATTGATTTTGCACCAACGGTCTTGAACTGTGGATTTGTCAATAATGAGTTTGATATACAGCACATTATTGGCAACGCTTATTATCAATTGAGCAAATATGAGTTGGCGCTTCCGTTTTTAGAGCGTTACCACCAAAATGCGCGCGGCACCCGCGACGACTACTACGAGTTGGGCTTTGCGTACTATAAAACCAAGCAGTACGAGAAAGCCATCAAAAATTTTGACCGTGTTACACGTGTACAAGACAGCTTGTGTCATATTGCCATGTATCAAATTGGAGATGCTTACTTACAACTCAACAAACTCTTGCCAGCCCGAAGTGCTTTTGAGCGTGCCGCCGAAATGACTTTTTTGCCACAGATCAAGGAAGATGCCTTATTTCAGTTTGCTGTTTTATCGTTCAAGGTGGATATCAATCCTTACGATGAATCTGTAAGAGCCTTTGAAAACTACTTGAGCCAATATCCAGATTCAAAAAGAAAACGCGATGTGTATCAATATTTGGTCAATGTGTATACCAACACCTCCAATTTTGCCAAGGCTTTAGAGTCCATCGAAAAACTTGCTTCCAAAGATGCACAACTCAAAAAAGTATATCAAACGGTGGCTTTTAATTATGGTGTAGAGCTCTTTCAGAAAAGCCAACTTACAGAGGCTTATGAGGCTTTCAAACGCGTAGATACCTATCCAATGGACCCGCAAATGGTGGCGCTTTCCCGCTATTGGATGGCCGATATCTCTTTTAGGAAAAAAGAATTGCCGCAGGCAATTAACATGTACCGCGACTTCATCAATTCGCCTGCCTCTAACTCTTTACCAGAGAAAGTGGATGCTTACTACAACATTGGTTATGCTTATTTTGAACAAGGCAAGCGAGATGAAGCGATTCAGTCTTTTAGAACATATCTACAGCTCAATCCAGAGAAAGCGCTTAAAGTCTTAGATGCAACTTTCCGCATTGCCGACGCATATTATGTCAACAAGCAAAACTTGCAGGCCATTCAATATTACCAGCAGGCCTACAACCTCAACTCAGCACTCAACGACAAAGCGCTGTTTTACTTGGCAAAGGCACAAGGGTTCAACGGACAATTAGCAGAAAAAGCACTTACCTTGAGCAAATTGCTCAAAGAAGAGCCTGTTTCAAAATACCGCATGAACGCGCAGTATGAATTAGCGAGAACTTACATGTCTCAACTCAATTACGATGAAGCGCTGACTACTTATCAGTCTTTTTTATCAGAATTCCCTAAATCACCTTATTTGCTCGATGTTCAACTAGATATCGCCGATATTTATTACAAAAAATGGGATTATCTGAAGTCGGAAGCGGCTTACCTCGACATCTTAGCCAATTACGAGCAGCAAAGAGAGGTGTGCAAGAAGGTTGTCATGAACTTGATCGATGTGTATAATGCCCAAAAGAAACCCGATATGGCCTCTGAGGTAATTGACCGCTATCCTTGCGCCAATATCTCAACAGAAGAAAAAGAAAACATCTTCTATTCACCTGCACTTGCAGCCTATGAAGACACCAATTTTAGAGAAGCAGTGGAGAAATTTGAAATCTACCTTTCTAAATTTCCGAATGGGCGTTATGTCAATGAAACGTATTTCTACTATGGCAATAGCTTGCTGAAGACCAAAGATTCTAGTGCAGCTATCACACAATTTGAGAAGTATTTGGCTACCTCAGTAACCACTTATGCAGAATATGCAGCAGCGAAGACAGCGGCTCATTATTACATGATAAAGAACTACGAGAAAGCGCTGCAGTATTACCAAAAATTGGAGGCAGTTGCCGCCAAACCAACAAGTACTTTTGAAGCCAAATTAGGTATTATGCGCTGTGCATTTATGGTGGCCAATTATAATTTAGCCAAAGAAAATGCGCGTTTTGTGTTGGACAATGCTGCTATTACGCCGCAACTCAAAGTAGAAGCAGAGTATGCAACTGGCCTCTCAAATTATCATTTAAAGCAATATGAAGAAGCTAAACCCTCTTTAGAATGGTTGGTCAAGAATACCACCACTTCTATGGGCTCAGAGGCAAAGTATTTATTGGCCGACATCTATTTTGGTCAGCAAATGTACGACGAAGCAGAAGCGGAAATCAAAGCCTTGCTCAAAATGAAACCTAGCTACAACTATTGGGTAGCGAAGGGCTTGCTTTTACAGACCCGCGTGCATATCAGCCGCGAGGACTTGTTTCAAGCAGAGCAAACGCTCAAATCCGTAATGGACTTTTATCCCGATCAGCAAGACGGCGTCTTGGCAGAGGCATCAGACTTATGGGATGAGCTCATGCAGCTCAAAAACCCGCCGGCAAACGAAGAACCGCAACCAGAAATGAAAATTGAAATCAACGAAGAGTAAGCCATGAAAGCACTGATCAGCACGTTCGTTTTTCTCCTGACTGGGCTCCATATTTGGGCACAACAAGGAGAGACTATCACCGTTTATACCATTACCAATCAGCAAGTAGAACCCGCTACCCGCATATTGGAAAACCCAAAAATCATCGATTCTGTCAAGGCTACTGCCGTCAAAGATTATCCGTTATTGTTTTTTCAGGCAGAGACCAAAATTTTACTGGATACCATCGAAGCCGCTACAGTAGAAACTTCTGAGAAGTTGGCTAGGTTGTATCCTTTTTATGTGAAGGCGGGCATTGGATCGGTCATTATGCCACTCGGCGAGATATACTATACGTCTGAGCGCTCTAGAAACATGGTTTATGGTGCGCATCTCAAGCACTTGAGTTCATTTGGCGACATCAAAGACCGCTCCAAGGTCATTTATGCCCCTGCACAATACGACCGCAGTTCGGCCAATGCTTATTTTGGCCTCAACGAACGCAATTATCAGCTCAAAGTTGATGGAAATTATAGCAACAACGGCTTTCATTACTATGGCATTCCCAGCGACACAATCGCTGCGGATAGCATCGCACAGCGCTTTCAGCTGATGAAGGGCGCAGTGGAATATGTTTTGTTGCGCGGCGACTCCGCTAAGCTCAATTTGTCTTTTCAGGCAAATTACCAGCATTTCTTAACCCTCCCGAGCGACTCCACAAAAATTTGGCGCAGCAAAGAAGATAACTTTGCCTTCAAAACCCGCGGCTGGTACAATTACAAGAATGAGCACTTTTATGCCGATTTAGGCCTGCGCTACAACGGCTACAAACGCGGTATTTTAGATAGTGTTTACGCCATTGGCGACACCGGTTTTGTGGTGAACAACAACATCATCGATTTCAAGCCAGGCGTCTGGACCCAAGCCTTGAGCGAGCGCCTAAAAGTAGAGCTTGGCGTCACCATTACTGCTGACATCGGCCAACTCGGCACAGACTTTTTTGTATATCCAAATGCGGAGTTCAAGTATGCGATGTTCAACAATATCTTTATTCCTTATATTGGTTTAAGAGGCGGGCTCAAGCAAAATACTTTACAGGGGCTTACACAGGCTAATCCGTTTATCCGTACCACTATTGCTTTGCGCAACGAGCACAATCCATATGATATCTACGCGGGTTTCAAAGGCTCGCTGAGCAAAACCCTGAGCTTCAATGTGGGGGTACACTTCTTACATATTGAGAACAAAGCCTTTTTTGTGACCGATACTTTAGCCGCTTTCGACAACTACCTCACCGTGATTTACGATACACTGAACCAAACAACCTTTGAAGGTTCGATGAGTTATCAAGCTGGTGAGAAATTGAAAATTGATGTGTTGGGCCGCTACAACATGTATCAGTTGTATCACAACGCCTTTGCTTGGAACCTACCGGTGCTGCAGTTTACGGCACGGGGCGCTTACAACTTATACGATAAATTTTATGCCCAAATTGATGCCAATGTAGAAACGGGTCGTAAAGCGCTCGTGCGTGCAGGCGCCCCAGATGCACAACTCGAAGGCACACAGACTTATGTAGACCTCGGGGCAATTGTCGATGTCAATTTAGGTTTAGAGTACCGCTATACGCCAAGAGTTTCTTTGTTTTTACAAGCCAATAATTTAGCTGCTCAGCGCTATAACCGCTGGTATAGTTACCCGGTTCAGCCTTTTCAAGTCATGGGCGGCATTACGGCACGTTTCTAATGCAAACTGAAGGATTTGTCTTAGTCGATATCGGTGCTTCAAATGAAGCTTTTCAGCTCCAAGCCATAACACTTTCACCACTCCAAAGCGATGAGGTGCTGATAGAATCCGAAGCTTTTGGACTCAATTATGCAGATGTTATGGCGCGCTTGGGTTTGTACCGCGAGGCGCCCCCAAGACCCTGTGTGCTGGGTTATGAACTTGTTGGGCGCATCACCGAAGTTGGTTCAGCTGTGGACCCCTCATTGGTGGGCCAGCGCGTCTTGGCTTTTGCGCGTTTTGGTGCGTATGCGCGGCATGCCAAAACCACTTCAAATGCAATAGTTCCAATCGCCGATATGCCCGCTCAAGAAGCACTGCCTTTTGCTACGCAAGGCGTAACGGCACACTACATGGCCGAAGTACTTTCTCCCATTCAGGCACATGACCGCGTTTTAGTGCATGCAGCTGCAGGTGGTGTAGGAAGTTTTTTGGTGCAGTTGGCCAAGCGCAAGGGCGCCGTTGTTTACGGCAAAATTGGCAGCGACTCAAAGATAGCATATCTTCAATCTTTAGGGGTGGATCTAATTGTAAATTACAAAAAAGAAGCTTATTTCAAGACCTTAGCAACGCATTTAGGGCAGCAAAAACTCACTGCTTCTTTTAATGCAGTAGGTGGCAAAACCGCAAAAACAGATTTGAAATTACTGGGCCCAGGGGGCAGGTTGTTTCTTTTTGGCGGCGCAGATTTAGCCACTAGAAAAGGGCTTTTTGGCAAATTGTCGTTTTTGTGGGAGATGGGCATTGTTTTGCCTATAGGCCTGATGATGCAGTCAAAAAATCTTTTGGGTGTCAATATGCTCAAAATTGCAGAAGCGCATCCGCAAGTGATTCAAAATAGCATGGCAGAAATGCTGCGCTTGTATCACAACGGTGAACTTCAGCTCCCACACATATCTACTTATCATTTTAGTCAGTTTACCGAAGCCCATGATGCGCTTGGTTTGGGGCAAACAACAGGAAAAATAGTGGTGAGTTGGATTTAAGCCTTGGCGCTAAACAACCCTTTGAGGAAATTGAATATTGGTTTGCGGAACAAAAACACCAAGATAAGGTAGGGGATGAGCATCAGGTAGAGGATGCCGCCATTGATGTTATTTGCAAAGCTGTTTTCATCTAGACCGCCGCCTTGTTCGGCGAGCAATTTGCATTGTGAGCATTGTGCAACGATTTGCTGAGTGCTCAAAAGCACGGATAAGGCAAGGAGAAAGAGACTACGCTTCATGGCTATTATTTACGTTACAAAATTACGCAAGATAGAATCCAAATCAAAATCTTAATTTTGTGACATGCGCAGTTTCTTTTTATTCTTTTTGAGTGGCTTATTATTCGTTGCTTGCGGCAACCCAGATCAGGCAGCTCTTAAAAAACAAAGCCTTGACCAACTTTTGGCAGCTCACCCAGATTCTCTGGAGTTGCTCATTGAAAAGGGCAACAATCTCATGGATTCTCTTGCCTTTGACAAAGCCCTCAACTACGGCGCAAAAGCATTCAGACTAGACTCCAATAATACCGAAGCACGCGTTTTGTATGCTGAGTGCCTCATCAATAAGCCCAACCGCAGCGCCGACGATATCTTTCGTGCCTTTACGATGTACCGCAACTTGGTGAAGAAAGCGCCTAAAAATGTACCAGCATTGATCGGTTTAGCCAATACGTTGGTGTTGCTCAATGACCACGATGCCGCATTTAAATACATTAACAAAGCACTGCGCCTAGACAAAACCTACCGAGATGCTTACATCCTCAAAGGCACTATTTATAAACTAGAAAACAATGTTAAGCTGGCTATTTCCTCTTATGAAACAGCGGTGCAGCAAGACCCTAATTACTACATGACTTACCTTTTACTGGGGTCTTTATATGAATATGAAAACAACCCTATTTGCATCGAGAAATACATGACCGCCTTTCAACTCCAACCCAAAAATACGGAAGTGATTTACGCACTCGCTTATGCAAAAGAGAAATTTGGCCAACCTGCAGCAGCCCAGCGCTTGTACCGCAAAATGACGAAAGTCGACTCTACTTTTGCCGACGGTTATTTTCACTTAGGCTATTTGGCGCAGTTCACCTACAATCAGCCTGATAGCGCGATGTATTTTTACAAAAAAGCGGTGAAGGTCAATGCGCAACACTTGCCATCTTATCACAATATTGGCTTACTCTACGAAGACCGCAACGATCTCACGAATGCGCTCTTTAGTTACGCTAAAGCCTTAAAAGTAGATTCTACCTATCAGCTGTCCAAAGACCGCGTGAAAGTTTTGCGCAAACGCATATGAAAAAGGCCCTAGTAGTCAGCGAAATTCTCGGCGATTTTCTTTTGCCTCTGTTGGGTTATATTTGGTGGGGCTGGGACCTCTATTTCATTTTGCTTTTCATCATTTTTGACCTGAGCATACGCTTGTTTTTTGCGTTCTTTCGCAAAGAAACCCGCAGCGCGCAATTGCTTTTGCGTCCTTCTTTGTTTTACTTGAGTTTTATAATTGTTGGTCATTTTTACATTGTCCTGACTGAACCCACTTGGCGCTTTATTGCAGCCTTTTCTGATTTTTTCTGGTACGAAGATTTTTTTATTCCACAGGGCCTCATTCTAATTCCTTTGCTTATTTACACCGAACGCTCTCGGCAGCGCATGGAGCTGCTCACAACCGGTGCCTATGATGCAGTAGCTCAAGTGAAAAAATTGGGTTCTCGCTTGTTGGCTGCCAGCATTATTTTGATGCTGATGTCGGTCTGTTTGGCACTTTTTGCCTGGTCTGAAAATGTAGAAATTATTTTCTTTTTGAGCGCTTGGTTACTCATGATCATTTCTGAAAATAAAGCCGCTTTTTTAAAGGACTAAATTCTGTATTTTTGTTGTTCAAGAACACTATGGCAAAAGAACAACAACTACACGACAAGCGTCAGGCCTTACTTCAAGGTGGAGGAGCTGAACGACTAGATAAACAACACCAACAAGGCAAGCTCAGCGCACGCGAACGCATCTCCTTGTTGCTAGACGAAAACAGTTTTCAAGAAATTGGTGCGTTTGTCGAGCACCGCTCTACCAATTTTGGACTAGATAAACAAAAGTTTCTTGGCGATGGCGTCATTACGGGCTATGGCAATATTCATGGTCGTTTGGTTTATGTGTATTCCCAAGATTTTACGGTGCTTGGTGGGTCTTTATCCGAGACCCACGCCGCAAAAATTTGCCGCATTATGGACATGGCCATGAAAAATGGCGCGCCCATCATTGGCATGAACGACTCCGGTGGTGCGCGCATCCAAGAGGGGGTGGTTTCTTTGAGCGGATATGCTGATATTTTCTTTCGCAATACGCGTGCATCGGGAACCATTCCACAAATTTCCTTGATCATGGGCCCTTGCGCCGGTGGTGCGGTTTACTCACCAGCACTTACCGACTTCATTTTCATGGTAGAAGAAACCTCCTACATGTTTGTAACGGGTCCGAATGTTGTCAAGACGGTTACGCATGAAGAAGTCAGCTCTGAAGACCTCGGCGGCGCCAAAACACATGCTGAAAAATCAGGTGTCAACCATTTTACGGCCGCCAACGATGTGGAGTGTATTCGCAAAGCCAGAGACCTGATCACTTATCTGCCTCAAAATGCCAACGAAGAGTCGCCAATTACACCTGTTTTTAGCTTTCAAGCTTCTAAAAACAAGCAAATTGAGCAAATTTTACCCGAAAATTCCAATATTCCTTATGATATCAAACGCGTGATCGATTGTTTGGTAGACGACCACAGCTTCAGAGAAGTACACCAAGATTTTGCCAAAAATATTGTCGTGGGTTTTGCCCGTTTGGAAGGCAGAACAGTTGGGATCATTGCCAATCAGCCGGCTTCAATGGCAGGCGTGCTCGATATTGACGCCTCAAGAAAAGGTGCGCGTTTTGTGCGCTTCTGCGACTCTTTCAACATTCCATTATTGGTGCTAGAAGACGTTCCTGGCTTTTTACCAGGCACAGATCAAGAATGGCGCGGCATCATTACACATGGCGCTAAATTGCTTTATGCTTTTGCCGAAGCTACGGTTCCAAAAATTACTGTCATCACGCGCAAAGCCTATGGTGGTGCCTATTGCGTCATGAACTCGCGCAGCCTGGGTGCCGACCTCAGTTTTGCATGGCCAACTGCAGAAATTGCCGTTATGGGTGCAAAAGGCGCAGCAGAAATTATCTTCAAAAGAGAGATTGCTTCCGCTGCAGACCCAGCCGAAAAATGGTTAGAAAAAGAAGCTGAATATGCCGATACTTTTGCCAACCCTTATCGCGCTGCTGAAAGAGGGATTATTGATGAGGTTTTATTGCCCTCTGAAACCAGGGCAGCACTCATTAGCGCCTACAAAATGCTCGAGAAAAAAGCAGAAGCGCTGCCCCAGAAAAAACATGGTAATATCCCACTTTAAATGTGGGGATGTTAAATTCTTAAAAAAAAGCAACCTTTTGGTGCCTTTTTTCGTTATTATCAAGCTGTTAACTCTCCAAACGCCTGCATGAAAGATAACTATACACTTTATTCCAACTCTCCCTCCAAATTCTTGTTGGCTTTCGTGCTTTCTTTTGGCGCCTTTTTTTACAGTTTTGCACAAATTGTAAGTCCGTTTAATATCCGCTACCAAACCCAACAAAAGGGTGCCATTCGTTTCATTTCAAACGTATCAGTTACCTGTAATGCATCGGCAAGCTGCACCAATGCGCAAGAACAGATAGCGCCGTCCGGATCAGGTCAAAACAACAGCTACACGATGTCTTACGTAGACATCGATACCGACCCCACTACCTTCATGTCTTCAAGCGATAGTTTGAACCTACCCAATTGTTCAGAAATTACCTGGGCTGGTCTTTACTGGGGTGGAAAAATCTCCACCTCAACAGCAAACTACGTCAACCGCAGCAACATCAAATTAAAAGTCAACAACGGCAGCTACCAACAACTCACTGCCGACCAAACCATCAACAATACCACAGGTGCAGTATCTTATTTTTGCTTCAAAAACATCACCAATATTGTGCTGGCGGCAGGCACCAAAGGCCGCTTTACGCTTGCCGATCAAGTTCAGCAGAACAATAGCAGTAATTTATTTGGCGGCTGGACTATTGTCGTCATTTATAAAAATATTTCTGAACCCTACAAAAACTTAACTGTTTTTGATGGCTTGGCCAACGTGAGTCAAGGAAGCTCGTCCAATACTGTTACCATTCCTATTTCTGGATTTTTGACACCATTATCCGGAGCTGTTTCTTTTGAATTGGGCGTCATTGCTTATGATGGTGACCGCGCTCAAACCGGCGACCAATTGCTATTTAATGGAGTAGGCACCAACTATGTACAGGTTTCAGATGCCTTGCACACCGCAACAGACATGTTCAACAGTACAATTGCATACAACGGAACACTCACACCCTTTCGCATTCCTAGTTATAACAATACTTTAGGCTATGATGCGAGTATTTTTATTCCAAATAACGCAGCACAGAATTACCTGAGTAATGGGGCCACCTCAGCCAATATCCGCGTAACTACTACCTCTGAAACCATTCTCTCTCGCGTCATTACCTCAGCTATCGATATTTATGAGCCAGACTTGCGTGCAACTGTTTCTGTCAACGACCTCAATGGGGGGGCAGTTGCGCCCGGAGACATCTTAGAGTATACAGTTTCAGGTAAAAATATTGGATCCGACGTGGCCTTGAATTGCTTCATCACAGACACCCTTGATATCCGAACCGCTTACGTACCTAACTCATTAGTGGTATTGAACGGTCCGAATGCAGGAGTAAAGACCGATGCCCCCGGTGACGACCAAGCAGAGTACGACGCCGTGAACCGCTTTGTCAAATACAGGGTAGGAACAGGCGCAACAGCAAGTAGCGGAGGAAGTATGATCAATTCTACCTTAGACAGCGTTTTGGTGAAGTTTCAAGTGCAAGTATCCAATGATTGTTTGATTCTAAAATGTGACTCCACACTCGAGAACAAAGCTTATATATTTGGAACAGGCTCACTTTCTGGCAATACCGTCACCAACAATGGAACATCCGATGTTTACGATGCTTTTGGCTGCCCAACTTCAGCGAATAATGAGGTGACCATCACAACCGCCTCTTGTCCTCCAGTGAATTTCACGGTCAATGATCCGTTGTGCCCAGGAGACACCCTTCAACTCAATACCCCTTATTCCCAATGGGCTAATTATTTGTGGTCCGGACCTCAAGGATTTACAAACACCATCCACAATCCATTTGTAGCAAACATCAGCACCCTAAATTCTGGCGTTTATGAACTAGACGTGACTTTCAACGGTTCTGCCTGTACATTTAACAATATCACCAACAGTATCGTGGTGAATCCTGAGCCTACAATTTCTCTGGTCTCCTTATCCAACGTTACTTGCTTTAACGCTGCAAACGGCAGTATCCTTACGAGTGTTACCGGAGGCCCACCGATCAATTATCAGTGGACGAGCGGCCAAATTACAAATGGCATTACCAATCTTGGGCCTGGCTTGTACTCACTCGTGGTAACAGACAATTTTACCTGTCAGTCAGATACCAATTTTACCATTACACAACCCAACTTATTGGAGGTAGCACTTCAAATCACCAGTGATTACAATGGGCAAAATATTTCTTGTTTTGGCGCAGCTGATGGGAGTATATCCAGCACAGTAACAGGTGGTACTGCACCTTATACTTATTCTTGGAACAACGGAACCACCACCACAAGCTTATCAAATTTACCAATTGGCACGTATGCATTGACAGTCACAGACGCCAACGGATGTGTAGCTTCAGCAAATATCACCCTTACTCAACCCTTAGACATTACCTTGAGTGCTAGCCCTACTGCGGTTTTGTGCTATGCCGGAACCAACGGTGCAGTGAATACAACTATTGGAGGAGGAACACTTCCCTATACGATACTTTGGAATAATGGTCAGATTGCACCCAACCTTAGCAATTTACAAGCGGGTGCATATGAAATGATTGTTACAGACGCCAATAATTGCAAAGACTCCATAGAAACAACGGTTACCCAACCAGCGCAACCGCTCTCTGTTACGCATACGCAGCAAGATGTTTTGTGCTATGGCGATGCCACAGGTGCAATAGACATTACAGTTGCGGGCGGCACACCTGCCTATGCCTATAGCTGGTCAATTGGCACTACCTCTGCAGATATTACGGGCCTTCCGATCGGAACCTATAACGTACAAATTACGGATGCAAATGGCTGTTCTATTACTTATGGTGCAACCATTCAACAACCGGTTGCGCCGCTTTCCATGTCCGGGCTGGTTACACCTATTGCTTGTTTTGGAGATCTAGTTGGCGCAGTCAATATCGCCGTTTCAGGTGGAACAACGCCATATACGTACAATTGGAATAATGGCACCTTTGGTACGCAAAACATCAATACTTTACCCGCAGGTTCATATAGTGTTTTAGTGACCGATGATCACCTCTGTACCATTACCCAAACGTTTGTAGTCACCCAACCGCAAGGCCCACTTGTGCTTTCTGAAACACACGAAGATGCTGGTTGTGAAGGCCCCGGCTCAATTGACCTGACTACTAGTGGCGGCACCGCGCCTTATTCTTTTGTTTGGAGTAACCTCACTTTTAATGAAGATGTCAATCCAGCTGCTCCTGCTGCTTACACGGTTCAGGTAGAGGACGGTAATGGTTGTGCAGACTCTTTGTCTTTGACTATCCTGAATTTGGCCATCCCAATTTTTACAGCAATTACAGGGCAAAACATTCTTTGTTTAGACGACTCCACAGGCTCAATTGATTTTACAGTAACAGGTGGTGTTGCGCCATTTACTTATGCATGGTCAAACGGCGCTACTACAGAAGATGCCTCTGGCCTTCCAGCGGGTACTTACACAGTTACCGTAACCGATGCAAACAATTGTATTGAAATAGACAGCATCACGCTAACTCAGCCGCTCACTTCCATGACCATCACCGAGACGCATACCAATGCGAATTGTTTGGACTCAGTTGCTGGCGCAATCAATACAAGCATCACTGGCGGCACCCCTGGATACACTTTTCTTTGGAACAATGGCGCAACAACCCCAGACATCTCCGGAATTCAAAATGGACTTTACATTTTGACGGCTACAGATGCCAACGGATGTCAGGAAGCCTTGCCAGTTCAAATTTTAGACCCATCCAATACGGTTATGGTGGCTACAACTGTGTATCCAGTCAATTGTTTTGGCGGAGCCGATGGTTGGATAGACCTTACGCCTTCAGGTGGTATGCCAGGCTATGTTTACGACTGGGGCACGGGTGCTATCGAACAAGACATTACCAATTTGGCAGCAGGTCAGTACTTCGTCAATGTAGAAGATGTTTTGGGTTGTGGAATGTTTTTGAGTTTTAATGTAAGCCAACCTTCAGGCCCCCTCACCATCAACGGCACGGTTTATAACGTTGTTTGTTTGGGTGACACCAATGGAATTGTAGACCTCGCCATCACAGGAGGAACGGCTCCTTTCGGTTACCAATGGAATAACGGTGCAAGCACCCAAGATATTTATGATTTAAGTGCCGGCACCTATTCTGTAATAGTTACAGATAATAACGGCTGTACTGCTACTTATTCAGGAATTGTCACAGCCCCCGGAAGCGCTTTAGCCGTCACCTTATACCCAACTGCTGCCTTGTGTTTTGGCACGCCAACAGGCGGTGTTGATTTAACAGTTGCGGGCGGCGTACCAGGCTACAGCTATAGCTGGAGCAATGGCCAGACCACCCAAGATTTAACGGGAGTAGTCGGAGGGCA
>CAMDFN010000015.1 GCA_945897565.1 Chryseobacterium gleum
TCCATTTTTCTTCAAAATAGAAATAGACGATGTAAAAACAATAGCCAATAAATAGAACACCATGGATCATGCCGACCCATTTGTTGGGTTCTGGCATGTCTTGACCATACTTGAGGTACATGGTAACGAGTAAACCTAGCCAAGAGAAACCTTCGGCGATGGCCATGATTCTGAATTGTTTGAGTGCTTTGTTGGTAGACATATGGATGTTTTTTTTATGATTTTTCGATTGCTTTGATGAGGTCGCGGATGCGGGCTGCTTCTATAAAATCCAATTCTTTGGCAGCGCTTTCCATTGCTTTTTTAAGGGTTTTGATTTCTTTGGCGCGCTCTTCTGGATTTTGAAACTTAGGGTCGTGTTGGATAGACAACTTCATTTCTTTTTCCGTTTGCAAAGACCTGACCTGACGCGTATTTTGATCACCATCAGCCACAGTTGTGGACTCCATGATTTTATCTTTGGATTTTTGCAGTGCAGTGGGCACTTGGTTGTGCGCCAAATTGTACGCTTCTTGCGTGACGCGCCTGCGGGCGGTTTCATCAATTGTACGCTGCATAGAGTCCGTCATTTTGTCGGCGTACATCAGTACTTTTCCGTTGACATTGCGGGCAGCGCGGCCTACTGTTTGCACCAACGAGCGCACATTGCGCAGAAAACCTTCTTTGTCGGCATCTAGGATGGCCACGAGCGATACCTCTGGGAGGTCAAGGCCTTCGCGCAACAAATTGACGCCAATCAAGACATCGAAATCACCTAGGCGCAGTTGCCGCAGAATTTCGACGCGTTCAATGGTGTCGATTTCGGAGTGAATATAGCGACACGGAATGCCCAAGCGATCGAGGTATTTTTGTAGCTCTTCGGCCATTCTTTTGGTGAGCGTAGTGACGAGCACGCGTTCGTCTACAGCCCTTCTTTCTTGGATGTGCTCGATGAGGTGATCGATTTGATTTTTGGACGGATGCACTTCTATGAGCGGATCGAGTAAGCCTGTTGGCCGAATGAGCTGCTCTACCACCACACCTTCTGACTGCAGCATTTCGTAGTCTGCGGGCGTGGCTGAAACGTAGATGACATTGGAGAGAAAGCCTTCAAATTCATCGAATTTGAGCGGCCGGTTGTCAATGGCGGCTTGCAAACGAAAACCGTAGTCGATGAGGTTGATTTTACGCGAGCGGTCGCCGCCATACATGCCGCGCACTTGTGGGAGCGTGACGTGGCTTTCGTCGATCACCATTAGGAAATCTTCGGGGAAGTAGTCGAGCAAGCAGAATGGACGTTCGCCGGGCTGGCGCCGGTCAAAATAACGCGAGTAATTTTCGATTCCAGAACAATACCCAAGCTCGCGGATCATTTCGAGGTCGTAATTGACGCGCTCCTCGAGCCGTTTGGCCTCTTCTAGCTTGCCTTCTTCTTTGAACGCGGCAACTTGCGGGAGGAGGTCGTCTTGGATTTGGGTAATGGCCTGGCGCGTGTTGTCTGGGCTCGAAACAAATAGATTGGCCGGAAAAATATCAATTTGCTCGTATTTTTCTAAAGTTTTGCCACTTTCTGGATCGATGGCCGCAATGGTTTCGATTTCGTCGCCCCAGAAGCCAATGCGCAGCGCGTAGTCGGCATAAGCCAAGTAGATGTCTACGGTATCGCCCGAAACCCTGAATTGCCCGCGCTGAAAATCGGTGCCGGCGCGTTGGTATAAATTTTCAACAAGGCGGAATAAAAATTGATTGCGCACCACGATATCGCCCTTTTTGATGTGCAAGATGCTATTCTTGAATTCAGTAGGGTTGCCAATACCGTAAATGCAACTCACAGACGCCACCACAATGACATCTCTGCGGCCAGAAAGCAGTGCTGAGGTGGCGGCCAAGCGCAGTTTTTCGATTTCTTGGTTGATCTGAAGATCTTTTTCGATGAAAGTGCCGGTCGACGGAATGTAAGCCTCAGGTTGGTAGTAGTCGTAGTAAGAAACAAAGTATTCTATGGCGTTGTTCGGGAAAAACTGCTTGAACTCGCCATACAACTGGGCGGCAAGTGTTTTGTTGTGAGATAGAATAAGGGTAGGGCGCTGTACTTGTTGGATGACGTTGGCCACCGTAAAGGTTTTGCCGCTGCCGGTAACCCCGAGTAGCGTTTGTTGATGGATGCCATTATTTAAGCCACTGACCAATTGGCGAATGGCTTCGGGTTGGTCTCCCGTTGGTTTGTAATCAGAAACCAGTTCAAATAGCATGGGCTAAAATTACCAATAAAAAAAGCGCCCGAAGGCGCTCTGTTAATTTTTACCTACTAAAATTGAAGCGGATTTTCCTTTGATCACTTCTAAGGATTGACTGTACATTTTTAGAAACTGAAGAATGCGAGGGTCGGGGAGAAGGGTGGCGCTTGAGGTAGGTTGTGCTGAGTAAGGGTTTTTAATCATAGGCAGTTTTAAAGTTCGTTATATTAACGTCCAAAACCTGAAATTATTATATCGCAGATAATTTCTAATTTTGTGGCAACCATCAACAACAAAAGCATACAATAATGATTTATCCCGGAGTCGCCACAGGCGATCAAGTACAAGCGATTTTCCAACTTGCCAAACAAAAAGGTTTTGCCTTGCCTGCCGTGAATGTCACGAGCAGCAGCACGGTCAATGCCGTGATGGAAACTGCTGCCAAACTCAATGCGCCTGTCATTATTCAGTTTTCAAACGGTGGAGGTCAGTTTTTTGCTGGCAAAGGCTTGTCTAACGCGCAAGAAAAAGCAGCTATTTTAGGTTCCATTGCTGGTGCACGCCATGTACATGCCCTCGCCGAGGCTTATGGCGCAACAGTTATTTTGCACACCGACCACTGTGCCAAAAAACTCTTGCCTTGGATAGACGCCTTGCTAGACGCCGGGGAAGCGTTTTTTGAACAAACAGGAAAGCCATTGTATAGTTCGCACATGATTGACCTGAGCGAAGAACCGCTTGCAGAGAATCTCGAAATATGTCAAAACTACCTGCGCCGCATGTCTAAAATGGGCATGACCCTCGAAATAGAATTAGGGATTACCGGTGGTGAAGAAGACGGCGTAGACAACACAGACGTAGACAACGCCAAGTTGTATACGCAACCAGAAGAGGTTGCCGAAGCCTATGAAGCCCTCCTGCAAATTTCGCCGCGTTTTACTATTGCTGCTTCATTTGGCAATGTGCACGGCGTATACAAACCCGGTAATGTGCAGCTGACGCCCGTCATTTTGAAAAATTCCCAAACCTATATCCAAGATAAGTTCAAAACTGAACCAAATCCGGTGGATTTCGTCTTTCACGGCGGTTCGGGCTCTAGCTTGGCAGAAATTAGAGAAGCGATTGGTTATGGAGTGGTCAAGATGAACATCGATACCGATATGCAATTTGCCTTCACTGAAGGTGCGCGCGATTACATTGAAACCAATTTGGCTTACCTTCGTACCCAAATTGGCAATCCAAATGGGGCAGACGAGCCCAATAAAAAATACTACGACCCTCGCAAATGGTTGCGCGAAGGTGAACTGACTTTCGTCAAGCGCCTAGAGCAGTCTTTTGCAGATTTAAATAACATCAACACGCTGAATTGAAATTATGGCATGGTTTAAAAGAAATAAAGAAGGCATTACCACTTCCACTAGTGACAAAATGGAAGTGCCTGAAGGTTTGTGGGTGCGTTGCTCTAATTGCAAAACACTTTACACCAGCGACGACCTCATGCGCAACAACTTCGTTTGTGACCGCTGTTCGCATCATGAACGCATCGGCGCCGCCGAGTACTTCTCTCTTATTTTTGACGGGCAAAAATTTGAAGAACTCAATGCAGATCTTCAATCCGGCGACCCACTAGGTTTTGTCGATACCAAAAAATACACCGATCGCGTCTCCGCTACCCAAAAAGCCACTGGACTTAAAGATGCCATTCGCACTGCTAAAGGCAAACTCGAAGGCCAGCCTTTAGTGATTGCTGCCATGGATTTCAATTTCATTGGGGGATCTATGGGTTCTGTGATGGGCGAGAAAATTGCCCGAGCTATTGACGTCGCTATAGCGGAAAATGCTGCATTCATGATCATCTCCAAGTCGGGTGGTGCACGCATGATGGAAGCAGGTTATTCCTTGATGCAAATGGCCAAGGTTTCCGGTAAACTCGGACAGCTTTCAGAAGCAAAGCTGCCTTATATTTCTTATCTCACAGATCCTACAACCGGTGGCGTGACCGCTTCATTTGCCATGCTCGGCGACATCAATATTGCCGAACCAGGCGCCCTTATTGCATTTGCGGGGCCACGCGTGGTAAAGGAAACGATTGGCAGAGACTTGCCCGAAGGTTTTCAAACCTCCGAATTTCTACTTGAACACGGGTTTTTAGACTACATCATTGAACGCACCGAGTTGCGTCAGACACTTGGTCTTTCGCTCAAATTGTTTTTCAATTAAGCACAAATAGTTGTATTTTAGAGGGCTACTAATGCCCTTTCTATGAAATACCTACTGTTTACCTGTTTTTTTCTTTCGAGTGTACAGATTTTTGCCCAAGACACCACTTGGGTTCAAACCTTTACCTTTGATTCCATTACCGCTCGTCGGGCTAATTTCCAATTTCCAGCATCTCTAGACACCGAGCGTTTTGAGAAAGTACAAATGTACTACAAGCTCAAGTGCTCACCCCTTACCTCCTGGGATCAGTACGACTGCGGTGAGTGGGATTACCTCACCTATACGCGCGTCTTTGACCACACCGGCCAATTCGATTCGACGCAAATCAACGGGATGCAATTCTTAATGAACTGGAGTAGCCCTTCTCAAATCGATTTCAAGCCACTGCCGTATCAAGAAGCAGATCAGTATCAAATTCAAGAATATATCCGAAACGGCGCCGCACTGACTCACCTCCCGGTCAACAGCCCTGGCACCTATTCAACATTGCCATTTTTGACCAATCAGCAGGGCAGTAAGTATCAATTTTTGCTGCATGCGGCAGAGCTTTTTGCCGCAGGTATCCAGCCTGGCGCGCTGAGTTCTTTGCGCTTGAACACGCCAACAGGTGGCTTGCTCTGGCATCCTGTTATCCGCATCGCCAGTACGCAAGAAAATACACTTTCTCAATTTATAAACCCGTTGTTTACAGAAGTTTACCGCACCTCTCATGCGCCCGGTATGTCTATGCCGCCACTGCTTCCTGGCTGGAACAATTTTGTATTTTACCAAGATTTTATCTGGGATGGCGTCAGTAATTTACTCATTGAATTTACCATCAGTAATGATTTTCCAGCAGCAGCCATTGATTTTGCCATGGACGGCAATACGGTGCCTATGGCGGCTAGCTATGTGGGTCGCAACGGTTTGTTGGAGCTCAGCGGCTCAAACCATACGCTTTCTTCATTTGCCAATGAAGAAATTGGCGATCAATTTACCATCGAATTTTGGGCAAAGGGGAATGGCAATGCAGGGCAAAACACCACTTTTATGGAGGCTTTAGACACTGCCGGCCGACGCATTTTCAATATCCATATGCCTTGGAGCAACAACAACATTTATTTTGATGCCGGCGACGAAACTGGTTATGACCGCATCAATCAGTTGGCTAGCGCGCCCGAAATCGACAACGAATGGAACCATTGGGCCTTTGTCAAGGACCAACCTACTGGCCAAATGTTCATTTATAAAAATGGGCAACTTTGGTTGGCAGGCACCAATAAAAACCGCATAATGGGTTATTTCAACCGACTCGTGATTGGCGCGAGTGGCAATGATCAAGCACTTTCTTGGAAAGGAAGTTTGGATGAGCTGCGCATCTACAAAACCGCGCTGAGTGCGGGCACAATTGCAAGCTATTATGAAAAGAAAATCGACGCCACGCATCCGAATTGGTCTAGTTTGGTACTTTACCACGACTTCGACAACGTCAAGTACGCCCGTGATCTTGGCCCTAACGACCACGTGCTCATGCCTTCAGCGTTGGGCATGATCAAAGCAAACAACACCAAATTTGTTGGTCAAAGCATCCAAAACCAAAGACCTTTGCTTCAATTTGGGCAAGGCAATATGGCGCCAAATCCAACCATTATTAACGTTACTCAACTCCAGCTCAAAGAGCCCGTTGTTATTTTTGAACAAGCGCCTTTGCACCGCCATTTTGAATTGGTCCAGACCTATATTGGTCTTGTTGCAGGGAACACCAATGCTTATGATTTGAGCGGTCAAATTGTAAATAGTACGCCAATTTTGACCACCCAAACATTTCAAAATCAAGCCATAACGGTTTACAATCCGCCTTATGAGCTCATCCACGATGTCGAAATAGCGCGCTACATAACGCCCTACGGCATTCAGTTTGACCTCGGTCCCAATGGTTTTACTTGGATTTACGATGTCACGGACTATCAGCAGTTCTTACATGGTTTGGTCGACCTCGCTGCCCACAATACCCAAGAGCTCATCGACTTGAAGTTTGCCTTTATCAAAGGTATTCCGCCGCGCGATGTCATCAAGCGCGAGCCTATCTGGTCTGAATTCAGGTCCTATAATTTTGGACAAATGGCCACCGATGCCGTGCTACAAGCCAAGCCGGTTGTGCTCAGCGATACTGCCGAAACTTTCAAAATCAAAACCCGCATGTCTGGCCATGGTCAGGTTGGCGACTACGCTTGTTGCGAGTGGGTCAATAACAGCCACCAAATCAAAGTAGATGGCGTGCCGCGTTTCAATTGGAGCATTTGGGATGCAATGGTCTGCGGAGACAACCCTAACATCAGCCAAGGTGGTACGTGGCCCTATGCACGCGAGGGTTGGTGCCCCGGTGATTTAGTCAAAGAATTCGAGTTTGAACTTACGCCTTACGTCACTCCCGGAGATACCGTTAGCTTAGATTACGCCGTCAATGCCGTACCTACCACAGATCCTGGGCAGGCTGGCGGAAACTACATTGCAGCCTACGACCTCATTTCATACACTGCGCCCAATTTCCAAAACGATGCAGCAATTGTCGATGTGCTCAATCCGAATAATTATGAATATTATTCTAAATGGAATCCGTCGTGTCAGAACCCGCGCATTGTTCTTAAAAATACGGGGGCTCAGCCGCTCACTTCTTGCCGCATATTCTGTTGGCTAGACTACGGATCAAACTTAGTCTTTGACTGGACGGGCAATCTCGGTTTCCTAGAACAAACCGTTGTAGAAATTCCGGTTGCCGATATGAACTGGTGGTATGAGCAAGATAGCTCCTATACCTTTACCACTTGGGTTGCCGATGTCAATGGAGTTATAGGCCCAGACGAATACAATCAAAACAGCCTCAAGACCGTCAAGTACGATGCACCAGAACGCATCGACGGACCTTTCTTCATTTGGCTCACCACCAACAATAAGGCCAGTGAAAATAGCTATCAATTACTCGATCATGCTGGTACGGTCCTTTTTGAACGCAACAACCTTCAAAACACAACCCAATACAAAGACACTTTTGATTTAGCGCCCGGCTGTTACTCGATTGTCATCGAAGACACCGACCAAGACGGCTTGGCATTTTGGTATTCCGCTCAAGTAGAAGGCGAGACCTCCGGGCAAATGCGTTTGCGACAAGTGGGCGGTAGTTATATCGAATTTTTCCCTGGCGATTTTGGTCATTTCCACCGCTACGATTTTACAGTTGGTTTCACGCTTGATGTACCGGAAAACACGCAGTTACCAAAAATCGCAATTTATCCTAATCCTGGTGCGGGCCTTACCACCATAGAATTGAGTGGTCAGGTCAATGGAGCAGCAAGCCTAAAAATTTTGGATCTGACCGGACGAACGCTTTATTCTGAGCAGATGAAAGCGACAACTGAGTTTGCAGAAAGTTTCATCGATATGAGTAAGTATCCTTCTGGCACTTATCTTATTGAGATCCAAACATCAAGTGGCACCTATGCTCAAAAATTCATCCGTCAATAGTTATGAGGTCTTTCAAATTTGTTGTTTTTTCCTTTTGTGCGTTGTGCCAATCCTTTTTGTGGGGACAGTTCTCCATTGATTCGTTGTCGCATATCAATTACCAAGCACTGCATGGCGCCAACCTCAATGATGTTTGGGGCTATACCGACGAGCTCGGCAATGAATACGCCATTGTCGGTACCTCAAAAGGCACTTCAATTGTGGACATCACTAATGGCGCGCAGCCGCAAGAAGTATTTTGGCTACCGGGCTCTGAATCCATTTGGCGCGATCCATGTGTCTATGGCAATTACGCCTACGTGACCACCGAGGCCGAAGACGGCTTGCTCATCATTGACCTCAGCCCTTTGCCGCAGTCTGTCAATTTGCCCACAGCACTTTACACTGGGCCGGCTTCTAATCCTTGGCAAAGCGCACACACTTGTTTCACTTCTTCGAGTGGCTACGCTTATATTTTTGGAGCGAACAGGGGCGAAGGTGGGGCCATTATCCTCGACCTCAATACCAACCCCATGCAACCTGTAGAAGTTGGGGTCTTTGATATTTCTTATGTACACGATGGCTTTGAGCGCAACGACACGCTCTACACCGGACACATTTACGAAGGCTATTTTTGTATTGTCGATGTCTCGGACCACGCCAACCCCGTACTTTTGGCGACGCATCCAACACCCAATTTGTTTACGCATAATATTTGGCCAAGTGCAGATGGCAGTGCTGTTTACACCACCGATGAAATTTCAGGCGCATATGTTGCCGCCTACGACATCTCTAATTTGCAGCAAATTCAAGAACTTGATCGCGTACAAAATACCCAAGGCACTTCTGTGATTCCTCACAACGTACATGTCAAAGGTGACTACCTCATCACGAGTTACTACAGCGATGGTATTGTTGTGCACGACGCGCACGATCCTCAAAACTTAATTTTACTAGGTAGCTACGACACCTACCCGGGCCAAACACCTGGTTATGATGGTTGTTGGGGTGTATTTCCATTTTTTGGCTCCAACAAAGCGGTTGCAGCAGACATTACAGAGGGTCTTTTTGTGCTGCAAATCAATTATGCACCCGCTGCAAGTTTGGTAGGGGAGGTCAAGGACCTGATCAGCGGTCAGCTTTTAGAACAAGTAAGTGTAGCGCTTGATGGGGCTGCAATGTCCGAAAAAACAAATGCACAAGGTGTTTATAAAACCGGGATGTCCATCGGCGGAACTTACGTGATCAACGTCAGCAAACCGGGTTATTATCCACAGACCATGCAGGTTGACCTCTTCGCAGGGCAGACCACCACCATGAATTTCAATCTCTTACCCATACCGCCATTTAACCTTCAAATCAAAGTAGTGGAGCAGGGGAGTGGCGCAGCACTTTCAAATGTGCAAATCAGCTTGCGTCATCCGCAACTCACCCACGAAGGGCAAACCAATGGCTTGGGCGAAGAAGATTTTACGCTGTATTACCAAGATACTTACGAGTTGGTTTTAGGGAAATGGGGATATCAGACGGTTTGTAGCACCCCACTCATTAACGCGAGCACCCAGACCTTATTGATAGCGCTTCCCCAAGGATTTTATGACGATTTTACCTTTGATTTTGGTTGGTCTGTTGTTGGCGATGCCGAAACAGGCTTGTGGGAGCGCGCCAATCCGAACCCTACCACCAACACCGTTTTTGGCGACGACACCAACCTAGACTGCGGCGCTATGGCCATGGTTACCGGTAACGGCAGTACGCCAAATACAGATCAAAACGATGTAGATAATGGCTTCACCACTTTGATTTCACCGACATTCAACCTCAATGGCTTGTCTACCCCATACCTCAACTATGCAAGGTCTTTTTATTGTTTTCATGGCCCTGGTAATTTTGACGACACCATGCTTGTCGTCTTGAGTAATGGTCTAGACCAAGTTGTTTTGGAACAAATTATTGCGCCACAAGGGCAAGCGATGAGTTGGGAATACAAGAGTTTTGCGCTCAATGGTTTACTGCCTTTTACCAATTCAATGCAGTTGTTTATCCGCACCGCAGATTACCCTTCTCTCCCGAATATTACAGAAGCGGCATTTGATCACCTCAGTATTACAAATGCAGCCATCATTGGAATTGAAGAGTGGAGCCCGGCCAATTCATTTAAATTGTATCCAAATCCCGGTCAAGATCAACTCACAATTGGCGCTATTGAAACAGAAATTCAGGTTCAGATATTTCAATTAGATGGGAAGTCTTGTCTGAGCGCCCGCGTTTCGCCCACCCAAACGACCATCGATGTGCAGGCCTTACCGAATGGCGTTTACGTAATTGAAATATTGGGCCAACGTTTTTCTTGGGTCAAATTAGGGCAATAAAAATGTATCTTTGGTTTTCAGTTTTAGATCATGCAACTTTCAATCGTCATACCGCTCTACAATGAGGCAGAATCTTTGCCCGAACTCCACGATTGGATTGTTCGGGTTATGGAAAACCATGGTTTCAGCTATGAAATACTTTTCATAGACGACGGCAGCAAAGACGCTTCTTGGCAAACCATTGAGGGGCTTCGAGCTCAAAATCAGGCGGTAAAAGGCTTGCGTTTTCAAAGAAATTACGGCAAATCTGCCGCATTGCAAGTAGGTTTTGAAGCCGCAAAGGGCGCTGTAGTGGTCACTATGGATGCCGATTTACAAGACTCCCCCGACGAAATACCAGAACTCTACAATATGATTACCCAAGAAGACCTCGACGTGGTCTCTGGCTGGAAAAAAGTACGTCACGACCCCCTTTCTAAAACTATTCCGACCAAACTTTACAATTGGGCAGCGCGGCGCATTACTGGTATTTATCTACATGATTTCAACTGTGGTTTAAAAGCCTATAAATTAGAAGTTGTCAAGAGCATAGAACTCTACGGAGACATGCACCGTTATATTCCAGCGCTTGCCAAATACGCTGGTTTTCAAAAGATAGGAGAAAAAGTCGTTGCACACCGTGCCAGACAATACGGCGTTACTAAATTTGGTCTCAACCGCTTTTTGAATGGCCCTCTAGACCTCATGACGGTTGCGTTCATGGGCAAGTTTGCCAAAAAACCGATGCATTTCTTTGGCGCAATTGGTGTATTTATGTTTTTGTTGGGCTTTGGCTTGTTTGCTTTCATGGGCATAGATAAACTGCTCATTCACCCCACAGCTGAGCGTTTGTCTACCCGCACAGACTTTTTTGTTGCCCTCGTGGTCATGGTCATTGGTGTTCAGTTTTTTACGGCAGGTTTTATCGCCGAACTTGTTGGCCGCAACTCCAGTACGCGCAATCACTACCTCATTTCGAGTCGTTTAGGCGAATGAAAGCCTTTCCTGAAATAGGCCCTGGCTGGACCCTCTTTTTAGACCGAGACGGCGTCATCAACGAACGAATTTTCGACAATTACGTCCTCGATTGGTCCGCTTTTCAATTTACAGAAGGTTTATTGACAAACGCTGCCAAAATTGGCGCAGCTTTTTCACAAATTATTGTTGTGACCAACCAACAGTGCATTGCAAAAGGTTTGTTGAGCGAGCAAGCGCTAGACGCTATTCATCAAAAAATGTGTGACGAATTGCAAAAAGCGGGTTTGCGTATCGATCATGTTTTTGCCGCTACCGAATTCAAGAATGGTCAGGCCTTGCGCAGAAAACCCAGCACTGCCATGGCCTTTGAAGCCCAAGCACTTTTTCCGGGCATTGATTTTCAGAAGTGTATCATGGTAGGTGATACCAATACAGATATCCAATTTGGTCAACGTTTAGGGATGTATACCATATTGGTAGAATCTAAAGAACGCATCAAAGAAAACCCCGATTTGCGCATTGCTCATTTGTCACAAATAAGTAAGTTTTTATGAAAAGTTCAATTCTTCTATTTATTGTGCTTGCGTTTTTTTCGCTTGCAAGCGCCCAAATCAATCAAACAGATGCACAGGGAAGAAAACAAGGTCAATGGCAAAAAAACTATCCTGGCACAGCTGTTTTGCAATACAAAGGCACTTTTCTCAATGACAAGCCTGTCGGAATGTTTATTTACAATTTTGAAAGTGGTCAAAAGAAAGCTGAGTTGGTACATGGCCTTCCTGGAGGCTGTTCTTCGGTTTTGCTTTTTTATGAAAGCGGCCAACTTTTAGCCGACGGTTTTTACAAAGGCGAAAAGAAAGATTCTCTTTGGTACAATTATGCTCAAAATGGCGAATTAGTCAGCGCCGAAAATTACAAATTAGATGTGCTTCACGGAAAAAGCGTGTATTACTTTACTGAAGGGCAATTGCTCGAGCAAAAGCTTCAGATTCAAAAAGTAGTCAATTACACCAATGGCAAACGCAACGGACCTTTTCTAGAAAACTTCTACAACGGGAAGCCCAAACTTAAAGGGACCTACCAAGATGGTTTTCGGATGGGATTATGGACTGAATATTTCAACAGCGGTGAGGTGCTTACCAAAGTGAATTACCTCAACGATTTACCCCACGGCTGGACTACCGTCTACGATAAATTGGGCAACATCAAAAAGCGCGCGATGTATCGCGATGGTTACGAACTGACCGACAAAGAGCTCAAAGCGTTTTTGGAGCGCTGTAAGGCCAAAAATTTGGATCCGAATCAATGAGTAAGCAGCAGCAAAAGTGGCTTTTTTTCTCGGCTTTACCGCCCTTTCGCGGCGGTATTGCTAAATTCAGTTTGCGCACGCTAGAGGCGCTGTCAATAAGCAAAGAGGTAGAGGCCTTTACCTTCAAAAAACAATACCCAGATTTTTTGTTTCCGGGCAGTACCCAATTTGAAGAAAGCACGCAAAAACATGAATTTGAAAGAGTTGTTTCTACATTTAATCCGCTGACCTATCTGAGTTCAGCGCTGCGCTTCAAGCGCGCCAAACCCACTGTATTTGTCACGAGCTACTGGATGACCTTCATGGCGCCAATGATGGTTTTTTGGACGTTTTTTTTACCGCGACGCACTAAAAAAGTAGCCATCATTCACAATTTAGTACCACACGAAAAACGTTTTTTTGATGCTGTTTTCAATCGGCTTTTCTTGCGTTCTTACGATGCATTTGTCGTTTTGTCTGAAGCAGTTCAAAAGGATGTTTTGCTGCTCAAGCCCAGTGCAAAAGTTGTGCTCATGGCTCATCCGCCTTATGAAGGTGATGGCGCCGCGCTTTCACAGCATGATGCACGTCTGCAGTTAGGTCTAGATCCCACTAAAAAAACCTTACTGTTCTTTGGTCTTATTCGCCCTTACAAAGGGCTTTCAGAACTGATTGCGGCTTTTGCTTTGCTAGACGACAGCTACCAATTGCTCATCGCAGGGGAGGTCTACGGCGATGCGCAAATCTATCGTTTGGCCCTTGAAAACTTACCCAATTCAAACTGGAAATTCGTCAATCGCTATCTTGCCGATGCTGAGGTCGATACCTATTTTGCTGCTGCAGATATAGTCGTTTTACCTTACTTAAATGCCACGCAATCGGGTATTAGGGCATTGGCCTTGAGTCAAAAGCGAGCGGTGTTGTGTACAAATGTTGGCGGATTGGCAGAAGGTTTGCAGGAAAAGGGCCATGGTTTTGAACTGCCTTCTTTGGTTGCGCAGGATTTCTCTAGTAGCGTGCAAAACCTTTTCAATCAAGGAGATATCGAAAAATGCAACCAATTACTCAGGGCCATGAATTTGGATCTTGCTGCAGCTTGGCATTCTTTTGCCGAGGGCTTAATTGCTTTAGCTGAAGAAGCCTAGATTTTTTATTTGAATTTAAGGATCCAAAATCCTATATTTGCAACCTTAATTCAAATTCAAATATTCAAGAAATGCGTTTAAAAGGATTTTTTTGGTTCTTGTCCATTCTTCTTACCGCGGTTTGCGTTTACCAGCTCTCCTTCACGTGGGTAGCTAGCAACGTTGAAAACAAAGCAGCAAAAGAAGCAGATCTTAAAGTGAAAATGCTTCGCGACGAAGCCAAGAACAACGGTGGCATGGCCGTGCTTCCCAACAACACAGAAGTAAACTTCAACGACCCAGAAGCGGTGGAGCTTGCTCGTGCAGCTTTTATCAACGAAATTTTGCGCGACAAAGGCGAAAAGCCTGTTTATCCTGTCTTGGGTTCTACTTTCGGTCAAGTGAAGAAAATGTCGCTTGCCTTTGGTCTAGACCTCGTTGGCGGTATGAGTGTTACTGTCGAAATTTCTTATCCTGACCTCATTCGCGGTCATGTCAAAAGTGTCAGTGATCCAAAATTCACGAAGCCTTTTAACCGTGCTGTAGCAACCTACAACACACAAGGTGGTGACTTCATCGCTACGTTCATCTCAGCGTACAAAAAAGCAAACGGTTCCTTGCCGTTGAGCTACGTTATCAAAGGAGAGTCTATCGGTATCAAAACCTCCGATGCCGAGGTAGAAAACTACCTTCGCGATCTCGTTGCTTCTTCGATGAAAGGCATTGAAGATATCATTGGTCGTCGCATCAACCAATTTGGTGTGGCTCAGCCCAATATCCAACGCGACCTCGCGACCAACCGCCTCTACATTGAGCTTCCAGGGGTTCAGGACGAAGAAACCGTATCGCGCAAAATCCGCTCTACGGCCAATCTTGAGTTCTACGAAACCTACATGCCAGACCAAATCCAAATGCAATGGCAAGAAGCATCTCGTTTGAGCAAGCAAAATGAAGTTGTCATAGACGAACTTGCTTTGCAAGCAGACACTACAGCAGACACCACTGCTGTTCAAAACGATACCGTCAAGCCAGCAACTGCTGATCAAACAACCATCGCAAATGCTGCCAAAAAAGCACTTGCTGAGTTGGTTGTGCCTGTAGGTGGCTATGCAATGGGCTACGTCAACGCCAACGAAAAAGCTGCTGTAGATGCCATCTTGCGCCGCAAAGACGTTCAGAACGCTTTTCCACAAGACGTCAAGTTCATGTGGTCTGCAAAGCCTGAAAGCGTTGACAACAAAACCAAAAAAACAGCTTTCTTCCTCTACGCTTGCCGCATTCCCGATACAGGTAAGGCGCGCGTTCGTGGAGAACACGTGAGCAATGCAAAAGTAGATTACGACCAAACCGATGGTTCTATTATCGTTAGTCTTTCCATGACAGACGAAGGAGCAGACGAGTGGGGCCGCATGACTACCGAAAACAAAGACCGCATCATTGCCATATCTATGGACAGCGTTGTGTACAGTGCACCGCGCGTCATCAACGCTATTACCAATGGCAATACACAAATCTCTGGTAGTTTTTCCTTCCAAGAAGCAGAAGACCTCGCTGGTCTACTCAATGGTGGTGCACTTCCAGTTCCTTGTGTCATCAAAGACCTTCAAAAAGTAGGGCCAACAATTGGTGCTGAAAACTCACAGGCGGGTCTCATCTCTTTTGGTGTAGCTTTCCTTGCTGTACTTCTTTACATGATGTTCTATTACGGTAAAGCGGGTCAGGCTGCCAACATCGCCCTTATCGTTAACGTTGTATTTATCTTCGGTTCTCTCGCCTCTTTTGGTGCGGTGCTTACGCTTGCTGGTATTGCAGGTATCGTTTTGACCATCGGTACGGCTGTAGATGCCAACATCCTCATCTTTGAGCGGGTTCGCGAAGAACAAGCCATGGGTGCGGATACCGAAACAGCTATCAACACTGGTTTCCGAAAAGCGCTCCCTTCTATCATAGATGCCAACGTAACCCACTTACTTGTTGCAATTATCCTCAAAATATTTGGTACAGGTGAGATTGAATCTTTCGCCACAACGCTCATCATTGGTATCTTCACCTCCATGTTCTCTGCAATGGTTATTGCTGAGTTGGCTATCCACACTTGGTTGGCAAAAGGCAAAAAAGTAGAGTTCAATACGAAATATTCCAAAGGTTTATTCCAGAATTTTAACTTTGACTGGATGGGCAAAAGAAAATACTTCTATGTATTCTCAATTGCTGTTACCATTGCCGGTGGTATTTCATTGTACACACGCGGCCTCAAACAAAGCGTAGAGTTTACAGGTGGCCGCACATTTGCGGTTAAATTTGAAAAGAAAGCCGATATCGAAACCATCCGCAAAGAACTTTCTAAAGTATTTGTAGAAAACGGCGAGCCAGCTTCAGTAGACCTCAAAACCAAATCCAACGACTTCAACGTAGAAATCGTTACCAATTACTTGCTCAACAACGACGGTGCTACCGACCAAGTCAACGCGCAACTGGCACTAGGCTTAGATGCGTGTAAAGACAAAATGGGCAGCTACCAAGTACTAGAGTCTCGCGCCATCTCGGCCTCTATCTCTTCTGAGCTCTGGACCTCATCTACAATTGCAATTACATTAGCCTTGTTAGCGATCTTTGCTTACATCCTCATTCGTTTTGGCCACTGGCAATACTCTTTGGGGGCAATCGTCGGTTTGGCGCACGATGCATTCTTTGTGATTTCTATCTTCTCGTTGCTACATGGCTACTTGCCGTTTACACTTGATGTAAACCAAGCATTCATTGCAGCTATTCTTACCGTTATCGGTTACTCCATGAACGATACCGTCATTGTATTTGACCGCATCCGCGAGAACCTCCGCAAAAGCAAGCCCGAAGACAACCACGGAGACATCATCAACAGCTCCTTGAATAGAACCCTTTCACGTACCTTCAACACTTCCATGATCTTATTTGTGGTTGTCTTGATCATGTTCATCTTTGGTGGCCCAGCTATCAAAGGCTTCTTGTTTGCCTTATTGGTTGGTGTACTCATCGGTACCTACTCTTCTTTGTGCGTAGCTACGCCAATCTTATTAGACTTCTCCAAGCGTTTGCGCGCCTAAGACAGCAAATTAAATTTTGTAAAAAAGCCGCTCCAAGGAGCGGCTTTTTTGTTGGATTTACGTCTAGCATGCGTTAGTAGTATTTTATGCGCTTATGAAAAACCGAATTTACCTATCAATCCTCTTCTTGGCAGTTATCGCAACTGGCGTTTGGTGGACCATCATACCTAATAAAAAAGTTCCCGATCCGTATCGCAGCTTGATACAAGATCATTCAAATATGAGTGGGGCACTCAGTAAGGAGCCAATACCTTCTCAAATCCCTAGCTTAAAGAGCAAAGGAGAAGAAAAAGAGCAGATTCAAATCCATTCATTACACATCACCTCTTACCTCGAAAATGGTTTTGCGCGCACGCGTTATGAACTTGTTTTTTACAATCAATTTGAGCGTGTTCTCGAAACAGAATTCGAATTTCCCGTGCAAGACAACCAAACAATCACCTCTTTTCAGTTAGAGGTCAATGGCGAAATGCGTCCGGCGGTTGGGGTAGAAAAGCAACAGGCGCGCATTGCCTATGAAGCAACGGTCAGAAAAGGTATAGACCCCGGTTTGCTAGAAAAAGTTTCGGGAAACTTATTTAAAATGCGTGTTTATCCTTTATTGCCCAAAGCCACTAAGCGCGTTACATTTGAAGTGAGTTCGGTTTTGCCTCAAGATGCGCAAGCGGCCTATTTTAAACTGCCATTGCGCCTTGAACAGCCGCTTACATCCTTTAGCTTCAAGGCGCTTACCTATCGCCAAGGGCGTGTGCAAGTACTCAAAAAGCTGAGGAGCCGCAAACAAGTGGTTTGGGCAAATATTGAGATCAAACAAGCGCTCAATGCCGCCACAGTAGTTTCTGGGGGGCTTGTGGGCGCACATCATTACTTGCATACCAATTTGGCCTTACCGCGTAAATATGCGCGCAAAAAAGCGCCCAAATGCCTCACGGTGTGTTGGGATATCTCGGCGTCTCGAACGCAAGCGCAACTAGACAAAGAGTTGGCACTTTTGGAGTCCTATTTCAAATGGATGAAGAAAGGCAAGCTAGAATTTGTTTTTTTCGCACACGAAATCATAGAGCGGCATCGTTTGGTCATTCAAAATGGAAAAGTAAGCGGGCTGCAAGCCATATTCAGAGAACAGCATTACGATGGTGCGTCCTCACTTTCTTGCCTTAACTTTGGGCGCTTCCACGGCGATGAAATCTTACTTTTTACCGACGGCTTGCATACATTAGGAGAACAAGTGAAAAGTAGAGGAATGGCCCCAATCTACCCTGTGGTCACTAGCCAGCTCACCGATAAAGGACTGCTCAGGCAATTGGCAGAAGAATCAAATGGGGAATTGATTGACTTAAAGAACCAAAGTGTACCGAATGCACTGAAGTACTTGAAGCGCTCTTACCTCCAATTTTTGGGTTTCAAAGAAAAAAATGCAGCGCTTGAATATTATTGCACACCACTTTCAGCCAATAGCGAGCGCATCATGCTCAGTATAAAAGCGCCACTTGCGATCAAGCAACTGACCGCACAATTCGGACTTTCTTCCAAAAAGGTGTTCGCTGAGCAAGCACTTGTTTGGGATCGCAAACAACTCTCAAAAAATGCGCATGCGCAAGCAAAGCGCTGGGCTTTGGCCAAACTTCAAAAACTTGAAGAGCAGCCTCAGGTTTATCAAAAAGATATTTGTGCGTTGGGGCTCAAATACAATCTGGTGAGTTCGGCGAGTTCTTTGCTCGTGCTCGACTCCCTATCAGATTACCTCACTTACCGCATTGCGCCTCCTGCCTCCATGAGAAAGGCCTATTTCAAAGCCTTGTCCAAGGTAGATCTCGATCAAGCAAAAGCCAACAAACAACATCTCAAGCGCATCAAAAAGGAATGGAAGTCTTATCAGAAGTGGTACTGGAAAAAGCCGAAGAAAGAGAAAAAGTCAAAACATGTTGTCGAGACAAACGTAGCAACTGAGACGGGAGCTGCCGCTCGCCCTTCTGATTCCAATGAATCCGCTTTTTCACCACCACCACCACCATCACCACCCGTAACGGAGCAAGTTCTTCAAGTTTCTCAAGAGGGAAATGCGCAATTGAGTATCACGACTATCGGGGCCACAACTTACAATTGGTCGCCATCTAGCGCTTCAACAGTGCAGGGTTATGATGCTTGGGCAACAACCGCTTCGGGTACTTATCATTCGTTGGTTTCCGCAAATGGAAACACGACAAGTAGTGTTGGTCTTGGAAGTGCTGGCCCTGCCATTAAAGTTGCAGGTTGGAATCCAAAAACGCCATATCTAAAAAGTTTGAGGTCTGTGCCCCTTGAGCAAGCTTACGCACGCTACCTCATCTTGCGAGAGAAATATGCGCGTCAGCCTTCGTTCTACATCGATGTTTGCGACTATTTTCTGCAAAAGAAGCAAGCCAAACTTGCCGTTCGCATTTTGAGTAACCTGGCCGAAATGCAGCTCAAAGATGCCGCCTTACTTCGGATTTTAGCCCAAAAACTCTTGCAACTCAAAGCGGAGAAGCTGGCGATTTCAGTTTTCAAATCCGTGATTGAGTTGCGCCCAGAAGAGCCGCAGTCTTATCGCGATTATGGTTTGGCACTGGCGCAAGTGGGTCAGTATCAGCAAGCGGTTCGTCAGCTGTATAAAGTGGTCAAGCAGCCCTACGATGGTCGATTTGAGGGCATTCATTTGATTGCACTCAATGAAATCAATCACTTGATTGCACAGCATCCGAAGGAAATTGACACCAAAGCAATTCCGAAGGATTTCTTGGTGCAGTTGCCGATGGATATCCGAATTGTACTCAATTGGGACGCCGACAACACGGATGTAGACCTCTGGGTCACGGAGCCCAATGAGGAAAAATGCATGTACAGCTACAAGCTCACCACAAACGGAGGGCGTATTTCGAATGATTTTACGCAAGGGTATGGACCAGAAGAATATTTGATTCGCAAGGCTCCCAAAGGTACGTATCGCATTCAGGCGCATTATTTCGGGAACCACCGGCCGTCATTAAGTGGTAAAGCTATTTTGACGGTTCAGTTTTACCAAAATTATGGCACCCCTTTTGAGGTCAAGCGAGAAGTAACGAGGCGCCTTCAGGTAGTTGATGAAGAGTTGGACCTCGCTACTTTTGAGTTCAAGTAAAACTTGTTTATTCTTTGATAAACTGCAGTACGGCGCCCTTTCCTTCGTCGTAAATACCTAGATAATAACTACCTGCTGCAATTTTCGGGCTCAGTGCTATTGCTTCTTTGGCTTTTCCATCGACAGCCTTGATCGTGAAACTCGAAACTTGCTGTCCCAAACTATTGAAAAGTTTGGCGTCTAGTGTTGCGCCAACAACGCCCTCGATTTGCACCTCAAAAATACCTGAGTTCGGATTCGGGTAGAGTGTCATGAGTTCAAAAGACAATTCCGAAAGGCTCGAACTATTGACAGTGACTTCAATGGTGGTGATGCAGCCATTGTTGTCCTTGGCGTAGCATGTGTAAGTGCCGATTGCTAGGCTCGCAAAGAAAGATCCTGAATAATAGGTTTGCCCGTCCATAGAATAGGAGTAGGGCGAATTGCCACCACTTGCCGTGAGTGCTATCGTGCCATCGTTGCCGTTTGAGACCGTGGTGCTTGCGCTGAGCGCGAGGGCTGTTGGTTCGGTAATGGTACTGGTGAAAGATTGCGGGCAACCGTTGGCATCGATAGCCGTGAGGGTGTAAGCGCCAGCAGTCAAATTTGAAAATACGGCACTGCTCGTTGCTGCACCACCATTGAGCGCATACAGGTAGGGGCTTGTGCCTCCGCTTACTTGGCAGTTGAGTGAGCCATCGCTAGCGCCGTTACAACTGATCATCGTCGGGATCATGTTGACATTTAACGGACTTGGCTCCGTTACGATATAAGAAAGGGTTGTGTAGCATCCGTTTGCATCTATCACCCCAATGGTGTAGGTACCCGCTCCCAAATTATTGAAAGTATTGCTCGCTTGGTCGGCGCCATTGTTGATAGAATAGCTGTATGGTGCAGTGCCTCCAGATGGTGTGACCACCAAATTAGCGGTTTGCGAACCTGCGCAGGCGATAGAAGTGGTCTGAACAACAGCAGCAGCAATAGTTGTTGTGGCGGCAATTGTAAACGTGCCTGAGACCGCGCAACCTTGATTGTCAGTTACGGTGTAAGCGTAAGTTCCAGCACCGATATTAGCGAAGGTATTGGCGCTTTGTGGTGTAGAATTATTGACTGAATAAGTAAACGGACTGTTGATTCCAGTTGCGAGAAGTTGGATCTCGCCATTGGTTGCGTTGCAGCTTGGTTGTTGCGTAATTGAGGCATTGACCACAACTGAAGTAGAACCGATGACACTAATAGCTAGGTTGAATGCGTCGTTGCAGGTGTTTTCGTCGTTGCCACTTGAGTTGACATTAGAGAGCTGAAGCAGAATGGTGTTTGTGCCCGCAATAAGACCAGATGCCGTGATGTAAATGGTATCGATTTGCTGGTAGCTACCAAGATTGGTACTTGTATAATTTTGATTGCTCGCACCTGTGCTTCCCACTTGTGCCGACAACGTAAAAGTGTTGACAGCGTTAGCGCCTCTATTTTCGACAACGACGGCAATTTGTGTACTTGTACCGCATATGCCTCCAGTTTGTACGGTGAAAGCGTCTAGAATGGCTAAATCAAGGCTATCTGGGTTCATTTTGAAAGCGGAGACGTTCGTGACGATGTTGTTGTTGGAGTTCATCACATCGCCGGTGTAATAAAAGGTGAGCCCATCGAAATCGTCTATACACATATGGTGGTAGTCGCCCCAGCGTGTGTTGGAGGTGCGTGCAGACATTCCTTGCTTGATGATCATTTCGGGTAGTGTCATTTGGCCGAGTGGATCGCAAGCTTTTCTGCCTGTCATTTGGATAGAAGGGTAGTCTGGGGCAGTGCTGCCTGAAGTAGAGTAGGCTAGCATCATGTTGCCGTATTTGTCGATATTGATTGCAGGCATCCAGCGATTGAGTGTGGTGCCAGGTGCATAAGTGCCTTCCTGATACAAACTCCATGCTCCTGTGCTTCCTGTTGGGCGGCGGAGTTCTAACCAACGCACACCAGCGCGGTTGTTGCCATTGACATCTGTTGCCAAGCAGAGTGCCATGGCTTGGTGGTCATTGAAAACGCGCATGGGTGCTTTGTACATCACGCACTCGCGCAAGGGGTCTAGTTTAACGGTGGTGCCGGGTTGGGCGATACAAGAAAAACTAGTGAGGCCACAAAGATCAGAATCGATTTCAGTAATTGGGACATCTTGAATTTTGGCCACGCTTCCAGTGTTGTTGGTCCAGTTGATGGTCATTTCCCAGATTTCGATCCAGTCGTTGGTGGGGCTATCTGGTGAGCCATTGCTGTGCTTTTCGTCGTCGCGGTGGCGCACAAAAAGTGGTTTTTGACCAGCTGGCGCAGCAAAATCGCCTTCGAGATCAACAGGGGTAATGGACTGAAAACCAAAGCCGTTGAGCGTGTAGCCTATTGCAACACCGATAAATGGAGAGGTGGCGCCGCTAATGAGTGCGCTGAGTTTCATGGCATAAACGCGTGGAGGCCCTCCTTCATTGGTAGAGGCGAGCAAAGCATCGGCGCTTTCAGAAATGCTCCATTTTGGATAATCTGGAAAGTTAGGACAGGTAAATTGGTAAAAATGATAAGCGCCTTGCGGATTGCTGGTTTGCGAGACATAAACCAATAATTTCTTTTGGGCTTGAGTAGAAAATTGGGTAATGATCCAGCGTTTGGCAGTTTTGTAGTAAAGGATCACGGGATCTCCTAAACCAGTAACAGTTGGGCTACTGATTGAAGCCATCACAAGTGTGCCGCTGATGGCTGCGCCCGTTGTTTTGTTGAATATTTTGTAAGACCCACCACTGCCGGCGTTTGTTCCTTGAATATAAACTGAAGAGTCTACCTCACCTGATGGATCTGGAGGGGAAATGCCATTACCGATACCTTGTACTTGCCAAAGTAAAGTTGCTGAGGTAGTTTTTTGCTGATTGTTTTGGCTGTGCTGTTGCCAAACCCAATCGGGTTGGTGCGTATTGCCACTTATTTGCAAAGGAAGTTCTCGTCCTTTAAAGTTCGGGATCACTATTTCTTTCTTGGGATCTGTATTGGTTGGTGCAGGCACTAGCGTTGCGGTGCTAGGGCTTACCAAGCCATAAAAAGTTGTTTCTTGAGCAAAAGCGAGACTCGTGAGGCTGAGTAGGCCAATAAGGTAGCGTAGTTTCATAGGTTTATTTGAGTTTAGCACGCTGAAATTATAAAAATTTCTTTAGAAAATAGGCGCTTTCAACTAAATTTACATCCTATGAAAATCCTTTTGTCTCCGGCCAAACTCATGCGGTGTTATCCGCAAGATACAAAAGCGTTCTTGCGCTTTCAGAAAGAGCGCAAAGAATTGATGGCTGTCTTGAAAAGTTGGTCTGTTGCTGATTTTAAATCTCAGATGAAACTCTCAGAAGAAAAGGCCAAGGAAACGCTCGCCCTGACCCAAAAATGGGGCTCAAAATCCAATAAAACCAATGGTGCACCTGCTTTGTTTGCCTATATCGGAGAGGCTTTCAAGGCCTTAAATGCCGAGCAGTTGGCACCCCAAGAGTTATCGTATCTTTCCGAAAATCTTTTGATTTTATCGGGCTTGTACGGTATTTTGAGCACAACAGAAAGCGTTGAGCCCTATCGCTTGGAAATGGCCCAGCGCGGTGTGGCTCCGGAGGGGCAATCTTTGTATACTTTTTGGAGAGCTCCTGTTGAAAAATATCTTCTCAAAGAACTCCATAAAGGCGAGCAAATCCTCAATTTGGCTAGTTCGGAATACAGCGATTTATTGCAAGATGAGCGTTTGCGCGCGCGCCTCATTACACCGCAATTTTTTGAGTTGAAAAACAATCAATTGAAGTCGGTGTCGGTTTTTTCTAAGCAAGCACGTGGCACTATGGCCCGGTGGTGCGCAATTCAAAACGTAAGCAACCCTTTAGAAGTGAGTAGTTTCAATGACATGGGCTATCAATACAGTTCGGAAAATTCTCGCCCAAACGAACTGGTTTTTATCCGTTAAAATCGAAATCAGGATTTTGTTCAAGGACCTCCCAAGTGTGGTCGGCAAGTAATTTGACACTCGCTAGATAGGTAAGCGCTGCACCAGATTTGCCCCAAGATTGCGGCCCAATGAGCGAAAGCATGAGTTTTTGGTCCGCTTTGCGATAGAGGTGATAGGTATGATTGATGAGAGGCTCAAAGCGCAACTCTGTTTGGTAGATGTAATCTGAGATGGATTTGCGCACTTGGATTTTTTGGGCCTGGGCCGCCAATAATTGCATTTGCTCATAAATTTGAGAGAGCTGCATATCGGTTTGTTGGTTCATGGCACTCAGTGCGCGGCCTTTGAGTTTGCCGGTGTCTTCAGGCTTGATGACCGCCCCTCCAACGGTATGGGCGTAAGGGAGCAAATGCGGATTCACGGCAATTTTATCGGGGTCTATCGGATTGATAAATGCTTCGTTTGTCTGTTTTGCTTGCTTCATATTAAACCAATTTACTTAAGGCTTCCCCAACGGCCGAACCAATGGCTACACCCATTCCTCCCATTCGAACACCTGCGTGCACGTTTTTGTTCAAGGAGCGGATAATTGGTTTTTTTTCAGCGCCCACACACATGATCCCAGACCACTCGTAATCGATTTCTACTGCTTGCCCAGGTAGGATCTCTTCTTTGAGTTTGTGCAGCAATGCCGCAGCGATGAGTTCATTTTTTTCAAATGTGGTACTGGTTTCGGTTTGAAAGTCGAGCTGCCGCCCGCCGCCCAATAAAATGCGCTGGCCTAGATCTCTGAAATAATAGTAACCGCGCTCACTGTGAAAGGTGCCTTTGATTTGATGATTTAAAGGTTTGGTTACCAGTACTTGTGCGCGTGCTGGCTTGAGCTCGTCTTTAAAATAGACCTGCGCAAAACCGTTTGTACACAAGAAAAGGTGTTGGGCAACGAGCTGGCCATGTGTCGTTTCTATACAGACTTCATTTTCACTTGACAACCAATCTTTTACCTCTGTTGCAAACAGGAATTGAATGCCAGCTGCAATGCATTGTTGGTAAAGTTGAGCAATCATTTTGCCGGTATCAATAGCCCCTTCATGGGCATTGAAATAGGCAGCTTGATAACCTTTGAAGCCAAATTTGGCTTGAAAATCAAGGTCTTTGCGGTAGACTTCCTTCAAGCCAAAACGCGTTTCGAATTGGGCGTTCAAATCGTGTATAAAACTGGCATCGAGGTCTTGTTCTTTGCAGCTAATTAAGTCCCAGGACCCGCAATTATTGTAGTGCATGTTTGCGGCGCCAACTCTATTTTTGAGCAGTTCGAGTCCGCTGAGCCGTAGTTCAATAGTTTCCCAAACCTTTGCCTCTGGGATGTGTTGAAAGTCGTCTTGGAGTTCTGTTGGGCTACCAAAACAGGTAAAACCTGCATTTTTGGTACTGGCGCCAGTGGGCAAGTAGCCGCGTTCGAGCACGGTGATTTTTTCATTCGGAAAGCGGGCGCAAAGCGATAGTGCGGTGGACATCCCAACAAGCCCGGCACCCACAATAACAAAGGTGTTGCCGACCAGATATTGCTCGCGTTCCCAGTAACTCAATTGATCAAAACGCAGCATTTTTTTTCCTCGTTGATTTTTAGCAAATTTGTGTTTGAAACAAATGTACCAAATTGCGTTGAATTGGTTCATTTGACTAACCAATGTTTGCCATGATCAAATTACTTATACTCGTCTTATTGTTGCTGCCTGTTGGGCTAATGGCTCAGCGCGATTTCCTTGTTGTTGTCGAAGGCCGCACCACCAATTTACTTGACCAAAAAGAGCTTTACGGGGTAAATATCGACCTCATGCAGCAAGAGGCCGTCCTGACCAAAGTACTCAGCGACCAGAGTGGCCAATTTTACGTTTCGGCAAAAATAGCACAGGGAATACCCGTTCAACTTCGCCTCACCAAAGGGGGCTATCTCACCAAATACATTTTATTTGAGCTCACCACACTGCAGGGTCAGGCGAATAGCCCAAGTGGTTTGCAACTTTCGCGCAACCTCAGTTGCGAACTTTACGAACTCAAACCTGACGTAGACCTCAATTTTGCCAAAAATCAAATCACAGACAAATACGTTTGGTCTTCGGGTGCTTTGTTACAGGTGCCATTGGTCAAAACCGATGCAGACGCCAAGGCCCAGGAGGCGTATCAGTTTGCAAACGATCAAAAATCAGTTGCGCGTCTTTTCCAACTTGCCAATCAGCAAATTACATCTAGTCAGCCAGATAACGCCATCCCCTTCCTTGATTCCATTCTTTTGATCCGGCCAAACGACGCAACTGCCAGTCAAAAAAAGCAGCAAATCATCGATCAAAAAGCAGCAGATATCAAGCGGGCGCAAGATGAAGCCGAGCAAAGTCAGTTACTCCAAGAGGCCATAGCAGCCAAAAATGCTGGCGATCTCAGTTTAGCTGAAACCAAACTCACCGCAGCAGATGCCCTGATCCCGAATCAACCAAAAGTGACAGCCGAGCGTCAACAACTTGCGCAACTGCGCAACGAAGCAGCTGATGCACAAGCCAAAACGCAAGCTTTTCAGAAAGCTATGCAGGCAGCCGCCACCTTAATCACTGCCAAAAAGTATGAGGAAGCAGAAGCGAAATACAAAGAAGCGCAGCAAATCAAACCCTCAGAAAAAGAAACGGTCAACACCCAACTGACCCTTTTGAAAGACCTCCGTTTTGATATTCAAAATGAGGCTGAACTCAAGAAAACCATGAAGTTGGCCAATGACCAATACCTTCAAAAGAAATACGAAGTCGCGCTAGAAACCTATAAAAATGCCGACAAGCAAATCGCACTTTTTCACAAGCAAACCCTCATCGATACTTATTCTAGAGAATTGCAAGCGGGCATGAAACGCGTTACAGAAGGGATTTCTTCGATGTCACAGGTGTATCAAAATCAATTGCTAAAAGCCAATGAAAACTTTACTAAAGGGCCTCAGTCTTACGGAACAGCAAAATCCATCTTGAATTCAGACCCCATGAAAAGCCGTCAAAATGAGCCAGAAGTTATTGAGCTCAAAGAAAAAATCGCTACCATGGAGGCCTATTATGCTGCGCGCAAAAGTGCTTATCAGCTGGCCAAAGACAAAGAAAATGCAGCAGCGCTCAAAGCCCTCGAAAAACTGCAATTCAGCGCACAGGCCCAGCAGCAATACCTGAGTCAAAATGAATTATCAGTGCTTAAGAAAAGTGCAGATTCCTTGCGCACCCTCCTCACGCCAGTAAAAGCAGCACCCAACAACGAAGATGTCGCTGTAGAACCAATGGGTATCAAGCTTTCTGCCCCAGGAGAAGCTGTAAGCGGTGAAAACTCAATGGCCTTTAATGACCTGCAGCAAACCCGCGACGCCAAAGAAGGAACGCCGTATCTTACGCAGCAGCAAATTCGTACAGAAGTAGAATATCAAAATTATTTTTCTCAACAAAACGCGCAGGTGGGCTCTTTTGAAACTACAGCTCAACTAGAAATGACCCGCGCACAACGCGAGCTCAATACCAAACAAAATACCGCAACACAAAACGCACTTCAGGCCAATCAAGCACAATTCATGCAGGCCCATGAAGTTGCTGTCACCAACCGCGATGTCGCTACTTCAGTTCGCCAGCAAGAAAACGCCACCAACCTAAGCGTCTGGAAAGACGCCAAAGATGACCAATCTCAAACTGAAAAAAAAGCTGAAGATGCGCGCGGGCAAGCTGAACTTGACCGCCTCAACGTGATCCAAAATCAAAAAGACCTGCAACTCAAGCAACAAGCAACAAGCGATGAACAAGTAAGGGTTGAACTCGATCAGCGCAGTCAGGTTGTAGCGTTTACCAAACAAGAAGCACAAGAAAACGCCACAAATGGTGGTCAGGCCCAATTCGAACAAATCCAGCAAACGGCCGTCTCAACGGTGCAACTCAAGACCACGCCCAATTACCTCCGCGACGAAAACGGAGTGCTCTTTGCATCCAATGCACTCACCGAAAAGACCTATCAACTGAAGAACAAAGAAGGCTATGTCACCAAAGTGATCATCCGCAGGGTCGTCGTTGACCCCAACGGACACGGCGTAGTTTACGAGCAAACAACCGATGAAAACGGCAAAACTTATTTTACAAGAGACGGGCAAGTCAGTACGGAATACATATGGTTCAATGAATCTACCGGTGCCAACGTTTTGATCAAATAAGTTTATGCAAGTACATTTTATTGCCATTGGTGGCAGCGCAATGCACAATCTCGCTATTGCACTATCAAGAAAAGGATTTGAGGTAACAGGCTCAGACGACGAAATTTTCGAACCCTCTCGCACCCGACTTCAAAAGCAAGGAATTCTACCTTCACAACTCGGCTGGGATGCCTCGCGCATGCATGCAGGGCTTTCGGCTGTCATTCTAGGTATGCATGCGAGGGCCGATAATCCAGAGCTCTTAGCAGCCAAACAATTGAACCTTCCTATCTATAGCTATCCTGAATACCTCTACGAGCAGAGCAAGGATCAAATCAGGGTAGTGATCGGCGGAAGCCATGGCAAAACGACAATTACTTCTATGCTGCTGCATGCAGTGGCTAAATTGCAAATTGACGTCGATTACATGGTTGGCGCACAGCTAGATGGCTATGATTGCATGGTGAAACTCACGCAAGAAGCCAAGTTTATGATTTTGGAAGGTGACGAATACCTGAGCTCTCCGATTGATCGCCGCCCCAAATTTCACCTCTACAAGCCCCATATTGCCTTACTTTCTGGCATCGCCTGGGATCACATCAATGTTTTCCCCACTTTTGAAAACTACATAGAACAGTTTGCAACCTTTGTTTCGCTCATTGAGCCTAACGGTGCTTTGGTATACAATCGAGAAGATTTAGAAATTCAGCGACTTGCTGAAAACGCTTCAAATATTTCTTTATTTCCTTATCAGACGCCAGTTTTTGAACCCAATGCAAATGGCACCTTACTGACTTTCGACGGACAACAATACCAACTTCAAGTTTTTGGTGCACACAACCTCCAAAATCTGATAGGAGCCATGTATGTTGCCGGGCAAATGGGTATTTTAGCTTCCGATTTCCTGAGCGCCATGGCAGACTTTACAGGTGCAGGCAAGCGCCTTCAAAAAGTGGCTTCAAAAGATAGCTTCGTGCTGTATAAAGATTTTGCACACTCACCTTCTAAGCTCAAAGCCACCACCAGTGCTGTCAAGCAGCAATACCCAGATAGGGAAGTTATCGCTTGTATGGAACTCCACACCTTTAGTTCCTTGCAAAAGGCTTTTTTACCGCAATACAACGGTGCAATGGCCGCTGCAGATCAGGCTTTGGTTTATTTCAGCCCTGAAGTTGTCGCGCACAAAAAACTACCTGCATTAGACATACTTGAAGTCCAAGCCGGATTCGGTGGAGATGTTCAAATTTGTACAGATACGCAAGCGGTTTTGGATTTTATTACCAAGCAAGATTGGCACAATAAAGTGCTACTCATGATGTCTAGCGGAAATTTTGATGGTATCGATTACGATGCGCTCGGTGCGCAGCTGTGCGCTAGTCTCTAAAGACCACGCTGCGGTAGATCACGGCGATAAGCAAGCTATTTAAAGTGCTATATACCAAAAGTGCGAGTAAACTCACGCTCAAGGTAAATTGCGGGTCGTACATCATGGCTGTGTTTTTGCGCGCCATTGCTACAATTTCTACATCACTTTTGTTTTCTAGCGCACTGTTGGCTTTTCGAATGGCCGCAATTTCTGAGGGGCTGTCCATGCGCGCTTCATAAGCGGCTCTTTTCTTTTGGTTGAACTCCGGATAAATATCTTGGTAGTAGAAGAACAAGAAAAAGCTCACCACCAGCGTGTAGGGTAGGCCCACGCTGAGCCCAGCTTTGATATCCGTTAAAATATTGCTCTCTTGGGTATCAAACCTTTTTCTGCGGTACATAAATAGGGCGATGGCTGCTGTGAGCAAAGCCATATTGAGCAAAACAAAAAGTTGAATTTCATCGAGTCGAAAATCAAGTAAATAGGCTAGCATTTTGAAGGCGATCCAAATGCTTCCGAAAACCAAACCGTATAGCCAACCTTTTTTCATTAGCTGTTCATTGAGACCAAAAATTCTTCGTTAGAGAGGGTGTTTTCCATGTGTGATTTCATGAATTCCATGGCTTCGACGGGGTTCATGTCGGCAATAAACTTGCGCAAGAGCCAAACGCGTTGTAAGACATCTTTACCAACAAGTAAATCTTCGCGACGCGTTCCAGAAGCGGTAATATCGATTGCGGGATAGATGCGGCGATTTGAAATTTTTCTGTCGAGTTGGAGTTCCATGTTGCCCGTCCCCTTGAATTCTTCAAAGATGACTTCGTCCATTTTGGATCCGGTTTCGGTAAGTGCAGTGGCAATGATAGATAGGGATCCGCCGTTTTCAATTTTGCGGGCAGAGCCAAAGAATCTTTTTGGTTTGTGCAAAGCATTGGCATCTACACCGCCAGAGAGTACTTTACCTGACGCAGGAGATACGGTGTTGTAGGCACGAGCCAAACGGGTGATAGAATCGAGTAGGATGCAAACGTCGTGTCCGCACTCAACCATGCGCTTTGCTTTTTCGAGTACCATATTGGCAACTTTTACGTGGCGGTCAGCAGGCTCGTCGAAGGTAGAGGCAATGACTTCAGCCTTGACAGAGCGCGCCATATCTGTTACCTCTTCCGGACGCTCGTCAATGAGCAAAACGATGAGGTAGGTTTCGGGGTGGTTGGCGGCAATGGCGTTGGCGACGTCTTTGAGCAACATGGTTTTGCCCGTTTTGGGTTGGGCAACGATCATGCCGCGCTGGCCTTTTCCGATAGGTGCAAAAAGATCCATGACACGCGTAGAAAGTGTTTCTTGGGCATGACCGGTCAGTTTGAATTTTTCGGAAGGGAAAAGCGGTGTGAGGTATTGGAAAGGAACGCGGTCTCTGATGTAAGAAGGGTCGCGGCCGTTGATGGATTCTACTTTCACAAGCGGGAAGAACTTTTCTCCTTCTCTTGGTGGGCGAATAGAGCCTTTGACGGTGTCTCCGGTTTTGAGGCCGAAAAGCTTGATTTGGTTCAGAGAAACGTAGATGTCGTCGGGTGAAGGCAGGTAGTTGTAGTCGGATGAACGCAAAAAGCCATAGCCATCTTGAATTACTTCTAAAACGCCTTCTGCCGATACAATTCCAACGAGGTCAAAATGTTCTTCTTTGAGCACCTCTTCTGTGGCTTCAGTAGCTTGGTGCTGTTTATGTTGGGGTCTGTTTTGATCTTGGGGTCTGTTTTGATCTGATCGTGTGTTCTGATCTTGTGTTCTATTTTGATCTTGTTGTCTTTGTTGATCTGGGCGCGGGTTGCGGTTCTCAAAGCGCTGTTGCTGTTGCGGATGGCGTGGGCGTTGCTCAGTTGATTTTTGTGCATCTGTTGCGCCTTCTTCCTTGACCAATGGTGCTTTTTCTTCCTTGACCTGTGGCGTTTCTTCTGCTGTTGAGCTCGTTTCTAAAGGAATAGGGAGTTGCCCATCCGGGCTTTTGGGCTTGCGGCCACGTTTGCGTATTTGTATTGGCTCTTCTGTTGTGGCTGCATTGGTAATTGTAGGTATGGTAGCTTGAACAGGTGCGCTGACATCGGTTTTACTCGAAATAGCACTAATGAGTTCGTTTTTCTTTAGGCTGCCGGCTTCAATGCCAAGGCTTTGTGCAATAACACGGAGGTCCGAGATTTTTTTACTCTCTAAGGTCTTTAAATCCATCAATGGTAAGTTATAAGCTAAATTAGAAGCTAGCCCTGAAATGGGCATTTGGAAATTCGTTGCAAGTTTAAGTAAAAAATTGCGAAAATGAACGATTCTTTTGAAAAACTATGTCTTGCGTTTTTGCTTTTTCGCTGCAGGAAAGAGAATGTTGTTGAGAATCAGGCGGTAACCCGGTGAGTTAGGGTGTAAATTAAGGTCGGTTGGTGGGTCGCCGACGAGGTGTTGGTAGTCTTCGGGGTCGTGGCCGCCATAGAAGGTCCAGGTGCCTTGCCCATAGGAGCCGTGCACATATTTTGCGGTATTTGCGGCTTTATTTTCTCCCAATACAAGGACATTTGGCTTGATGAATTCTTTGTGGAAGTCGGTTGTTTGCCCTAAAAAACCGTTGATGACGTCGACATGACACTGCGTGAGCATAGTGGGTACGACATCCCACTTGGCCGAAAAATCAAAAAGCGTAAATTGATCAGATTTTTCAGTGATCTGGCGTTGGGTGCGCAAATCGGTTCCGTCTATGTCGCTGTATTCATAGACCATTGGATCTTTGATGATATGAAAATCTTGAAAAGCAAAGGTTTGGTTGAAGTCTAGCTTTTCTTGGGCGCGCGGATCCGAAGGACTGCCGTCAAAGATGGCTTCTTGGATATCAACGCTTTGTGCGGCCAGTGCAATATCAAATGAATCGGTGCCCGAACACATCGTAAACAAAAAGCCGCCGCCAATTACAAAATTGCGGATATTGAGGGCCACAGCTCTTTTGAGTGCTGCAGTGGAGGCAAAACCAAGTTGAGCAGCGGCGGCTTCAGAGCGCTGCACCTCTTGCTGGTACCAACTTTGCATGCGTGCAGAGCTATAGAATTTGCCGTATTGCCCTGTAAAATCTTCGTGGTGCAGGTGCAGCCAGTCGTATTTGGGTAAAATGCCATTGACAATAGCGGAGTCGTAGATTTTGTCGTATTTGATTTCTGCGTAGGTCAAGACGAGTGTAACGGCGTCGTCCCAGGGGAGTTTGTTGGGTGGCGTATAGACCGCAATTTTGGGTGCTTTTTCTAATTGCACAACTTCCATATTGACCTCCGGATCGGCAATTTCGCTTTTGATTTTATTGACCTGGCCATCGGCCAAAACTTGATAGCTGATATTGCGCAAGAGCAATTCTTCTTCTATGCGCTGGAGGTGTGGAATCAGAAAGCTACCGCCTCTGTAATTGAGCAGCCAGTCGATAGTGATTTGATTCTCGAGTGTCCAGTAGGCCAAGCCATACGCTTTGAGGTGATCGCGCTGCCCTTCGTCCATGGGCACGAGAATTTTAGAGCTCCAACTTTGGAAACTGAAAAGGAGGCTTAAAAAAAAGAGGAGCAGTTTAGAAGGGATCTTCGTCATTGTTTTCTTTGCTGAAAATATCTTCATTGCTATCGTCCATTTTACTCTTAATGGTATAGGTGGAGAATTCTTGGTTAAATTGATTGAGCCCGGAGTTCGTGGTGCCCGAGAGATCTAGCGCTTCAACTTCATCGATGTTTTCAAAGCGTGCAAATTCTGGAACAAAGCGCAGACGGACATTTTTGAGGGCGCCATTTCGGTGCTTGGCAATGATGATTTCACCGATGCCTTGTGTGGAGTTTCCGTCGGAATCTTGGGTGAGGTCGTAGTATTCAGGTCGGTAAATGAATGACACGATATCGGCATCTTGCTCGATAGCACCTGATTCGCGCAAGTCAGAGAGCATAGGGCGTTTTTCTCCGCCACGCGTCTCGACTGAACGGCTCAGCTGTGAAAGTGCAATTATTGGCACATTGAGTTCTTTGGCGATTTCTTTGATCGAACGCGAAATTGCGGAGATTTCTTGTTCGCGGTTACCGCCACTTTTGGAATCTTTGGCACTCATCAATTGAAGGTAGTCGATGATAATGAGATCGATGTTGTGTTGGGCTTTTAGCCTGCGACATTTTGCTCTAAAGTCAAAGATGTTGATGCCGGGGGTGTCGTCGATAAAAATGGGCGCTTCGGCTAACTTGCCTATGCGGGAGTGGAGTTGTTGAAATTCATGCTCTTTGAGGTCTCCTCTTCTTAACTTTTCGGCAGATATGCGCGATTCAGATGCAATCAGACGCTTGACCAACTGAATCGAAGACATCTCTAGAGAGAATACAGCCACGCCTTTTCCATAGTCAACGGCGGTGTTGCGGGCCATAGAAAGTACAAAGGCCGTTTTACCCATACCTGGGCGCGCTGCAATTACAATCATATCCGAGCGCTGCCAACCAGAAGTGACCTTGTCGAGGTCGTGAAAACCAGTTGGGATACCCGAAACGCCGTCGGTGTTTTTGGAGGCAAGTTCTATTTCATGGATGGCTTCTTGCACAATATATGACATCGTGCCCACTTGCTTAGACATGTTGTTTTCGGCAATGCTGAATAGGTCAGACTCGGCATCGTTGAGCAAATCAAAAACATCGCGGGTGTCGTCGTAGGCATCGCGGATGATTTTTGAACTGACGTTAATGAGTTCTCTTTTAATGAATTTTTCTGCCAAAATGCGCGCATGGTGCTGAACGTGCGCTGCGCTGGCCACGCGGGTAGTGAGCGAGCTTATGTAGGCGGCACCACCTGCGAGTTCGAGTTCACCACTTTTTTGAAGGTATGACGTGACGGTTACTAAATCGATGGGATTCGTGGACGCAAAAAGTGCGCGAATGGCTTTGAAAATATATTGGTGACGCACATCGTAGAAAGTCTTTTCTGAAAGAATATCGATGGTGTCGTTGATTGCTCGGCTTTCGAGCATCATGGCGCCTAGTACAACTTGCTCGATATCAATTGCTTGCGGTGGTATTCTACCCAATTCAGCAAAGGGCTGGGCTTGGGTTTTGATGCGTGCAATAGGTTTGCGGTTGTTGTCAGGTGCGTCCATTGAACAAATATAACTAAAGGCTACCTCAAAGCGAAAATCTTCGCGCGCTTAGTTATCAAAAAGTTGTAAAGGATGGTTATGAACAATTGTTGAAATCAACAAAGTTCCTTGATTGCTTTGGCGGTGCCAATATGCTTAGTGACAAAATCTTTCTCGCGTTTGGGTGAGCGGGCCGGGGAGTATTCCCTACCGTAAAAGATGATTTGCAAATGTAGTTTGTTCCAAGTGGCTTCAGGAAACCATTTTTTAGCATCTCGCTCTGTTTGCACTACATTTTTACCACTTGTCAGACCCCAGCGCGTAAGCAAACGATGGATGTGTGTATCTACCGGAAAGGCAGCAAATCCAAAAGCTTGAGACATCACTACCGAAGCAGTTTTGTGTCCGACGCCAGGCAGCGCCTCTAATGCTTCATAGCTTTTCGGAACTTCCCCAGCATATTGCGCCACTAGCATTTGCGATAAGGTAGAAATTGCAGCTGCTTTTTTAGGAGATAGACCACAGGGCCGAATAATTTGCTGGATTTTTTCTACGGGTTGTTGCGCCATGTCAAACGGATTATCGGCGAGCGCAAACAAACTCGGCGTAACAGTATTCACGCGTGCATCTGTGCATTGCGCTGAGAGCAAAACAGCCACAAGCAAGGTATAAGGGTCTTTGTGGTCGAGTGGGATAGGCGTCTCGGGATATAGCGCTTCGAGTGTCTCGATGATGTATCGTGCTTTTTCTTTTTTTGTACTCATAACTGACCCAAAGTTAGCAAATGAATTAAACGGCTTTCCGAGAGTAAAAACCACAGCATAATTGCAGTAATGGCATACCTCGACACAAAAGAACCTGCTACAAAAATAATATCTGCGCTTGCTAAATACCAAGAAAGAAGTGGAATTAAAAAAAGCAAACTGATCCAAATTTGGGCCCAATAAAAACTAAAATGAACAGGCACAAAATGCGCGTAAAGCCCTTCTTGAAAAGTAAGTGCCTTCACTTGATGCAACCAGGGTGTTTCTACGCTGCGCAATTTTTGGGCTTTAGGAAGGTTTTGCGCTGGGTAATCTGCTACCCAAAAGGCGCGCTTGTCGGTGCTTTTGAACAACTGAACTAAATGGCCATCAACGCTGCCGTAGGAGTGAATGCCATATGCTTGAGCGGCAATTGGTTGTTGCTGCGCGGGCAAGAAAAAATCGATCCAAAGCACAAGAAATAACAAGGCGCCTAATCCGGCAACTGCCCGATGCCACAACCCAATTTTTCCGCTGCTCAACTGCTGAAGATAAGCTATTTTGTAGGCCTCTTCATTGCGTTTTTGTTGCCGTAGTTTTTCTCTTGCCACGGCGCGTTGTTTTTTGTAAGCTTCGAGATCTTGGTCGTATTGTGCTTGCCGCGCCTTATATTTTTGCTCTACTGCGCTGGGGTCTGCAGTTGTTTGGCCGCTGGTCAGTTGCTCGTAAGCACTTTGGATTTCTATAAATTGTGCGGCAGCAGTCGGTGAAGGATTGCGGTCTGGGTGGTATTTCTTGACCAGCCTGCGATAGGCGCGCCGGATTTCATCCGCGCTTGCACCGGTTTTTAAACCCAGCGTTTTATAGGGGTCTCCAGTCGGCATGGGTCAGCGTTTGCAGCACTTCTTTGCGCTTGATTTTTTGTGTTTGAGTGCGTTCAAAACGAGGCACTAGCGCGTATTTTCTAGGAATTTCAGCTAGCTTAAAGCCTAATTGTTGAAAGTCAGGAAAAACGGGCACTTCATTGCCTTCGATCACAATTGTGACAATCTGCCCCCACTTTTCATCGGGTAAGGAGGTGATAAAAAAAGCATTCTCGACGTACGCATGAAGTTGTTGTTCCAAAATTTCCGGAAGCACCTTGAAGCCTCCGGAGTTAATGGCGTTGTCGGCGCGCCCCTGCCAAGTAAAGGTTGTTGGGTCGAGGAGCTCAACTAAATCTTTGGTCACGATCGGTTCATTCTGCAATTGCGGATAGTGAATCACTAAGCAGTCATTTTCACTGGAAAATTGAATGCCAGGCAGGGCACTGAAGTATGGTTCTTCTATAGGGCTCACTTTGCGTAAGGCAACATGAGACAGTGTTTCGGTCATGCCGTAGCTATGCCAGACCTGAAGTTGGGCGCGCTGGCAAGCGGCAAGTAGTTCAGGGCTCATTTGGCCACCGCCCACTAATATATGATCAATTTTCTTGAGTTTTTTGAGATCAAATTGAAGGCTTTGTTGCAATTGGGTGGGTACGAATGCGACAAAATCAATTTGTTGACTCAAGTTTTGTAAGGGTCTGGCGCTGGGTAGTTGGATTTGCAACTCAAAATCACCGACTAAAGAACGCGCTAGAAGCATCAGGCCGCCGACACTAGAAATAGGAAGGCAAAGTAAGGCGCGCATGTCTTTATGGAGCCCCAAGGCAGCAATGCTGGCTTGTGCTGAATTTGTGAGTTGATTTTTGTTGAATACGTGCAGTTGAGGCAGGCCGGTGGTACCAGAACTTTTGATTTGAAAAGAGGTGTTTGTGCGCCAATTTTCCAAAAAGAGCGCAGCACTTTCTTTGAGCGCTTGATCGGTATCCAAAAAAAACCAATTGGCTTGCATTAGTAGTCTATATCGAGATTGAAGCGGTTCTTAAGGGTGTGGAGGTTGGGGTTTTTACGCGCCAACGCTGCAAATTTATCCTTGCCTGTTAAGAATTTAACTTCTTCTTCTTCTGGGTCCGCCTGAACCAATAGGATATCCAGATAGTAATTATTGAGTTGCTTGCGCATGAATTCTTTAAAAGTCAGCAAATGGGTTTGAATATAGTTTTGCTGCACAAGGTTGTCTACGGTTAGTTCGAGTATTTCTTCGCTTTTCAGCACGGGGTCGCGCTTGATGAGCGCATTGTAAAATGTTTCCATTCCGTCTTCTTTGACCTGAAATGCGAATTGTTTCCAATACATTTTGACGTGATCTAGGTGAAAGCCCTCGCGGGGAAGGTCTTCTTGACGCACCTGTTGGTTACTGGTTTTGTCTTTTTCGAGGGTCTCGCGAATCGAGATGATATTGGCTTTGACATTGCCCTGGGGTTTGCTCAATTCGGCAGCAGGTTCTTTTATTGGCATTACCGGAGGAGCGCTTGTTACGGCTGCTTGGTTGGCTGCAGGTTTATTGGTATTGGATTTGCGCAGCGTTTGTTTGGGCGACGGCAGGATATCGATGCGCTCAGTTAGGCCTTTTTTTTTTCTTGCTCTTGCTTGAGAGAGCAGAGCTGCATGAGGGCTACCTCGATGAGCAAGCGTTGGTTTTTGGAGGCTTTGTACTCGACGTCTGTTTTGGAGAGTACTTGCAGGCCACGCAACAAGCGCTGGGCTTCTATGTCGTTGGCTTGCTGCATAAAACGTTGCTTAACGGTATCTGGCGCCTCAAGTAAACTGGCGGTTCGGGGGTCTTTACAGACCAAGATGTTGCGCAGGTGTTCGGCTAGGCCGATGACGAATTGGTGGCCATCGAAGCCCTTTTCGTAGATGTCGTTGAGTATAAGTAGTGCAGAAGGGATATCTTCTTTTTCTGTGGCTTCTATGACTTTGAAATAATATTCGTAGTCGAGGATATGCAGGTTCTCAAGAACGTCTTTGTAAGTGAGGGTATTGCCCGCAAAGGTAACCATTTGATCAAATATGGACAGTGCGTCGCGCAAGGCGCCATCTGCTTTTAATGCAATTTGGTGCAGTGCTTCTGGGTCTGCGTCAACACCTTCTTTGGTGGCAATGGTGCCCAGGTGATCTGCGATATCCTTGACGCGGATTCTTTGGAAGTCAAATATCTGACACCTGGAAAGAATGGTCGGGATGATTTTATGCTTCTCGGTAGTTGCTAAGATGAAAATGGCGTGCTTTGGGGGCTCTTCTAAGGTCTTGAGAAAGGCATTAAATGCGTTTGGCGAAAGCATATGGACCTCATCGATGATGTAGATTTTATGACTGCCGAGTTGCGGCGCAACGCGCACTTGATCGATGAGGTTGCGGATGTCGTCAACGGAGTTGTTGGAGGCGGCATCTAGCTCATAAATATTGAGTGAGTTTCCGGTGTGAAAAGAAAGACAGGAGTCGCATTGGTCGCAGGCTTCAATGGCTGAGGTAGGGTTGAAGCAGTTGATGGTTTTGGCTAAAATACGTGCCGTAGTGGTTTTGCCCACACCTCTTGATCCGCAAAACAAAAAAGCTTGCGCGAGGTGTTGGTTTTTAATCGCGTTTTTGAGTGTGTTGGTAATAGACTGCTGGCCCACTACCGTGTCAAAGGTTTGCGGGCGGTATTTGCGGGCCGATACAACAAATTCACTCATGCTTCAAAGATACCGCTTATTTTTAAAAATACACCGCGAAGATATCAACAGAAAAACTAATTTTTGACCAGCGTAAATGTGTACTGCGCTGCCTTGAGTAGGTATGTCCCGGCTTTCAATTCTGAGAGGTCAATTTCTTTTTGAAGTGTCGCATTTTCAATGATCTGGCCTTGCGCGGAATACAAAACATATGGCAGTCCTTCGATTTCAAGGGGAATCTGAAAGACGCCATTGCTCGGATTCGGGAATACAGGATCAAAAGTCGGGATGCTATTGGTGCTGCTTGAATTGCTCAATTGGTCAAGATGATTCAAATAGATTTGAAGTGTTCCCTGGCGGACATCTCCCCAAATGGTGTAAAGTTGATTATTTGTGAATTGTACATTCAAGAAATCATTGCCATTTTCTAGTAAGATGGAGTCGTGGTTTACCAAAGGGCTGATGCTCAGTTCACTCCCCCATATTTGGTTGCTCTGGATGCGGCAGAAAATTTGACTTGGGCTTTGGTAGGTGCCGGGGATGCCATTTCGGCGGTCTCGCCAACAAACAGCTAAGTCACCATCGGTGTCGTAATCTGACCAAACTAAATCCTGGATAACGCCGTTGCCCTGCACATCTTGATTGATTCGAGCAGGTGCGCTCCAAACGCCGTTGCTCTTTTCGATGTAAGCAATGTCGGGGTCGCCAAAAACTTCGGTGAGAAAGGTATAAGATGCGCGCGCAGAATTGCCCGGATCTAGCGCCAAATGGGCACCGCGTTTTAGGGTGTCGTTTTGGGTGCCAAAATCAATGCCTTGAAAGGCAATTTGGTAGTTGTAAAAAGAGGAAACGACCGATTTGTTGACTTCAACAATGCGCGGTAAAATACTCTGTGCCGGGTCGTAACTCGGATAAATAGCCATCAATAAGCCGTCATCGGCAAACGCGGGAGAGGGCATCGGTTGGGTAATGGCGCTGCCAGCCAAATAAGGTGCGCTGTCGAGTTCTTGTAAGCTAAAACTTGCGCCTTGGTCTGAGGAAGTAGCTATGTAAGGATGAAATGGCGCCTGAACTGTGCCGGGTTGGTTGGCGTTGGTGCTGGTGATCACCACACTTCCTGTAAGGGGAGCAACAGCAATCCACGGCCGGTCAATACATAGTTTGTTGGGGCAAGAACTGATGGACCTAGCCACCACCGCTGCGCCCCAACTCAAGCCGCCGTCTGTCGATTTGCGGCAAATAACTGCCCCATTTGTAAAATTGACGTTGTCGTAGTCGATATAAGCCATGTAGAGATTTCCGTTGAGGTCAAAACCAAGTGATACATCTGCACTGCTATTGCCGGTCTGCTGATGCGCTTGCCATACAGGCGCGCTCCAAGTGCTGCCGCCGTCGTTCGAAACCACACTTTTGATCACAATCTTTTGATTGAGTTGAAAACCCATCCATGCCGCCACTAAATGGTTGCTGTTTTGCGGATCCACAGCCAGGTATGGCTCGCCTTCAAAAAGATTCCCAGAAGAAACGAGTGTATTTTGAGCAATAGCGCCAAATGAAATCAAGAGGAGTAAAAAGCAAAGTGTTTTCATTTTTTAAAAGTATAAAAAAAGCCACTCGGAAGTGGCTTTTTTCTAAAGTTCAAGTTTTTTAGAAGTCTTCGGTAATAACGAGCTTCGGATTAACAGAGAGGGTCTTTACCACGCCAGTCAAGGTCATTTGGCCAACGGTCATGCTAAAGGAATACGCAAATTTAAAGCCATCTACTTCTTTGTAATCCGCATAGTTGGTGGTGGTTTCTACGGTTTCTTCACCCATTTTGCGGATGTTCATAGAGCGCAATTTCATGAAGGATTGCGTAGAGAAGTAGTCGTAGTTTTCGGCAAGCCCGTCGTTGGTGTAAAGCACATAGCAATCTACGCCGTCGATGTTTTCAATGCCTTTGAGGGCATAGCTCATGCCGTTTGCTTGGTAATTGAGCTCAGGAATAAAACCGCTCGCTTTTTGTTTGGCGGAAATTTCTGCTGCGGTGAGGTCTTCTCGGCCACCTTGCATACTGAACGTAAAGCCCGATTTGCCATCGTAATAAGATTTTTGAATCACCATACCCGGCATTTCCATCTTGCTCGCTTCGCTGCCACCATTCCAAAAATAGTCAGTGGAGGTAAGTGCAAAAGGAATTTGTGCGGAGCTCATTTCTGATATGCGTTCGTAAGATTTGAGCGTTTTCACTTTTTTCAAAAGTGTTTTTTGAGATGTGGTACCTGTGAGGGCCATGGCATAAGACGCAATGAGTTGGTCTGCAGTGATGTTTGCCTCTTTGGTTTCTTTGATTGGGGCACCAAAAGCATCTAGTTTTTCAATCTTGCCGTCGGTGTCAAAAGCCAAAAGCTTAGGCAGAATTTCTTCGTTTCCGACTACAATAATGTGGCAGTTTTTAGCGGTGAAATATTGTTGCGCCACGCGCAAGACGTCTTCTTTTGTAATTGCTTCGAGTTGTTGAAGGTAGTTTTGGTAGTAGTCAGGAGCCAATTTTTGCTTGATGGTATTGAGCGCAAAACGCGCAACGGTCTGCGGACGCTCTAAGGAACGTGCAAAACCGCCAGCCATGTTGTTTTTGGTGAGGCTGAGTTCTTCGTCGGTCACCTGTGCTTCGATGATACCTGCAAATTCTTTTAGGATTTCAGTGATGGCTGAATCCGTAACTGCATTTTTGAAATTGCCACCAGCCGACATCCAAGAACCATTTTCAGTGATGTTGAGCGAGGAGTAACAGCCGTAAGTAAAGGCTTTGTCTTCGCGGAGGTTTTGCATGAGGCGGGTACCAAAACCACCACCACCTAGAATGCCATTCAAGACATTTAATGCAAGTTGGTCTTTGTGACCTGCGCGCATGTCAATAGGGAAGGTGACATACACAACAGATTGTACAGCCCCTGGTTTTTTGACAAAAATAACGCGGTTGCCTCTGTCAAATTGACCTTTACCGAGCGCTGATTGGTATGCTGGACCACCTTGCCAATTGGCAAAATAGCGCGTTACCAAAGCTTCTATTTGTGCTCTTGTGATGTCTCCAACCACCACTAAATAACTGCCTTGTGGGGTGAAAGTTGCTTTGTAGTATTGGATGAGGTCTTCGCGAGAAATATTTTGCAGCGTGGCATCAGTCATGATTTCGCCTAGCGGGTGGCTCGGGAAGTTAATTGCTCGCGTGGCATTGGTTGCCATTTCACCTGCGTCTGCTTTGGTAGACTGCAAGCCAGACAAACTTTGTTTGCGGACGCGTTCTACTTCACTTTCTGGGAAGTTGGCATTGTACAATACGTCGGTCATGAGGTCCAGGCCTTTATCGAGGTGTTTGGTCAGGCAGCTCAAATACATGCTCGATGATCCGGCGGACAGACTGGCACCAATGAAGTCGATTTCGCGGTCGAGCTGATCTTTGGATCTAGATGAGGTACCCGACATGAGTAGAGAACCTGTAAAATCAGCCAAACCTGCTTTGTTACCTTCCAAGCGCGGCGTGTTGCCTAAGCTCAATTCAATTGAAACCTTTGGAATTTTGTGGTTCTCAGAGAGGATCACCGTAATGCCATTAGAGGTGGTGAAAACCTGTGAAGCAGGAATGTTTATTTTTTGAGCCGCAGCCGCAGCTGGTCTTTGGGATCGGTCTAACTGTGCAAAAACACTGTTGGTCAGGATCAATATCAGGAGGAGATATAGACTTTTCATGAAGCTTATTTTTCTTTAGGTAAATAATAGAGGATCACGCGCGCATCTTGGGTGAGGTAGGTGTTGGCTACTCTCAAGATGTCTTCTCTGGTGACTTTCAAGTAGTTTGAAAGTAAGGAATTGACCCGATTGGCATCTCCGTAGTAAACATGGTTGTCTGCCAAGTTTTCGGCAATGCCAGCAATGCTAGAATTGCTAGAGGCAATATCGTTTTCAAATTTATTGCGCACTTTCTGAAATTCTTCTTCGCTAATGAGCGCGCTTTTGATCGCTGCAATTTGTTGATCAAATGCAGCGAGGAGGGTATCCAACGCAACTTCTTTTGGTGCAATGGCCGCCATGATGCCAATACCGGCGTCTTCAAGGCCGTAGTTGAAAGAGAAAGCGTACTGCGCCAATTCACGTTTTTCGACAATTTCTTTATTGATGCGCGATGAACTACCACTTGAAAGCACCTCGTTCAAAAATTCAAGTGCATAAGTATCAGGATGTGTTTGCGCCGGCATTTTGTAGCCCATAAAAATTGCAGGCAACTGAATGTTGTCGTAGATGGTGTCTTTGATGAGGCCAGAAATAGCTTGGTTGTCTTTGCGCGGTCTTTCGATTTGGCAAGGCTTATTGAGATAAGTTGCCAACATCTTTTTGGCCGCAGGCGAGCTAGAGGCCATGAAATTCTTTTGGTCAAACTCGCTTTTAGCGATATTGTATCGTGCTGAAAAAGCGTCGTCGCTCAGGTTAATGAAGTCGCGGTAGAGATTGATGGCCTGGCCCTGCGGGATAGAACCAAAATATTGCGCAATCCATTTTTTAGTTGCTTCGATATTGATGTCTCCGGCAATAGACAGCGTTGCATTGGATGGCACGTAGTACGTTTTGTAGAAGTTGACGTAGTCTTCTTCTTGTGCTGCATCTAGGTGCTCCATACTGCCAATTGGCGCCCAATTATATGGATGCGTAGCAAAAACACGCTTGAAAATTTCTGTAAAGAAAGAACCATAAGGTTGGTTGTCTACGCGCTGTCTTTTTTCTTCCTTGACAACGCTGCGTTGTGTTTCAATGCCTTTGATATCTACTTTGGCATGCAGCATGCGCTCGCTTTCCAACCAAAGACCTAATTCAAGTTGGTTGGAAGGCAACACTTCATAATAATAAGTGCGGTCTTGGGACGTATTGGCATTGAGCGTACCACCGTTTTTTTCGACGAGTTCGCTGTATTCTCCGCGGCCGATATTGGCAGAGCCCTCAAATAATAAGTGCTCAAAAAAGTGTGCAAAACCAGTGCGATCTGGGTTTTCGTTTTTAGACCCTACGTGGTAGAGTACAGAGACGGCCACAATTGGCGTGGCGTGTTCTTCATGCAAAATGACATGCAGCCCGTTTGGGAGGTCATATGCTTCATAGGTGATTTTTTGCTGCGCCCAAAAAGAGGTGCTTCCAAGCAAAAAAAGACCGCTAAAAATAGTTTTTTTCATAGTCAATTGGATAAGCGCTACGAAGATACATTTATTGGTCTAAATTTTGATAACTTTGGACAATGTCGTTTAAAAGAATTGCCCAGTTTCTTTTCGCATTATTGTTTGCGCTCTCCTCTTGGGCGCAAGGAATCGTACCCACCCTAGACTTCAATAACTATTTTGTTTCTTTCCAAGATGGTTTTTTCAGACCCATTGAAATTCAACCAATAGTGAGTTACAAAGCAGGCGACGAAATCGTAGCGTACATCGATACCCGGGGTAACCTCAAAATTTACGATGGCAAAGAGCGCATAGACGTCACCACCCTCAACGTCGATTATCAAGTATCAGACCATCTCATGGCTTATCGCATTGCACAAGGTGTGCGCATGTGGGATGCCGGCAAATTTACCGTGCTCACCAACTTTGGCCGAGAATTCGTCGTCAAAGATAGCCTGATCGTATTTGAAGACATCCGCTACCAAGCCCTCAATGTTTATTGGAACCAAAAAGTAGAAAGTTTGGTCACCATTACAAACGGGCTTTCCATGAATGCAAGCGTCGGCGAAAACTTAGTGGTCTACAAAGACAACAGCAATACTTATTTTGTGTATTGGCATGGTCAGAAGTTTGAAATCGGTACCTACAACGAGGAAGTATTAGATTTTCAACTCGGCACCGATGTCATGTGTTTCAAAGACCCATATACGCAATCTTTCTACGTGTTTGATCAAGGTAATTTTGTTGAGTCAGAATCTTTTCCGATCAAAAAATACAAGGCTGGCCGGGGTTTTGTGGTCTATGAAGACATGAACGGCAATCTTTGGCACTATCAAAATGGTCAAAAAACAGCGCTCTCTAATTTTTCTTCAGAACTCTGGGATGTCAAAGACGACATCTGTGTCTGGATGGAAAACTCTTACTTTTTTGCTTACACCAACGGTCAGCGCATCCAAGTAGCTACCTACCAACCACAAGCCTATATACTCAAAAATAACGTTTTGGTTTATCGCAATATTATTGGCGGCGTGAGTGCACTTGTCGATGGCGTATTGCACGACATCACCAACTTCCCGCAGGCCGATTTTGAAATCTACGGCAACAAAGTCTTGGTCAAGTTACCCAACCAAACCTCTATTGTTTTCATGAATGGTAAATGCTATGCCAATTAAAAAGGTTATCCTCTTTACTTTCATATTTTTCGGGTCTTATTCTGGTATTTTGGCGCAAAAATCAATAGCGCAAAAATTAGATTTGTTGATGGCTCAAGGGCATTTTAAAATGGTTTATCGCAAAGCAGGTAGGTTATTGATGGATCCGGCCTTTGACCAAAGTGAACTCCCCGCCAAATACCGCCAGTTAGCCGCTCAAGAACTCGCCAAAAATCCAAATTGGGCCAAGCGCCATGCTTCAGCGTTGGAGTGGATGCCGAGGGCAACAGAAAATACTGCAGTAAATTCGGGAATGAACAAAGGAGCACAAAGTGCAATGAAGACACAAAAACTACTTTATGAAGCGCAAAAACACATAGGAGTTCCTTATAAAGAAGCCGGAACGGATCCTACAGGTTTTGATTGTAGCGGCTTTACTTGTTATGTTTTTGAGGCCAATGGCGTTAGTTTACCGCGCCGTGCTGCAGATCAATATGCTTATTGTCAAAAGATAGCTCCCGACGAAGCGCAAGCAGGTGATTTAGTCTTCTTTTCGAATGGCACGCAAGTCAATCATGTAGGCATTTTGATCTCTGAAAAAGGCGCGCTCAAACAAATGATTCACGCGAGTTCCTCGATTGGTATTTCGGTTGTCGAGCTAGAAACCTCTGCCTACTGGCAGCCAAAGATTGCGGGCTACGGCCGCATCAAATAATAGAAATACAAAAGGAGGGCGGCGAGCTCAAAACAAATGCCGGGCAACAAAAAGTCGGCGTGTGCAAGTACACCCATGAGGATGTAAAAAACCGCCGAGATCACCAAAAGCAGCTTGCTCTGTTTTTGAAATGCTGCAGCCTTCCCTTGCTTCTTTTGCACTTCTATGGCATTTGCTTTTGCAAAAAGCAAGACAAGAGTCGCTAAAAGAAATCCGAGTAGCAACAATAACAAATTCGGGGCGTGCGGATCTTGAAAATTAAACACCAAAAAGTACAACGCGGTGTGCAAAATGAGCAGCCCGATTTGTATGCGCACAAAAACAGCGGGTTGAGCGGGTGTGAGTTTGGCCAGGTAACTAATAACCGCTAAGAAAGGGAATAAAAAGAGTTGCGTGCCCCAACCGAGGATATCCCAGTTAAATACATTCCAGATACTGAATAAGCTCAGCAAGCCAAAACTAATGGCGAGTGCCGAAAATATTTGTGTTTGCTTGATTTTCATATGTGTTGTCTGCGGCTAAGTTCTGTGGCACACACCAAATGCCAAAGGGCACGCGCCCCCACGTTGGCATCCCAATCGCCCTCGGGGCCAGGGGCTACTTCATTGAGGTCAAAGCCTATAATTTCTCTGCCAGTGCGCACTACTTCAAAGAGGAGAAAAGCAATTTGCTGTAGTTCAAAGCCACCGGCAACGGGTGTACCCGTGTGCGGACACAAACTTGGTAGCAGCCCGTCGATGTCAAATGATACGTAGACTTTTTGAGGTAAAGTAGCGATAATTTGTTGCACTTGGTCAGCCCAAGTGCGGCCTGCATATTGCTCATTTTTAAGATCCCAATCGTAGAAAGTAGTGACTCTTGGATCGTTTTTGGCAAGTTCAATTTCTCTTTCGGATACATCTCTGATGCCTACCTGCGTGAGTTTTTGGAGATTTTTGAGCGCTTTGAGGGCATTGAACATAATGCTTGCATGAGACTGCTCAAAACCTTCGTAGGCGTCGCGTAAGTCGGCATGCGCATCGATTTGAAGAATGCCAAAGCCATCATAATGTGCGTCTAAGGCCTCAAGCAAGCCAAGTGGTGTAGAGTGTTCGCCACCTAATACACACGGCATTTTGCCGTCCTTGAGTAAGGAGAGGCAACGCTCTTTGAGATTGTCGCGCAGTGCTTGATGCGCTTCATTGATTTCTTCAAGTGTGGAACTGTAGCGCATTTGTGCCTTTTCTTCACCAACTTCTTCTAAATAAGAAATATACTCGGTTCCTTTTTCACACAAGCGGGCATTGATGTCGAACCATTCAGCTGAAACCAGCGACATATAAATTTTAGTTTCGTATGCGCGCTCGAGTTCGGGATGGTAGAAATCTAGCTGGGTAGAAGCATCTAAAATCGCTTGCGGGCCCTTGCTAGTGCCTTTGCCGTAAGAAGCCGTGGCATCCCATGGCACGGGGATAAGCACAATGTTTGCTTCTTCTTCGCTATAAGGGAAGCCAAAAATGTTGCCGTTGGCGATACCTACGCCATTAGGATCAAATGTGCTCATTGTTGTGTTGATTTTGATAAGCATCGACTGCCTTGCGCACAGAACCGTGTGCAAGAAGCCACTGCTGCGCTACTTCGTGTTCAATATTTAATTCTGCAGCTACCATTTTGGCGCCGCGGTCTACTAGTTTTTCATTGGAAAGTTGCATGTCTACCATGCGGTTGCCCTTGACATGCCCAAGTTTGATCATTAAACTTGTAGAAATCATATTCAAGACCAATTTTTGGGCGGTGCCAGATTTCATTCTGGTGCTGCCGGTGATAAATTCAGGCCCCACAACAGGTGTGAGGGCGTGTTGGGCAAGCGCAGCAAGCGGTGAGCCCGGGTTGCAAGAAATACCTGCCGTAAGCAAGCCGCTTTCGTTGGCTATTTTGATGGCGCCCAAAACGTAGGGCGTGGTGCCGGATGCGGCAATGCCAACAATGGTGTCGAGTGGGGTGGGCTGGTGTTCGAGGATATCTTTCCAGCCTTGTTGGGTGTCGTCTTCGGCAAATTCGACGGCTTTGCGAATGGCGCTATCGCCACCAGCAATGAGGCCAATAACGCGGCCGTGGGCAACGCCGAAGGTGGGCGGGCATTCGCTGGCATCTACGATGCCCAAGCGGCCGCTGGTTCCGGCACCAATGTAAATGAGTCTGCCGCCTTTTTGCATGCGTTCAAAACAGCAATCAATAAATGCCTCGAGTTCATTTGAGATTCGAGCAATAGCAAGCGGCACAAGTTGGTCTTGTGCATTCATGCCCTCAAGGAGCGCTTTGGTGCTCAACTGCTCGAGGTCGTTATAGACAGAGCTCGCTTCTGTGATTTTTTCCATTAGTATAAGAATACTTTGGCGTCGGAGGGGCTGAGGTCAACCTCGACATGGTTTTTGAGGGTAGTGGAGAGGCTGAGCCCCGCAAAATCTGTTTTGATGGGGTAGCGCCTGTGCTGGCGGTCAATAAGTGCAACTGTTTTGATTGCTTTGGTGGCTTGCTCTAGAAATTTGAGCAGCGCGTATTGCATGGTTTTACCGCTATTCACGACGTCGTCTATCAATACGATATAAGAATTCTTTAAATCTTTCTGATCGATAGAAAATGTGATTGGCTCACTCCAAGGCTCGTCTTTGTTGAGTTTGATTTCAAAGCACACAACTTGGAGTGCGCTGTTTTGCGCAATGACCTCTGCGAGCAATTTTGCCAAAACAAAGCCGTTTCCGACAATGCCGCCTAGGTAAATGACTTCTTGGTCAAACGCAACTTCGATGAGCTGATGGCCCAAGCGCGTTATTTTTTGCTGAATTTGCTGCTGATTGAGTATGGTTTGCATAGAACAAAGATAAGCAAACACAAAAAAGGCCGCTCATACGAACGGCCTTTTTTAAGGTGCAATGAATTATTAATTTTTCAGGACTCTTGACTGACCCTTTGGCGTATGGATCAAATAAATGCCGGCTTCAAAAGCGCTCAAGTCAAAAGTACTTGTTTGCCCTTCAAAAATGACTTGTCCGGTGGCATTGTAAACTTGGTAGGTGTCACCAGATGTAAAGCCTACAATTTGGAAAACGCCATTCGAGGGGTTTGGATAGACGCCAACTTGGTTGGTGAGTTCATTGAGGCCCACGCTAGAACGCACATCAAAAACGATTGTTCCTGGTGAGACACCAGCTGCAAATTGGTCAACGACATTATTGTTGTTGTCAAAAATACTTACAGATCCTGTGGAAAAGAAATCTGTTGCAGATGCGTAAAGCTGCCCGCTTACTGGTTCTTGTGCGAGGTCGTAGAAGTTGTTGGCAATGCCTGCAACGGGCCCTACAAATGCCATGTTAAGTAGGTTGTAATCGTTGAGGGTGTTTTCCATGGATATTTGATACACCAATTTGTCGTCGCGGAGCGCAGAAGTACCACAGCCCGTTACTGCGTTTGCCAGGTTTTGGGTGTTTACCGAGCCGTTGAGGCTTACTTTAGATACAGATGCGCCGGTCCAATCTTTGTTGTTGACGGTATAGATTTCATTGTTGTACAAAAACATGTTGTCTGGGTTTTTGCCCTCTGCGCCGAGGTCGATTTCTGAACCGTACTGCAGCGTATTGAGGTTGAGCTGCCCGATGAGCCCTTTTTCATTGCCCCACTCATAAGCGTTGTTGACGGCAATGTAAGCGATGTTGTTGAGCACCACAATATTTTGAGTTGCCCACTGAGGGCCATTGTTGGTATCGAGTGCAGCAATCAGTTGCAGCGTGTTTTTGTCAAATACTTGCAAGTAAGAATCGAAAGTTTGGAGGTATTCGCCGCGCGTGGCGATGAGCTTGTTGTCTGAGATAGCAAGGTTGCGTACGCCAGGAAGGTTGATACTGCCAACTAATTGATGCGTATTGAGGTTGTATTTGAAAATTTTGGTGTCGGCAGCTACAAAGTAAAAATCGCCGTCAATGATGACATCAGAGCTAAAGCGCTGGCCATCTAAGGTGTCTACAACAACATATGCTTGGGTTTGGGGGTTGTACGAACCAATGGTGGCGGGCTCGATGATGGCATTGGTTTGAAAGTCAAAAAAACCTTCGTTGGCGATGAGTACTTGGTGCACGTATTGTTGTGCATAAAGCGTTGCACTGGTGAGTGCTGCAAAAAATAAAAATCCTTTTTTCATGTGTTGAAATTTAAAAAAAAATTAAACAAGGACACGGAAAAAAGTGGAGCGGCAAGGGTATATGATACCATTGGCGATGCCGACTTTGATCTGAAGTCTTCACGCTGTTCGGGGGCAAGTCTTCTGGCTCATGCCTTTTGCTGCTTTACCTTCCCGCTTGCGCAGTGGCCTTATGAAAGCAACTTTTTAGACACTTACAGCTGCAGATACAGCTCCGGATTCTAACCGGATTCCTTATTAAGTCCGACAAGCGAACACCTCAGAACACTGCAAAGATAACAATAAAACCCGGTTTGCTTTTGTGCGAATCAAAAAGATGTCTTATCTTTGCAGCCGTATTGACCGCGGTGGTCAGTCTACATAATAATCATTTACACAAATATTAGCATGTATTTAGATTCAGCAAAGAAGAAAGAGATCTTCGCCAAACACGGTGGTTCAGAAACCAACACCGGTTCTACAGAAGGCCAAGTGGCCTTGTTTACATTTCGCATTGCTCACCTCACTGAGCACTTGAAAAAGAACCGCAAAGACTTCGGCACCCAACGCTCACTTCAGTTGTTAGTTGGTAAGCGTCGTAGCCTTCTTGATTACCTAAAGGCAAACAATATCGAGAAATACCGCGCCTTGATCAAAGAATTAGGACTTCGTCGTTAATTCCAAGACCAGCCCGGAAAATTTTATGGGAGAAGGGGCTTCGATCACATCGACAGCCCCTTCTTTTGTTTTTAAAGTTGTAAACAAATAGAGATGAATATAGGAACAAGAAAGTCAATCATAACCGGCGGCAAGGAAATCCTTGTAGAGACCGGGAAGTTGGCAAAACAGGCAGATGGTTCTGTTGTGGTGCGCATGGGCGACACCATGTTGCTCGCTACTGTTGTGGCGGCACAAGACGCAAAGGAAGGCGTAGATTTTCTTCCACTCACGGTAGATTACCGTGAAAAGTATTCGGCTGCAGGTCGTTTTCCAGGCGGGTTCTTCCGTCGTGAGGCGCGCCCTTCCGAAACTGAAATTTTGGTCATGCGTTTGGTAGACCGCGCTTTGCGTCCGCTCTTCCCAGACGATTACCATGCCGAAGTACAGGTCATGATCCAACTCATGTCTTACGACGGCGTTCACAACCCAGACGCTTTGTGCGGTTTGGCTGCTTCTTCAGCAATTGCGGTTTCGAACATCCCGTTCAACGGCCCAATGTCAGAAGTACGCGTAGGTCGTATCAACGGTGAGTTCATCATCAACCCAACAATGGCAGAAATTGCACTTTCAGACATCGATGTCATGGTTGCAGGTACGGCCAAAGACGTCAATATGGTTGAAGGCGAAATGCAAGAAATCTCCGAAGCTGAATTAGTTGAGGTCATTAAACTTGCACACGCTGCCATTATTGAGCAATGTAACTTCCAAATAGCCCTTGGTGCAGAAATCGCTACTGCCCATCCAAAACGCGAATACTCCCACGAGTCTCACGACGCTGACGTTCGTGCCAAAGTATTCGAACTCGCGATGGATAAATGTAAAGACGTAGCGCGTCAAGGTTTGGCCAACAAAGCCAACCGCACTGAGTTATTCGATGCCATCAAAGCAGAAGTGAAAGCTGGTTTTTCTGAAGAAGAACTCGAGCACGCTGCCAAATTTATTTCCGTATACTTCTCAGAAGTGAAGAAAAAAGCGGTTCGTTGGGTCATGCTCAATGAGCGCAAGCGCTTAGACGGTCGTGAGTTCGACGAAATCCGTCCGATTTGGGCTGAGGTAGATTACCTTCCAATGGTTCACGGTTCTGCGGTATTTACCCGCGGAGAAACGCAATCACTCACCACGCTTACCCTCGGTGGTAAAATGGACGAGCAAATGATTGACGGCGCTACTTTCCAAGGCACCGAAAAATTCTTATTGCACTACAACTTCCCACCATTCTCTACAGGTGAAGCCAAACCACTTCGTGGTACTTCTCGTCGCGAGATTGGTCACGGTAACTTGGCGCTTCGTGCCCTCAAACCTGTCATGCCAGACGACTACCCATACGCGGTTCGTATCGTTTCTGACATTTTAGAGTCAAACGGTTCGTCTTCAATGGCAACAGTTTGTGCTGGTACCCTCGCCCTCATGGATGGCGGTGTGCCAATCAAAGCACCTGTTTCTGGTATCGCCATGGGCTTAGTTGCCGACGAAGGTAAATTTGCTGTATTGTCTGACATCCTCGGCGATGAAGACCACCTCGGCGACATGGACTTCAAAGTAACCGGTACTGCCAACGGCATCACTGCTTGCCAAATGGATATCAAAGTAGATGGTTTGCCATACGAAGTATTGACACAAGCTTTAGAGCAATCACGTGCAGGTCGTTTGCATATCCTCGGTAAAATCACCGAAACTATGTCTGCACCGCGCCCAGAGCTCAAACCACAAACACCACGTTTGGAAGCACTTAACGTGCCTAACGAAATGATCGGTGCCATCATCGGACCTGGAGGAAAAATCATCCAAGGTTTACAGAAAGAAACCAAAACCACCATCACCATCGAAGAATTACCAAATGGAGAAGGTCGTGTACAGGTGCTTTCCAACAATGGCAACGACATGGCTGAAGCCATCCGCTTGATCCGTCAAATTGCATTCCCACCTCTAGTAGACGAAGGTGCAACTTACGAAGGTAAAGTGAAGTCAGTGAAAGAATTCGGTTGTTTCGTTGAAATCGTTCCCGGAACAGACGGCCTGATCCACATCTCCGAATTTGCTTGGGAAAAAACAGCGAAAATGGAAGATGTCGTCAAAGAAGGCGAGATGCTCACTTTCAAGGTCATTGGCAAAGATCCAAAAACCAAAAAATGGAAATTATCTCGCAAAGTTTTGTTGCCACGCCCTGAGCGCCCAGCAACAGAGCAAGCTTCTGCTGAATAATTTCGATAAAATAGCAATAGCAAAAGGGCGGAGGAAACTTCGCCCTTTTTTTGGTTCAAGAGATGAATATTAACAGCGAGTTCATCTAATGTTACCGCATATTAACGGACAAAATCGTAGTTTTACAGCACAAAAATATTTATATGAAAAAAGGTTTACTTTTTATCCTAACAATTCTGAGCCTCAATGCGTTTGCACAGGCCTTTGAATCTTTTAATTTTACGGGTGCGGCCAATACAAACGGCTGGACTACCCACAGTGGCACTGCCGGGCAAATATTAGCTGTAACTACGCCGTCTGGTTCGGGCAATAGTCTTTCTTATGCTGGTCTTCAAGCATCAGCAGGTAACCGCATTGAACTCAATTCAGCTTGGTCAGAAGACATCAACAAACCAATTGTCATTCCTGGCACAACGGGCTATTTTTCATTTTTACTCAACGTACTCAACACCACAGGATTAACAGCTGCCGGTAATTACTTCGTTGGTTTCGCTGCCTCTTCAGGTCCGACCAACGTAACTATTTTCTTTCCGCGTTTATATATCAAGTTAGGCGCTACCCCAAATACTTTTCAGCTAGGGATCCTCAATACTTCAGGAGGAACTGTAACAATTTCCTACGCTCCTACAGAGTATGCCCTCAACACAACTTTATTTGTCGTTGCCAAAGCAACAGCAACGGCCGTGGGCTCTCCAATTACCGCATCCCTTTGGGTCAATCCAATTCCGGGTGCAGCTGAACCAGCAGCTGTAGTAACCAACGCTTCAGGTACCAGCTTTTGGGCTGCAACAGGCATTCAATCTATTTTCCTCAGGCAATCAGCAGGCACGGGCAATTACGAAATCGATGAAATTCGTGTTGGTGAAACTTGGGCTTCTGTAACGCCAGGTTCGGCTGCGTCTTGTGTCACGTACAACACAATTGCTGCTTCTGCTTGCAATTCGTACGCACTCAATAACCAAACATATACCACCTCTGGTACCTACGTTCAAACGCTTGCGAATGCAAACACTGCAGGTTGCGACTCTATCATCAACTTGAACTTGACTATTAACAATGCCAATAGTTCGACTTTGAACATTACCAATTGTGGTCCTTATACTTTAAACAACCAAACCTATAGCGCTTCTGGAGCCTACACCCAACTCACTCAAAATGTGGCCGGTTGTGACAGCACCATTACGCTCAATTTATCAATCGTTGGTTCTCTGTCTTACTACCAAGATCTAGACAACGATGGTTTTGGAAATGCAGCAGTTTCACAAACGGGTTGTGCGGCCATTACAGGTTTTGTCACAAATAGTACCGACTGCAATGACAACAACAACGCTATTTATCCAGGTGCAGTTGATGTACCAGGCAATGGCATCGACGAAGATTGCAATGGCTTTGATGCGCCTTTACAATTAGGTATTTATCAGTTTGCTGCAACGGTAGATTGCGCTACGCAAGACGTAGTTGCCACAAATACAAGTACCAACTGGACTTTCTCAGATTTCACAGCTCAAGGCAACAATTGTGCAGCTGGCGGTGGTGTTTTCAACCGCAGTGCTTGGAACCAAACGGCAATTTTTGATGCAGCACAATACAACCAATTCACCATAAGTGGAGCAAATTGCACCAATCTCAATTTATCTAAACTGGCCTTGAACCACCGCACAAGTACAACAGGTGGCACGCCAACCATCTTTGTGCGCTCAAGCTTAGATAACTACGCTTCGGATATTGACACTATTGCTTCATCATGGAATGGCAATGTAGCTTTAGCCGACACCGTACTTTTACCAGCCACCTTCGCTAATGTGAGTTCAGTAACTTTCCGTTTCTATGTCATTAACCAAGCAACAGCGACTTCTACCTTGCGCATGGACAACGTATCTGTATGGGGAAATCAAATCACAATTACACCGACCCTTTTCTATGCCGATACCGATGCCGATGGTTTTGGCGACCCAGCAGTGGATACTTTACTTTGTAATGCACCTGCAGGTTTTGTAGCCAACAATACCGATTGCAATGACACCGATGCTTTGGTGAACCCAACAACTATTTGGTACCAAGATCTAGACAACGATCAAGTTGGCAATAGTGCTGTAAGCCAAGTTTCG
>CAMDFN010000016.1 GCA_945897565.1 Chryseobacterium gleum
TGGTCAATCGCTACCTGGATCAAACAGCGCATTATAATTTAGCGGAGAGTTTTTACATGGCTGACCGTTTTGCCTCTTGGCAAGGCGTCATTGTGGGTGACCCGAAAACCACCCTTATAGCCGACAACACAGCAGGTTTAGCTCCAGCTGCTCCATTCATTGACGCCCTTATACTTTACCCAAATCCGAGTCGGGGTGCGTTTCAAATCAAGGGGATTGATCCAAATCGTGAAATTTCAGCTGATATTTATTCCGTTACCGGCCAAAAAATTCAAAGTATTCAAACCATCAATGAGCAAACCACCATCGAAATTGAAAACAAAGGAGTGTTCTTCATCAATTTCTATGAAAATGGAGGTTCAATTGGCATGAAGAAAGTGGTGGTGGAGTAAAAAACAAGTTTGTTTCAGTGAATTTACTGAATATGATTTGTACCTTTGTAGGTACATTTGTGGAAGATTATTCCGCATGGCACCAATACTTGAATATATAAACGGACTTCGTATCGAAATCTATAGTCGTGAACACCTGCCTGTACATATTCACGTTAAATATGGGGAGAAGGAAGCATTGATAGATGTCAGAAGTTCAAAAGTACTGATGGGCAACATACCAAGTCGGAAATTAAAAATTATTGAAGTGTGGTTAAATGAAGGTAAACGAAGAGCGCTAATTGAAAAGAATTTCTTTGAATTAAACCCTCATTTGAAATTCAATAATACACCAACCGGAGAAAATGAAAAAAAGCAATAATTCTTTCAGAGGTCTGCCAAAAATTCTAAGGATCAATCATATAGACCCAGAGAACTTAAAGATTTCCGTACTCTTTAACAACGGCGACAACCGCATGCTTGACTTCAAACGCATTTTTAATGAAGATTGGAAGATCCAACAAACAGATATAGAATATCCATTAATGAAGCCGCAAGAATTTCAAAAGGTAGCATTAGTTGAGCATACGCTTTCTTGGAAAAATATCAAACCCTATTTAACAAACGATAAAGGCGAGCAGGTTTCCACAGTTTATGATGTTGGTGCTGACGTTTTATACGGTTTGAGCACTGAAGACGCCGAACGCTCCCAAAGCATCGGTGCCCTATTCAAAAGTTGGCGGATTGAAGCACGACTTACCCAAGATGAAGTTGCACAAAAAGCGGGTACGTCAAGAACCTACATTTCAAAACTTGAAAACGATACCCAAGCAATTGAACTCAAAACACTGAGTAAAATTGTCGAGGCGAGCCTTGGTAAGAGGCTTGTCTTAAGTCTTCAATCCTAAAAATAAACAACTCAATACCCGCCAGCGCCGCCGGCAATTTGCTCTATTGGGTGCCAAGTGGTTTTGATTTCTTGAAAATCAGAGATATATGACAACCCTTGTGCGCTTTTTACGAATAGGGGCTCCGCATACATTCGGACGCGCTTGAGGTTGTCTACGGCTTCTGTCTGGGCTGCATTCAGGAGTTCCGGAGCAAGCGGTGCCAAACTGAGTGCATTGACATCCATGTGGCCAGCAAGTGTTGGCAGCAACTCCCCTACTTCGCCGGTTAAAATATTGACTACACCTCCTGGAACGTCAGAGGTAGCTAAAACCTCAGCAAAAGAAATTGCACTGAGCGGCTGGATGGTGTTGGCCACTACAACTACCGTGTTTCCACCTATAATTACTGGTAAAATTTGAGAGATGAGGCCGAGGAGCGCCGTTTGTTGACACGCAACCACACCCACCACACCCATTGCTTCGGGGCTAGAGAAATTGAAATGAGAACTTGCCACAGGGTTGACGCTGCTGATCAACGCTTGGTATTTATCGGCCCAACCCGCGTAATAAACGCAGCGATCAATGGATTGCTGAACTTCGTTTTGAGCTGTATCTAGGCTTGCGCCAATGCTTTGCAATTCACTTACGAACAATGCTTTTCTATCTTCGAGCATTTCAGCAATCCGGTAAGCAATTTGGCTGCGGTTAAATGCAGACTTACCCGCCCAGGAACCTTGCGTCTTGCGTGCGGACTGAACAGCATTGCGAACGTCTTTGCGCGATGCCAAGCAGGCGTTAGCCACATGGCTGCCGTCTGCTGCTCTCACAGGATAGGTACGGGCGCTTTCTGTACGCGGAAACTGACCGCCAATATAGAGTTTATATGTTTTGAGTATTTCCATTAGTTTGAGAATTTGAGGTAGGCACTGAGGCCATGGCGGCCACCCTCGCGGCCGAAGCCACTTTCTTTGTAACCACCAAAGGGCGAGGCGGGATCAAATTTATTGTAGGTATTGGCCCAGACCACGCCGGCTTGTAATTGGCTGCTAAGACCAAAAATACGTGCGCCGTTGGCCGTCCAGACACCAGCTGCAAGCCCATAAGGCGAGTTGTTTGCTTTTTGAAGCACCTCTTCCATGGTGCGGAAAGTTTGGATGGTGAGCACTGGGCCAAAGATCTCTTCTTGGGCAATACGTGCGCTTTGCGCAACGTCGGTAAAAAGTGTTGGTTTGCAGTAGAATCCTTGACTAGGAAGCGTGCATTCTGGCTGATACATCTCTGCGCCTTCGGCCAAACCTATAGCGAGGTATTTCTCGATGCTTTCTAGTTGCTTTTTGGAATTGATGGCACCGATGTCGGTGTTTTTGTCGAGCGGATTGCCCACGTAAATACTTTGCAAGCGGAATTTCAACTTCTCAAGCACCCGATCGGCAATAGACTCTTGCACAAAAAGCCGAGAACCAGCACAACATACATGACCCTGATTGAAGAAAATTGCGTTGATGACGCCTTCTACAGCTTGGTCAATGGGGGCATCTTCCAAAATGATATTTGCCGACTTTCCGCCGAGTTCGAGTGTTACTTTTTTAGGGGTACCAATACACGCTTTTTGTATTTGCTTGCCAACGGCCGTACTGCCTGTAAAGGCAATTTTATCTACATTTGGATGCGCCACAAGCGCCGCTCCAGTATCTCCGTAACCCGTCACAATATTGACCACCCCAGCAGGCAAACCAGCTTCCTGGCAAATTTCAGCAAACTTTAAGGCCGTTAAAGAAGTTGTTTCTGCAGGTTTGAGCACAACAGTATTGCCACAAGCCAAGGCCGGTGCAATTTTCCAAGCGAGCATCAGTAAGGGGAAATTCCAAGGGATAATTTGAGCGGCTACTCCAAGTGCTGAAATTTGCTGACCTGCAAAGGCTTCTTGCAATTTATCTGCCCAGCCTGCATAGTAAAAGAAATGATTGCAGGCCAACGGAATATCGATATCTCTGGACTCGCGAATTGGTTTACCGCCATCTAAAGTTTCTAGAACAGCCAGCTCTTTTGCCTTTTCTTGCATGAGCCGAGCAATCCGAAAAAGATACTTGCCACGCGCTGCACCACTCATCGTTGACCAACAATTATCATAGGCCGAACGCGCCGCTCGAACTGCTAAATCGATATCAGCATCATTGGCCCAGGCAATTTTGGCTAAATGGCTTTCATCTGCAGGATTTACCGAATCAAAATACGTTTTAGAGAGAGGCGTTTGCCATTTGCCATCTATAAAAAGTTCGTATTGTGACTTGATTTGGACCTGCGCTGCAGATTCCAAAGAAGGTTCGAGGTTCCAGGTTGAGTTACTCATGATTAGTCGATTGAAAAGTATGCAGCTGATTGGTATTTGCCGGTCTGTTGTTTTTGGTATTGCATTAGTAGGTCGTTGGCCAAACTACTGGCGCCAAAACGATACCATTCGTTGGTCAGCCAGGCCTCGCCCAATACTTCCTTGACCATCAATAAATGATGTAATGCTAATTTGGAAGACGAAATGCCGCCAGCGGGTTTCATACCAATCATTTGACCCGTTTTGTCGAAATGATCTTTAATGGCGCCCAACATGGTGAGTACGACAGGAAAAGTAGCAGCAGGCTGAATTTTCCCAGTGGAGGTTTTGATGAAATCGGCTCCGGCAGCAATGGCTAAATCGGAAATTCTTCGGACTTGGTCCAGGGAGTCTAGCTCGCCTGTTTCGAATATGACCTTAAGGCGGGCGTGGCCACACAACGCTTTGATGGCTGCAATTTCATCATAAACAAAATGGTAATCTCCTGCCAAAAAGCGTCCTCTTGAAACAACCATGTCAATTTCGTCGGCACCATTATCTAAGGCATAAAGTGTATCTAATTTCTTGAGCTCAAACGGCGCCTGACCCGATGGGAATGCGGTGGAAACACTGGCAACTTTGATACCAGAATTGCCTAAGGCTTTTTTAGCAACCCCAACCATGGTAGGATACACACATACGGCGGCTACCGTAGGCAAATTGGCTGCCTGATTGTGTAAATGTTGGGCTTTGAAACAAAGTTGACGCACCTTTGCGGGTGTATCTTTTCCTTCTAAAGTAGTGAGGTCTATCATGGAGAGCGCCATGCGCAAACCTTGCAATTTCGCTGAACCTTTGATGCTGCGTGTCTGTATGCGCGCAATTCTTTCGAGTGTGCTAATTTGATCAATCGACGGAGCATTTGCCATAATGGCGCTGAGTTCAAGAGGCGAGACGGATTCAAGCATGTCCCAAAGTTAAAAAAACTTGGGTACCAATGGCTTAATCTTCGTCGTCTTCGTCAGATGGTTCGTCGTCAGATAGTTCCTCTTCTTCGTCGTCGTCGTCGAGTTCGTCGTCTTTGAGGTCGTGTGGCTTATCGAAATCATCTTCGAAGTCGTCTGCTACTTCAGGCTTGACTTTAGGCTGCACTTTTTTGATTTTGACTAAATAAATGACTTCGTCGGTCTCCCAAACAAGTGCATCTAGCACCTCTCCTGTCGGTGTTTTGATGGAGGTCAGGTGGTTGATATACCCATCCGGAAAATCGCGGAGGATTTGTTTTTTCTGCTCGAGGGTCAGCTTGTCGTAACTGATGATTGCTCTTCTTTTTGACATAGGATTGACAACTTTTTACTTCGCAAAATTATATTTTTTGAAATTGTGACAATCAACTCGAGAAAAATTCTTGAAAAAAATATTTTTCAATTCGGTAATCTTTCGGATTAAGTCCCTAAAAGCCAGCATCAGACATGCTTTTTTGAATACCTTTGTCAAAAAGCAAAAGTTTCAATGTCAAAAGCAAAAAGCGCCTTTTTCTGTCAAAATTGCGGTCATGAAGCAGCCCAATGGCTCGGAAAATGCCCAGGGTGCAAAGAATGGAATACTTTTATTGAGGAGCGAACCGAAAAAACACCAAAGCACGTCGTGAGCTTTTCTAAGTCTTCCGAAGCCCATCAGGCTGTGCGTATTCAGGAGGTCAAAAAAAGTGAAGAAAGCCGCATCACACTCAAAGACTTCGAACTCAATCGCGTACTAGGCGGCGGCATCGTGCCCGGATCCATCAATCTACTTGGCGGAGACCCCGGTATTGGAAAATCTACACTCCTACTCCAATTAGCCATCAAAGAACAACTCAAAGTACTTTACGTATCAGGCGAAGAAAGCGAACAACAAATTGGCATGCGCGCCGAGCGTTTGGGCCTAGATAATCCCAATTGCTACCTACTTACCGAGACCAACCTTCAACAAGTTTTAATACAAGCCGAACAAATTCAGCCCCAACTGCTCATCATCGACTCCATTCAAACCCTTTACACCGATAGCGTAGAAAGCTCGCCAGGCTCAGTGGTACAGGTGCGAGAATGCACGGCCAACTTACTTCGCTTTGCCAAACAAACCAATATTCCCATTTTCTTGATTGGGCACATCACCAAAGACGGCACCATCGCCGGGCCAAAAGTACTGGAGCACATGGTAGATTCCGTATTGCAATTTGAAGGCGACCGCCATCACATCTACCGCTTATTGCGCAGCATCAAAAATCGTTTTGGCTCTACCAACGAACTCGGCATCTACAGCATGCAAGGAAACGGGCTCTTACCCGTAGCGAATCCGTCAGAAGTTCTGGTTTCTATTGGCGCAGAAGCCTTGAGCGGCGTAGCAGTAGCCTCCATGGTAGACGGCATCCGACCGTTGCTCATTGAAGTACAAGCATTGGTTTCGTCTGCAGCATATGGCACACCCCAACGGTCTTCCACCGGATTCGATGTCAAGCGGCTCAACATGCTTTTGGCCGTACTAGAAAAACGTTGCGGTTTCAGACTTGCAGCCAAAGACGTCTTTTTGAATATTGCCGGCGGCATCAAAGTAGACGACCCCGCTATTGACCTCGCTGTAGCCATGGCAATTTTATCTTCCAACGCCGACCTCGCCATAGACAAAACCATCTCTTTTGCGGCCGAAATTGGTCTTAGCGGAGAACTGAGACCCGTCAATCGCTTAGAGCAACGCTTAGGTGAGCTCGAAAAACTCGGTTACAAAAAAATTATCGTGTCCAAATATTCGAAAGGAATCAAAGGACACAAACACCAAATAGAAATCATCCCCTGCACCAAAATTGAAGAAGTGGTGCGTGCGGTTTTTGCTTAAAGCTATGCCTAGACTGATCCTCGTCCCGACCCCAATTGGCAACTTAGAAGACATCACGCTTAGGTCCTTGCGCATTTTGAAAGAAACACCTCTCATTTTTGCCGAAGACACCCGTGTGACCAACAAACTCTTGAATCATTTTGAACTCAAAAAGAAGGTCTTGGCTTTTCATGCCCACAACGAGCACCGTTTTTTAGAAAAAACCATTGAACTCATTCAACAACAAGAATTTTGCGTGTTGGTGTCCGACGCCGGTACGCCTGGCATCTCAGACCCCGGTTTTTTATTGGTGCGCGCATGCATCCAAGCTGGAATTGACGTCGAATGCCTACCCGGCCCCACCGCATTTGTACCCGCGCTTGTTGCCTCTGGATTTCCTTGCGACAAATTTGTTTTTGAAGGTTTTCTACCGCACAAAAAAGGCCGCCAGACACGAATTCAAGCGCTTGCTCAAGAAAACCGCACCGTCGTTTTATACGAGTCTCCACACCGCATTGCCAAAACGCTCAACCAAATGTGCGAATGGCTAGACCCACAGCGCGAGGCTTGTGTGGTAAGAGAAATCAGCAAAAAGTTTGAAACATATCACCGCGGTACACTCGCTGAACTCCAGGCCTATTTCTCCCAAAATGATGCAAGAGGTGAAATCGTCTTACTCTTGAAAGGAAACACCGAATAATTGAGGGTTTTTCGCTATTTTTGAGGGTGCAATTTCAGCAAATCATAGGCCAAACGAACCTCAAGCAAGAACTCATCCAAGAGATCAATTCTGGCAAAATTGCCCATGCCCAATTGCTCCAAGGCACAGCTGGCTACGGCGGGCTCCCCTTAGCTTTGGCATTTAGTCAGTACCTATTTTGCACAGACCGCGGAGCTCAAGATAGCTGCGGGCGCTGTGCCTCCTGTCAAAAAGTACAGCAACTCCAGCATCCCGATCTACATTTTGTATTTCCTGTTGTACTCAGTATAGGCAAAACCTCCGACTTGTTTTTAGCCGATTGGCGCGCACAACTCCAACAAAACCCCTATTTCGATCTTTTCCATTGGACAGAGCGCATTGATGCCAAACTGCGCAAGCCTATTATTGGCACCGATGAAAGCAAAGAAATCATCCGCAAATTGAGCTTGAAAGGTTACGAAGGCGGCTACAAAGTCATGATCATTTGGCAGCCAGAAGAAATGAATGCCGATTGTGCCAATAAGTTGCTCAAGATACTCGAAGAACCACCCGCCCAAACACTTTTTCTTTTGGTGTGCGAAGACGCAAGCAAGCTCATGATCACCATACAATCCCGAACGCAACTCATACGGGTACCCAAAATCAGCGCAAATGAACTCAGCGCCTATTTACAAGAAACCAAAAGCCAAACGTGCACTAACGCCGATGCAATTGCCGCTTTTGCAGATGGCTCGGTATTGGCCGCAATGTCTTACCTCACCACTTCCGAAAACCAAGACCAACAGCGCAGTCAATTTATTCAACTCATGCGGGTTTGCTACAAAAAAGAAGTGCTCGCCATGATGAATTGGGCCGACGACATCGCGTCAATTGGCAAGGAACGACAAAAACTCTTCATTCAATACGCACTTCATATGCTTCGCCAGAGTATACTCACCAATTACATGGGCGATGCACTCACCAAAGTATCGGATGAAGAAGCCGCATTTTTAGAAAAATTTGCGCCCTTTATCTCGGGTAACAATATTCGTGAATTCATCAGCACCTTTGACGCCGCCTATTTTCAGATAGACCGAAACGCCAATGCGCGCATCTTATTCACGCAACTTTGTTTTCAAACGATGCGCTTCATCCATCAGGCGTAATTCAAACCACTTTATTTATTAACTTTACAACAAAAAATCAAATGGGTTGTGCGTCATGTAGTAGCGGTGGAGGAACACCAAATGGTTGTAAAAACAACGGCACATGCAGTAGCGGCGGATGCAACAAACTTGAAGTTTTTGACTGGCTGTCCAATATCAGTTTGCCAGCGGGACAAAGCACATTTGACCTTGTAGAGGTTCGCTTCAAAAATGCCCGCAAAGCTTTCTACAGAAATGCAGACCACCTCTCCATACAAACAGGCGATGTCGTAACCGTAGACACCAGCCCGGGTTGGGATATCGGTGTGGTTTCAGCTCTTGGTGAGCTCGCCCGCATTCAAGTCAAGAAAAAAGCGCCCAACCTCAAATCCATGGAGTGCAAAAAAATCTTGCGCATCGCCAATCAAGAAGAAATTGATAAATGGATCAAAGGCCGTACGCTCGAACGCGACCTCCTTACCCAATCGCGCATCCTAGCTCAAAACATAAAACTCGACATGAAAATCTCAGATGTCGAGTACCAAGCGGACCTCAGTAAGGCTACATTCTATTATACCGCCGAAAGTCGTATCGATTTTCGACAACTTATCAAAGACATGGCTGAGCGCTTTAAAGTGCGTGTAGAAATGCGCCAAATTGGTTCGCGTCAAGAAGCTGCTCGCCTCGGCGGAATAGGCTCTTGTGGCAGAGAGCTTTGTTGCAGTACTTGGCTCACCGATTTCAGGTCTGTGTCAACATCTGCAGCGCGCTACCAACAACTTTCTTTGAATCCACAAAAATTAGCTGGTCAATGCGGGAAGCTCAAATGTTGTCTTAATTACGAGCTAGATATGTACCTAGACGCCATCAAGTCTATGCCCAAACCCGACAGCAAACTACAGACCGAAAAAGGCGAAGCGGTTCACATGAAAACCGATGTTTTCAAACGCATTATTTGGTACGCATACAAAGGGGAAAACGGGATGGTCGCGCTCACCGCTGAACGGGTAGCCGAAATCAAACAACTCAACAAAGACGGTGTCAAACCAAAAGATCTTGCTGACTTCGCGCAAATCAAAGAAAAAGTAGAAGAAATTGGTTATCAAAATGTAGTTGGGCAAGATAGCCTCACGCGCTTTGAAAAATCATTCGGCAACAACAACAACAATAAAAAAAGAAGACCCAATCGCAAACCACGCAAACCGAACCCCGGAGGGCCAAAAAATGAAAAACCTAGCTAGTCTTTTTATCTTACTGAGCTTGTTTTTGGCGAGCTGTACCGAAGAGGCTATTTACACCAAAGCATTTCGTTTCAAAAACGAAGAATGGAATGAAAATGTAAAGCCGCAATTTGAAGTCGACATCCAAGACACCACTCAACTCTACGATTTCATTTTTACACTCCGCACCACTACCGACTACGCCTACAACAACCTCTGGATTTTCTTGCGAACCACACCGCCCTTTGGCAAAAGTGTGCGCAAGCCTTACCAAATCAGAACAGCAGATGCCAATGGCAACTGGATTGGTAAAAAGTCAGGCACTATCGTTGAGCACCAAATGGTTTTCAAGCACCGCAAAGTGCCTTTCAAGGGCAAATACAAATTTAAACTGGAGCAAGCTATCACTGAGAAAAGTGTAGACGAAGTGCTCGATATCAGTTTGGAAGTTCGGATCAGTGAAGCAGATTAATGCTCAAATTTAGACCACTCACCACTCAAGAATTGAATGAACTCGAAACGGAGTTCAAGCATTTCCTCGTCATCAACGAACTCTACGATGCCGAATGGCGCCAACTGGCCGTAAATAACCCTTCAAAAGCGCAAGAGTTTATCGACTTATTCTCCAATATTGTTCTTGAAAAAGTGTACACCAAACTTCCGGGCTTGCTGCATATTGGCGAAGATTTCATCACCGTTTTTGATTTTCAAAAAGATGTTTGGAATCTCTTTCATTTTCAACTCACAACACCAAATGCGCTGTCAGAAATTAACGCGGAAAATTTCATGACCTTCATTCAAACTTCATGGTCAAAACTTTCCTTAAGAAAAGGAACAAAAAAAAGTTCTGAACAAAAAGCTGAGCAAGTGTATGCCCTCATTTGTAAAGGAGCAAGCCCACTTCACGAACAAGCGCTTCAGGAATTTCTGCAGCTGTTCAAAACCATATAATCTTTCTTTTTTTGCTTGTAAAGCATCTTTTTTTGGACAATTGCGTTTATAGAACTAAATTTGAAGCATTATCCCCTAAACACAAACGCATGAAACTGACGCGCTTTGCCTTTCTAGCCACCTTACTTTTACTGATTTCTTCAGCCTGCATCGAACACGAAATCATTCCTCCGCCGAGCAACAAAGTAGATCTCAACGCTAGTTTTATCGGCTACGTAAACGGTACGCAAGTTGAGCTTACCCAAAACGTCAACAACTACCTTGGCTTTGCAGTAGATACTCAAATCATAAACGTTGCGCCAATGATGTCCAAAGTTATTTACACTTCCGGCATCGCATCTATGGCAAATCTGCAAAATATCTCTTTGTCTTTCGGTTCACTCGAATGGGACGCCACTGGAAGTTCCACTCCTACACTCCCGATGTTCAACGACTTTCACATGACCAACTCTGGCAACCCAGTGCCTTTTAAAGATGCGGCTACACTTGCCACCAACAGCATCAATGGCGTACAGGTTTCTTACACAGACAACACCGGAAAGTTCTGGATTTCACGCGAGACAGACCCAGGCCAAACAGCCAACTTCACTATTTTGAAGCAAGCTTCTGACGGCACAGGTGATTACTCTTTATTCGAAGTAACTTTCAGCTGTAAAGTTTGGTACGTAGATCCACAAACACTTGTGGAAGAATCGATACAGATCAACAACGCCAAGCTACGTAGTTGGTTCAAGCGTTAAACAATTGTTGAACCAAAACGCCTGAATGAGTGAAGCACTCAAAATAGCAATCATAGGCGACTACAACTTCACCTACAACTCGCACCACGCGACTAACCTTTCCTTGGACCACGCTGCCGAATTCCTTGAGCTAGAAATCAATTATTACTGGATCAAAATCAATGAGGCACTACAATTCAAAAAAACGGTTTTTGAACAATACGACGGCATCTGGGTAGCGCCAGGGCCCTATATCAATCCGTTTTTTTTGAACGGAATTTTTAAGCAGCTTGTTGAGCTCAAAATACCCGTATTTGCTACCGGCGATTGCTTTAAAATATTTATTGACTACCTGATCACCGCCAACAACCTGAATCCTTATGGGGAGAAGCTCATCTCGGAGAATCTTGTCAATAGCAATCATTTTGAGCGCATAGACGTGCTTCCAAGAACAGCAACGATGGAACGCTTGTATGAGAACTGTAGCGCTGTGGAGCTGAGTGCAACACGATACAGCATGTACCCACAACTACTCGAACAATTGATTGGTCAGTTTATTGATATCGAAGCTGTCAATCAGTTTGATGACCCTGATATCATTACATTGAAAGCGCATCCCTTTTTCTTATCAACTAGTTTTTGCCCGCAGATATCCTCAACCCGAGACCTCCCGCATCCGTTGGTATATACTTTTTTAAAGATCTCGGCAGAAATTGCAGGCCTTGACTCACAACTCCAGGAATAAATCGAGTTGCGTGTAATATAAGTAAGGCCGTACAGGCAAACTAAAAATAGTTTCTAGTAGCGTTGCATAAGAAATAATTTGCTTCATGTGTGCGTCATTGCGGAGTCCTGTCTTGAAATCGACCACCACCACTTCATTTTCCTTGAGCCAGACTTTATCGGGCTGTTTCATTTGATTGATGTCTGCAATAATGCGCTGCTCATTGAATTCTTCTAAAACACCTACCTGAAGTTGTTGGGCCGAAACGTGGCTCCAGAAACGTTCAGCAGCTGCGCTCAGTTCGGTGAGTTGGTCTTGGGCTATAGAGCCCTCGTTTAAGGCCGTCTGAATAGCTACTGGCAAGTGCGCTGCAGACGAGCAGAGCGCCATCAGGCGATGAAAGGCGAGTCCGAAAAGTTGATCGGGAACCTGCTCTATGTCGGGGGTCCTGAAAACCAAAGAAGGATACCACAGCTGATCGGGCAGAGCCATTGGGTGATAAAATTTGGTTTGCGCCGCCTCAAGCTTTGCTTTTTTTGCTTCACTGATCTCTTGCGCAAGGGCTTGGCCGCTCACGTATGTATGTTCTTCTTGGAGCGCAAGCGCTGGGTGCGCAGTGAGTTGTTGATGTATTTGGGCGCCAAACCCTTTCGCTTTATGGTGATTCCAAATGTAAAGCCTGCTTTCTGGTCTGGTCAGGGCTACATAAAGCAAGTTGAGTTTATCTAAATAAATAGCAGCCAGCTCTTTTTCTTTAAAAGACTTGAATTCAGGAATGGCATCTGCCGGAAATGAATAGGCCAGACCTTCTCCAGCTTGCATCAAGAATTTGGAAAGGCCGTAAATGATGATGCTAAAATCTAAACTTGGAATGAGCACTACAGGAAATTCTAAGCCTTTTGCTTTATGGATGGTCATGATGCGGATGGCTTCTGTAGACTCTGGCATTTGCAACGCCAATTTCTCTTTGTTTTGTTCTATAAAATCGATGAAGGGCAGTAGCTCCGCATTGCGATTGAGCTGGTATTGAAAAGCGACATCGAAAAAGTGATGCACATAGGGTTCTTGGGTGTCGTTGATTTGAAAACAGGCTGCAACTTTTTGGAGCAAATCAAATAAATGCTCGTAGGGCATGAAAAGCGCCTCTTCTGACCCGAATTCTGCTTTATAAAAAGCATTTTCATCGAAGTAGCGCAACTGCCTGCCGTCTTTTTCAAAAGTCTTGAAGTAGGCCATATAGCTAGCGACATCAAACTTGCCTTTGGCGCGCAAATAAGCCTCTGCCAAACGCTTACCTAAAGTAGGATTGGCCGGTTTTGCGCGCTTTTTGAGATACAGCAAAAAGAGTTGTACCAGAGGATTCGTATATAACAAGAGTGAATCTTGCGATACCACTTGCATGCCTGCTAGCGTCAAAGATAGCGCAATAGCGTTGCCTTTTTTATTGGTTTCGGTGAGTACACAAATATCGCAAGGTCTGAAGCCGTCTTGAACGACTTGTTGGATGGTAGTGCGGATTTTATCGTGGAGGAGCTCATCGGGGAGATCATTGACCAAGCTTTCTACCTGAACAAAACCCGTGTTGTCGGATTTGGGCTGTTGATGCAAGGAAGCATAGAAATCTTGGTGTTGGGGCGGCAAGGAAAGGGCCAATTGCTTGAAAAGCGCGTTGTTGAATTCGACGATTTGAGGGGCAGAGCGGTAGTTGTCGTCTAGGCTGTTTTTCTCTCCACTTGCCTCAAAACGCAGGCTATTTTGCGCCATTTGAAGGTCGTTTTCAGGATTGTATAGGCTGGGCAATGCGACGAATTGCTCGGCCAAACCGTTGTTGAAGCGGTAAATACTTTGCTTGGCGTCGCCAACAATGAGGTTGGGGCGTTCATAAGAAATCGCCTCAAGTACCAATGGAATCATGTTGACCCACTGCAGGCGCGAGGTGTCTTGGAATTCATCGAGCAAAAAGTGCTCATAGCGAATTCCTAAACGCTCATAAATGTAGGGCGCTTGCTCACCCTTGACCAACTGACTAATGAGTTGATTGAATTCTGAGATGCGGATTTGTTGTTGGGCGGTCATGAGGGCCTTGGTTTGCTGCGCCACATATTGCAACAAGGCCATGTCGTAAAAGTTTTTGCGTTGGGTCTCGACCAGAAGATGCGCAGCAAATGCCTGCTCGTAAGCAGGCGACAAGCTCAAAAGGGCAGCATTGACCTTTTCTGGCAATTCGTAGGCGTTTTTTTCCAATTTTTCAAGAAAAGTGGCTGCATAAAATGGCCCTTTGAGCTTGCCAAGGCCCCAATTTGGATCTTGGATAAATGCATCTATGCGCTTTTGATCGGTTGGGGTCTTGAAATGAGTGTCTTTGAAAGGAGCTGCCAGTGCATTTGCTGCAGCACATTGCGCCATAAAATCGGCTTTAATTGTCGCGGCCTTGTCTTGAAAGTCTTTGTAGGTATCTGGCGTATAGGCGCTGGTAAGCAACTGCGCAACTTCATTGGCATTGCGCTCTTTACTCAGTACTTCGGAAAACTGCAGCAAAGATTTTTTGAAGTCCCAGGACTCTCCTTCAGCAACCTTTGTTCTGGCGTATGAAAGCATCCATCGGGTGAGTTCAAGCGCATCGGGTTGCCCCAAGCGCGCAAATAGTAAATCTAATACTTCGTCGAGGATCAACTTTTCATTGAGTACCACCTCAAAATCGGCTGGTAAGTCGAGGTCTCGGCTGAAAGAGCGAATGAGCCTTAGATTGAATTTGTCTATGGTAGAGATATTGAAATCTTCGTAGTGGTGCAGAATGCCTTGGAGGGCGCCTGCAGCGCGTTGCTGAAGTTGACCTACTGTGAGCGAAGTTTCGTTGAGTAGGTCTTTTTGAAGTGCTTTTGTTTTGGCGTTGGCACTTGCCGGGTAAGCGAGGCCGCTCAAGGTTTGAAGTATGCGGTCTTTCATCTCGTTGGCCGCTTTATTGGTAAAGGTCATGGCGACAATATGCCGGAACTTTTGGCGGTAATTGGTATCTGAAAGTAAGATCTTAAGATACTCTAAAACAAGACGATGCGTCTTGCCACTACCCGCAGATGCGGCATAAACGCGTAAGGCTTTGGAGGGAGGTTGGGGCATTAGTTGAATTTAGGCTGAACTTTTCCTAAAATTAAGAACATTTTGAGCGTTTTGACGTATTTTTGTTAGATGAGATCAACATTTTTAGGCATCTTTTTAATCTTGCTCCTTACCGCCTGTGGCGACGACAAACCCACGCCCCCAAAACCGCAAATTCAAGTCAGTATGCAACCTGTCTTTGGAGGCTTGCCTTTTTACATGGACAGCATCTACACGACCCAAGATGGCTATAAAGTTAAATTCTCTGAACTCAAGTGTTATTTCACTCTTTTTGGCAGCGGTACAAACGCGCTGCATCAGGCAGCCTTGCTAGATTACCGAGAAACCGGAAGCCTCCTATTCAAAAAAGAAGGTGACTACGCTCTGTTTGCTAATTTAAGCGCTGTTTTGGGTGTAGACAGCAGTCTTAACCACCTCGACCCAAGTGCGTTTGCAAATGAAAGCCCGCTCAATATCAGCAACGCTGGCCCTATGCATTGGGGCTGGAATCCTGGTTACATCTTCATGAACATCGAAGGTAAAGTAGATACCCTCCTAGATGCCACCACCAACCCAAACCTTTCTTTTAGCTTTCATATTGGCACCGATACCTATTTGCAAAACCTGCAATTTAACGCCGTCAACTGGACCGACATCGGCAACCAAACCCGCGAATTCAAACTCAAGCTCGACTTACTAGCCTTTTTGGGTCAGGGCGTCAATAGCATCAATCTCAGTACCGAAAACCTCACACACACCGCTGCTGGGCAAGAGGCACTTACACAAAAAGTTATCGCCAACTTTAAAAATGCAATTAGCCCATACTGATGAAAAAACTGCTGATTTTCTTGAGCTTATTGCTTTTATTTGGTGCATGTCGCAAAGACAAAACCAACTTTCAGCCCACACCTTATGCGCTAGAAATTCCGAATCATTTTCCAGACATGATCATTCCTGCAGACAACCCCATGACCCAAGAGGGTGTGGAGCTTGGGCGCTGGTTATTTTACGAAAAAAGACTCTCAGCCAACGACTCCATGAGCTGTGCCTCCTGCCACTTACCGCAAAGTAGCTTTTCAGACCCCAACAAATACTCCACAGGCATAGACGGCATTGCCGGCAACCGCAACTCCATGGCGCTCATCAACCTCGGTTGGGACAACTTTTTTTTCTGGGATGGTCGGGCTTCTTCGCTTGAACAACAAATTTTGGAGCCCATTCCAAACCCCATTGAAATGCACCAAAGTTGGACAGACGCGGTATATAAGCTCAACCTAGACATCAACTACCGCAACAAATTTTACCGAGCTTTTGGCGAGCCAGGCATTGACTCCTCCAAAGTAACCAAAGCCATTGCGCAGTTTATCCGCACCATGATTTCTGCATCATCTAAGTACGATGTCATGTATAAATACGAAAACGGGATAGCCCTCACTGCACAAGAACAAAATACCTTGCAAATGGTGGATGTAGAAGAATGGGCAGGCTATGACCTCTTTAAAAGTTTGAATGGCGCCGATTGCTTTCATTGCCACAACGGTCCGCTCATGCGCGTCAAAAAATACAGTAACAACGGCTTAGATGCCAATTTCACCGACCTCGGGCGCGGCGGCGTAACAGGCAACCCCGAAGACTACGGCAAATTCAAAGTGCCTACGCTGCGCAACATTGCACTCAGTGCTCCCTACATGCACGACGGTCGTTTTGAAACCCTTGACCAAGTCATTGAGCACTACTCAAGCGGTGTGCACATCTCCCCTACTATAGATCCACTTATTGAATTTGCCAATCAAGGCGGCGTTCAGCTTAGTGCTCAAGAAAAATACTTACTCAAGAAGTTTCTGCTCACCCTAACAGACAACTCCTTTATTTCAAACCCGAATTTCAAAGATCCAAACTAACATGAGCGCAAGTCGTTTAACCACCGAAGATAAGGCCCTAAAAATCAACCTGACCAAAGATATCTATGGTTGTTTTGCAGAAATTGGCGCAGGTCAGGAGGTTGCCGCTAACTTTTTCAAAGCAGGCGGAAGCTCAGGAACTATCGCCTATACGCAGTCTGCTTACGATATGAAAGTATCGGACTCAATGTACGGAGAAACCGTTCGTTACGTATGTGAAGAACGCTTGCTGACCATGCTGCAAACTGAATTCAAGCACCTCCAAGAAATCTTGCCTGTCAAGAACCGAGATACTTGCTTTTTTGCGTTCTGCAACACCGTAGAGTCTCTCAATTACCACAAAACCAATCAAGGACACGGCTGGGTTGGGATGCGTTTTCAATTAGGACTCAACAAAAAACCCAACGACGTCATTTTGCACATCAAAATGCACGACAACAGCAATAAAGCACAACAAGAAGCTTTGGGTATTTTGGGTGTCAATCTCATCTATGCCTGTTATTTTCAATCGGGCAACATAGACGACTTCATCAATGGTATTGTGCACCGCTTGCCACCAGAACGCATGGAAATCGATATGCTGCGCATTTCAGGCCCTGATTTTGAAAATACCGACAACCGCATTATCGCACTTAACTTAGTCAGACGCGGCATCACCAACGCCACCATGTTTGATCTTGCCAAGAACGTTATGCAACCCTCTACAGCCCTCTACAAGAAAAACATCTTGCTCATGAGGGGGCGATTTAGACCTGTTACCAAAGTGCATATCGACATGATCGAACGCGCTCGCGCAGCATTTGCCAAAGAAAAACGCGTCAAGCCAGAAGAACTAGAGGTTGTTTTTGAACTCACCCTCAAAGACCTCACCGCCGACGGCAAAATCTCCGACAAAGACTTCCTAGACCGCGCAGAATTACTCGGCTCTTTGGGCTATACAGTTATGGTTTCCAACTACCTCAAGCATTACAAAATGCTCGAATACCTCTCCTCAATTGCGCGAGGCAACTTAGTTGGCGTCATTATGGGCATCTACAATTTGCACATTATTTTTGATGAAAAGTACTATGACAATTTACCGGGTGGTTTGCTAGAAGCATTTGGCCGAGGTTTTGGACACAACGTCAAGCTATACATTTATCCGGCCATTAATGTGGAGGACGGGAGCTTGTATCATTTAGGGAATATCAAACTCCCCGAAAATTTAATTGGTTTGCTAAATTACATGCGAGCCAATGATAAAATCACAGCACTACAAGAATACGACACGAGTTTACTTCATATCCTTTCCGACGACGTATTGAGTAAAATCAAAGCGAATGCGCACAGTTGGGAAGACGACGTCCCTTATGAAGTAGTCAAGGCCATCAAATTTTTTGAACTCTTTGGCTACCAGCAAAAATTGGATAAGCACTAATGCCTCACATAAAAAATGCGCTGATCCGTTACCGCATCATCGACAGGATGCTGCGCAATAAGTACAAGACTTATCCGTCAAAAGAAGCGCTGCGTTCTGCTTGTGAAGATTCACTTTTTGGATCGGAGTCAGGCGCCCATATTTGTGCTTCCACCATCGAAAAAGACCTCTTCACGATGAAAATGGAACACGACGCCCCCATTCGCTACAGCAAAAAAAATGGCGGCTACTTTTACGAAGACCCCAACTTCAGTATCAACGATGTCCCGCTTTCAGAAGACGAATTGTCATCGATCCGCTTTGCCGTTTCTACACTTCAACAGTTTAGAGAAGTTCCTTTCTTTCAGCAATTTGGAATGGCCATAGACAAAATTGTAGACCGCGTGGCGGTGGGCGACCAAAGCCCAGAAATGTCTAAATTTATTCAGTTTGAAGCAGCGGTTTCTACCGGTGGCAATGAATACTTACCTATGCTTTTGGAAGGTATTCAGGCGCAAAAACGGGTGTGGTTTATGTACACAAGTTTTCAGCAACAACAGTCCAAACCCAGAAAAGTGAGTCCTTTATTTTTGAAGGAGTACCGCAACCGTTGGTACCTCATCTCTTACGATATTCAAAAACAAGACATCATGACCTTCGCGCTCGACCGCATGACCGAACTCCAACTATTAGATGAAGCAGCGCAAATACCTACCGATTTCGACGCCGCAGACTACTTTCGCGACTCAATTGGCATCACTGCATTTAAAGGAGAAGCCCTTCGAATTGTCTTGAAAGCTGATGCCATTGCAGCGCGCTATATCGAGACCCAAGCATTTCATCACTCACAAAAACTGCTAGAAAAGCAAGTTGCCTTCAGTATTTTTGAGTTGCGCATTTTAGTAACCGAAGAATTTATCCGAAACTTACTTGGATACGCCGGAGAGGTGGAAGTGCTCGAACCTGCAAGTTTGCGCAGCACCTTAAAAGAACGCGGCCAAGCATTACTCAATCGTTATCAATCCTAAAAATATGTCAGCAATTATCTCTCATTTTGAAGAGGGCGTTCTTACGCTCACATTGAACAGACCCAATGTATTTAATTCTTTCAACCGCACCATGGCTTTGCAATTGCAAGCCGAACTCGATCGCTGCAGTTCAGATATAAGCGTTAGAGCAGTAGTGCTAACGGGCGAAGGAAAAGCGTTTTGTGCGGGTCAAGATTTAGCCGAAGCCACCGATCCTGACGGGCCAGCTTTGCAAAAAATAGTGTCCGAACACTACAACCCGATTATCTTGAAAATACGCGCGCTGGAAAAACCTGTTATTGCAGCCGTTAACGGTGTTGCGGCGGGTGCGGGTGCAAATATCGCCTTAGCGTGTGACCTCGTATTGGCCAAAGAAAGCGCCTCTTTTATTCAAGCCTTTTCCAAAATTGGCCTCATTCCAGATTCTGGCGGCACCTTTTTGCTTCCGCGTTTAGTGGGGCTGCAAAAAGCGATGGCCCTCATGATGACCGCAGAAAAAGTAGCCGCAAAAGATGCCGAGCAAATGAACATGATTTACAAAGCTGTTGCAGACGAAGACTTCAATGAAACAGTGAGCAAACTTGCGCGCCAATTGGCTCAAATGCCCACCAAAGGTTTAGGGCTCACCAAAAGAGCGCTGAATCTGAGTTTGTATAATTCATTAGAAAGTCAATTGAAAATTGAAGAAATCTTACAGACAGAAGCTGGTCAGACCAATGACTTCAAAGAAGGTGTGGGTGCTTTTCTCGAAAAAAGAAACCCTGAATTTAAAGGAAACTAAGATGAAAAATATCATTGGTGTAATTGGCGCTGGCACAATGGGGGCTGGCATTGCGCAAGTAGCAGCCCAGAGCGGGCATCGTGTCGTGCTGAGCGACACCAACCCCGAACAACTATTGCGCGCCGAACAACAAATCAAAAAAAGTATTGAAAAACTAGTAGAGAAAGGGAAGTTTTCGGCTCAATCAGGCCAAGAAATTCTTGAAAACCTACAGTTTTCTACCCAACTCAGCGACCACAGTGCCGCAAGTTTGGTCATAGAAGCCATTGTTGAAAATCTCGCGGTCAAGCACCAAGTTTTTACGCAACTAGAGCAAGTGGTAAGCCCTTCGTGTGTATTGGCAAGCAATACTTCTTCTTTATCGATTGCCTCTATCGGTGCTTGCATGCAAGATGCCAGTAGATTCATGGGCATCCATTTTTTCAATCCGGCAACAATTATGCCGCTTGTAGAAGTGATTCCAGGTGTAGCGACAGCCCTTGAATACACCAACCAAATTGAACAATTGATTTCTAGTTGGCATAAAACAGTGGTTGTCTGCAAAGACACGCCCGGTTTTATTGTCAATAGAGTGGCGCGTCCTTTTTATGGTGAAGCACTGCGCATTTATGAAGAAGGTTTGGCAGACTTCGCCACTATTGACTGGGCCATGACCGAAATAGGTGGTTTCAAGATGGGGCCATTTACCCTCATGGACTACATCGGTAACGACATCAATTATACCGTCACTGAAACCGTTTTTGCCGCATTTTACTACGACCCGCGTTTCAAGCCCTCTTTTACCCAAAAACGCCACATGGAAGCTGGCTTTTTAGGAAGAAAAACCAACAGAGGATTTTATGACTACAAAGAAGGCAACGCCCTGCCTGCTCCAATTAAAGACCACGTCTTGGGCAAGACTATTTTTGAACGCATCCTCGTTCTATTGATCAATGAAGCAGCCGATGCGGTTTTCATGCAAGTAGCCAGCCCAACAGCTATAGATCTGGCCATGACCAAAGGGGTCAACTACCCAAAAGGTCTGTTGGCTTGGGCAGATGAACTCGGCGCTGCTTGGGTACTCGCACAACTAGAATCCTTATTTGCAGAATACGGCGAAGACCGCTACAGACCTAATCCTTTGCTGCGCAGAAAAGCACGCGAGCAAAGCAAATTTATTTTGTAACTTTGCGACCTAATAAATCAAGTTCATGTCATACTTATTTACATCAGAGTCCGTTTCAGAAGGGCACCCAGATAAAGTATCTGATCAAATTTCAGATGCACTCATAGATAACTTTATGGCTTTTGACCCGAGTTCAAAAGTAGCTTGCGAAACCCTCGTAACGACAGGTCAGGTTGTGTTAGCGGGCGAAGTAAAGTCTTCAGTATACCTCGACGTTCAAAAAATTGCCCGCGAAACCATTCGCAAAATTGGCTACACGAAGTCTGAATATATGTTTGATGCCAACTCTTGTGGTATCTTATCTGCTATTCACGAGCAATCTTCGGACATCAATCAAGGTGTAGAGCGCAGCAATCCAGAAGACCAAGGCGCTGGCGACCAAGGCATGATGTTTGGCTATGCGACCAAAGAAACCGACAACTACATGCCCTTGGCACTAGACCTCGCTCACAAGATTTTGGAAGAAATGTCTGCCATTCGCAACAACGAAGCAGCACTCATTCCTTACTTGCGTCCAGATGCGAAGTCTCAAGTAACTATCGAATATTCCGACGACAACGTGCCGCAACGCATCGACACAATTGTAGTTTCTACCCAACACGACGACTTCGCCCCTGAAGCAGAAATGTTGGCCAAAATCAAAAAAGACATCATTGAAATCGTGATTCCACGCGTCAAAGCGAAACTTACGCCTGCATTACAAGCGCTTTTCAATGACGCAATCACTTACCATATCAACCCAACAGGCAAGTTTGTCATCGGTGGCCCACATGGTGACACCGGCCTTACTGGTCGTAAAATCATCGTAGATACTTATGGTGGCAAAGGTGCACACGGTGGTGGTGCTTTCTCTGGAAAAGACCCCTCTAAAGTAGACCGCTCCGCGGCTTACGCAACGCGTCATATCGCTAAAAATATGGTAGCTGCAGGTTTGTGCGACGAAGTTCTTGTTCAGGTTTCTTACGCAATTGGCGTGGCTGAACCTTGTGGTTTGTATATCAACACCTACGGCACTTCTAAGGTTGCTATGTCCGATGGTGAAATGGCTACCAAAATTGGCGAAATCTTCGACATGCGTCCATACTTTATTGAGCAGCGCCTCAAATTGCGCAATCCTATTTACCAAGAAACAGCTGCTTATGGCCACATGGGTCGCAAGAATGAAGTTGTTACCAAACACTTTACAGCACCTGATGGCACAAAAGTAAGCCGCGAGGTAGAACTCTTCACTTGGGAAAAACTCGATTACGTAGATCAAGTCAAAACGGCTTTCGGCCTTTAATCCATAACAAGAAAGCCCGTGCAAACGGGCTTTTTTCATTTTACACACTATGTCAGCTACATTTAGAACCATCTGGACAAGCGCCCAAAGAGATGTTGAAGTCATTGACCAACGCCAGTTACCACATGCTTACGTTGTGGTGCAATTGCTCACTTACAAAGATGCCGATTTAGCCATCCGCAGCATGACTGTCAGGGGTGCGCCACTGATTGGCGCTACCGCTGCGTACGGTATTTTTCTTGCGGTACGCGAAATGATCAAAGAAGGGCACGACGGCCTATTTTTAGATGAAGCCTTCAGCACATTGAGAGCGTCGCGCCCCACGGCCGTAAATTTATTTTGGGCCCTAGACCGCATGCGAACAGCATTAGATAATGCAACTGACTTTTTAGAAGCAGCCTGGACCGAAGCCGGACGAATTGTTGAAGAAGACATCGAAACTTGCCGCATGATTGGCGTGCACGGCTTGCCACTGATTGAGGCCATCGCTGCTCAAAAAAATGGCGAACCCGTCCAGATCCTGACGCATTGCAATGCCGGAATGTTGGGCTGCATCGAATGGGGTACCATTACCTCTCCAATTTATCAAGCGGTTCAAAAAGGCATCAAGGTGCATGTTTGGATAGACGAAACCCGCCCGCGCAACCAAGGCGCCAACCTTACCGCTTACGAACTTACACGCCATGGTGTGCCGCACACGCTTATTGTAGACAACACTGGTGGGCACCTCATGCAACACCAAATGGTAGACCTCGTTATTGTTGGTACAGACCGCACCACCCGCAACGGTGACGTCGCCAACAAAATTGGCACTTATCTAAAGGCCTTGGCAGCAAAAGACAACAACATTCCATTTTATGTGGCACTGCCATCCACCACCCTCGACATGACCATCCGAGACGGCCTAAAAGAAATTCCGATCGAGGAGCGCGACCAAAATGAAGTCAAATATGTCATCGGTAAATCAGCAGCTGGCAACATAGAACCCGTTCTCATTTGCCCTGAAACCACACCCGCAGCCAATTACGGCTTTGATGTAACGCCAGCGCGTTTGGTGAGCGGCCTCATTACCGAGCGCGGCATTTGCGCAGCGTCAGAAGAAGGAATTCTTTCTTTGTTTCCAGAATATATTTCAAAATAATGATTTGAATGAATGATTTGAATGAATGATTTGAATGAATGATTTGAATGAATGATTTGAATGAATGATTTGAATGAATGATTTGAATGAATGATTTGAATTAACTTTTGATGAAAAATAGTGCTCATTACCTTTAAAAACTTGAATATGAAGCTCCATTATCTCTTACTGACAACAGTACTTTCTTTTGTACATCTAACGCTTCATTCACAAATCCAAGGAACTTGGCATAGCAACTTTCAGGTGGCGGGCAAGTCGCTTTTGATGGATTTACAAATTGAAGGTGTAGGGCGCGATGGTGCGGTTGTTGTTTCTATTCCGGATCAGCCCAAGCTGCAGCCCCAAACCATGGAAGACTTCGCTTTGTTTAGCGATAGTTTATGGTTCAGCTGGAAAATGATTGGCCTCACCTATGCTGCCAAACTACAAGGCGATTCTTTGGTTGGAACTATGGCGCAATCAGGCCTCACATGGAAAGCTGTCTTCTATAAAGATGTTCAAACCATAAAGGAAGTACAGGGCAAGATGCAAGACCCCAAAGCACCATTTCCTTATCTTGAAAAAGAAATTGAGATTTCTACAGCCAAAAAAATCAAGATTTCGGGAAATTTCATTTTGCCCGAATTGGAGAAATCAAGTGCCTTTCCACTCGTCATTATGGTATCTGGCTCAGGGGCGCAAGACCGCGATTGTGAAATGCTCGGTCACAAACCTTTTTGGGTATTGGCTGATCATCTCGGTAGAAATGGTATTGCGTCTTACCGCTATGATGACAGAGGAGTTGGGGAATCAGGTGGGAAATTCGAAAGCGCTACACAAGTTGATTTCGCCAATGATTTGGTTGCCGTTATTCAGTACTTCAACGAAGTGTATCCAAAAGCTCAGATGTATATCTATGGGCACTCGGAAGGTGGCATGACCGCTTTGCGCGCAGCAGTTCAGACCAACAAAATTGCTGGAATTATAGAAGCAGCATCGGTTGGAACGAGTGGTGCGCAAGTACTTATGGACCAACAATACCTGATCCCAGAAGCGATGGGTTTTTCTAAAGAAGAATGCCTTTGGAATCAGCGTTTGTATCAAAAAGGTGCAGAAATTGCCTTGAATAGTAACAGTAGTACGTTTACCAAAGCGTATAAAGAATGGTTGACACAAGCATGGGATAGCATTCCGAGTAAACTTCTCGACGGCGCAAGCCAAGATGACTTACAAGGACAAATGACCGCCTTCTTTAATTCGGACTGGGCGCGTCAGTTTTTAGCCTTTGAGAGCAAAACATATCTGGCACAATTGAACTTGCCATTTTTAGTCATCAACGGATCTAAAGATGTTCAGGTACCAGCGCTTTCAAATCAAGAAGGATTCAAAAAGACAATGAGTGCTACTTCTTTAGAGAAAAGTACTTTTTATATTTTGGATGGCGCCAATCATTTGTTTCAGCAATGCAAGGAATGTAATCTAAGCGAATATGCAAGCCTTGAGCAAACGCTAGACCCTCAAATAATGACTTGGCTTACATCATGGATTTTGGCACAGCCGTAAGGCCATCGATATAACCGAAGTTCTTCTCGATGATTTGCGGCATGTTTTCCTGCAAATAATTTTTAAAGGCCTCAGCAGCGCCATTGTGTTTCTTGCCCTTAGGCCAAACTACGCGCCACATAGATTCTAGCGGTAAATCTGGCAACTTTGATACGGTTAGCTGACCCAACTGCAGTTCATTGCGGATACCGATAAGTGGCATGATAGAGTATCCTAAGCCAGCAACAAGCGCTTGCTTGACAGCTTCATTAGAAGTGAGCTGTATATGACGCCGCACTTGTATTTGATGGCTGCTCAGGTATTCATCTAGTGCTTTTCTAGTGGCTGAACCTGTTTCGCGTTTGACCCACGTAATATCCTCGAGCTCTTTGTACCCAGTGTCTTTTTTAGGGAAGGAAAGTGGTTCCTTGCCAACTAATTTATCGATATTATAAGTAATTTTATCAATGCAAAAATCGGTCGTTATACTGGGTGCAACAGGGCTAGTAGGATCTGCCCTTGTTGAAGAATTGATTCAAGATCCGCAGGTTTCAGAAATCAGACTCTTGAGCAGACGTCCTCTATCTCTCAAGCATCCGAAAGTTAAAATATTCGAAACAGACCTATCCAATCCAGAACCTCTAGCTTTTGACGGTGTAAGCGCTTTGTATTGCTGCATTGGCACCACGCGTAAAAAAACACCTGATCAAACACAATACCGCGCAATTGATCACGGCATGACCCTCGCGGCCGCCAAGGCTGCCAAAAATGCAGGCGCGAAAGAAGTGCACCTCATTAGTGCTATTGGTGCAGATACACAATCCAAAATTTTTTATAGCCGCTTAAAAGGTGAAATTGAACGCGACCTATTGACGATGAACTTTGAGCGCACCCTCATTTACCAACCCTCTATACTGATCGGACCACGCCCAGAAAAACGCTTCGGCGAAAAAATTGGTCAACGCTTCAGCCCATTGTTTGACCTATTGCTCTTTGGTGCGCTGCAAAAATACCACAGCATTACTGCCAAAAAACTTGCTGTTTCTGTGCACCAACATTCCTTTCAAAATCAAAAAGGTATTCAGATTCTTGTGTATCCAGACCTCATCAAAAAAAATAACAAATAGCAACAAAAAAGCCACCCCGAAAGGTGGCATTTGTAAGGTTACGGTCGTTGAATTTGTAAATTTGGTAGTGTTGTTGCGTTGAACACTACAAAGTTGCATATCATTACGCCAAACATATATGATTGGGGAGTGCACAAAAACATGATTGATATTAGGTTTATAACTATACTTTGCGCAAACCTATTTTTTTCTGACGCCAATGATATTTGGCAAGGGCCAAAAATGTGTGTTGTCGTCTCGCTCCCAGGTATCCGAAACCCAAGAGCCAACTTTTTCAATGTGGTGCCCATTGACGTCAATGAGCAAACTGGTTTCTGGGCCGCCTTCCAAATAGATGGCATCGTGCAGACCCCCTGGCATTTGCTTTAAAAAACCAATCATCTGATTGTGGGTATATGGCGAGCGTGTAAAAACAAGATAAAACCAACCTTTTTCGTCTTCGGCGGCCACGAGCATACTGCATGATTGTATATTTTTTTGCCAATTCATGGGGCTGGCGTTGCAATCTATCATGCGCAGGCCTTGTGCAAAAGCACTGAAGTTGTTTTGCTCTTGCTCCCAATCGGAACAAGTGAGGTCCAGCACTTCAATGTTAGACCTGTTGGTTTGAGGTTTAGGGCCGAGTGCCAACATCAGATTGAAATCTTCGAGCAGCTGGCCATTATTGACATGATTGCCGGATTTCAAATAAGCACGACTCTGGAGTGGTTTTTCTAAGCTATACATACCCGAATTAAAAGCCACTAAAAGATCAAAAGTATCGGCCCAGGAATGCAGCTTCTTTGGTATGGAGTCATACTGACTTGCTGCAAATAAATCAAAGCGAAACAGCGCGGGGTCTAAGCGCAAGATGGACAATTTAGAATCGCCGATGAAAGATTTGACCGGCGCAGAGATTTCGCGGTATTCCATTCCTTTGGTGAGGGTGGTCCAAATGGCATAGCCCGGGACTTTTTTTACTGGTTTTTGCTTGCGGTCTGAACAAGCATGTAGCAGAAGAAATGCGCAAGAGAAAATAAATAAACGCTGCGGTATCGACATATATTCTTTATTCAAAGTTATGGTTTTTAATAGTTTTACTTACTTTGTAAACTATTCCATTTACCTATGAAAGCCTTAGTCCTCTTTTTGATTTTTCCCTTCCTGAGTTTTTCACAAGCTGTTGCTAAAAAAGACCAACTCAAAGCCAAGCGCATTACTGCCAACGCAAGTACGCTTTTCAATGAAGGCCAAACCACCAATGCCTACATGTTGCTCAAACAAGCCATCGCCCTAGATGCTACCAATGCCAATGCGTATTTCTTGCTGGCCACCACAGAATTTGATTTGCGCTCTTACAGCTATGCCAAAGAACACAGCGATAAATCCTTGCAATTATTTGCTAAAGAAGTCAATGAGGAGCACCTTTATTTGGCTTCTCAAATTGAACTAGCACTTGGTCATATTTCGCAAGCGGTGACACACATCCAAAGCGCAAAAAAACTACTTAAAAAAGAAAAAGACTTTGAACTACTCGGTTTTGCTGCGCTTGAAAAACAATGTGACTTTAATTTGGAACAAAAAACCAAAGCAATCGATTTTCAAGGCAAAGTACTTGCACCTGAACTCAATAACAATTACGATGAATACGGTCCTATTCTCAGTGCAGATGGTCAGACGCTATACTTCACCACCCGCAACCCCGATGCTAAAGGTGCCAACCTCAACCCCGACGACCAACGTTTTTTTGAAGATATTTATCAGGCGGGAATTGATCCTGAAAACAACGGTCAATGGACCAGAAATTACAGCAACAACGAGTTGCTCAATACCGAAGGTTTTGACGCGCTTTCTTATGTGTCAAAAGATGGGCTACTTGCACTAGGCACGCTCAATACAACGGCATCAAAAGAAGCCAGCACACAAGGCTCAGATATTTTTGAACTCACTGCCCAAACACCTGGTGTTTGGGACGACAAACGCATTATTGCGGACATACCAGGCCTCAATAGCAGTTTTTTTGAAGGCGCGCCGTCCAAAACCGATACCATTTGGATCGATGAATTTACCTATGTAGAGGAACTTTATTTTGTATCTGACCGCCAAGCAGAGAAATTTGCGACCGATATTTACGTCGCTCAAAAAATCAATGGCATTTGGCAAGCAGAAGTGCAAGCATTGGGCAGAGCAATCAATACGGAGGGGCGAGAAACAACTCCTTTCATTACACCCGATGGGCAGTTCTTATTTTTTGCCTCTGACAGCCATCCCGGTATGGGCGGCTACGATATTTTTGTTTGCCAACGCAATGGCGCAGAATGGTCGGCGCCAAAAAATTTAGGTGCTGCCATCAATACCACTCTTGACAACACCCATCTTCAAATTGCTGCAGACCTTCAAAAAATCATTTGGGCGAGCGTCAGTGAAATCGAGGGTTTGTTCAGCTATAATTTATTCGAAGCACCCATTAGCGTGATTCAAACCACTGAAAAATAAGGTTTTGCAACGCTATTTCATTTCACTTGCCTACGACGGAGCAGCTTATCATGGTTGGCAAATTCAGCCCAATGCACGCAGCGTGCAAGCAGAAATCGAAAGTGCATTGTCTAAATTGCACGGCAACCAATCAATTCAAGTAGTGGGTTGTGGCCGCACAGACGCTGGCGTGCATGCCCAACACTATTTTTTACACACCGACCTCCCACAACAATGGGATACCCAGCAACTCGTTTTCAAGCTCAACCGCATGACGCCCCCTGACGTCGCCTTTAAACAAGCGTGGGAAGTCTCTACGGACTTACATGCACGCTTTGACGCCAGCAAAAGAACGTATCGTTATTTTATTTACCAACACAAAAATCCATTTGTACGCAAAGAAAGTTGGTATTTAGAAAGCCCCTTGGATATCGACCAAATGAATGTTGCCGCCCAACATTTAATTGGCAAACATGATTTTTCTTCGTTTGCCAAAGCGCATACAGATGTCAAAACCAACATTTGTGAAGTTTTCAGTGCCCAATGGCAGGCAAACGACAACGGTATTTACTTTGAAATCAGTGCCAATCGCTTTTTGCGCAACATGGTGCGTGCTATTGTCGGGACACTCGTTGAAGTGGGCTTGGGTAAAATAAAAGCCTCCGAACTGCCTGATATCATTGCTGCTCAAGACCGCTCGGAGGCATTTGTATCGGTGCCCGCACAGGGCTTGTTTTTATGGGCAATTGCCTATGACAACGCGCCTGAACTCAATCGGGCTGATTGATTTCCCACTCGCGGTAGAGGTCAAAATAACTTTTAGTTTCTAAGATCACTGCGCCGCCGAGGGTGTCGCCAAATTTGGCAGGCAAGCCCCCCGTGTAAACCGTTACACGACCAATAGCACAACTGGGCACATTGAACACTTCATTGGACTTGATGCCATCCAAGACGTAAATCATGTCGCCTTTGCGTGCGCCGCGAAACATAAGGCCGCCATCTTCATCTTTTTTGACATCGGAATTGGAATTGGCTACCATGTCCACCACGCTAAATTTGTCTGGTCGGTTCTTGATTTCTTTGGCCGTAAGTGTGGTTACGGGGGTTTCGCCAATGCGGATACGCGCTTGCTCATAACGGCCGCCGCCAACGCGCACTGCTTTGGTGTCTTGTGTTTTGTTCTGAAAATAGACAATCCCTGCGTTTCCATAGGCCTCCACCGGGACATCAACAGTGATTTTTTCAGTGGTGTCTTTTAAAAAGCAGCCAATCAGTTGATAAGTTCCAGCCGGTATACCTACAATACGAAAACGGCCTTCGTCGTTGGATAGCGCCAAATAAACATGTCCATTTTCACGGATCATGGCTTTGGCACCCACAATGGGTTGCTGGGTATTGAAATCGATAAAGGTACCAATGACATCACCGGTTCCTGACTGCGCTACTGTGCTTGCTGCTGACAAGAGCATCCACACCATCATTAAGTTCTTCATAAGCATGTTTTCTTCAAAGATGCCTCGAACTTTCAGATTCCATAAAAATTTATAAAGTAGCGCTGCTTGTTGAGATTTCGCGGTCGACTTTCTTGAAAAGCCCTTGCAAAACTTTACCCGGACCTACTTCAATGACCTCGACACAACCATCGGTAAGCATATTTTGCATGATTTGCGTCCAGCGAACTGCACCGGTAAGTTGGGTAACGAGATTTGCTTTGATTTGTGCTGGATCAGTAACTGCTTGCGCATTGACATTTTGATAAACAGGGCAAATCGGTTGCGCAAAGTGCGTAGCTTCAATTGCAGCAGCGAGTTCTTCGCGCGCAGGCTCCATGAGTGGAGAGTGGAACGCACCACCCACCTGCAAGACCAAAGCGCGTTTGGCGCCCGCAGCGCTCAATTGGGTACATGCCTCTTCAATAGCCGCAAGACTACCTGAAATCACGAGCTGACCTGGGCAATTGTAGTTGGCTGGTACCACGATACCGTCGATTTCGGCACAAATGCGCTCTACTACTTCGTCTTCAAGACCGAGAATGGCAGCCATAGTGCTTGGGGCGAGTTCACATGCTTTTTGCATGGCGTCGGCACGCTTGGCAACCAAACGCAGGCCATCTTCAAAAGAGAGCGTTTTGTTGGCAACTAAAGCAGAAAACTCACCTAGTGAATGGCCTGCAACCATATCTGGCGCAAAGCTATCCCCTAGGCATGCTGCTAAGATAGTACTGTGTAAAAAGATAGCAGGTTGCGTTACATTTGTTTGTTTGAGTGCTTCGTCTGAGCCTTCAAACATGATGGTCTGGATATCAAAACCAAGGATTTCATTGGCTTTTGCAAATAGGGAACGCGCGTGTTCAGATTGCTCGTAGAGGTCTTTGCCCATTCCAGAAAATTGGGCGCCTTGGCCCGGAAAAACGTATGCTTTCATGTGGTTCATTTGGGGGTAAATTTACGGAAAACCTCAAGACTAAAGCTGCCCGTCGGAATGATACTTGCCTAATTTGTAGATCCGTACTTTTTGCAGAATGCCGTTTTGGTCGTAGTCATAGACCTTTCCGTCGTAGAGCTGACCACTTCTAAATTCGCCGTCCATCCAGATTTCGTCGTTGTCGTTAAAGACTTTATTGTAGCCATTTGGCACAAAGCGCAAGCCTTTTGTTTTGGGATTTGACAAGCGCGGAGGGTAGACAATAGCGTTGATTGCTGCAACAGGTTTAGGTATTGGGTTATTTTGTTGGGTATTGGATTTTTGGAGTTTCCCTATCTGGCCATCGGCTGAAACCTCAAATGAATTTTGCAGCTGACCACTCGTGTTGTAGCGCGCTACCTCACCCTGTACCTGCCCATTTTTGACGGTGTAACTCAAGGCCAACTTTCCATTGGGGTGATAATAGCTCACTTTACCGCTTTCCTGTCCTTGGTTATTGAAATTGGCGCGGTAAGCCAGTTGCCCGTTATCGTGGTAACGCAAAAGCAGCCCTTTATAACCATTTGCCTGAAAATCGCCTTGTTCAGCAATTTTTCCATTAGGGTAATAGCGGGTGTAAGTCCCTTGAGGGCGGTTGTTGTTGTAGTTGCCTTTCAATTGGACAACTCCATCTGGGAAAAATTTGGTCCAGACGCCTTCTTTGCGGCCATTGACATAGTAACCCTCCTCCACTTTTTGTGTTTTCGGGAGGTTTCTATTCGGAAAATCTTTGCCCGTGAAAACCCATTTGCCATGGCGCTCACCATCTGCATTGCGTTTATTTTGCGCCCAAGAGGCAGCGCTCAAAATAAGTAATAAACAACAAACAGATGTACGTAATTTCACGACGCCAATTTACGAATTTTGGCTAACTTTGAACTTGTATGCTCAGCCTAGATCCAAAAGAACTCACTGTACAGCGTTTGCACCAACTTTTACTAGGTGCTATCGGCCCACGCCCAATTGCGTTTGCCTCTACCCTAGACCAAAAAGGCAATGCCAACTTGGCGCCATTTAGTTTTTTCAATGTCTTCAGTGCCAACCCGCCCATCTTGGTTTTTTCACCAGCGCGTTCGGGTCGTACGGGGCAAAGCAAAGACACTTTCAACAACGCTAAAGCGGTGCCCGAGGTAGTGATCAACGTCGTGAACTACAACATGGTGCACCAAATGAGCTTGGCGAGTTCTCCATACGCACCAGGCGTAGACGAATTTATAAAGGCTGGTTTTACGGCTTTGCCCTCTGAAAAAGTAGCGCCGTTCAGGGTAGCCGAAGCACCTGTGCAGTTTGAATGCAAAGTCAATCAAATCATTGAGCTTGGTCAAGATGGTGGCGCCGGTAACCTCATCATTTGCGAGGTGGTGCAAATGCACATCCAAGAAGAGCTCCTCAATGAAAACGGCCTCATCGATCAACACAAAATCGATTTAGTTGCCCGCATGGGAGGAGATTGGTATTGCCGTGCCAACACACACGCTATGTTTGAAATCAAAAAACCCATTACCAGCTGCGGCATTGGCTACGACGCACTCGCTCACGACATCAAAAGCAGTCAAATACTCAGCGCCAACGACCTCGGCCAGCTTGCAGGCATCGAAGAACTCCCCAACGAAACCGATGTCAATGAATACAAATTACTCGAACTTTCCACCCTTTTTCTAGAACTTGAGCACGACGCCAGCGCCCTTGAACAGGCCTTGCATCAAAAAGCACATGAGTTACTTGCTCAAAACCAACTAGAAGAAGCTTGGCTCACCCTTTTATCTTTTAATAACTAACCACAAGTCCATGTTTAAATTCACCGGCACCGTTAAGGTCATCCAAGAAACGCAACGCATTTCAGAAAAATTCCAAAAGCGCGAGTTCGTCGTTACAGACACCACCTCGATGTATCCACAAGATATTATCTTTCAAACCACCCAAGACAAATGTAGCTTGCTAGATCAATTTCAAGCCAACGACAATGTGGAGGTTTCATTTAATTTACGTGGCCGCGAATGGACCAGCCCACAAGGCGAAGTCAAGTATTTCAATACCATCGAAGCATGGCGCATCGAAAAACAAGGCCAAAGCCAACCAATGGGTATGCCAAGTAATGGCCCTTCTGCAATGAATATGGGCTCAGAACCACTTCCAGGTACAAGCACCAGTGCAACAGAAGAAGACGACGATCTTCCATTCTAAAAAAGCGCTTTCATTCTAAAGTAGCAATACCTTTAGTTCTAGGACAATACTTATTCGCTTATTCTAAAATATCCTTTTAGAATAAACCCAATGCCAAGCCGCTTCCCAAAAGAATACTGAGGAGCTTGAGCAAATTGAATTTATGATTCTCGGTGGTTTCGAAAATAATCGTGGTTGAGATGTGTAAGAACATCCCAACCACTACCGCCAAGATGAGCTGAACATTCAGTCCTAATTGTTCGGTCGTGATGCCCAAACCCAAAAATACACCCAGCGGTGTCATGAAGCCAAAAGCCATCAGTATCAACCACGCGTCGCGTCGCTTGAGCCTCGTAGCCAAAAGCAAAGTCATGAGTGCAATTGACACTGGAATCTGATGAAATACGATTCCCCAAAAGAAACTTGCGTTGTACGGCACATGTGAATGATCCATATCAATACCAAATTGCAGCATATTTCCGAGCGGAATCCCTTCTATTATGGAATGTACAGATAGTGAAATAAATAAGGTCCAGGGCATGGCCTGACCTTTGTGCACATGCACGTGTCCGTGCTCAATGCCTCCAGAGAAATACTCCAAAACAAGCTGAACTAAGAATCCAACTAAAATAAATACGCCAACTTGAAATGTTGGCAGCGCTTCAGCATGTATATGAGCATGCCCTTCATGTGCGCCGTAGAGTTCAGGCAATAGGTGCTGAAAAATAACAGCTAGTAAAAAACCCCCACTAAAAGCCAAGGCGAGTTTGATATATTGGTTTTTGTTGGTTGCATTGAGAAAACTCACCACGCCTCCACCGATTGCAACCGAAAACAACAATATCAATTCTATAGTGTAAAAATTCATGGTTTCTTTTTTGCAATAATGATCAGGCGGTCGCTGACTTGTTCGTTGAAAGGATCGAGCGCATAAGATCCGAAGGTTGTTTGAACTTCAAAATACGGTAAAAGCAGCGCTTCAAAATTGCCTAAATTCAAGGCCTGAACCCTTTCTGTAAAAGTTCCAACAGTGCTATTTTGAACGGTGTCTAGCACTTCTATTTGCTTAAAAATGTGCTTTTGATCGTGCCAACGTTCGATGTTAAACTGAGCTCCGTCTCTGCTGATCACTTCACTTGGCTTTAGATTTTTACAAACTTTGTGAGCGTTCAAAAAATCGATGACCAGCAAGCCTTCAGGGGCGAGCATGTCAGCTACCGACTTGCAGACCGCTTGGTTTTCTTCGAGGGTGTCGAAGTAACCGAAACTTGTAAATAAATTAAAGATGGCGTCAAATTGCTGCCCATCTAACGGCTGGCGCATGTCGTGGACCACAAAATTCAGGTTGTCGAGCCCAAGCGCAACACGGTTCTGTTCGGCTGCAGCAATGCTATTGGCAGCGAGGTCGGCCCCAACAACTGAAAAACCTTTTTGTGCAAGCGTAATGGAGTGTCTTCCCTTTCCGCAAGCGAGGTCGAGGACGTGGGCATTGGAGGCCAGCGCAAGTTGAGCGATCAGGTGATTCAAAAACAAAAGCGCTTCGTTGTCATCGCGGTGCTGATACAACAAGTGATAATAAGGGGAGTCAAACCAAGTGGCGAACCATTCTTTTTGAGGCATACTGCAAATTTACAACTTTCTTTTCCTAATTTCGGGACATGTTACAGATTGGGCTAAGTGGCGGTATAGGATCAGGAAAAAGCACCGTTGCTCAAATTCTTGAAAAAATGGCTTACCCGGTTTTCTATTCAGACCCTGTTGCCAAAAACCTATATGCTAGCCATGAAGGTTTAAAACGCGCCTTGATTGAGCTCATTGGCGAAAAAATTTATCTCAACGGGCACTTTCAAAAAGAAATACTTGCCCAAATGATCTTTGAACAACCAGCTATAAAAGACCATATTTCTACTTTAGTTCATCCGTTGGTTCGTCAGGCCTTTCAAGATTGGGCCCAACAGCAAAAGGCGGAAGTAGTGTTTAACGAAGCGGCCATTCTTTTTGAAACAGGCGCTTACAAGCAATTTGCTGCAACTGTTTTAGTTGTTGCGCCACTTGAAATCAGAATTCAGCGGGTTCAAAAAAGAGATGGCTTGAGTCGGGAAGCAGTGCTTCAGCGCATTGAAAATCAGTGGCCAGACGCAAGAAAAATGAAACTAACCCCTTATATCATCGCAAACGACGGACAACCCTTGCTTAGACAAGTAGAGCAAGTCCTTGTTAGCTTAAAGACTGATTTAAACGTTGAGGATATCAGTACACCATCTTGATGCTGACGTTTCGATCTTGTTGAAATTTGAAGCAGCAGTCTTCAAAACTTGGCACACTCAGGTTTGGCCTGACATTATTCGAAAAAGCGTAGCCTTCTGTCGGGACCCAAAAGAAATTTTTGTCGCAAATTTTGTTTTGGTTGACATCGTGATAAACCACAACTGCGTATTTGCCAGATTCTAGGTCTTTAAAAGTGTAAGAGACCATTCCTTTTTGGGCATCGGTGCGCGCCAAGCGGTAGGTGGTGCCCACTTTGGCAAAGGTGCAAGCCCCTTCATAACGACGAACTTATTCGGATAAACGGATATTTAAGCCGAGGTTGAACTGTAAATTCTTGATGCTAAAAGATTCGGTATTGAATAATTGTTGCCATTCGTTGTAGGCGCCAACTTCTACACCATTACTGAGGTCTCGAAAGCCGCGGTAAGCACTTGCCCTGACCCCAATTCTTTTGGTGGCATTCCATTGCAGATAGGCAAAATAACCCATATCGAATTTGGCTTGGGTGTTGGGCCCTACTTCTGTACTGAGTAAATTGGTAGAAGGTGCGCCCGGATAAAAGGCGTAGAAATCTTTTTGCATGCTGCCCTGAACGCGGTAACGGTATTGCATACCACCACCGAGGTGCACACTCAAAATTTTAAGCTCAATGCCGAGCGGAAGGGTAAGAAGTTCACCTGTTGCGGTTTTGTTGCAAAGCAGTAAAAAAGATTGGCCAGCATCGTCGGTGGCCCATTCGGTCGTTTGGTAAGCTAGATTTTGATGACCGTAGCCCAAACCGCTGTAGGCGGTAAGGACCTTTAAAAAAGTATAGCCAAACTGCACTTCGCCACCGGCAGTTGCCCGCCAAAAAGCTTGCGGATCAAAGGGTTGTTGCGCAAGTTGGTAAGCCCCTTGAATTTCTTGTTTGTTGGCGCCAACTTCGGCCTGTAAGAACCAACGCCACTGGGCATTGGCTCCAAAAGACCCTATTGTAAAAAAGGCAAAAAGTGCAACGTTGCGCATGTGCTGTCGAGGTAAAGATTAACCTAAGAAAGGATAACGGTAATCGGCAGGCGGCACAAATGTTTCTTTGATGGTGCGGGCGGAAGTCCAGCGCATGAGGTTCATGGCAGCACCCGCTTTGTCGTTGGTACCCGAACCGCGTGCGCCACCAAATGGTTGTTGGCCCACAACCGCTCCGGTTGGTTTGTCGTTGATGTAAAAATTACCTGCCGCATTCATCAATTTTTGATTGGCCAACTGAATGGCGTAGCGGTCTGTGGCGATAATTGAGCCCGTAAGTGCGTATTCAGAAGTTTGATCGAGGAGGTCTAAAGTTTCTGAAAACTGTGCGTCTGGATAAACGTAGATGGTGAGCACAGGGCCAAAGATTTCTTCAACCATGGTGCGGAATTTTGGATTGGTGGTCACGACTGTCGTTGGGGCGATATAATAACCGACAGATTTGTCGTAGGTGCCGCCGGTAATGATTTGGGCGTCTGGCTGCGCCTTGACGTAGTCGATGTATCCGGCTATTCTATCGAAAGCGCGCTCGCTAATGACTGCATTGACAAAATTGGAGGTGTCTTCTGGGCTTCCTTGTTTGAACGAGTTGACCTGAGCCACCAAGATTTCTTGAACTGCTGGCCAAAGGCTTTCTGGGATATAAGCGCGTGATGCTGCCGAGCATTTTTGACCTTGGAATTCAAAGGCGCCTCGAGAAAGTGCCGTGGCTACTTCTGCTGCATTGGCGCTGTTGTGGACCATAACGAAGTCTTTGCCTCCGGTTTCGCCGACAATGCGCGGATAGGAGCGGTAATTTTCGATGTTGTGGGCGATGTTTTTCCAGAGCTGACGGAATACGTCTGTAGAACCCGTAAAATGTATGCCTGCGAATTCTTTGTGTGCAAAAATAACCTCGCCAGCTGCTTGACCACTAACAGTAACCATATTGATGACGCCAGCTGGTAAACCTGCAGCTTCAAAAAGCTCCATGATGACTTGAGCAGAATAGATTTGTGTTTCGGCGGGTTTCCAAACGACAACATTGCCCATCATGGCTGGCGCGGCAGAAAGATTGGCTGCAATTGAGGTGAAGTTGAAAGGGGTGAGGGCAAAAATAAAGCCTTCTAAGGGGCGGTATTCTAGGCGGTTCCACATGCCGGGTAAAGACTCGGGCTGTTCGCTGTAGATTTGGGTCATGTATTGGACATTGAAGCGGAAAAAGTCGATGAGCTCACAGGCTGCATCGATTTCGGCTTGAAACACATTTTTGGACTGCGCGAGCATGGTAGCTGCATTGATGCGGTCGCGGAAAGGGCCCGCTAAGAGGTCTGCTGCGCGCAAGAAAACAGCTGCGCGGTCTTGCCATGGGAGTGCAGACCAAGCTGCTTTTGCTGCCAATGCTGCTGCTATGGCCGCCTCCACATGTGAAGCATCGCCTTGGTTGTAGTGCCCAATAACTGTTTGGTGATCGTGGGGCATGGTGAGTGCCTTCTTATTGGAAGTCGTTACTTTTTTGCCACCGATGTACATAGGGACGTCTATCGGGCTGCGGTCTTTGAATTCATGGTATTTAGCAAGCAAAGATGCGCGTTCAGGCGAACCAGCTGCATAAGATTTAACAGGCTCGTTGATGGCAACAGGGACCTTAAAAAATGCGTTTGACATATAATGGATTGATTAGGTGAACAAAATTACAAAAACTAGCTAAACCAAACATCGCGGATGAGCTCTTCGCCAACAAACTGATTACAGCGCCCAATAATGATTTGCTTGCCATGGAAGAGTTCGTCGCGCATGACACTCGAATCGATTTTGAGGTAGAGTGTGTTGTTTTCAATGCGGATATCGGTGGTGCGCGCAGCCACCGCAGGGCCCATGAGGTCGGGCCAAGCCGCAATGAGGTCATAGGCCTTCATTTTATCTTGCAAGCCATAGGCTTTCATGATCCGACTCACGAGCGTCGAGAGCGGCTTTTCTTCTTGTTCGCGTTTGTTGTCTGGGTTCATAAGGCAAGGGCTTGTTGGTCTTTGATTTGAAAAAGTTGGGTTTGCCCAGGCAATTGGGCAAAAAGTGCTTCCATGCGCGCGGGGTCGGTGTCGGTGATGAGCACTTGGCCGAAGTAGTCGGCGCTCACGAGTGCAATAAGGCGCGCCACGCGTTCGTTGTCTAGTTTGTCGAAGATGTCGTCTAGTAGGAGCACTGGTTTTTGACCTTTGTGTTGTTTGAGCCAGTCGAACTGGGCAAGGCGCAGGGCAATAATGAACGATTTTTGCTGACCTTGAGAGCCAAACTTTTTAACGGGGTGGCCTTTGATGCTAAACAGTAGGTCGTCTTTGTGGATGCCCACATTGGTGTATTGCATAAGCGCATCTTTTTTAGCCGAAGCTTGCAGCAAATCTGCAAACGCGCCCTCTGAAAGTTGAGAGCGATACGCGATATCGACGTCTTCGGCATTTTGGCCAATTTCTTGGTAAAAGCGCTTGAAAACGGGGATAAACTCTGCTAAAAAAGCCTTGCGTTGGGCGTGTATGTAGTTGCCACTCGGAATGAGTTGGGCGTCCCAGACTTCAATGGCATCGGGGTCGAATAAGCGGTGCTCGTGCATGTTGCGCAAAACGGCATGGCGCTGTTCCAACAAGCGCGCATAGCGCTGGATTTCTTCTAAATATGTTTTGTCGAGTTGTGCTAAAATGCCGTCCATCCATTTGCGGCGCAAATCTGAACCTTCGGCAATGAGGTCGCCGTCGTAGGGTGAAATAAAAACCACGGGCAATTTGCCGATGTGCGCCGTGAGTTTGTCGTAGGCCTTTTTATTCCATTTGACCTGTTTTTTGACACCTGCTTTGTAGGCAATTTGAACCTCACAAGCTTTTTGATCGAGTTGCCATTTGCCTGAAATCGCAAAAAAAGGTTGATCAAAGCGCAAATTGTGGCGGTCATTGACATTGAGATAACTTTTGCACATGCTCAGGTAATAGACGGCATCTAGGATGTTGGTCTTGCCGGCGCCGTTGGGGCCAACGATACCGTTGATGCCTGGCACGAAGTCGAGTTCGAGATCCGGGTAGTTCTTGTAATTGACCAAATGCAAGTGCGAGAGGTGCATGTAACAAAGATACGGAATAACTACCTTTGCCTTATGTCGCGGTCCCAAATAATCCAAGCGCATTTCGCGCTACTGGTGGTCAATCTTCTATATGGCGCCAACCACGTCTTGGCAAAAGGTGTCATGCCGCAGTACCTAGATCCTAACACCTTTATTTTATTGCGGGTCAGCGGCGCTGTTTTGTTGTTTTGGATCTTGCTGCTATCGCAAAAAAGAAAACCTATAGACCGTTCAGACTACTGGCGCTTTTTAGCCGCAGGCCTATTTGGAGTGGCCATCAATCAGCTCTTTTTCTTTCACGGCCTCAATTTATCGTCGGCACTCAATGCGGGCATCATTATGGCGCTCAACCCCATCATGGTGGTGGTGCTCTCTGCAGTTGTCACAAGAGAAAAATTCACTGTTTCAAAATTTACCGGGATCGCCATTGGTGCTTTTGGCGCTATTCTTTTGACCCTGAGTTCAGGAAAGCTTCCGGGCGCTTCTTCACTAGGCGACCTCTTTTTGTTGATCAATGCGCTCAGCTATGCATTTTATCTGGTGCTCTCTAAGCCGCTTTTGAAAAAATACAGTCCTATTCAGGTGATCACCTATGTATTTACTATAGGCCTTATTTTACTATTGCTCTTCCCTCCTACCTGGAGCCATCTTTCTGCCGTTCAGTTTGAGCTCATTCCGTCGAGCGCTTGGTACAAAATCACTTACGTTATTGTCGGTGTCACATTTCTGACTTATTTACTCACCGTTTTCGGACTTAAATATGTCAGCGCAACGGTTTCTGCGGCTTACATATACACACAGCCCGTAATGGTCATGTTTTTTGCGGTGTTGTTTTCAGCACTTGGCTGGGCTGCGGACTACACCCATACCATCACTGCCGAACGCATATTGTATATGTTGTTTATTTTTACGGGAGTTTATTTAGTTTCTTTTTACAAAGCCAAAAAATGAGAATCACCATACTACTTTTGCTGCTTGCTGGCGCTCCATTCCTTTTTGCTCAAAAACCAGCCCTCGACTTCAAGGCTTATGACAGCTGGAAACGCCTCGAAAAGGAACAAATATCCAAGAACGGAAACCTCATTACATACGAGTTGACTTTTTTGAGGGCAAACCCAATTTTGCATCTTTACAACCCGAACACGCAAAAACACGATTCCATATCAAGAGGGAACAATGCGTTCATTGCATTGGATGAATCCTATATCGCTTGGAAGATGAGCCCAGACTACGACACACTGCGCAAGCAAGAACTCGCTAAAGTCGACAAAAAAAAACAAGACAAGGATTCGTTGTATATCTGGCATATTGCACAAGACAGCACCTATAAATTCTCGAAACTCAAACAAGTACAACAAGCAGAGGAAGCGCCGGTTTTGGCTTTTTTACAAGAAGTGAGCCCTCAAAAAGTTGAACCTGTTGAACCCAGCAAGTTTGAAAAATTTTGTTTCTGGAAAAAACCCGCACCTGAGCCTAAAGCCAATCCCTTCAAAACCGATGGAAACCGCCTATTGGTCTACACCTCAGGGCAGAATTCCTTCCCCTATTTAGATAGCATCACTTCCTTTGCACTGAGCCCAGATGGGCTCAAAATTGCGGTTATTCAGCAGCGAAAAGTAAAGCTAGACTCCGTGCAAGTGCGCATTTACGCCACAAAAGATTTACAATTACTCAAGGAATTCGAAGCACAACCTATTGCTGCTGACCTCACTTGGAGCCCAAATAGCCAAATGCTTGCTTTTTTATATAGCACAGATACGGCTGTGGTTAAAAATTTCCACCTCACCCTTTTTGATTTCAATGTACTAAAACAATTAGATTTTGGCGACTCAAGTGATTTTGACAAAAGCACTAATGGCTTATTTCAAGCGATAGCAAATGGCCGCAAACCACAATTTAATGACAATAACAACTACCTCTATTTTGCTGTCCGAGAGCGTCAAATTTTTCAAAAGGATACCCTACTCGAGCGCGAAAAAGTCAATTTGGATATCTGGCACTACCAAGACCTCAAATTGCAGCCCCAACAACTCCTGCAAAAAGACCAAGACCTCAAAAAGGGCTTCCTGTATGTGTATGACCTCAACAATGACAGACTTACGCCTCTCGAAAACGACACCTTAAAAGTAACACTTGACCTCCACATAAAGGAACCGTATTTGATCGCCTCAAACGCCAATCCTTATGCGATACAAGCGCAATGGGAGGCGCCTGGAAAAGCAGATTATTACAGCATAAATTTAGCAACGGGTCAAAAAGTTTTGCTCGGTAAAGGCTTGAGCTATACGGGCGAGCTTTCTGCAGATGGGCGCTTTTTTACGTATTATATTTCTGACAAACAGCACTGGATGCTCCTCGATATCGTGCGCCAAAACAGCACTTGCATGAACTGCGGCCGCAAAGACATCAAGTGGGAAGAAGACCTCAATGGCCAACCTATGGCTGCTGGGCCCGTTGGTTTTGTGGGCTATTCCTCTGCGGCCAAAGAAGTCTATTTTCAATCAGAATATGACATCTGGAGCTACGACATCGCAAGAAAAACGATGACGAGTATTTCAAATGAGCTGGCGACCAAAGAAAAAATTGCTTTGCGTTTTGAGCGTTATGTGCAAGATTCCGCTTGGATCAATTTCCAAGAGGGCTACTTCATTGGCTTGCGAAAAAGCAATAAAAACGAAATCCTCTATCTATATAACCAAGGACTTCAAAATATTTTTGAAATACCTCAACGGATTTCAGGATTTCAGAAAGCTGAAAATCAAAACCAATATCTCTTTCGCAAAATGGATGTACGCACTTACCCCGACCTCTGGTTCGTTCGTTCAGACTTCAACAACAGCACTCAAATTTCCGTAGCCAATCCGCAGCAAAATCTATATAATTGGGCCACTGTAGAAAGTGTCAAATGGACGGCCTACGACGGTCAAGAGCTCGACGGCTTGCTTTACAAACCAGAAAACTACGATCCAAGCCAAAAATACCCGCTATTGTTTTATTACTACGAACTCAACTCAGACAACCTACACAACTACCAAGCGCCCAAGCCTTCAGCGAGTATCATTAACCCAACCGAATACGCCAGCGGCGGCTATCTTGTTTTTGTACCCGACATTCGCTACCAACCGGGCAAGCCTGCTCAGGGCGCCTACAACAGCATCATGAGCGCGGCCGATTACCTCATCAAGAATTATCCTATCGACGACAAACGCATGGGCTTGCAAGGCCAAAGTTGGGGAGGCTACCAAAGTGCAATGCTCATTACCATGACCACCCGTTTTGCCGCTGCCATGGCCGGAGCGCCGGTGAGCAATATGTTCTCGGCCTATGGCGGCATCCGCTGGGGCAGCGGCCTCAACCGCCAATTTCAGTACGAAAGCACCCAGAGTCGGATAGGCGCCACCATTTGGGAAAAGCCCGACTTATACGTAGAAAACTCACCTTTGTTTCATTTGCCAAAGGTGCAAACACCTCTTTTGATCATGGCCAATGACAAAGATGGCGCGGTGCCGTGGTATCAAGGTATAGAACTTTACAACGGCCTGCGTCGTTTGAACAAGCCTTGCTGGATGCTCAACTACAACGACGACGACCACAACCTCACCAAACTCGCCAATAAATACGACCTATCCATCCGGATGCGTCAATTTTTTGACCACTACCTGATGGCTGCGCCCGCTCCAACTTGGATGACCAACGGTATTCCGGCTACAAGCAAAGGGAAGGTGCTCGGCTATGAATAAGCGACAAGAACTGCTTGCCCGCGTTTCTTTGTGCGCAGTTTTGATAGGCATCACTTTTCTCTCCCTAAAAAGTGTGAGCCACCACACGTCTATACGCGTCAATGATAAGGTTGGGCATTTTATTGCCTATGCCATTCTGAGTTTAAATGCTTTGCTTGTTTGGAGGCAGCGCCAACTAAAATTCAAAATTTTACTTGGGTTGGCCCTAGTTGGCTATGGCCTTTTAATGGAATTTTTACAGGGATTTGTGCCGGGCCGAGAAGTTTCTGCCTACGACCTTTTGGCCAACAGCATTGGGGTTGGTATTGGCTACCTTTTATTTAGTCGATTGAAAAAATATCTTTGATGCCAAACCAACGGTTGACAACAAAACCCTCGGCGTAGTTGTAGCCAGCCGGGCGGCCCATTTCCAGCATGCGCCCCTTTAAGAAATCAAAGAAGAGTTCACCGGAGATGGGTGTGTTGGGTTCCGAAGAATTTGGATCAAAAAACTGGGTTTTGTAGGCCTTAACTGCTTCAATTTTTTGAGCCACAAAGGGCGTAACGTCTTGTACAAAAGAAGGTGTTTGCAGGTAATCTTGGATGTAGTGCAAGACTAATTTTGGACGGCAGGCTTCTTGCTCAACTCCTTGATGGGAAGTATGAATTTTGCGCAAGCCTGCTAGAAAGCAAGCCTCGGCCACCATGTGGCCAGCTCTGGCGTGGTCTGGATGGCGGTCAGAAAGCGCATTGGCCATGACAATTTGCGGTTGGTGCAAGCGAATTTGCGCAATGATTTGGAGCTTGGCGTCATGGTTGTTTTCAAAAAAACCATCTGGGAAGCGCAAATTAGTGCGGTGCTTGACACCTAAAATGCTTGCTGCAGCTGCGGCTTCTTCATACCTGCTTTTGACCGTGCCGCGCGTTCCGAGTTCGCCTTCGGTGAGGTCGACAATACCGATGGTCTTGCCTTGCGCAGCGTAATGTAAAAGCGTACCCGCCGCAGAGAGTTCGACGTCGTCTGGGTGGGCACCAAATGCAAGTATGTCTAGTTTCATCGACTTATTGAACATGCGCATAACTTTCCACGCTTGGGCAGCTGCAAACGAGGTTGCGGTCGCCGTAGGCGTTGTCTACGCGGCGTACTGGCGCCCAATATTTGACCTCTAGCAAGTAAGGAAGCGGATAAGCAGCCTCTTGTGGGGTATATGGGTAGGTCCAGTTTTTATTGATGATACAGTCGGCGGTATGCGGCGCGTTTTTGAGTAAGTTGTTGGCTTTGTCGGCATAACCGTTTTCAATTTCGCGGATTTCTTCGCGGATTTTGATCATGGCGTCGCAAAAGCGGTCGAGTTCTTCTTTGTCTTCTGACTCTGTAGGCTCAATCATGAGGGTGCCCGCAACCGGGAAAGAAACTGTTGGTGCGTGGAAACCAAAATCGATGAGGCGCTTTGCCATATCGGCTACTTCTACATCTGCAGTGCGCTTGAAATCGCGGCAGTCGAGGATCATTTCGTGGGCCACCGTGCCATTTGCGCCGGTGTATAGGGTATCGTAATGACCTTTGAGGCGCGCTGCAATGTAGTTGGCATTGAGAATGGCCATTTCGGTTGAACGACGCAAGCCCTCAGCACCCAACATTTTGATGTAGGCGTATGAGATAGTCAAGATAAGAGCAGAACCATAAGGTGCTGCTGAAATGGCGTGGATTGGTGACTCGCCTCCTGTTTTGACGAGCGGATTGCTTGGTAAAAATGGAGCTAAATGCGCACCTACACCAATAGGGCCCATTCCAGGGCCACCGCCACCGTGTGGAATGGCAAAGGTTTTGTGAAGGTTGAGGTGGCAGACGTCGGCACCGATGTTGCCTGGGTTGGTGAGGCCAACTTGTGCGTTCATGTTGGCGCCGTCCATATACACTTGGCCACCGTTGTCGTGGATAATGCTCGTGATTTCGATGATCCCTTCTTCGTATACGCCATGCGTAGATGGGTAGGTCACCATGATACCCGCCAAGACGTCTTTGAGTTCGATGGCTACGTTGCGCAGTTCTTCGATGTCGATATTGCCATTTGCGTCGCAGCCAGTAACCACTACTTCAAAACCTGCCATAACAGCAGACGCAGGGTTGGTGCCGTGAGCAGACGACGGAATGATCATTTTTTTGCGTTGGAAATCGCCGCGCGACTCGTGGTAGGCTTTGATCACCATAAGGCCTGCGTATTCACCTTGGGCGCCAGAGTTGGGCTGCAAAGAAACCGCCGCAAAACCTGTAGATTCGCAGAGGTCTTGGGCTAATTGTGCAAACATTTCGTGGTAACCCACCGCCTGATCTAAGGGCGCAAATGGGTGCATGTTGGCAAATTGCGGATTGGTTACGGCCATCATTTCAGAGGCTGCATTGAGTTTCATGGTGCAAGACCCAAGTGCTATCATGGAATGCACCAAAGAGAGGTCTTTGTTCTCCAAACGCTTGAGGTAGCGCATCATGCGAGACTCTGAGTGGTAGGAGTTGAAGACAGGATGAGAAAGAACAGCCTCAGTGCGTGCCAATTCGGTTGGAATGGCGCTTGTTGCCTCTTGAAGTTGAGCACCAAATACGGCCAACACCGCTTGAAGTTCGGTATCGGTATGCGGCTCGCCAAATGAAATGCTGAGTTCTGAATCAGAAATGTAGTGGAAATTTAAGCCCGCAGCTTCTGCTTTGCTGCGGATGCTGGTGGTGTCTACACCATGTACATGAACGGTGTCAAAGAATTGGGTCGAACCTATTGCAATGCCTGCGGCTTGTAAACTTGCTGCAGCGCGGGAAGCCAAAGAATGGACATGACTAGCAATAGCACGAATGCCATCTGGGCCGTGGTAAACGGCATACATAGAGGCCATGACGGCTAATAGCGCTTGCGCTGTACAAATATTTGAAGTGGCTTTGTCTCGTTTGATGTGTTGTTCGCGGGTTTGCAAAGCCATGCGGAGTGCTTGGTTGTCGTCGGTATCTTTGGACACACCAATAATACGACCTGGCAAATTGCGTTTGTAATCTTCTTTGGTGGCAAAGAATGCGGCGTGTGGGCCACCGTAGCCCATCGGGACACCAAAGCGTTGTGCAGAACCCGTAACGACATCTGCACCCATACTGCCTGGAGACTTGAGCAACACCAAAGAAAGGATGTCTGCTCCTACGGCAACTTGAATACCAGCTGCTTTCCAGCTAGAAATAGCAGCAGACCAATCTTGAATGTGGCCTTTAGCGTTCGGATACTGAACAAAAATACCAAAGTAAGTTGCGTCTGGAGTAAAGTTGCGGGCGTCGCCAACGATGAATTCGATGCCGAGGTTGAGTGCACGACCTTTCATGACGTCTATGCTTTGTGGCAAGGCGTTTTGATCTACAAAAAATTTGTTGCGGCCCGCTTGAATATCGCTACGGCTACGCGAGTTGTAGAACATGATCATGCCTTCGGCTGCAGCTGTTGCCTCGTCTAGTAAAGAGGCGTTGGCGATGGTCATGCCGGTGAGCTCAATAACCATGGTTTGGAAATTGAGTAGCGCTTCCAAACGCCCCTGTGCAATTTCTGCTTGATAAGGTGTGTAGGCGGTATACCATCCTGGATTTTCGAGCACATTTCTCAAAATAACAGACGGCACAATGGTTTCGTGGTAACCTAAACCAATAAATGATTTGTTGACTTTATTTTTGGCACCCAGCGCATTGATGTGGTCAAGGTAAGCCTGCTCAGAGAGCGCAGCATCGATGCGCAGCTCGCGGTTGAGGCGAATTTGCGCAGGAATGGTGCGGTCGATGAGTGTCGAGAGCGCATCTACGCCAACGGCTGCTAACATGTCTTGTTGTTCTGAAGCTCCGGGGCCAATGTGGCGTCTTTCAAATGGTGTCATGTGTTGTGTCAAATTTGGGTCTACAAAAGTACTTAATTTTGATTGAAATTTTGAACCCTCAAACGGGCATTTTCCCGAATATCTTGCCAAAATAAATTGATGTCGCCAATGTGGTAATTGCGCATGGTGAGGCTCATCAGCAAAAACTTGCCTTTGGGGCGGTCTATCCAGATGGCACCGTCTATTAAATGCGTCTGAAAAAGGCCTGGGTAAAGCTTGTTGTCGAAATACAAAAATCCTTTGTGGGCTTCTTTGGTAGCTAGGGAATCGAGGGTCCAGGTGACCGGATTCACAACAACCCTGCCCTTATACCATTGGTCGTAGGATTTGCGGTCCAGGCGTTTTTTGAAGGTATTCCAAGCGACATAACCGCCAGTTTGGTCCGGCCTCGTTAAAAGCGGAATTTGTTTCAACTCGGAAGGAAGTATGCCAATACCCGGCAAATAAGCCACCACCAATTGATTTTGCAAAGGTTGGCCATCAAAAAATTCTTGAAGCAGCAAACCACAATGCGTGCTGCCTTGGCTGTGTCCGGCTAAAATAATGGGCCTGCCATTGTTGTAGTGTTCGAGATAATACAAGAAGGCGGCCCGCACATCGGCATAAGCCAACTCAAGTGCTTCTTTTCCTTGAGGATCTGCTACATAATAAGAGCGCAAATGCGCAGAACGGTAAAAAGGGCTGTAAAACCGACCCGCTTCTACAAAGGCACTTCCTTGAAAGGGTAGGGCTGTTTCGAGTACTTTACTGCGTTGTTTGTTGTCGTTGAGGGGGACATTCCAACGCTTGTCACTTTTTTTGATATTGAGCGTAGGATACACGTAAAATACATCAGCTTTTGCCCATAAGGAAGTATCTGAACAATGCTGCGCTAAACCGCTCGGTAATTGTTGAGGTAAAGCGGCCCAATTTTGAGCAAAACTGTAATCCGTTGGAGTTTGTGCATAAAGCCCTGTTGAAATAATTGGGAGGTACACGAAAAGAAGAGTAAGAAAACGCATTATTTTTGTAGTCGAAATGTCTAGACACCAAAGTAACACATTTTTGTACCTATTGTTTACCTTTTTGGCCGCAAATACCGCTTGCGCCCAAGATTCTACCGCTTATTGGAAATTCAAATCGCTTTACTCCTTGAGCGGTACCCAAACATCGTTTGTCAATTGGAATGCGGGGGGTCGCAATAACATCTCTATTATTGGTTCGGTAAGCGCGTCGGCCTATTACACCCGAGAAACCATCAAATGGACCAACGATGCCTCTTTTGCACTTGGCGGTATCAAGTATTTTGACAAAAAAGGAATTGGCGCTCAAAAAACCGATGACCGAATAGACCTCTCCAGTACTTTCGGTATGCAACTCTCCAAAGGGTTCTTTCTCACCTTTGCCTCTAGTTTCAGAACCCAAAGTATCAATGGTTACGCCTACCCCAATGATTCTATTCCTGTTTCGCGCTTAATGGCGCCGGGCTACATGAATCTCGCGCTTGGTGCCGACTTTCGAAAATCGGACAACTTCAATATCTTCTTCTCCTCTATCGCCATCAAATCTACGTTTGTTTTAGATGACTCATTAAGTGCCAAAGGCTCTTTTGGTGTAGCGCCCGGGATGCGCTACCGCCAAGAATACGGCGCGTATCTCAAGATGAAATACAACCGCCCTTTGGCCAAAAACATCGAGATGAAATCTAAGCTAGAATTGTTTAGCAATTACCTCAATAATCCTGAAAATATCGACGTCAACGGCGAGCTGCTGCTGCTCTTTCGGGTCAATTCCTTGGTTTCAGCCTCCGCCCAATGGAACCTTATCTACGACGACGACATTAAAATCACGGACATCAACGGCAATATTGGCCCAAGAACTCAGTTCAAATCAGTGATTGGCATTGGTTTGTCTTATAAAATTGAAAGCTAGTGCCCGCCCGGCTGGCAGCACAACGGCAGCGCTTTTAAAGCCTCCTGATTCGCTTTTTTGTCATCGGCCTGATACCCAATATTTACCAAAACCAATTGGAGTTGTTCTTTATTCGTTTTGGCGGGCTTGAATTTGACCTCCACTATTTTTGTATCGAGATTCAGCTCCGCATAAACCACTCCTTTTGTCTGGTTGAGGGCACCTTCAATGCGTTGCTGGCAATCGCCACATTGGGCAGAGGTCTGCATTTGAACTACTAATGTTTTTTGTGCCACAAGAGGCGTTCCGAAAAGGAGTAAAAATGAGATTAGAATTGTTTTCATAAGATGTATTTTTGATTGATTTTGATTGATTTTGATTCATTTTGATTCATTTTGATTCATTTTGATTGATTTTGATTGATTTTGATTGATTTCAGTATCAAATTTACGATGAATTGAAATTATTATTTGATCGTGTACCTCAGGCCAAGATACGCATTCCAGCCCATGATCGGTGCCCAAATTTCAGTGGCGTCAAAGTCTGGCCCGAAAGGATTTTGGGCTCCTGTAATCGGATGATGCTGCTGCACGTTGAGCAGGTTTTCACCGCCTACGTAAAGTTCTAATCCCTTCCAATTGCGCGTTACTTGCGCATTCAATAGCGCCCATGGTTCGCCCTGCCCGCCTTGTGGCAAGCGCACCGCACTGTAGCGCGAATACGTGAGGTCATACTCCCAGCGCTTATTGCGGGTTTGGTAGGCCAGATTGGCGAAAAGACGCTGGCGCGGCAAGAGCACTTGCGTTTGGAGTTGGCCGTTGTAGAGCGCCCTGACATCCTGAAATTTGTAGGCGAGGCGCAGGTCTAGGCCGCGCAACACAGCATAGGCAAACTCGGCCTGCAGCACGGTAGCCAAAGAGTTGTCTGTTAAATTTTTAAAAACCACCACACCACTCAGCGAATCGCGGTCGGCTACGAGTTGTTGCGAAAAACGCGTATGATAGGCATCTAAACTGAGGCTACCCTTGCGTTTTTTGAAAAGAAAACCTTGCACTAGAGAAACCCCTGCATTCCAAGAAACTTCTGGCAGTAAGGTTTGGGTAGCCAACCATGTGTTGGAGCTGGCCAAAAGCGAGAGGTTGTCTACTACAAAATTGGGCAAGCGCCACGCGCGGCCAGCCGTGAGCCGAAGATCGAGCTGGGGGCTGAGGGCGTATTTGAGGTGCGCGCGCGGTGAAAACTGTGCGCCAGCTAGGTTATGTTGATCAAAGCGCGCGCCTACAACAGCCGAAAGGCGGCTGCCCGAGTAGGCATACTCGGCAAATACGCCCGGCACCCACTCTGTTCTGAGATTTCCGATGAGCATTTCGCCGTTGGGCTGAGCGGCAAATTGTGCTATTTGCAAAGCAAGTAAACTGGCACCCGCCTTGATTTTATGATCTGCAGAACCAATGATATCGTCGTAGATAACGTTCAAATACCCGCGCTTTTCAGTGCCACTGAAGTTGCGCAAGCCATATAAGCCGCTCATATTTTGGAGCTTGAATTGCGCAATGACGCCCAAACTCTGGGCAGGCTTTTTACCAAAAAATCCGGTCTTCGAAAAAACAGAGAGGTGTTCGCTGGCCAATTGCATGCCGTAGCCCACCGGGCTGGCTTTGGTATAGGTTGTTTGCCCCCCGATTTTTTGGTCGGCGTAAGCCTGCACGCCAAGTTGGGCCTCCATTCGCGGGCCTTGATAGCTAAAGCGCTGCAGTAAATTAAAGGTATTGGAGAGCGCTTGGTCTCGAAAGCTGTCTTGGTTGTGGTCAAAAGTACCATAAACAGCAGCGCCCGATGCAAAAAGGCCCATGTGCCAGCGCTCGGAGAGCTGCTGGCCGCCCAACAAATTGAGCTCCGTGCGCCCGAACCGATTTTGGTAAAAATTGAGCCCCAAGCGCGGCATTTCTTTGGGTTTCTTGAACTCCAAATTAACCAAGCCAGCCATAGACTCATAGCCATTGACTACCGAACCTGTGCCTTTTGTGATCTGAATAGACTCCAGCCAAGTGCCAGGAATGATACTCATCCCAAAAGCACTCTCGAGGCCGCGCAGAAATGGAATGTTCTCAAATTGCAGCTGCGTGTAAACGGCATCTAGCCCTAATAATTGGATTTTTTTGGCGCCCGAAATGGCGTCAGACATACTGACATCTACCGTGGCATTGGTTTCAAAAGACTCCGAAAGGTTGCAGCAAGCCGCTTTTCTGAATTCGGCACTGGTGAGCTCCTCTACGTGTAGGGTTTTCATTTTGGAGATGCCATGTGGGTTCTTTTGACTACTCACCACGATATCCTGCACCATTTGCCCCGACACAAGCACTACATTCAAAGCCAAAAAACGGTCTGAGCGCGTCACTACCAAGCGGTCTGGGCGGTAGCCTTTTGCCACAAAAAGCAAGGTATCGGGCTGCTGCTTGCCCAATAGAATTTCAAAGGTGCCGTCTTCGTTGGAAAAAACAGTGGTGCCGGCACCTAGCAAGGTAATTTTTACATTCTTAAGCGGTTTGGTCTGCACAGAATCTGCACCTTGCACCACTCCGCGAATTTGGGCTTCAAAGCAATGGGTTATCAGAATAACTCCAAATAAAAAAAATAATTTCATGGTCAATAAGTAAGTTCAACAATTAACATTAAAGCTAATTGTGAGCTCATATTTGCCACACTTGATTTTTCACTTGAATTTGCTTTCCACTCTTGTATAACGGAGGTGGCCGGTAGGTCTGTCCTGAACGTGGGTTGCTTTTTGGTTGGAGGTCTAGATTTACAAAAGATGAGATGGAATGAAAGCTTGGGCATAATGCGGCTTGTTCGTATTGCCACTCAAAACTAGAGCACACTTGATCCATATGCGTTTTCACCACCTGAAACTCATCCGAACAGCAATCCTTTTCTTGCAAATTGGCGTCACAAGCTGCTGTCTGCTCTTTCTGACAACACGGCGGAAGCTCCTCGTGCGTTTGCGCACACTTGTGGTCTATCTTCAGCACCACCGACGCAAACGCACCGTCCATTTCACAAAAATGCTTGTGAATAGGAATGCCTACTTGCAGGGCAAGTTGCATAAGGATAAGAAAAGTCGCTAAAATGAGTTTCACAATACAAAATTACAAATAATGAATTACCTTTGCAACTCAATTTCCTAGACCATGAGTGATCCGATTAAACACGAGTGTGGCATTGCCCTTTTGAGGCTCAAACAACCACTTGAATACTACCTCGAGAAATACGGATCTGCCCTTTGGGGTCTCAACAAAATGCATCTTTTGATGGAGAAACAACACAACCGCGGTCAAGATGGCGCGGGGATTGCCAACATCAAACTCGATATGCAGCCCGGTGAGCGCTATATTTCGCGCACCCGCTCGGTACAAAAAAACCCAACACAAGACATTTTCGATCAAATCAATGCCAAATTCAAGGCGATTTACGATGAAAATCCCGAAAAACTCAAAGATGTTGCCTTTTTGAAGCAAAACGTAGGTTTTACCGGAGAAGTCTTTCTAGGGCACCTGCGCTACGGTACTTATGGGCGCAATTCCATAGAAAGCTGTCATCCTTTTTTGCGACAGTCCAACTGGATGACCCGCAATTTGGTGGTGGCTGGCAACTTTAACCTCACCAACGTAGACGAACTCTTTGAAGGGCTTGTAGAACTTGGCCAGCACCCTAAGGAAAAGTCCGACACCGTTACAGTCATGGAAAAAATCGGCCATTTCCTAGATGTCGAAAACGACGAACTTTATGCACACTACAAAACATTAGGATACGGCAAAACCGAAATTTACGCCCGCATCCAAGACGAACTAAAAATTGATAAAATTCTCAAAAAAGCATCTGAACGCTGGGACGGCGGTTACGCCATGGCGGGGCTTTTGGGCCACGGTAGCGCTTTTGTGCTCAGAGACCCAAGCGGCATTCGCCCTGCATTTTGGTACGAAGACGACGAAATCTGCGTGGTTGCCTCTGAGCGCCCCGTTATCCAGACCGCCTTCAACCTCAAAGAAGAAGACATCCAAGAGCTCAAACCTGGCCATGCACTCATCATTGAGAAAAAAGGGCAGGTCAAAGAATTACAAATCAATACACCGCGCGAGCTCAAGCAGTGTTCTTTTGAACGCATTTATTTTTCCAGAGGCTCAGATGCAGCTATTTACAAAGAACGCAAGGCACTCGGGCGCTTAATTGTCAATGACGTACTTCATAGCATTGGCCATGACTACGACAACAGCGTCTTTTCGTTTATTCCGAACACCGCTGAAGTTTCTTTCTACGGTCTGCTCAAAGGCTTGGAAGAAGCGCTCAACCAAGATAAAATCAAACAAATTCAGGCGCTGGGTTCAAACGCCAGCCCTAAGGCCCTCAGCGAAATCATCAACCGCCGCGCACGCATCGAAAAAATTGCCATCAAAGACGCCAAGCTGCGCACTTTCATTACCCAAGACGACTCCCGCGACGACCTCGTTGCACATGTCTACGACATCACTTACGGCTCTGTGCGCCGAGGCACCGACAACCTCATCGTCATAGACGACAGCATTGTGCGCGGCACTACCTTGCGCCAAAGCATCTTGCGTATTCTAGACCGCCTAGGCCCTAAAAAAGTGGTGGTGGTGTCATCTGCACCGCAAATCCGTTATCCAGATTGCTATGGCATCGACATGGCCAAAATGGGAGATTTCATTGCCTTTGAAGCAGCTATCGCCCTTTTGCGCGAACGCGGCAAATCTAGCCTCATAGACGAAGTCTACAAAGCGGCGCTCGAACAAGTGCAGCTACCTAAAGAACAAGTCAAAAATGTAGTGCAGCGCATATACGCACCGTTCTCAGACAAAGAAATCTCTGCACAAATTGCCAAAATGCTCACACCTGCTGAAATGCAAGCCGAGGTAGAAATCATTTACCAAACCGTAGACAACTTACATATCGCCTGCCCACACCACACCGGTGACTGGTACTTCACTGGCAACTACCCTACCCCTGGCGGCAATAAAGTCGTGAACCGCGCCTTCATCAACTGGATGGAGAAGCGCAACGAGCGGGCTTATTAA
>CAMDFN010000017.1 GCA_945897565.1 Chryseobacterium gleum
TGATTCACATCGTTATCGGCCCAAACGAGCAAATAACCGTTGGCCGGAATACTTGTGCCGGCAGGAAAAGCCCAAGCCATCAGGTCAAGTGGATCGTCAGAAAGGTAAAAACCTGCTAAATCGATCGACGCATTCGTGGTATTGACAAGTTCGATCCAATCTTCGTCTTCACCATTTAAATCAAAAAGCAAAGAGTCGTTTGAAGCCAACACTTCATTGATCAGTAATGAACCCACTGCAGGGGCAGGAAATGCAACGGCTAGGGTATGAAATTCATGTTCTGCGCGCGCCGGAGAAAACAAACCAGCATTGTTGTTTTCTGCATAGATATAATATTCAAAAGTGAGGCCGGTTACCGGGACTTCTACACCATAAATGTGGTCGGCAGCTGTGCCGTCGTTGTGGGCGCCGTCGTCGTACATTTGAACGCGGTTGAATTTCAATTGATGGTTGCCGCGGTAACCTAAATAAACGGTCGTTTCATTGGCGCAAGTTGTATTGATATTGACTGTAGATCCGTAGTTCAATGGTGTAGCACTGGCACCATGCGCATTAATCGAAGGGGCTTGCAATAGATAAGCTGCATTGGTACTGAAAAACTGTGCGCGGGCATCCATTAGCGCCTTAATGCCTGGGATACTGCCGCCCCCACCCGCCCCGCCTCCGCCAGTTACGGCTGTAGTGAGGCTATTCAGAAATTGGGAATACGTGTAAAATTTATACGGGTCGGCCTGAATAGAAGAATCGGCAAGAGCCATTAGGTTTTGCGCCCAGGTATCGTATTGGCCACTGGCAAACATTTCTTGTACCATCGTGCGCACATGCGCCATGTACATGCGCTTGTATAGCGGATTGGCCATGATTTGTTTGATGAGCGGATGGTTGCTTGAAGTCGAATTCGAAAAAGGATCGAGAGATGATGGCGTGAAGCTGCCTGATCCTGTGCCGCCCGGAAAACCGCCAAAACTCATATTGACATCCCATACAGTAGGTACAAAACGGCCGTTGGCATCCCAACTGAGATAATAATTTTGGCGAAATGCCCCACTATATGAATCTAAATTGACCAAAACGTTATTAAAGGCAAGCATCCAGATAGCCCGGTCGATGTCGAGTAGCCCTTCGATGTTTTGAAAATCATTATTAAGGGTGTTGCACAAAGCCACCATGCGGTTCCAGCCAAAAGCAGATTGCAATTCATAACCATTGAAATAAGCACTGCTGTCTGTGCCTAAATATTTCAAATCAGGACTAATGGTACTCCCCGGGCCTGCACCACCAACTGGGTTACATTTGAAATAAGTATCGTCTGCATAGTAATGCGCTTGATTGAAGTCGTCTTTAATCGACTCGTTGTTGGTGTAAACACCTCTATATTGACCGTTGATATATACTCTAGAAAAATTTGAGCGCGGGCAATCCATATAATTCTCGAGGATTTGATACGAAAGTATTTCTCGGATCATGGAGGGGTCTTTGTAACAATTGGAGAGTTTGATGTCTGTAATTCCGTTGTAGTCTTGGTTGATTTTGATTGTGTTGAGTTCGATGCGCAGCGGATTCTTTTGATTGGTAGGATTATAAGAACTATTGCCTTTGTAGCGTATGCCACATGAATCAAAAGAAACACCATTGATTCGGACAGAATCGGCATAAATATAAGTTTCTGTGGCTTCGTTGGCATCTAGCTGCGCATCCCAATTGCTAAACGAAAAGAAAATTTCGATAACTTGGATGGTGTCGCGGTGGTAAAAATTTTGAGCTAGAAACTGGGTAGAAAAGAAAGATGCAAAGCAAAGTGAAAGAATAAGATAACGCAGCATGAAAGGAGTTTTGTTTAAGTCGGATTAAAGTCAGGATAAGTTGTAAAATACTATCTTTGAACTATGAAATTACAAATTTTAAGTATCCTGAGCATCGGATTGCTCTTTAATAGTTGCGCGCAAACACCTCAAAAAGAAGTGCGTAAACGCGAAGTTGTGCAAATTCAAACGCAATTTGAATTACAAGATTTTTTGAAAGAAAACAAAGACCTAGATGCCGCAGTAGACAAAGTTTTTGCCACCTTAGACGACACCGCAATTGTAGCCCAACTCATTATGCCAGCTGTTGGGCGTTTGGGGCAAGAAAAAGCCACCATCGACCAACACATCAAAGACCGCATTATCGGCGGCGTACTGATGCTCAATGGCACCAAAGAAGGCTTCACATCTTGGATCGCAGATTTTGAAAAACAAAACAAAACCTATGGCAATTTACCATTCTTGTACAGCGCCGATGCAGAGCCAAGCTTGGTGAATCGCAAAATTACGGGCTCTACTTTGGTCAAGAAAGCCAATGAGCTCAAGTCTATTGAAGAGGTACGCACCTGTGCTCAAACCATTTCTAAAGACCTCAATGACATCGGTATCAATTACAATTTCTCGCCTGTTGTAGATATGTCGCCCAATGCTACTGTCGGTTTCAGGAGTTTTGGTGCTGTACCAGCCAATATCATTCCTTGGTCTGGTGCTTTTATTGAAGAAACGCAAGCGCAAGGCATCATCGCTACTGCCAAACACTTCCCCGGACACGGCTTGGTATCTGGCGACACCCATAAAGCGCTGCAGGTTATCGACGGCGAACTCAAAGAAATCCAAAACTACCCACCACTCATTGCGCAAGGCGTTCTCTCTATAATGGTAGCGCACATCGCTGTACAAAACAATCCTAAATACAGTACCAATGGCCTGCCTTCGACTTGTTCAAAAGCCATTGTCACAGATTTACTCAAAACAGAAATGGGCTACAAAGGCCTCATTGTCACTGACGCCATGAACATGGGTGGTGTGGTTGCCGTACCAGAAGCTGCCTACAAAGCAGTTGCAGCGGGTTGCGATATCGTCCTGATGCCGGTAGATGCCAAGAAAGCGCATTCAGAAATTCTTGCACATTACCGCAAAGACCCTGCCTTTAAGACACAGGTAGAAGCTGCGGCTAAGAAAATCATTCGCATGAAAATTGCAATGGGGCTTTTGAAAACTAAGTAGTCAGGTAAAGATCAATCAGACCTTCAGGAGCTTTGATATAGAGCTCCTTTTTTTTGCGCAATACTTTTTGGATGAGCCCTTCAAAGATGGGCACTAAGATTTCTGTACCATTGAAATCAATTTGCAGCAAAGGATTAGATGTCATGTCGATGACGTCTTCTACAACGCCGATGTCACCATGCTGGGCATCAAAAACCTTAAATCCAATGACTTCGTGGTCATAGAAAGAGGTTTGATCGAGTTCTGGCAAAACTTCTAACGGCAAATAAGCTTTCGATTTAACCAAGCGCTTAGCTGCCTCTTCGGTTTCTATGCCTTCAAATTTAAGGGCCGCAAAGCCTTTGTTCTTGAGTTTGAAACCTTCAATAAAAAATGGAGTGAGTTGACCGTTGATATCTAGATAAAGGGCGTCGAGCCCTTGGTAATCAGCGGGAGTGGTAACGTCTAAAAACAACGAAACTTCACCTTTAAATCCGTGAAGTTTCGCGATAAGACCTAAATAATAGCAATCTTGAATTTGCATATGCTTATTCAGCAGCGGCTTCTTCAGTTGCTTCTTCTGTTGCGGGAGTTTCTGTAGCAGGCGCTTCTTCAGCAACTACTTCTTCAGTTGCAGGAGCTTCTTCAGCCACTACTTCTTCAGTTGCAGGAGCCTCTTCAGTCACTACTTCTTCAGTTGCAGGAGCCTCTTCAGCCACTACTTCTTCAGTTGCAGGAGCTTCTTCAGCTACTACTTCTTCAGTTGCAGGCGCCTCTTCAGCAACTACTTCTTCAGTTGCAGGAGCCTCTTCAGCTACTACTTCTTCGACCTCTGGGGTATTTTTCGCTACAACCGCTGCTGCTTTGGCTAAATTGGTTGCAACTTCTGCTGCCTTGCGGTCAGCTTTTTCTTTTTCAACGCTTTTCACTATACCAGTGATTTTGCCTTCAATTTTGGCGTCTTTATCAGCCAACCATTGATTGAAACGCTCTTCTACTTGCTCAGCAGTAAGTGCACCTTTTTTCACGCCGTTAAGCAAGTGATTTTTGTACAAAACTCCTTTGTAAGATAGAATAGCACGAGCAGTTTCAGACATTTCAGCTCCAGTCTGAACCCAAGCAAGAGTCGCATCAAAGTTGATGTCGATTACAGCTGGGTTAGCAGTTGGGTTGTAAGTTCCGAGTTTTTCGATGAATCTACCATCGCGTTTTGCACGGCTATCTGCAGCTACCAAGTGAAAAAATGGTTTGCCTTTTTTACCGTGTCTTTGAAGACGAATGCGTGTTGCCATTGTACTTTACAGTTTTGGGTCCGAAACCCAGATTTATAAATAAGAGAATTAAGGGTGCAAAGATAGACATTTTATTTGAACGCAACAAAACTTATTTACCCTGCGCCTTAAATACAATGATGACGGTATAGAACATGATTTTGATGTCAAGCGCCAAGGTGCGGTTTTTCATGTAGATCAGGTCAAACTTCATGCGCTGCAGCATTTGATCGACATTTTCTGCATAACCGTATTTGACCTGCCCCCAGGAAGTAATGCCCGGGCGCACGCGCGTGAGCTGCATATATTGAGGCTCAATAGCTACAATTTGATCGATGTAAAATTGACGCTCCGGACGCGGCCCCACTAAAGACATCTGGCCCAACAACACATTGAAAAACTGCGGAAATTCGTCTAAGCGCGTTTTGCGCATGAATCGACCAATTGGCGTGATGCGGGGGTCTCCTTCTTTGGAGAGTTGCGGCCCTGCTTTTTCAGCATCGGTATACATGGTGCGGAACTTGATGATCTTAAAGCGCTTGCCGTCTCGGCCTACACGATCTTGCAAGAAAAAGATGGGACCTGGTGAAGAAAACTTTACGGCCACCGAAGAAAAAATAAAAAAAGGAATCAAAAATAAGAGCGCAACAAATGAAATCAGGATATCCATAAGGCGCTTCACTGCTCTTTGCCAATAAGGCATCACGTCGGGATTGATCTCAATGAGAAGCGCGCCATAAATATTGGTCATGTCGACGGAACCCGCTAAAATGCTATACATATCGGGCAAAACCCTGATCCGAATCTTGGCGTTGTCTATGCGGGCAATAATAGACTGTAGGCGATTGTGGTCTGAACTTTCAATAGCGATGATGACTTCCTCCACTTGATAGGAGTCTAAGACATCTTCTAATTCTGGCAACTTACCTAGGTGCGCAAGTTGAGGTGATAGCAGATTATCGCGCCCATTTACTTGAAGAAATCCTATAAAATGATTGATCATATTAGGAGCGGAAAGCAACTCTTGATAAATTTCAACAGCGCGTTCATTGCCTCCAATAATCAGGGTTTTGAAACCATGCCCTGCTGCCTTAATGTACTTGATCAGAATGGTTGTAAACAAGATCCTGCCAATAGAAGTGAAGCTTAAATGAATAATGAAAAGCCAAATAGTGAGTTGGTAATAATTTTGGTAGCTCCGTACTTGGTCATCTAGCAAAAGGGTGAAAAACAAGACAATGGTGCCGAAGAAAGTAGCTGCCAAACTCAAGTTGATGACTTTCAAGCGAAACAAGCGACGGATGTCTTGATAGGTGCCTTGAAGGGAATAAAACAACAACCAAAAAAGAGGCAATAAAAAAACACCCATCCAAAAGTTGCCATCGATATGAAAAGATTTACTTTCGATTTGGACCTGACGCACATAAAAAAACAAAGCCCAAGAACCGCCGGCACTGAGTAAGTCTATACAAACCAAAAACGCTATCCAAAACCGGTCTTTCATCAGAAATATACTACCTTGATATTGTCGATTAATATGAGATTATTGGCAATTGTGCTGTCGTAAAACGCCCTAAATGCCTGAATGTAGTTGGTGTTGTTTGGCCCAGCGGTAATGACTTCACTGAGTAGAATGTATACTTTCTTCCAACGCAAAGAGGCCAGCGGACTTTTGTTCATCGTGACCATTACATTTTCGTTGGTGCCATTGCTATTGACAAACAGAAGATAATTGGTAAAAGGAACTGAATTGCAGTAATCGATTTCCAACATGGCTTGCTTGTTTTTGGGAATGGTGAGCTGCTGATCTTGATTGGTATAGGCTACCCACATAGAATCTTGTGCGCTCAAGAGTATTTTTCCATAATAATTGCCATTGAACCATTTCAATGTGTCATTGGCTAAGGTAAGGGTCGCTGAGGAGGTATTCGGGTCGTCGGTGAGGCGCACATTGATATCTTCAAAATCTTCGATCCAGAAATTGACGTTGTCTTTGTAATGCGTTTTGGGTGCAATTGTGAATGTTTGGTTCTTGACAAAAACACCCGTCACTTCAAATGGCACCATGTGTTCGTTGCGCATTTTGGATGCAGCGATGCCATTTACACGTATGGTGGGGTAAATGCGGATATTCGTTGCGCCCTCTTTAAGGATCGGGATTTTGAATGGAACTTCAAACACGCCGATCAGTTGTTCGTCAACGTAAACCCAAGCATCGGTGAGCTTGTGGGTCAGCTGACCATCTTCGCCGTTGAGTGTTGGGTTGGCTTCGAGGGTCCATTCTGTGACTTCTAACCAAGACGGATCGGGGTTATTCTTGACGCAAGCACTCAATATAAGCCCTAGAAAAAGAAGGTAGCGATAGACCATGTTTACGGAACGAAAATCAGTCATTTTTATTGTGTAACGGATTGCTATTTTGTGCAATTTGGACCCTTGCGAGCGCCTCAATTTCAAAAGCGAGTTCTAGTGAACGCAACCCTTGCGCTGCTCCTACCCTGGGCGCGAGACCTGCGTGGTAAGCTGCGGCAAATTCGAGCCATTGACTTTGCAATGAATTACTTTGCTCCACATGAATTGCTTGTGTTTGTAAATTTGAGTGGTGTTGTACAGATACCGACTTTCCCAAAAGATCAAGACTCAAGAGGTGTTGAGGCGTATGGATACGGATACTTCTCTGCTTTTGAACGGCGATGCGCGAGCTAAAAATTGTGGCGTCTAAGCCATCTGCAAATTTAAGTGTGGCTCGGACTTCATCAGGATAAATACTTTGTTCACATCTGGCCTCAACCGCGATAGAAGTAACCGGACTTGTTGTCTGGGTGAGTAACAAATCGAGGTCGTGGATCATGAGGTCGAGGACAACAGATACTTCTGTACCCCTTGGTTGAAAAGGTGCTGTACGGACAGCAGCGAAGGTCAAGCATTTTTGAGCCTCCAAAAAAGACCCTACGGCTATAATTGCAGGATTGAAGCGTTCAACATGACCAACTTGAACAAAACATTGCTGCTGCTGGGCGAAGTCGGAAAGCTGCCGAGCCTCTTGGAGCGATGCACACATGGGCTTTTCGACAAAAACTGCTTTATCGGCCATCATTGCTTCTTGCGCTAAGTTAAAATGCGCTGGAGTGCTTGCTATAATTGCAACCGCCTCTACGGAATGAAGGAGTTCTTGATACGAGGTAAAGATGCAAAGCTCCGGCATTTCAGACTTGAGCTCATTAGACCTATCTGCATTGTGATCAAACACACCCACGACTTGAAACTGCGCAGTTAATTCTTGGAGCACCCCAACGTGAATGCGCCCCAAATAACCAATGCCAACGATGCCTATTCGAATCATTTCTTTATAAAAAAAGCCATTAATCGCTAGACTAATGGCTTTTAGCTGATATAGGTTTCAAACTTATTATTTTACCGTATCGACAACCGCTTTGAAAGCTTCTGGGTGGTTCATGGCTAAATCGGCAAGTACTTTGCGATTGAGCTCAATACCACTTTTGTGTACGGCACCCATAAACTGTGAATAGCTCATGCCGTGAAGGCGAGCACCCGCGTTGATACGGGCAATCCAGAGTGAACGGTAGTTTCTTTTCTTTTGCTTGCGTCCGGAGTATGCATAAACAAGCCCTTTTTCAATGGCGTTTTTAGCAACTGTCCAAACATTTTTACGACGACCAAAGTATCCTTTGGCCAATTTCATCAAGTTCTTTCTACGAGCTCTTGACGCGACGTGATTTACTGATCTTGGCATATTTTTTAAATTTTTTGGTAGGGAGTGCTTCGCTAGAAGACTTAGGAACTCAGTACCGGGTTCTACAATTTATTAACCGTTAAAGGGACTATTTCATGCACAATTGCAATTTGACATTTGAGAGGTCAGCATCGTGGACCAATCCTGCATGCGTAAGATTGCGCTTACGTTTGGTGGATTTTTTGGTCAAGATGTGACTCTTAAATGCATGCTTGCGCTTGATTTTGCCACTTCCAGTGATGGTGAATCGCTTCTTTGCACTGGATTTTGTTTTCATTTTAGGCATCTGCTTGCTTTTTTTTGAGTTAAACTTCTATATCAGCTTCTTATTTCTTTTTCGGGTTGATCATTAAGATCATTTTTTTACCCTCTAGTTTAGGTAGTTGCTCTACCGCACCGAGGTCAGCGAGTTCTTGGGCAAACTTGAGTAATAATATCTCGCCTCTGTCTTTGAACACGATGGTTCTTCCTTTGAAGAAAACATAGGCTTTTACCTTACTGCCTTCTTCGAGGAATTTTTTAGCATGAGCCAATTTAAAAGCGAAATCGTGGTCGTCTGTATTGGGACCAAAGCGAATTTCTTTTAAAATAACTTTGCTTTGTTTGGCTTTTAGTTCTTTATTCTTACGCTTTTGATTGTAAATGAACTTTTTGTAGTCCAGGATTTTACAAACGGGAGGCGTAGCGTTTGGGGAGATTTCCACAAGATCCATATCTTGTTCTTCAGCCAAAGCAATGCCTTGGGCAACGCTCATAACTTGTGGTTCTTCTCCTTCGAAAACAAGGCGGATTTCAGTCGCATAAATCTTTTCATTGATGCGGTGCTGAGCAGCCTCTTCTCTTTTTACAAATGGTTTCGAGTTTCTTCTCATTCAGTGGTTAGTTCAACTTAAGCCAATTCAGCGGAAATTACTTCCTGAATCAAGTCCGCAAATTTGTTCAGGTCCATGCTGCCGTGGTCTCCGACGCCGCGTTGTCTGACTGAAATAGTGTCTGACTCGGCTTCTTTCTCCCCTACGATGAGCATAAAAGGTACTTTTTTGAGTTCTGCATCGCGAATTTTCTTGCCGATTTTCTCGTTGCGGTCGTCTATAAGTCCGCGAATATCGGAATTATTTAGGAATTCTGAAACTTTTTCTGCGTACTCATTGTATTTATCTGAGATTGGCAAGACGATAAATTGTTCTGTAGACAACCAAAGTGGGAAGTCACCGGCGCAGTGTTCGAGCAAGACCGCCACAAAACGCTCCATAGAACCAAAGGGTGCACGGTGGATCATGACTGGACGGTGTTTTTGGTTATCGGCACCAATGTACTCCAGCTCAAAGCGTTCGGGTAAGTTGTAATCTACTTGGATGGTGCCCAACTGCCACTCCCGACCCAATGCGTCTTGGACCATAAAGTCAAGTTTAGGTCCGTAAAATGCAGCCTCTCCGAAAGCCACAACTGTTGGCAATTCTTTTTCTGAAGCCGCTTCAATAATGGCTTGTTCGGCGCGCTGCCAATTTTCATCGGAACCGATATATTTGGAGCGGTTTTCTTTGTCGCGCAGCGAAATTTGCGCTTTGAAATTTTCGAACTTAAGGGTTTTGAGTACATACAAAACGATGTCAATGACGTTTTTAAATTCTTCTTTGACTTGTTCTTGGGTACAGAAAATATGGGCGTCGTCTTGGGTAAAACCACGCACGCGGGTGAGCCCATGGAGCTCGCCAGATTGCTCGTAGCGGTATACCGTGCCAAACTCAGCAAAACGCGCTGGCAATTCTTTGTAAGAGCGCGGCTTGCTTTTGAATATCTCGCAGTGATGCGGACAGTTCATGGGTTTGAGGTAAAACTCTTCGTTGGGGTCTGGTGTGCGGATTGGTTGAAATGAATCAGCACCGTATTTTTCGTAGTGGCCAGAGGTAACGTAGAGTTCTTTGTTACCGATGTGGGGGGTAATGACTTGTTGGTATCCTGCTTTTCTTTGTGCTTTTTTGAGAAAGTTCTCTAAACGCTCGCGCAATGCAGCGCCGTTTGGCAACCAAAGGGGCAAACCCTGGCCTACCTTCTGACTGAAAGTAAAGAGCTCGAGTTCTTTACCCAGCTTGCGGTGATCTCGGCGCTTGGCCTCCTCTACTCTTTCGAGGTATTCGGTGAGTTCTGCTTGCTTTGGAAAGGTGATGCCGTAAATGCGGGTGAGCTGTTTGTTTTTTTCGTCGCCGCGCCAGTAAGCACCAGCAATAGCAGTGAGCTTAACGGCTTTTACAAAACCGGTATCGGGAATGTGCGGGCCACGACACAAATCGGTGAAGTTCCCTTGGGTATAAAAGGTGATGCTGCCGTCTGGTAAGTCGGCAAGGAGTTCGAGTTTGTAGGGGTCTTGTTTGTCTTCAAAGTAAGCAAGGGCATCTGCTTTGGAAATCTCTTGACGCACAAAAGGATTTTTAAGCTTGGCAAGCTCTTTCATTTTTTGCTCGATTTTTTCGAGGTCTTTCTCAGAGATGCTGTGCTCCATGAGGTCTACGTCGTAGTAGAAGCCGTTGGTGACGGGTGGGCCAATAGCTAATTTGATACCTGGATAGAAAAACTCGAGTGCTTCGGCCATTAAGTGAGCTGAAGAGTGCCACATAGTGGATTTGCCTTCTGCGTCTGACCAAGTGAGCAATTGGAGGGTGCAGTCTTGCCCTAGAGGCGTGCTGGCGTCTTTGATTTGATCGTCTATGCGGGCAGCCAGTACGTTGCGTGCCAGGCCTTCAGAAATGGATTGAGCCACTTGCATGGCGGTTGTACCGGCGTCAAACGTACGAATGTTGCCGTCCGGAAAAGTAACTTGAATGGACATAATATGTAATAATGAGCCGCAAAATTACAAAAAATGTGCAGATAAATGCTATTTATTGTGAACGCGGAGTGCAGTTTGGAGGTCGGCTTGCATGGCGCGGATTTGGCTACCCAAAGCAGCGTGATCGAGTTGGATATCGGGAAGTTCTCTTGAAATGTAAGAAACAAAGCGCCAAACTTCAAGGACGTCGGCAACTGCTACATCAAAGGGCGCATACAATGGGTTGGTAGAACTCAAACGAAGGATTTGTTGCTCTTGGAGTAAATTCTGAACGTATTTAAAAACAATGCCGTCTTCTTTAGTGACCACCACGCAAGGTGTATTGGAAGGCAAGCGCAACCAATCTTGAACGAACTCTCCTACCACATAAGAGCCATGCACAACAGGTGGCATGGAGTCTCCGGCGATGGGAAAAGCGCGGTATTTGCGGTCTTTGGACAAAAAGGGCAAGCGCAAGGTGGGCAGCTCTTGAAGGTAATTGGGGTCTGCGTAGCCACTGGTATAACCAGCGCTTACTTTTTCGGAAATGAGTTCGATTTCTTCTTCGTTTTGCGTATTGACAACAGTAGTGAGTACCCGCAAGTGCTGACCACTAGCCTCTCCGCGCCATGCGCCTTGAAAGGCTTCTAGCTCTGCTGTTGGAAGTTGATCGAGCGATTTAGACAAAAGGATTTCTAATGGGATTTTTTCGGACTGTGCGAGTTGCAAAAGCAATTCTAAACTTGGTTGAGCAACTTCGTTTTCATAGCCGCTGTAGGTAGAGCGATTGAGGCCAAGCGCTTGGGCCATTTCTTCTTGAGACTTGCCTTTTCTTTTGCGTAAAAACTTGAGGTTCTGAGCGATTTGCATGATACTTTGTTCTTTGTCCAAAAATAAGTAAAATATCAATAACTCATCAAAAATTTGATTATTTTTTAACCAACACCTCTTTATTGCTGCTTATTGCGCTTCAAAACGGTAGGATATCCAGCCTGTTGTACTGCCTTCACCAGAACTAAAACGCGATAATTTTGCGTATTTGAGGGCTTGTTCAATCATGCAAGCGCTGGCATTCTTACTTTTGGCCGCAATGTAGTTGGCCGCACTGACTTTACCAGCTGCTGTCACTTCAATTTGCAAATACACCATGCCTGCCGCATTGAAACCACAAGTGTAGCCTGGGTTTCGGACATACCAAGTATTGCCTTCATAAGCACTGCGCTTCACAACACTGAAGTCTACCATAACGGCGCCGGCATATTGGTTGGGCTGCGCATTACCATTTGTATTGCTTTGTTGCGGTGTTTGCCCTTGCTGCTTGAGTTGAGCAATGCGCTTATTGCTTTCTTGCACAATGCGCTCGCGCGCGGCAACGCCTCCCGTTTGCGCAAAAACTTCTGCTTCAAAATCGCGGGCGTTTTGCTCCGGACTCCCCTGACTGGCGCCACCTGTTTGGGCAGACCAATTTTCATAAGCTGTTGGGCGCGTGTCATTCGCATCTTTGGCCACACTGCGCAACGATGCATTTTGCTGCTGCACCTGCATTTCTTGACGAAGTTGCTCTTTCTGCTCCTCGGTAACCTCCTCTAAAGCCACTTCATAAAGCCCTACATTGGAAAGCAATTCTTCTTTTTTGACTGTCGTGAGTTCTAAATAGACAAATGAGCCCACATACAAACTCAGCACCACGATGAGGGCTTTGAGGTAGTGTTCGGACTGGATTTGTCTTGGGTTCATGGTTGGTACTGAACTATTTTATTTTCGATCGGTAAAAAATAGGAAATTCCGGATGAGTTGGTCAATTGAAAAGCGCCGTCGTCTAACTTAACAATGCGTTGATAGGCACAAGAAATGAGTTGGGTTCCATCGGTGTTAAAAAGCCCTAAACCCTCCTGATTTTCTACTAAAAAATAAGACGTTTCAAAACGCTTGATGGTTTTGTAGGTTGGATTTAACAACCAATGATTAGGGCTGGCTAACAAACCGATACCTTCAGTGGATTCTACGAGAAAACCAAATGGAGGAAACGCTAAAATTTGCTCGTAAGTTAGTGGCAAAACAATTTTGGCATCGAGCGAAACCAAACCCCATTTTCCGTTTTGCTGTACTGGCCACAAACCATTATAGATCGCTTGTGCGGCATCAAAGCTGTTCTTAACTAAAACCTTACCTTTTGTATCCATTAAACCGAGTTTTGCCGACTTAGAAAAAACCGCGCTGCCTTCTTTTGAAAAGGCAGCCAGCTCAGACGCATTCAAAAACCAGTCCAAACCATTGAATTCCAATCTCCGGCCCAATGTATCAAAGTAATGTAAGGACTTGCCAAGTTTGGCAAAAATGAATTCGGCATCATTTGAAAAAACAACATCATCATATTTAATTGGAAGCACACTTTTACGCTGTTTACTAAGCCCTACTTTGCCGTTTTTTTCAATGCGCTCGTATTTTGGAACTACTTTGGGCGCTACTGTTTCAATTTGGTTGGATAGCGCACTCAATGTTTGTTGGAGCTCTTCCCATTGCAAAGCATCTTTTTGCAACAACTGACCTTGGTTGTTGAAAATATAAAACCCTGCGCTGTCTTCAGCAATAAAGCCATCTGTAGACTTGGAGATATCTAAGTATTTTAGTGCTGTAATGCTTTCATTTTTTTTATTGATAAGACCAAAAAGTTCGTTTTTTGAGACAATAGCCAATCCGTCATAAAATGCACTTGCGTCGTCGTATTGCGCGGCAATAATAGCCTTGCCTTGTGTGTCCATGTAACCATAGGTGCCATTCTGTACAAAAGGATAGAGTTTTTTGAGCAGTAAATCGCCATCTGAAGCGAGGTCTTCTAAGAAAGGATAGGCCGGATAAGCAACTTTAAATTGCGCCAACTTCTCTACGCTATAGGGCTGCATATACAGTCGGTAAATTTGCTTCCAGGCACTTGCCGCCTGAGGTGCTGTTGGGTAGATTTGGATAAAGCGCGCAAATGCTTCGAGGGTGCCGACTTGCACATACTTGTTGTAGATACGCTCCCAAACACTCGCTACAAATGGATTTTTAGGGTACTGCGCAATAAAATCAATTAATTCTGTTTCTGTATCGTGCTGTGTGCGCTCTTGATACAACAAGAGGTCGTAGCTGGTGTTAGCTTTTTGTTGCTGCACTGCATTCGGATACATAACCATAAAAGCCTGCATGGCAGCTGAACTTTGCGCACGCACTGCTTGGTCAAAAGCAAGTGAATCGCGCAAACCAACTACGCTATTTTTGTAGTTTGGGTACTTTTGGCCGTAACGCTCCATGAATAGCTCGAGCGCTGCAATTTGAGGCGCGCTAATGGCCAATTGCAATTCTTTTGTGGCCAATTGATGGAACAGCTGTTGGATGGTGGTGTCTTGGAGTGCTAAATCGGTTTGTAATTTGGTTTTTGACTTTGCGTCTAGCGCAGGATAAGCACGTTCTAAAAAAGTAAGGTAAGCAAAAGCGCTATCGGCCTGATAACAAAAAGGCGTGAGGTAATAGACAGCCCAGCCATAACTGGCTGCAATTGGTGCTTTGAGGAGGTCTTTTTGCAAATAACCATAGGCCAAGCCAAAATTATTTTCCTGAATAGCTAACAGGGCTTTTTGGGTATTTTTTTGAGCAAAAACTACCGATGAGAACAAAAAGGTAAACAACAATAAGGCGCCGATTCTCATGGCGTCAGTAAGGCTTTGAGTTCATCGGGCACAGAACATACAGGAATGGCTTGCATTTTGTGCAAATTGGCAAGATGATACCTATTGTAAATGGCCAAGACTTCTTGCTCGCGGGTACGCAACAATGAAGCATCGCCTTGGAAACACATGGCCCACTCGAGTTCTGGGTATGTAGCGCCGATTTGGTCTTCATCTGACCGGCCGTCTTCCCATAAACCATCGGTTGGGGCTGCGTTTTGAATAGAAGAAACAATTGCTAATGCTTTGGCCAAAGCAAAGACTTCGGTTTTGAAGAGATCTGCAATGGGGCTGATATCGACCCCTCCGTCGCCGTATTTGGTGTAAAAACCAACACCGAAATCTTCGACTTTATTGCCAGTTCCTGCCACCAAACAGGAATTGGCCTGTGCCACCGCATATAACGTAGCCATGCGCAAGCGCGCACGTGTATTGGCCATGGCGAGCGGGTGAGAAATGGAATCTAGGGGAAGTGCCGCCTCTAGGGTTTCAAAAGAAAGCGTGAGATCTATGGTTTGCACACTGACGTTTGCAAAGCGCGTTTGTAAATCTTGCATGTGCTCGTTGGCGCGCTCAAACTCGGCTTTAGTTTGCCGAATGGGCATGGTGACGCAAATGGTGGGCGCGCCTGTTAGTGCACAAAGTGTGGAGGTGACTGCAGAGTCTATGCCGCCGGAAATGCCTATTACAAAACCCTTTGAATGCGCTTGTTGCTGGTAATTTCCTAGCCAATTGACGATATGTTGGGCCAGCGCATGCATCTTAAAACAACAAAGTAAGCTTGAGTGTCAATTGATTCAAGGTGGCTTGGTTTCTAAAATAGTTTTCTGCGAGTGTTGTTTCGTCTACTGTGAAAAGCGTGTAATTCTGAGCTTTGGACGTCAGGTGCAGCGGCATAAAACCATAATTGTAACCAACCTCTGCCACCAGACAAGTAGAACCCGAAAAATTCCACTCCAGCCCTGCACTGATACCCAAATTAGCATTGTAAAAAAAGAGGTCTTTGCTTACTTTCATGCCCAAGTTGTCTTGGACTGAACCATTTACGCTACCGGCAAAAGGCACAACATAACCTTCGTCGTCAACCGTATTGGTGAGTAAAAAGCGATTGCGTAGACCAAAGCGAAAGATACCGCGGTAATCGCCGATGAAGTCCGTTCTAAAAGTAAGACCTATAGGAAGCGCTAAGTAAAGTGGCTCATAGGTGCGTTTTTTAAGATTAAAAATCTGATCAGTAGTAACGGTTTCGCCGTCGGTTTTGATTTGTTTGTCCGTAAAGCGATAAAAAACATCTTGATTGCTCACGTTGTAACTAATGCGGTCGATATCGAATTCTACGCCGCCATTTAGGGCTATATTTTGAGATTCTTTGGAGGATTTCGTAAAACTCACGCCAAAAGAAGAGGAAAAACCAGGTGTGCTTCCCAAAAGATTGGTGCCCATCTTCGGAAAATTAAGCCCTACTGACCCGGTGACGCCGCCCTGGAGTTTCTTTTCGGAAACAGCCTGAGCCAAAGAAGCTGTGTTTTGACCTAAAAAGAAGGCACAAAATAAAAAGAGTTGAAAACGCAGTGATTTCATGTTGTCTGATTAATGTTAATTTTGAACAAAAATAACAATATTCATGATACGCAAGCTCAGTCTTCTACTCCTAATCATCGGTCTTTACGCCTGTAAGCCCGACCCCTATCAAGTAGATTTAGATAGCGCCAAGCACCATGTCAGTTACCAAAACCTCGACTCCTCATTTCGTTACGCGCACGTCAATGAACAAAGACGCTTGATCAAAGCCCTGCTCGTGTCAGATTTTGACCTCTCTCAGTTTTGTTTTCCCTACGCACTCCAGGTATCGACACAGTCCGATAGCGCTTTTATCAATGGGCTGCAGCGCACGTATGCGCACCCCTTCAATAAACAAGTTTTCCAGACCCTTGACAAGCGCTCAAAATGGCGCCAGCAAACCTTCCTTCAAATTGAAGCTGGCTTGAAAAGACTCGCTGTGCTTGCTCCCAAAACTTCGGTGGCCAAAAGTGTTTATTTTACCTATACCCAATTTGCCGCGAGCGCCTACGCCTCGTCAAAAGCGATTGTATTGGGTCAGGAGCGCTATTTAGGCACCAACCATCCGCTCACCTCCTCCCTACCACCTCAGCAATTTTACGAATGGATCAAAGAAGGTATGGAGCCGCAATACGCTACTTCAGACGCCTTGCTTATTTGGTTGAGCACCAACGTTTTGAAAAACACCGATGAAAATTTTGCCAGTGAAATGATCCGCTGGGGTAAGCTGCTCGCCATTTTAGAAATCATCAGTCCAGAAGTACAGTTACACAACCATTTGCGTTACAGCGAACAAGATTACCAGTGGGCGCTCAAAGCAGAGCGGGGTGTTTGGGAATACCTCGTGGACCAACAAATGCTATTCAAAACCGACCAAGAACTCAACATGAATTTACTCAATGAAGGACCTTACACCATTGGTCTGCCACAAGAAAGCCCAGACCGCATGGGTCGTTTCTTGGGTTACCGCATCGTGAAGCAATACATTGACGAAAATCGACCAACAATACCTGCATTGTTGGCACTGCCTTATCACCAAATTCTTAAAAAATACGAAGTACCCCAATGAGTGAAATTGTCAAAACCTCCGAAATCAGCATACAAGTAGGGCTCAATGAGAACCTCTTGCCTCTGCGCATGTTGTGGTCTGCCAGCGATGGCCAAATTGAAAACGCTGAGGCGGCTGCCTTTCTGTTGTCTATCTGGGACCCGAAGGCAAAAAACACCATGAAAATAGACCTCTGGACCAAAGACATGGCCATTGAAGAAATGAAGCAGTTCTTTCACCAAACTTTGCTCACGATGGCAGACACCTTCGAAAAAGCAACTGGCGAACACCTCATCTCCGAAGACCTCCGAGACTACTGCTACCATTTTGCCGACAAAATGAACATTCTGCCTGAATAATGGAATTTTTACTCCAAAAAATGAAAACGGCTCAAGAAGAGCAGGTACAATATTGGCTGAGCGACGGCACACAAGAAATCCATTTGAACGCATTCATTGGGCAACCTATTTCCTTTCAGTTTACGGGTGCTATTTTCTGCAGAGAATGTCAAAAGAAAATCAATAAATCATTTGGCGAAGGCTTTTGTTTTAGTTGCTTCTCCACTGCTGCCTCGGCTAGCCCATGTATTTTGCATCCTGAACTTTGCCAAGCGCATTTAGGCTTAGGTCGTGATCCGGACTACGAGCAAAAACACCACAACCAACCCCATTTTGTTTACCTCGCCCAAACAGACCGACTCAAGGTTGGCATCACGCGCACAACACAAATGCCTACCCGCTGGATAGACCAAGGTGCCGCTGCAGCTATCATTTTGGCGCAGGTTCCCAACCGTTATTTGTCGGGCGTGCTTGAAGTGGCCCTCAAATCTCAATTTGCCGACAAAACCAACTGGCAGAGCATGCTCAAAAATAGCAACTACGATGGGCCTGAACTCGACGAACAAAAATGGGAACTCGAAGAAAGCCTTCCGGCTGACCTCACCCAGTATTGGACAGACGACGACCAAATCTGGGCCTTCAACTATCCCGTCTTGCGCTACCCCGACAAAGTGAAATCGCTATCTTTGGACCAACAAGCACGCATTAGCGGCACCCTAACGGGCATTAGAGGGCAGTACCTTTATCTTGATGATGCGCTTGTCATTAACATCAGAAAGCACACCGGTTATCAAATCATATGGGAAAACTAATTCGACAGGTTCTCGACCTCTTTTATCCTTTGTTTGCACGTTTTTTTGACAAGCAGACCTTTTATTACGCAGCCTGTGGAGGCAGCAATTTGGTTTCTAGCTGGCTATTTTTCTTCCTCTTTTTTCAATATGTCTTCGAGAAGCGGATATTCAATATTGAATTTGCAGCAAATACTTACGTAGTTTCTGCATATACCCTGAGTTCTATGCTCTGCTTTGTGATTGCATTTACATTAGGGTTTGTGCTCAATAAGTATGTGGTGTTTACCAACAGCAAATTGATGGGACGCGTTCAGCTTTTTCGCTATGCGGTGAGCGCAGGTTTTTCTTGGTTGGGCAATTACTTGCTGCTGAAAATCATGATCGAGACTTTTGCGTTTTTCCCGTCGATAGCCAACGTCTTTTCTAGTGTTTTTGTGGTGTTTCTTTCCTATTTACTGCAAAAAAAATACACTTTTAGACAATAGCCTTCTGCCTTTAAAGGTTATTGACAAATCAAGGTATCTATCCAAGGGGAGTACGCAACCCAAACACCCAAGGCTCCGCCTTCGATATTAGTAGGGATATTGGTAGGCACCGCAAAAGGGCTGCCACCTGAGTAGATTTGATTGTATTTCTTTTCGAAGTAATTGTATTCTTTGCCTCCAATTTTAGAGAGCTTGACCACAATTGTGTCACCTAATTGATAATACCCTCTATAAGCATCGTTTCCGTTGGGGTCATTGAAACTCATGGGGTTTTCATAGGCAAATTCAAAGGTGAGCCCGTTGAAGAATTTATCGTTGAAATACGGGTTGAATGTTTTGGAAAACTGAACATCCTGTAAGTACTTGACTTCCCATAAGTAGGAGTCGGAAGTTGCAGCGGGGTCGGAGAGATTGACCCAAGAAAAACCGCGGTCGGTAAAGTTGCCTTCTGGTTTCCAATATAAAGAATCTGCTGCGGTAGGATTTAAAATTTTGGAACTTGCTTGGTATTGTTTGCCTTGATGCGAGATTTGCATTGTGTAGGTTTTACCGACCTCACCAAGCATGTTCATGGATACATATGCACACAAATGCAAATTCACTAAGATTTCGGCTGGGATGCCAAAAATGCCGGCTGCAACTTGCTCTAAGCCCGGAGGGAGGTCGTCTGTACAAATTTTAGTTAGGGTATCGGTTTGCGTGCCGTTGGATAATACCACAATGGCGTCATCTACAAAACTATTCAAGTAAGACTCATAGTTGGTGCTTGAATATACATTGCTGCTCTTAGACAACAAAACGATAGCGGGCTGCCCTGTTTCGATGCGGCCGTCCACGACTAATTGTTCTTTGTAGCCAGGAATATCGATCTGCACTTCTTTGGTGCAACTCCAGAGGGAGGCAAAGACTATGCTAAAGCTGAGGTATTTTAAAATTCGAAGTTCCATGTGGCGCTTGGTATAATAGGGAATAAAGAGACTTGTTTGACACTCAAGGAGAAATTACCGCTCATGAAATCGCCGTCGTTGTCTACGTACAAAAAGAACGGATTGAGGCGGTTGTAGACGTTGTAAACTGAAAAAGACCAATTGCTGCGGTAGGTTCTCTTGACTTGGATGTCTTGGCCGGTTGCGGGGTCGGTTTTGGTTTTGTAGGCTTTTCCGTAACGGGTGGCGCTGAGGTCTAGGCGGTGGTAAGGGGCCATGCGCGTAGAGTTGCGCGGACCGTATTGAAACAATAAGTTTTGGTCCTGAACATACCAACTTGCGGGCAAAGTGAGCGTGTTGCCAGTGGCGTAAATAAAACTCGCGCCGAAGGTCCAGGTATCGTTGAGTTTGTAGGTACCTACCAAAGTGAGGTCGTGGCGGCGATCGTATTTGGCTGGATAGATATTGCCTTCGTTGATGTCGGGAAAGCGGCGTTCGGTTTTGGCCCAAGTGTAGCCAATCCAGCCTGTAAATGCGCCTTCTGTCTTTTTAAGAAAGAACTCAGCGCCGTAAGCCCAGCCATCGCCGTAAACTAATAAGTTGTCGGTGTTGTCGTTGACGTTGTCGCCGGGCAATGCGCCTTCTTTGAATTCGATGAGGTTTTTCATGCCTTTATAATACACCTCAACAGATGCCTCGTAGCGGTCTTTGTCAAAATTCCTGAAGTAGCCAATTGAGGTCTGATAACCCTGCTCTGGTTTGGCTTGATCGGTGGTCGGGAACCAGATGTCGGTGGGCAAAGAAACCGCACTGAGTGTCACGAGGTGCACATATTGGTAGTTGTAGGCATAACCCGCTTTGATAGAGCTGTTGTCTGGGAGCAAATAGCGAAAAGACAAGCGCGGCTCTAGGCCTTGGTAAAAAGCAATGACGTCATTGCGGTCGTATTGCACTACGCTGTCTAGCGTAGAAATGCCATCGCCTTTGATGTAGCGATCAAACGGCCCTACGTGCGCGAATGTACTGTAGCGCAAGCCCGCATTGATGCGCAAGGCTTCATTGACATCGAATTCGTCCAAAGCATAAAGCGCGGTTTCATGCGAATATAAATGCTGCGCAGCGCCCGTATTGAATACAATGGTGTCGTTTTGGGCCGAAAGACTGGTTGGTGTGAAGTCGTGGTAAGTGTAGATGCCTCCCCATTTGATGCGGTGTTTGGGATTGGGAAAGTAAGAGAAGTCTACTTTGGCGGTGTAATCGCGGATGCCTGAAGTAAGCGCCACCCGAAATTCATCTTGGGTAGAGGCAAACTCGAAGTTGTAATCGGAATAAGACAAGGTGGTGTTTAAGAACAGCTTGCTAGTGAACAAGTGGTTCCAGCGCAAAGCAGCAATGCCATTGCCCCAGGGCATATCGACTCTAAAACCACCATTATTGTCTTTGAAAGAAAAGATATCTTTACCGTAATAGGCGCTCAAATAAATGCGGTCTTTGTCTGTGAGTTTGTAATTGAGCTTGGCGTTGAGGTCGTAAAAGAAATAACCCGAACCCGCAAATGGTGAGGTATCTGAGATCACGGCTTTTGCCAATATATCGATGTAGGTACGGCGCGCAGAAACCACAAAAGAACCGCGGTCTTTTTTGAGTGGCCCCTCTACTGTAAGGCGCGATGAAATGACGCCAATACCACCCTTCACTTTGAATTTTTTGAGATTCCCTTCGTTCATGTTGACCTCCAAGACCGAAGACAAGCGCCCTCCGTAGTTGGCTGGCATGCCCCCTTTGATGAGGTTGACACTATTGATGGCGTCGGAATTGAAAACCGAGAAGAAACCAAATAAGTGCGCCGCGTTGTAGACCACGCCTTCATCTAGAAGTACTAAATTTTGGTCTGGGCCACCGCCGCGCACATAAAAACCTTGCCCTCCTTCTGATACCGAAGACACACCAGGCAGTAATTGAAGGGTCTTGACGACATCTACTTCTCCCATGAAAGCTGGTAAGGTTTTGACTTGGTCCATTTTGAGCTCCATTTGCCCGAGTTTGGCTGAGGTCACATTGTCGGAACGCTTGCCTGTGACGCGTACATCTTGGGTTTCTTGAACTGCCATATCGAGCTCTAAGCTGATGACTTCATCTTTTTGGAGCACCACATTTTTAACAATGGCAGCAAAACCATCGCAGCGGTATTCTATCTGATAGCTACCAAGTGGAATGGTGAGGCTATAAAAGCCGTAGTTGTTGACGACTGCACCTGTTTTGAGTTCTTTGACAAAAATGCGGGCTGTGCCGAGCGCTTCGCCGCTTCTGGCATCGGTCAGGTAACCACTAATGGTGGCTTTTTTTTGACCTAAAGCAACAAAAGAGAAACAAATAAGAAGGAGAGATAAAATAGTTTTCATAAAGAGAATGACTTGTGGACGCAAGCGCGCTGCAAAGGTAACAGCTCTCAAACAAAAAAACAGGGAAAAGGTTGGCTTTTGTCCGGGAATGTACGCGATGTTTGTAAATTTGAACAATGGAAGCAACGTGTTTTATTTGGCAGCACCACCAACAAGGGCTTTTACTGGGCCTCGGACAAAAAGACTCCTTCCAAAGCACACTGGAATTTAACGCAGCTGCATTTCAAGATTTCGTCACTAGAAATAGCGGCAATTATATTTTTGGCTACCTGAGTTTTGATCTTAAAAATAGCTTTGAGCACCTGAGCTCCAACAACCCAGACGTACTCGCCTTCCCTCTTTTACACTTTTGGGTACCAGAGAGCCTTTATCATTTCAATTCTTCACCTGCTTTGTTTTGGGGCTTAGAAAGCGTTCAAAATCAAAAACAAACAGAAGCGCTATTCACAGAATTTGAAAAAAAAGATGGTGTGCTCGATGCTCATTTTGAACCACGCACCTCAAAAGAAACTTACTTTGAGCACTTCGAGCAACTCAAAAACGCCCTACAGCGCGGCGATATTTACGAGGTCAATTACTGCCAAGAATTTGCCGCTACCAATTGCAGTATCGACAAGCCAATGGGTTTGTTTGGTCGCTTACACAACGAAACAAAGGCCCCACATGCAGCTTATATCCAAACGGCAGATCATCTTGTGTTCTGTGCAAGCCCCGAGCGCTTTTTGCAAAAAACGGGTGCTGTCTTGCGCTCTGAGCCCATTAAAGGAACGGCTCCACGAGCCAAAGACCCAATTGAAGACCAACGCTTGGCCAGTGCACTACAAAATAACCCCAAAGAACGCGCCGAAAACATCATGATTGTAGACCTCGTGCGCAATGATTTATCTCAAATTGCCAACAAGAACAGCGTTGGCGTAGATGAACTCTGCCAAATCTATAGTTTTGAGACGGTGCATCAAATGATCTCAAAAATCAGCTGTGAAATAGACCCCTCTGTTCGCTTGCTCGACATCCTCAAGGCCTGCTTCCCGATGGGCAGCATGACCGGCGCTCCAAAAATTGCTGCACTCCAACAAATAGAAAAACACGAAGACTTTAAAAGAGGGCTCTATTCTGGCAGCATTGGCCTTATTGAACCTAATGGCGATTTCGACTTCAATGTCGTGATCCGCAGTTTGCTTTACAACCGCAAAAGCAACGCTATATCTTGTTCGGTGGGTAGCGCCATTACAATTGGCGCCAACGCCGAAGATGAATACCAAGAATGCTTATTGAAAGCAGAAAAACTGATCCATGGGCTACGTTAAATCGCCTTTAATTGAAGCTGCACTTCAAGAGGTACTTGAAGCACTCCGTGTTTTTTTCAAAGCCAATCAGGCGAGCACATATTTAGTGGCAACAAGTGGTGGAAAAGATTCAATGCTGCTTTGCGAACTCATGCGGATGCTTGCACTCCCGTTTGAGATAATGCACCTCAATTACCGATTGCGCGGCAAAGAAAGTGACGAAGACGCCGCATTTTTGGAAGCTTATTGCAAGAAGTATCATTTACCTTTTCACCTCAAGTGCATCGAATTAAGTGCAGAACTGCAACACCAGCATAAAAACCTTCAAGCTGAGGCCAGGCGCATTCGCTATGAATTTTTTCAAACTGTGCAACAAAACCAACCAAACAGCCTCATTTGTACCGCCCACCACGCCGATGACCAAATCGAAACTTTTTGGCTGCAACTTTTTCGCGGTGCCGGCATGAAAGGCTTGGCAGCCATGCAAACGGGTCAAAAAGGAGTGCTGCGCCCTCTACTCAACTTTGAGCAAAAAACGCTGCAAACCATTTCTGCTGCTTTGCAACTCAGGTGGCGCGAAGACAGCAGTAATAATGCGCTCAAATACCGCCGCAATCTATGGCGCCATGCACTTTTACCTTTTGTAAACAGCCAGCTTCCTCACTTAGACCAAGCTGTTCTGCTCCTTCAGAAACAATTTGCAAAAGCGATAGAAAGTCAAGATGCGGTGTTGCGTATCACTGTAAAACAACTTCAAAATTCGGGATGTATTACATTAAATGATTTATCTCAATTATCTGCTTATCAATTTGTTGAGTTATTTAAATTGTACGGATTACCCACCCACGTGATCAAAAGATTGCCCGACTTATTCTGGGCCGCTAACGGTAAAAATATCGCTTGGCAACAAGTAAATAACGCGCAAAAATCATATGTAGTCAAGCAAAATGGTCAATTGCTATTTCTGAATGCTGACGCAACTGAGTGGTCGTATGCAATCGAAGCGCTAAATGCCAATGACCAAGCACAGCGCTCCACTTACCTCATCGACCTCCAACAAATTGAGGGCGCGCTCTTTTTTAGACAAGTTCAAGACGGTGACCGCATGCGGGTGGCTGGCATGAATGGCACTAAAAAGGTGTTGCAAATACTCAAGGAAGCGGGGCTGCCCGCTCCGCTTCGCAAACAACAATTCGTCTTTTGCGATCAACAAAAAATTATTGCGGTTCCGAATTTACAACTCAATGCAATGGTTCAGGCCAAAGAGAATTCCACTCATTTGGCAGTGCTGCACTTCTCAAAAAAGCTGTAATTTTGAGCATGACTTCACTTCCGCAGGACTTCATAGCACGCATCCAACAAGACCAATTTGTGCCAGATAGTTTACTAGAAGCGTTGGACACCACAGCGCCCACCTCTGTTCGCTTGCATCCCAAACGATCGTCTAATTTTAACTTGACGCATACCGTTGCCTGGAACCCGAATGGCATATACCTATCCGAAAGACCCGCGTTTACTTATGATCCGCTTTTTCATGCGGGCGCCTATTATCCGCAAGAAGCAGGTTCTATGTATCTTCAAAAAGTCCTAGAGCAGCTGGCGCTACCAGAAAACCCTGTTATTTTAGACCTTAGTGCTGCTCCAGGTGGCAAAAGCACACTCATCGCCAGTTTTTTGAAGCACCGCGGTGTGCTCATTGCAAATGAAATCAATAGGTCTAGGGCTTACATCCTCAGTGAAAACCTCACTAAATGGGGTTATGCCAATGCTTTTGTCTGCAACCACAAACCCTCCGAACTCAACGCACTTGTAGGGCAAATTGATGTATTGGTTGTAGATGCGCCCTGCTCGGGAGAAGGCATGTTTCGCAAAGACCACAACGCGAGAGCTGAATGGAATTTAGGCAATGCCGTAACTTGCGCAAGCCGACAAACCGAAATTCTAGATGAAGTGTGGCCTTTACTCAAAGAAGGTGGCTACCTCATTTATTCCACCTGCACGTTCAATCCGGCAGAAAACGAACAACAATTACTCGGTTTTTTAGCTGACCAAAGTGCCCAAAAGGTAAAACTACCGCATTTCGAGGGCATGCAAGCAGACCGCAACGAAATAGGACATTATTTCTTTCCCAATCTGATCAAAAGCGAGGGTTTTTACATTGCGGCACTGCAGAAAATAGCGCGCACAAACAGCAGGCATAGGCCGACAAAAAACAATGTAGTAAGTGGCGCACCAAAAGAGCTAATGTCACTACTGAATACCTCCACTGACTTGCAATTTTGGCAAGAAGCCGACAAAGTATACGCCACAACACCATTTGCACTTTCTATTTATGCGGGCATCCAAGCGCTCAAGTTTCTCAAAAAAGGAACGCACGTGGCCACCGCACATAAAAAATCCTGGACTCCAGGCTACGACCTCACTTACAGCCTTTTTCCTATCTGGGATTTACCAACCAAATCTGTAGATGCTCCAGAAGCACTGCGCATCTTACACGGCGAAAGCCAACAATGGGAGGCTCCGGCTGGTTTTTACCTGATCCAATACCAGGGGCAATCTATCGCGATGGTCAAGCAAATTGGGCAGCGCTTCAATAACCTACACCCCACCGAATGGCGCATTCGACACCTTCCCAAATAATTCCTATGGACGCACAACAAGCCTATCAAAAACTTTTTGACTACACCAGCCAGCGCGTGAGCATCCAAACTGAAGAGTGGGAACTGATGAAAAAGTATTACCACCTCAGAAAGGTGCCTAAAAAAGAATTTTTTCTCCAAGAGGGGTCTACTAATTTCAGTCAAGGATTTGTAATTGATGGCACACTTCGGGTTTATTATACGGATGCAAAAGGAAATGAACACGTGTTGTATTTTGCCTTTGCCGATTGGTGGGTTGGCGATTTATCTGCCTTTCATTTTGACGATGCCGCTACACTCAATGTGCAAGCCTTAGAAGAAAGCTACGTACTCGAAATTTCCAAAGAAGACCTCGAATATCTTTTTGACAAAATACCAGTACTCGAGCGTCTATTTCGCGTCATGGCCCAACGCACGCTCGCCGTATTGCAAAAACGCTTCTTAATGACGGTTTCGGCCCACGCAGAAGAACGTTATATGGAATTACTGCAACGACACCCCGGTATTGAGCAAATTGTGGCGCAACATCAAATTGCTTCTTACTTGGGCATTTTACCTGAAAGCCTAAGTAGAATGAAAAAAAAACTTTACGTATCTTCGCCAAACAAAAAATAAATCATGACACAATTTAAACGTATTACGCTAGCGCTCTTCTTGTTTGTAGGTATTTTTGTACGTGCCGATGAAGGCATGTGGTTTTTGATGTTTATCGACCGCCTCAACCACCGTGACATGCAAAAAATGGGTCTTCAGCTCACTGCCGAAGAAATTTACAGCATCAACAATTCTTCTTTAAAAGATGCAGTTGTCCAATTCAATGGCGGCTGTACTGCAGAGCTCATCTCCAAAGATGGTTTGCTTTTGACCAACCACCACTGCGGCTACGATGCCATTGCAGAGCTATCCACCCCAGCAAACGACTACCTCACCGACGGTTTTTGGGCCGCAGACCGCAGCCAAGAACTCAAACCTAAAGCGCTATATGTGCGCTTTTTTGTCCGCATGGACGACTGTACCAAACGCATTATGTCCAAAGTTTCGGACAACATGACCGAAGCAGAGCGCGACAAAATCATCAAAGATGAAATCGCACTCATTGAAAAAGAAAACAGCGAAGGTGGCAAGTATGTCGTTTCTGTTCGTTCGTTCTTCCAAGGCAATGAATTTTACTTTTTTGTTTACCAAGACTACAAAGACGTTCGTTTGGTAGGCACACCGCCAAACAGCATTGGCAAATTCGGCGGCGACACCGACAACTGGGAATGGCCACGCCACACCGGAGACTTCAGCATGTTTCGCGTGTACGCAGACGCAAGTGGCAACCCTGCCGATTTCAGCTCGACCAATGTTCCTTTGCATCCAAAACACCACCTTCCAATCAATCTCAATGGCGTCAAAGAAGGTGACTTCGCCATGATCATGGGTTATCCAGGGCGCACCAACCGTTGGTTGCCAGCTGGCGGCATAGATCAAAACGTCAAATATGCTTACCCAGCTTGGGTAGAAGCCTCCAAAACAGCCATGGATGCCATGAAAACTTACATGGATAAAGATGCCAATGTGCGCTTGAACTACGCTTCTAAATACGCCCGCACAGCCAACTACTGGAAAAACCGCCAGGGCATGATCGATGCCCTTACCCAATTCCAAACCGCTGCAGCCAAAGCCAAAAACGAAGCCAAATTCGACGCTTGGGCCAACAAACCAGAAAACAAAGCCAAATACGGCACGGTCGTGAGCACGCTCAATAACTTCTATGCGGCCACCAACGACAAATCAAGACACGACAACTACCTTTCCATTTTGGTGCGCAATTCAGAATACGCTGCCATTACGCGTGGCTTAGGTGCACAGCTCATGGCCTATGCAAAAGCAGATGCCACCAAAAGAATCAACATGAAAGCTGATTTAACAGCTGCCATCAATGAGTTTTTTGAAACAACCTACGGACCTGCCGAAATGGACGTCCTGATCAACGGTTTAGACCTCTACGCGGCCAAAGCCAATTACGAACTCGCTAATGGTGTGGCTGCAATGTATGCCGATGGCTCATCAAAAAACGAAGTGCGCGCCATGTTTGCGATGTCCATTCTTTGCTCTAAAAATGGCATGCTTGCTTTCTTAGAAGCGCCTAGCGAAGGTCAATTGAGCAACGATCCTTTGTACAAATTATCTTCTGATATGATAGCGCAACTCATGAAGCGCTCTGACGAACTGATCAAACTTACCGACGACTACAACCGCGCCTATCGCTTATTGGTTGCTGGTTTGAGAGAATCTGGCATGAGTGCCATTTTGTATCCAGACGCCAACAGCACCCTTCGCCTCACTTATGGCAAAGTAAGTGCGCTTCCGGCAGACAAACGCAACGATGCAAAAATCAATAACTACACAACGCTTCAAGGCACCATCAACAAATACAAGCCAAACGACGAAGAATTCGATTTGCCTAAGCGCTTGATCGAACTCAACGAGAAAAAAGACTTTGGTCGTTACGCCGATAAAGCAGGCTACATGCCAGTGAACTTCCTTACCAACAATGACATCACAGGTGGTAACTCAGGCTCACCAGTCTTGAATGGCAAAGGAGAACTCATTGGCTTGGCATTTGACGGCAACATTGAAGCCATGGCCGGCGACGTCATCTTTGATCAAAAATTACAAAAAACAATTAACGTGGATATCCGTTACGTCTTGTTTATCATCGATAAATATGCCGGAGCGAAACACATTGTTGACGAAATGACCATCATTGAATAAAAGCATTGCAAGTTGGTGCTTCCAACTAGCTTGTAAGGAAAGGGGCCTCTTCGGAGGCCTTTTTTTTTATGAAATGAAGTTTTAAGAAATGTAGCCTGAGATAACTTGATTGAAATTTTCGAAAGTTAATTTTTGATCAAAAATACAGGAACCAATGCGCGTTAATAAACACATGCGCACCTCTCCGTTGTCATTCTTTTTATCTTGTTGCATGAGTGACCAAAGCCCATCTATGTCATCGGGGATTTGCAGCGCATAAGTACTTTTAATTCGTGCTTCAATCAATAGAAATTCTTCTTTAGTCAAGGTAGCAAGCGCGACAGATAACTTGCTTTCCAGCAAGAGACCAATTGCAACTGCATGGCCGTGCGCGAGGGGTGTTGCGGTTTGAAGGTAATAAGACTCTAAGGCATGACCAATTGTGTGTCCAAAATTCAGAATTTTGCGCAAACCTTTTTCAGTTGGGTCTTGAGCTACAATTTGCGCTTTGATTTGAACGCCTTGCTGGATGGTTTTTGAAGGCAGTTCTTGTGGAATATTTTGAATTTTTGAGAGTTGCTCCCACAATGCTTGATCTGAAATAAGGGCGTGTTTGAGCAGCTCCGCAAAACCGTTCGTCCATTCTGTGGCTGGTAAAGTATGTAAGAAGCCTGTATCGATATAAGTAGCAAATGGGGTGGCAAACGTACCGAGTTGATTTTTAAAACCGGCAAAATCTATTCCTGTTTTACCGCCAACCGCTGCATCGACCATGCCAAGCAAACTTGTAGGGATATTGATAAAAGCGAGGCCTCGTTTGTAAACCGAAGCCACAAAGCCACCGAGGTCCGTGACCATGCCGCCTCCTAAATTGATCAAAAGGTCATGGCGTTCGAAGCCTGCTTCTGTTAAGGTTTCCCATACTTGAAAACAAACTTCCAGCACTTTGTTTTCTTCACCCGCTGGCAACATAATGACCTCAGCTTCAGCCAAAGCATCAAAGCCAGTTATTAAAAATTCCAAGCAATGATCGTGGGTGTTTTCGTCGACAAGAATGGCAATTTTTCTATTGACAAACTTGGATAGTTCGTGAGAAAAAGTAGCGTCGAGCAGTGGGCCCCATTCAAGTGGACTAAGCTGTTCAGAAAAAGAAGCCGTATGCATGGTTCAAATTTACGAAAAGACCTTAATTTTGGAGCATGATTTCTTTCGACAACACCGAAATTGCGTTTCGCTCCAAAAACAAGCAGGATCTCCAACGCGCCTACTTGCTTTTCAAGATCATTGGCGCACCAGCCATTGTCAAACTAGGCAAGATCCTTACGCCGATAGCGCTCCAATTGCGCTTGCCTATCAAAGGCCTGATCAAAAAAACGATTTTCAAGCAATTTTGCGGTGGAGAAACCATCAATGACTGCGACCCAGCCATCACTAGTCTACATGCTTTTGGCATCGGCACCATCCTCGATTATTCCGTAGAGGGCAAAACCAAAGAAGAAGATTTTGAGCACACCACCCAAATCATCATCCAAACGATAGAAAAATCAGCCACAGACAAACGCATTCCTTTTGCTGTATTTAAAGTCACAGGTATCGGTCAGCACCACCTGATAGAATTGGTTTGTGAACAAATCAGGGCCACCCGAAAAGAAGAAGTGCTCAGGCCATTCACCACCCAAGAAAACGAACAAATCCAAGCCATCATTGACCGCATTGACCGCATTTGTGCAGCAGCAGCGAAACACCAAACGCGCTTGTTCATAGATGCCGAAGAAACTTGGATCCAAACAGCTATTGACCAATGGACCTTCGACATGATGCGCAAGTACAACAAAGAAGCTTGTATCGTCTACAACACTGTTCAGATGTATCGACATGATCGCTTGGCTTATTTACACAGCGAATTGGACCGCGCAAAAGCAGTAGGTATTCAGTACGGTGTCAAATTGGTGCGCGGTGCCTACATGGAAAAAGAACGTGCCAGAGCACAGGCCATGGGCTACCCTTCACCTATTCAACCAGACAAAGCTTCCACTGACAAAGACTACGATACTGCGCTTGACTTTTTGGTGGCCAATAAAGCGGTCTTTTCTATTTGTGCGGGTACACACAACGAAAATAGCTCGATGTACCTGGCTACCTTACTTCATAAAGAACAGGTTGTTGCAAATGATCCTCAATTTTACTTTGCACAGCTTTTAGGAATGTCTGACCACATTTCTTATAATTTGTCAGATGCAGGTTATCGGGTGGCTAAATACGTGCCCTTTGGCCCTGTTGAAGAGGTTTTGCCTTATTTACTGCGCCGAGCAGATGAAAACACCTCGGTAGCGGGGCAAACAAGCAGAGAGCTCGGCCTGATCATCAAAGAAAAAACAAGAAGAAAAGCTTAGTCCTTGACGAGCGGATAAGACCTACCGTTGAGGCGAACATAATAAATGCCTTGGGGCCAATGGCTGAGGTCAATTGTTTGGGAAGTGGTCATCGATTCTCGGTGTATCAAATTACCAACTACATCATGGATTTCAATCAGCTTGGCTTCTGAACCTTCCCAACTCAAATGCAAAACTGTGGCAACAGGATTCGGATACATCAGTGCCTGTTTGGTCTCAAATAGCGGGGAAAGGCCTACAAATTGTTGGGTGGTAAAAACGGTGTCTGTTTGTACATATGCAGAACCATCTCCATTGACTTTCAAGACAAAAATATTGCTACCGCCGTTGAGTTGGTTCTGCCCATCGACTATCACCGTATTCATGCCAACCGCTATAAAACCGCCGTCTAGTGTTGGCTTGATGTTGCCACAATAATCGTATCCTTGATTGAGAATTGTAGCCGCTGGCCAGCCCAACCAAAAGCCAAATAGCGCATCTGCATAACCAATATTCAAATCAAATGGCTCTGGATAGGTGCCTTGATTCTGAACTTGAATGCTGTGCGCGCAGGCATCTAGCTGCGGAATATACGCAATTTGCTGAATGATGTCATTGGACACAAAAGCCCCATCAAGAGGTGCATTTTGGGCTGTAATGCTGCCGTCTATGGCTATCATTCCTGTAAATTGATCGTGGTTGTCATTGGTGATGGTATGAAAACCTGCAAATTGAAAACCAAAAGGTGTTTGGCTAAGGTCCAGAACAGCGTAGTCGCCTTGGCCAAGCCCTAGTGTATCCAACCACATGAGCTGTCCGGCGTCGTTGAACTGACAAACAAAACCCTTCTTGCTGCCCGAATCAGCAACATACCACTCTCCTCCAACAACATAAAAATTATCGATAGTACGCAAAACACTAAAAGCGCGGTCATCACCAGAGGTACCGATGGTTTTGGTCCAGAGTGTATCGCCAAATTTATCCAGGCGCAGTAGCAATACATCTGCTGACCCTGCCAATTGGGCTTGCCTTTCACCGACCAACACAAAGCCTGTATCGGCGGTCATGACACCGTCGTGAATGCGCTCCCAACCAGGATGTGGATAGGTCTTGATCCATTGCTGCGCACCTGAAAGGTCTGTAAAAATGAACATTGGATCGTAGTCACCACCACTCCAAGAAGTCGACATGCCAGCTAAATAGTGCCCTATGCCCGGCCTATGAAAGACACGCTTGATTTCTTCGGTTTCTTGCGCTCCATATGCCTGACTCCAAACGTAGTTGCCCTGCTGATCGAGCTTCATGAGGAAACCTTGTGCGTTTTCTTCCCAACTGCCGCTGCTTCCTGCCACTAAAAATGTTGAATCTGGCAAGGCCAAGACATCTTCACCTTTGTCAAAACCGTTGCCGGAGTAGAGCTTATAAAAACGCGTTTGCGCAGTGAGTAATTGAACTGCACAAAAAAAGATGAAAAAACTTAGAAATCGCATCGGAACTGAAGATAAATTGAAGCGCCATTTTGCAGGGCAATATTGTCTGAACGCAGAAGCAACTCGCTGCGCTTGAAACGAAAAGCAGAGTATGCTTGCAGGCGCAAACCACCAAAACCACCATAAGCCATACCTAGACCTGTATGCCATGCTTGCTTCACCTTTAGTTGTGCCCCCACATAAACCAAGGGCGTATAGGTTTGACGCAGCATGAATTGGGCACCGTAGTAGGCCTCGAGGCGTTGGGGGCTGTTCCAATCTAGCGTTTTGGCCAATTGGATTTGAGCGGGCAATAAGATCCAGCTCGGGGCCGTTGTTTGTTCAAAGCCTAACGAATCTAAATAAGCACTCGCAAGCGCCTGTAAATTTGTTTGTTGCCATTCAGAAAGCGAATATCCTGCGTAGGCCAGGGATCCGTCTAGGCTGTAAGATGTTGATTTGGAACTTCTGGCAAACCCTAAATTTTGAACAACAAGCGCAAATTGTGGTTCGTTGGCTGAGGAGTCACTTGCGCCAAAGCGGTAATCGATATCGATGGCCAAACCAAATGTATTTGAAGAAAATCTGCTCAGATTTGCCTGCCCAATGAGGTCTAGATTGATTTGAGCGGTGCTGGGATCTTGAAACCAAGTGCCTTTTTGAATTGTGGCGCCAAGGTGTTGTTGTACAGCAACAAAATGCAATAAAAATGAGGATTGTGTTGTGGGGTTGTATAGGCCAAAGCCTAATTTTGAAAAGGTGGTAGCCTGCACACGGAGATTGCTCAAATCTAGAGTGTCGCCCGCATATGGCAAACCTCCTCGAAAGACCAAACCAAAAAGATCCTTAGAAAACTGAAGCCCTGCGTACTGATGTACACCTGCGCCAAATACCCAGCGGTAACTAGACCCCCATTTTTTTTCATTTTTTGAGACCATCCAAGGACTTTGCCACTGCGCATTGAGACCCATTTGCAGGCCAAAGGAGTTGCGCTGCTGTAGGTTGGTAAGCGAGCGATTGATTTGGCTAGAGTCAATGAGGCCACCATAAAAGAAGGCGTCGGGCACCGCACGGCGCACCCCAGTGCTGTTGTAAGTGCCATAAGAATTGATCAAAAGGGCTTGCTGCGCTTGGGCAAACTGCATACTGAGCAACAAAAAAACCAATAGATAGCGCATTAGGGTCTGATTTGAGTTTGTAGCTGAAGTTGTAATTGCAAGGCTAGAAAAGCATTGGCTTGAATAGGTTGTTGGACAGCAAGACCTGTGCTCGGATCGGTGGTTGCAAAGGTGGCGCCCACGGCTATTTCATTGAGGTCTTGGAGGTCTGCAACCAAAGCTGGCGGCAAAACAATTTTAATTTTGCTTTTCTTTTTGAGCAAGCCATCCGTGGGGTCTATCTGACCTAGTGCAGCCGAGGCCAACTGCGCATCGGCAATAACAGTATGCAAAATTTGTCCGTCTTTCATGAAATACAACACGAGGTCACAGGCCAATGGAAATGCATTTGTGGCGTCGAGCACAACGGTTGCGCCTGTTACATGGGTTTTGTTGAGGTCTTGGGCCAAATTGAGCGCAAAGGTGTCTTGCAAAGTGAGGCCATCGGCACTGAGGGCCATTGGCATTTGAGCAGCTATTTTGAGGCGCAAGTGGCTGTGCGCAAAGGCTTCGTCGTGGCCTGCAGCGGTATTGCCCCAAGGGTTGGGTTGAAGCTGGTAACTGATATTTTGAAAAGCACCAAGGTTTTCAAGATAACTTTTGATATTGCTGTTGTTTTGGTCAAAATGAAGTGTAAGCGTGCTGGGCTGTAGGGTGTTCCAGGTGCCAACCGCGGGTGCCAAATAAACATTAGGGCCGATACTTGGTGCCGTTAAAGACACCGACTGCCCTTGCGTATTGGTAGCACTCAATTGTTCAATTTGGGCACGCAAGGCCATTTTAAAACCGTTTTCTATTTGTAAATCTAGACTGAGGTCTGGTAAAGCAATACTGCCGCTGGTAATTTTGTCTAGGTAAGGCAGGGTGAATTGTTCTTGGCCAGCAATGAGTGCCGATCCAAAATAACCCTTCGCGTAATCAAAACGTAAATCTGAAAAGGCTGCCTCAAATTTGAAAACTTGGTTGTTGTAAATGGATACCGTTTGCCCATTGGGGTCTGTTTTGAGGGTGAGTTTGGATTGAAGCTGATTGAATTCCAGGCCTTGCAGCCCCCCAAGATCGATTTCATGACCACTTAAATCAATGTTTTCAGTGGCAATTGTAGGGTTTTGAGCGGTACCGGGCTGCACTGTATAATTTTGGACGAACACCTGCCCATTTTGCGTCACGCCGGGCAATTCTATTTGATACAAAACGGCGGTATTGAGCGGATTATATACTTTGAGCTGAATTTGTCCAGACTGCACGCGTACTTTTTTGAGTTGGATGTCGCCGAGGTCGAGTTCGTGGACCTTGACGCTATTGACAAACACAAAACCGGGCGTTACGTTGTTGACCGTAAAATTGGATTGGTATTGCTGTGTAATGGAGGTATCTGGTATCTTGACCAAATCAGTAAGACTGAGGTCGAGTAAGGTGCGGCTCAGGTTGATCTCGATTTGAGTGCCATTGATGCTCAGCGTGGAGTCGTTATAGTACTGCGCCAAGCTGAGGGTGTCGTTCAAGATGGGCAACAACCAATCGGTTTGCCAACGTGTGGCTTCCTTTTTGCACGATACAAAAAAAGCAGCAGCTACAATTAAACCTATCCAACGCATACGAGTTCTTAATTAATGGGCAACATTTTCGATTACCGCTGCATATCCTTGGCCTACACCGATACACATGGTAACGAGTGCATAACGCTTATTGCTGCGTTTTAATTGCCTTGCAGCGGTCAAGAGCAAGCGCGCGCCCGACATGCCGAGCGGATGCCCCAAAGAGATGGCGCCGCCGTTTGGATTGATGCGCGCATCGCGGTCTGCTAGACCCAAAGCACGCGTGCAAGCCAACACTTGGGCGGCAAAAGCTTCGTTGATTTCGATGAGGTCGATTTGATCTAAAGTCAAGCCTGCGCGTTCCAACGCTTTTTGGCTTGCCGGAACCGGGCCAATGCCCATAATGCGCGGCGCAACACCAGCCACTGCTGCTGAAATGATTTTAGCCATTGGTTGAAGACCATGCTGTCTAATGCCTTCTTCGTTGGCCAACAACAACGCAGCAGCGCCATCGTTGAGCCCTGAGGCGTTGCCTGCCGTTACGCTACCGTCTTTTTTGAAGGCCGGACGCAAATTGGAAAGCGTTTCTAAGGTGGTGTTGGCGCGAGAAAACTCATCTTTATCGAACACCAACGCCTCCCCTCTTTTCTGAGGAATGGAAATTGGTAAAATTTCTGCTGTATAAAAACCTGCGGCCTGTGCGGCGGCGGTTTTCTCTTGGCTCCAGCAGGCAAAAGCGTCTTGATCAGCTCTTGAGATCTGGTATTGTTCGGCTAAATTTTCGGCGGTCATGCCCATGCTGTCTACGCCGTAAAGCGCTTCCATTTGCGGATTGATAAAGCGCCAGCCAAAACTTGAATCGTGCATTTGGGCATCGCGGCCAAAAGCACTAGACGTTTTGGAAATGACCCAAGGGCCGCGTGTCATGTGCTCTACGCCGCCCGCAACATACACATTGCCTTCGCTGTTGCGCAAGGCGCGCGTAGCGTTGACTGCTGCTGCCAAGCCTGACGCACAAAGCCGATTGATGGTTTCGCCGGGTACTTCAATTGGATAACCTGCCAACAAGGAAGCCATGCGGGCTACATTGCGGTTGTCTTCGCCAGCTTGATTGGCGCAACCGAGTAACACGTCTTCAATGCTGGTTGGGTCTAGGTTTGGATGGCGCTCAAGTAAAGCTGCGAGTACTTTGGCAGCGAGGTCATCGGTGCGAAGCGTAGCTAAACTACCGCCAAAATTACCTATGGCACTGCGGATTCCGTCAATTAAATATACTTCTTGAGACATTGTTTCGATTTTCTATTCAAAGATAAAATAAAATGTGCCGTCGGCAAGAATTCAGCATTTTTAGTTATGTTCGCATTCATGGAAAATACGCACTGCCCTATCTGTCATTTTTCGGATACCCAAGCCATTTTTGACAACACGCTTCTAAAGTGTCATAACTGCGGACACGGCTGGGCAAATCTCCAACTAGATCACGCCTATTTACAGCAACTTTACGCCGAAAACTATTTCAAAGGTGAGGAATACGCCGATTACTTAGCCGACAAAGAAATCCTTCAAATGAATTTTGGCAAGCGTGCCAAGCAAATTGCGCAAAACGCACCTGCTCCAAAAGACATTCTCGAAATCGGTTGTGCTTATGGTTTTTTTTATGAAACTATTGCCCAAAAATTCAAAGGCATCAATTACCAGGGTTATGATATTTCTCAAGACGCGATCAAATACGCAAATCAACATTTCGGCCCACACTTTTCAGCTGAAAACTATTTAGACGTAGACAAACAGCAAACCTACGATGCTGTTTTTATGTGGGATGTCATTGAGCATTTGTCTGACCCAGGGGCTTTTTTAGCAAAAGCACAAAAAGAATGCAAGCCAGGGGCTATGCTTTATCTGACCACCGGCGATTTTGGAGCGTTCTTACCCAAGCTACAAGGCAAAAAGTGGCGCATGATCCACCCTCCCACTCACTTGCATTATTTCACCAAAAAGTCAATGACGTTTCTTTTAAAAAAGCATGATTTTGAACCTGTCTTTTTCAAATACCCGCCAGTTTATAGGTCTCTAGGCCTGATCTACTTTGCGTTATTTATCCTCAACAAAAAACCAAGTCGTTTTCACCAATGGCTGTACCGTAAAATTCCGAAAGCAGCTGCTATTCCTTTCAATACGCGCGATATCTTTTTTGTTGGCGCCAAAAAAACCTCAGCCTAATGTATCATATTATCAACCAACAAGACCTCGACTTTTTTGAGTCTCTGCTTCAAGACCGCTGTAAATCCGACCTCACAACCCGTGAAGCCTACAACCACGACTACACCGAAGACCTCCATTTCACGCCATGTGTTGTCTTACTTCCACAAAATACACAAGAAGTTTCACAAATTTTAGCTTATTGCAATCAAAACAATATCCCCGTTACACCCGCAGGAGCAAGAACAGGGCTAAGTGGCGGCTGCCTGCCAATTCACGGCGGTGTGCTGCTGAGCTCAGAAAAACTCAATCAAATTATTGAGATCGATGAAAAAAACGCACAAGTCATCACTGAGCCCGGCGTGGTTACTGAGGCCTTGCAAAATGCTGTCAAAGAAAAAGGTTTGTTTTACCCCCCTGATCCTGCCAGTAAAGGCTCTTGTTTTATTGGGGGCAATATTGCAGAAAATTCGGGCGGGCCAAAAGCAGTTAAATATGGCGTCACTAAAGACTGGGTGCTCAACCTTGAGGTCGTTTTGGCAGATGGCACCATCATGTGGACAGGCGCCAATGTCGTCAAAAATGCAACTGGCTATAACCTCACGCAATTGATCGTTGGTTCAGAGGGTACTTTGGCTTTTGTCACCAAAATTGTACTCAAACTCATTGCGCACCCCACGCAAACGCTACTGATGCTTGTGCCGTTTTTTGATGCTGGACAAGCCTGCGAGGCTGTAGCCGCCATTTTCAATGCGGGCATCACACCCAGCGGGCTAGAATTCATGGAATACAACGCCCTGAAGTGGTCTCAAGCGTTTTCTGAAGATTACAGTATTGAAGTAAAAGATACCCACGCCGCACATTTACTGATTGAAGTAGACGGATTCGACCCCGAACAGCTCTTCAAAGAATGTGAAGGCATCATGGGCGTGCTCGAGCGCTACCAAACCGATGAAATCCTATTTGCAGAGTCTGAAGCACAAAAAAATACGCTTTGGAGCCTTCGCCGAAAAGTTGGTGAAGCTGTAAAAGTGCAATCGGTTTATAAAGAAGAAGACACTGTGGTGCCGAGGTATCAGCTACCCCAGTTATTGGCGACCGTAAAAGCTATTGGCCAAAAATATGGCTTTGAATCGGTTTGCTACGGCCATGCGGGCGATGGAAATCTACATGTCAACATCATTAAAGGAAACCTCAGCGACGCATTTTGGAATGAAGAACTCACCGTAGCCATTCGCGAACTCTTCACAGAAGTCATCAAAATGGGCGGCACAATTTCGGGCGAGCACGGTATTGGATTGGTTCAAAAACCCTACATGGACTTAGCCTTTAGCCCAACAGGCCTGAACCTGATGCGCGGCATCAAGCAAGTTTTTGATCCAAAAGGAATTCTGAATCCAGGAAAGATTTTCTAAGTAAAAAATCAGATTTTTAATCTTTTATCCAATGCAGGTTGCGGCTGTACAAGAACACCCAAAAACCTCCGTAGAGGATACCCACGATGGTCAGTATGGTTGGAATACCTGTAATCGGATTGAAAAAGTACGGCAATAAAACCAAGCCAAGCGAATAGATGATGTAAAAGTGGAAGCCCAACTTCTTACCTCCATACATAAAAATAACGCCGGTGAGCCCGAGGACTAAAATCAGGAACTGAAAACTATTGTAGGCCTGAAAATGCTTGAACATGTTGTCGGTAACCCCTTCCATCTGATCGATCAGGTAAGTGTAGGCGCCTGCACCTCCTTCTTCTAGCTGTTGGCGCATGTTGGCGAATTCGAGCTTGGCACTTTTGATCATGGCTTTGTCTGGCTTGGCACCAAGCATACCGCTTAACGCACCAATTGTTGCAACTCCAATATTGAGACTAGAAAGAATAACCAAAACCAATAAGAAAACAGGTCTTTTGTTTTTTATTTGAGCGTGTTCTTCTGGTATTTCGAAATCAGTCATGAGCTAAATAGTGTTGTAAAAATTGCTGTGCCAAATGCATGTCGGTGGCTAAAATGCGGTCTGTGGCTAACGCGGGAACTACCGCTCTAAATTGTGCATGGAGTGCTTCGGTCCAGACGGCCGCTTGCAAGGGTCTTCTGAATTCTAAGCCTTGTGCGGCATGTATGAGTTCAATCGCTAATATTTTCTGACAGTTGTCCAGCACACGGTAGAGTTTTGTAGCTGCATTGGCGCCCATACTGACGTGGTCTTCTTGGCCATTGCTGCTGTCTATGGTGTCTACAGAAGCTGGTGTGCAGAGTTGTTTGTTCTGACTCACAATAGACGCACTGGTATATTGGGTAATCATGAGGCCAGAATTGAGCCCCGGGTTTTTCACCAAAAAAGCGGGCAAGCCTCGCGTTCCGGAAATGAGTTTGTAGGTTCGGCGCTCTGAGATGCTGCCCATTTCGGCCATGGCGATGGCCAAGAAATCTAAAATCAGTGCAAGTGGTTGTCCGTGGAAATTACCTGCCGATACAACTTGATCGTCGTCTGGGAAAATCGTTGGGTTATCGGTAACAGCATTGATTTCTCTGGTGACAATTTGTGCAGCGTGATCTATGGTATCTAAGGTTGCGCCGTGTACTTGTGGAATACAGCGAAAAGAATACGGATCTTGGACATGCGCTTTGGCTTGTTCCATGAGCTGACTGCCTTCGAGCTGAGACCTGAACCAAGCAGCAACGCGAATTTGCCCCACCTGATTTCTGATTTCATTGACGTTGGCAGCAAATGGTTCTTTGCGGGCGTCGTAGGCTTCTATTGACAGAGCAGCAACCTGATTGAAACCTTCAAATAAGCGATACGATTTATCTACAGCATGCGAGGCATATGCAGACATAAACTGCGTACCATTGAGTAAGGCTAGGCCTTCTTTGGACTTCAAAACAAGTGGTTTTAAGTTAAACTTTTTGTTTAACTCAATTGTGCTCATCTTTTGATTTTCAACATAAACCTCTCCTTCTCCTATCAGAGGAAGAGAAAGATGGGCCAGCGGAGCGAGGTCACCAGAAGCTCCTAAACTTCCTTGCTGATATACCACTGGATAAATTTGATTGTTGAAGAAGAAAAGCAGGCGCTCAATGGTTTCTAATTGCACACCTGAAGCGCCTTTAGACAAACCCAACACCTTTAACAGCAGCATTCTGCGAACGATTTCATTCGGCACTTCCTCCCCCATGCCACAAGCATGAGAACAAACGAGATTGCGCTGCAAGGCTTCGAGATCTTCAGGGCCAATTGCGGTATCGCACAAGGAACCAAAACCGGTATTGATGCCGTAGATGAGCTGCTCGCTATTTGCTACTTTTTGATCGAGATAGGCGCGGCAAGTTTGAATGCGCTCCTTTAAATCTTGTGATAAAACGAGTGTTTCTTTGGTATTTAGTAAAATCTCAAATTCTTCAAGACTTAAATAATGAGAAGTTAGCTCTATTGACATAGTTGAATAGAATTATGAACGCACAAACTGCGCAAAATCTTTGGCGAAATAAGTCAGGATGCCATCTGCACCCGCGCGGCGCATACTCAAAAGCATTTCCCCTACAGCGTGCTCGTAGTCTAGCCAACCGTTTTTTGCGGCAGCATATACCATAGCGCATTCGCCACTGACGTTGTAGGCAGTAATGGGTAGCGGGAAATTTTCTTTGAGTAAGGCAATGACATCGAGGTAACACAGCGCAGGTTTCACCATCAGCATGTCAGCGCCCTCTTCAAAATCGAGTTGTGCTTCTAGCAAGGCTTCGCGCTTGTTGGCCGGATTCATTTGATATGTTTTTTTATCGCCTGATTTTGGTGCGGAGTTGAGTGCATCGCGAAATGGTCCGTAAAATGCGCTCGCATATTTAGCTGTATAAGACATGATCGAAACGTCGGTAAAGCCATTTTCATCGAGGGCGCTGCGCAAGTAGCCTACTCGGCCGTCCATCATGTCTGAGGGGCCTATGATGTCTGCGCCAGCTTGCGCTTGTGCGAGGGTCATTTTGGCTAAAATGGGTAAGGTTTCATCATTGAGAATGCGGCCGTTTTGCACCAAACCGTCGTGGCCATCAGAAGAGTATGGATCCATGGCAACGTCGGTCATGACAACTGCCTCCGGAAAACGTGATTTAATTGCTGAAATTGCTTGCAAATAGAAATTGTCCGAAGCCCAACTATAGCTTGCCATTTGATCTTTGAGCGCTTCGTCTACCGCAGGGAAAATATCAAAAGTTTTGATTCCTAAATTCATGCAGGATTCAATCTCAGGTAAGAGCATATCCAAAGACCAACGGAAATTGTTGGGCAAGGAAGCCACCTCATCTTTGATGCCTTTGCCATCTTTGAGAAAAATCGGGTAAATAAGGTGCTGAACGCCTAATTGCGTTTCTTCCACCATTTGGCGAATGGTGCTGTTTTTACGGTTGCGTCTGGGGCGAATGGTTTGCATAGGTTTACATGAGCATGCCGCCACAAACATGTAGCGTTTGGCCGGTAATGTAAGCAGAAAGTTCAGAAGCCAAGAAAACAGTAGCATTCGCGACGTCTTCAGGCTTGCCTCCGCGTTTGAGCGGAATGCTGTTGCGCCAAGAAGCAACAACGTCTTGATCCAATACTTCGGTCATTTCGGTTTCAATGAAACCGGGAGCAATGGCGTTGCAACGGATATTGCGCGAGCCGAGCTCAGCAGCAATTGATTTGGTAAATCCGATGAGGCCTGCTTTAGAAGCTGCGTAATTGGACTGCCCAGCGTTTCCTTTGACGCCTACTACGGAACTCATGTTGATGATAGAACCAGAGCGCGCTTTGAGCATAGGCTTCTGAACGGCTTTGGTGAGATTGAAGGCAGATTTTAGATTGGTATTGATGACTTCGTCCCATTGCGCTTCTGTCATGCGCAGCAGCAGGGTGTCGCGCGTGATACCGGCGTTGTTGACAAGTACATCTATGGTGCCAAATGCAGCCACAACGTCGTCTACGAGTTGTTGTGCTTGGTTAAAATCAGAAGCGTCTGAGCGGAAGCCTTTAGCGATTCCGCCGTTAGCTGTCAGTTCGGCTTCTAATGCAAGTGCTTTTTCTTCAGATGATAAGTAGGTAAATGCAACTGTTGCGCCTTGTTGAACGCAAGTTTCTGCGATGGCTTTACCGATGCCACGTGAGGCGCCTGTAATCAATACCACTTTGTTGTCTAGTAATCCCATGTTATTTTGTATTGTTATTAAGGTTCAAAGATAGAAAAGACTTATTAGAAATAATGCGCAAATCTTCGCGATGGATGCCCTTTCTTTTAAAAGTAGTGTCGCAAAGCGAACTGGCATAATGCGGCGTTACCTCCACCCTGCCATATTTGATGATTGGAAATACCTCTTCAATTTTTGGCGCGCTGCAATATGGTGTCTGGCGCTTGCGCAAGCCCACTTGAATGGTTTGTATGAGGCCAGGCGAACCTTCTAGCAATAAGCGAGAGATTTGATCACCTTTCAGCGTAAACAAGTAATTCACTACTGTTTTTCTAGTGCCCTCAGACATCGGGCAATCTAGCCAAATTTCTTGGTTCATGCTCAAGACCTTCTCTGTTGCCCATAATACTTTGTAGTCAATGTGCACATTGCGCTGCCCTACGCAAAAAGCACCCAACGTATCCTTTTTGATGAGGTGCTGCATGAGTTTTGAGAAGGGATGCCCTCCAAAATAAGGGAAGTCAATTTGGATGCTGTCCAGCGCGAGGTGTTTGTTGTAGTGTTTGATGGGTTCAGCATTGGCGCTCTGCTCCAACAGGTCAAATTGATCCATGCGCGCATGGTTTTCACGACCGCAAGAGAGCAGCGCTAAACCCAAGCATAATGAAGTCGCGACCTTTAAAATCATATAACGAGATTGCCGTAGAGATCGTAGTGATCTGCGCTGGTGATCAATACACGCGAAAAATCGCCCAATCGAACATAGCCTGCTGATTTTTTAACCAAAACTTCGTTGTCTACCTCTGGAGAATCGAACTCTGAACGGCCGATGAAGTAGTCGCCCTCAGCGCGGTCAAAAAGCACTTTGAATTCTTTACCTACTTTGAGCTGATTGAGCTCGTAAGAAATACCGCTTTGCAATTCCATAATGACATCGGCGCGTTCTTTTTTGATCGCCGCCTCTACATCGTCAGTAAATTCGTACGCGTGCGTGTTTTCTTCGTGAGAATAAGTAAAGATACCGAGGCGATCAAAACGCGTGCGCTCAACGAAGTCGTACATTTCTTGGAAATCTGCTTCGGTTTCTGAAGGGTAGCCCGCAATTAAGGTGGTGCGCAAGGCCAAGCCCGGCACTTTAGCTCGGATGGTGGCTACCAATTCTTCTGTTTTTTCTCGGGTGATGCCACGGCGCATGGCCTGTAAAATACGTGTAGACCCATGTTGCAAAGGCATGTCTAAGTACTTGCAGATGTTGTCGCGTTCGGCCATTACTTCCAATACATCCATTGGAAAACCAGACGGAAACGCATAGTGCAAGCGGATCCACTCCAAGCCTTCGATATCGGAAAGACGTTTCAAGAGATCAGAAAGCGCGCGTTTTTTATAAAGATCAAGACCGTAGTAAGTCAGGTCTTGGGCAATGAGCATGATTTCTTTGACACCTTTAGCTACTAAACTTTTGGCTTGCAAAACCAAATCTTCTATGGGTGTGGATAGGTGCTTGCCACGCATGAGTGGAATAGCGCAAAAAGAACAAGGGCGGTCACAGCCTTCGGCAATTTTGAAATAAGCATAATGATTTGGCGTGGTGAGGATGCGCTCCCCTACCAACTCGTGTTTGTAGTCGGCTTTTAAGGTTTTGAGCAAACGCGGCAATTCGCGCGTGCCAAAGTAAGCATCTACTTCAGGAATTTCGAGCTCGAGCTCAGCGCGGTAACGCTCAGACAAGCAGCCTGTGACGTATACTTTTTCTACCAAGCCTTCTTGCTTGGCTTCTGCGTAGCGCAAAATGGTATCGATAGACTCTTGCTTGGCGTTGTCAATAAAGCCGCAGGTGTTGATGATCACAATTTCAGCATCATCTTGTTGGGCTTCGTGTTCAACATCGAACTGATTGGCTTTGAGCTGCGCCATTAGGACTTCAGAATCAAAGGTATTTTTAGAACAGCCAAGCGTCACTACGTTGACTTTATTCTTTTTAAGGGTTTTGGTCTTCATTCGGGTACAAAAATAGGACTCTTTGCGCAAATGGTATTACTTTTGACGACACTTGTCAAACAAGAACCCATGAAAACGCTTTTTACCCTCCTTTTATCCTCGTTGCTTTTTTCTTGTTTCGTGCCTAGATCAAAACGCGTCCCACCTTTAGAATACATGCCTGTTTACTATGCGCAAATAAATGACTCCATCTACAAGCTTGATGCGGCTCCTATACAAATAGATTCAGTTGCTTTAAACGGAAACATACTCACTTTGTTTTACACTTCTGCATTCAATCCGGGTAAACTCAGTATGGTGGGCAGTGCAATGCTCACTAAATCATTCCCTCCAATACGAAATTGTAAAATTCAAGTTGAAGAACAAAATGTAAACAAAAAAAGCAACAGCAATCAAACCTATCATGGAATTGCTCAGTTTAATGTTCGTCCGCTTTGCTATAAATCCACCAAAGATGCGCCTACCTATATTCAAATTCAAGGTTGGCCCGAAAAAATACTTTTTATTTACAACGACTAATGGAAGAACGCATTGATAAAATCATCTTGGAACGCGGTTTGGTGAGCACCAGAGTACGCGCCGAGGAAATCATCAAAAAGTACGGTGTAAAAGTCAATGGAAAGCTATATGCCAAGCCGGGCAAAAAAGTGCCTACAGATGCCGTCATTGAACTTTTAGCCGAAGAAATCCCTTGGGTTTCAAGATCGGCATTTAAGTTAATTGCCGCACTTGACTTCTGGAAAATAGAGGTCAAGGACCAAACATACATTGATTTAGGCGCCAGTACAGGCGGCTTCACCGAAGTGCTGCTAGACCGCGGTTTGGCCAAATCTTATTGTGTAAATGTGGCTCAAAAACAGTTGCACTCCAAAATAAAAGAAGACAGCCGCGTCCTTAATTTGGAAAAAACCCATGCCCGAGACCTCACCACAAAATTAATCCCAGAACAAGTGGATGGTTTGGTGGTCGATGTCTCCTTTATTTCTCTCGAAAAGGTCTTGCCCTTTACGATTCCCTTTCTCAAAGAAAAAGCCACAGTACTGCTCTGTATAAAGCCGCAATTTGAGCTTGGCCCCGGCTGTCTGAACAAAGCAGGTGTTGTAAAAGATACCAGTCAGTACCCCGCACTCTTAGCAAACATCAAACAGATGGCCCTGCGCAATCAATTGCAGTGGAGAGGTTACATAGACTCTCCGTTGCTCGGAGGCGATGGCAACACAGAATTTTTGGGCTATTTTGAAAAGATTTAAGCTATTTTTGCAGCAACATGATGACGATTGAAGATTTAGAGCGGGCTTTTTTAGATTTAGAATTTCAGGCCAACCGCATTGCCAAACTCAAGGAAGTCGACGCCGATCACCTCCATAAATTCAATACGCGTTCTGAGCAAGTGCGCCATCAGTTATTAAAAATGGGACTGCGCCCAGACCTACATCAAAGCCTAGCAGAAACAACGCCCATTGATGAAAATTTTATGCCCGCCTACAATTTGGGTAAAAAAATCTTAAATGTGCTGCTAGTTGGTCAACACAAAAAGCGCTACATCCCTAAGCAACAAGAAATATATTTCCGCAAAGAAGTTGCCGAGCGCAACCGTTTATACAGCTATGCCAAAGGTCATTTGTCTGTAGATTGAGAGCCCTTTAAATCCAGCTAGTCCAGTACTTGTAGTTGTTTAAAAATCTTTGCTCGATTGGTTTGAATGGCCAGCCAATAAAACCCGTTTTCCAATGGCTGAAGTTGCACTTCATACGCGTTATCGTTCACGGAAGTAAAATTTAGGTCAGTGGACTTCCCCAATACATCAATGATGGCCAAATTTTCTATGAGAAGCCCTTCAGAAAGTGTAATTTTAAACTGACCATTTGTCGGGTTCGGAAATATATTGATGTCCAAATCAGTAAACTCCTCCAAACCAATTCCAGGTTCAGTAAAGGCACAAGCACATTTGTTCTTCACCTCATTCGTCTGTACTACAGCGGGCGCTTGGTAGTTGGCTTTGACCCAGCAATGTTGGCCTGCTTGGCTGGCCGTTGCATTGCGCAGGCGAATGGTATACCAACCGCTATATGTTGGCGTAAACGTGAACACCCCGTTGCCAGCTTGGGTTAAGGAATCAAGAGGCGTACAATTTTTATCGAGAATCGCTAATGTAAGGGCTAGGTTTGCAGCACTCGGATACCATTCAATCTGTACCTCTTCTCCCGCTTTGGCATATATGCGCCCTACGACTCTGCACTCAAGGCTATTGTTGGGTAATTTACCCCCTTGTTGTAAAGAATTGGCGTGGCGATCGCCGAGGTCGTCGTTCATTTCCCATTCTTGAACCACATTTTTAGCAGGGCGCTGATAGTTGGTAACAATGCCTTGTGGCGCCCAAACGCAGTAACCCCTGCGGCCTAAAGTGGCACTGCCATCGCAAGGTGGAATGGAGATATTCACTTTTCCGCCGCCGTAAACTGTTGCTGTTGCGTTACCGTTTGCGCCAGAATAGTCCACTAGTATAGTGCCGTCGGGCCAATTGGTTTGCACGCCTGTTAGGTTTTGACCTTGACTCCAGCTATCGGTAATGCCAATGAGTGCCTTCGCACCGCGCTCAATGACGAGCGCGTCCGGCGCTTGCCAACGCAGAAAGTAGGCGCCCTCTTTGAAGTGCAAGTTTTGATGGCACCACAACAAATTCTCGATATCGCTGTCTGCCGGTAAAGCGCTGGCATCAGTAGGTGTGTGCCCAAAGCGGTTACCGTTGTAGCCAATATCAAAGAGGTCTTCAAAAAAGATTTGGGGGGCGCCGTCTACAGCCAATGCAATGGCGTGTGCGGCAGAATTGCGGCCGTCGTTGGGTTCTATGTGCGGGCTAAGTTCTGAACCGGCATTCCAACCGGTGTAGTTGCCCTGGGCAGAGAGCTGCGGCCTAAAAGTATCGTGGTTATTGACAAAAGGCACAGTGCGTTGGCGGTTTTGCTGTTGCTGAGACGGAATTTGACTGAGGTCGTAGTTGCCATTGCCACTCGCCATTGCCGAAAGCGCAAAACGCAAATTAAAATCAAAGGTACCCGCACGGTTTTGTACAGCATCTGCCCACGCGTCGAGCTGAGCAGTACTCCCTACCCATTCGCCAACGGCAAAGAGTTCGGCGCCGCCACTTGCCCACATAGCGCCATATTGCAGGTTCCAAAGGACGTCTTCTGACACATACGTCGGAAAATGCTTCACGGCATCGAAACGCAAGCCATCAAAACCAACTTGTTTCTTGTACCAAACAAGCCAATTTCTCATCCCATTTCTCATGTAATCAGCACCTTGAGAAGGATTATATAAAGCATTAGATGATGTTCCAAAAGCAGTGCTTTCAAAGGATACATCGGGGCCCCAATAAGGGGAATTGATATCGTTGGTACAGCAAATATTGTTGTTGTTTGGGTAAAAATTGGGCCAATTTTTAGCAAAGCGGCCTTCTCGGGCCAAATAATTCGCCGCGCTTTCCGAGGAAGCTGGCGTCTTGAAACTCACGTATCTAAAGTTTTTATAGCGGTTGTTTTGGCCGTCGTCCATGGCGGCGGGGTCTTGGCCTCCCGAACCATTGGCGCTACCGGCGTTACTGACATGATTGAGCACCACATCTTGGATAACATCTATGCCATTGGCGTGCAATACCGCTACCATGCGCAAGAGCTCGTCTTTGTCGCCCATGCGGGTTTTGGTGTTGTTCTTTTGAAATTTATCGCCGAGATCGTAATGATCAAACGGAGAGTAGCCCACGCTATTGGTACCCGCATTTTTGATGGTTGGCGGAATCCAGACGGCGTCTACACCCATGGCAGCTAGACGCGGCGCAAGTTCGGTGACGTAGTTGGCCCAGCCATTGGGGTAGTTGGTGTTCCAGTAATCCCACCAGTAGGCCTGCAAGACCACCTGTCGGTTTGTTGGATTGACCTGCGCAGACACCTTTTGGAAGCCCAAAAGCATCAAAATACATAACAAATAAATTTTCATCACATCTGAATTACTTCAGTGCTGCCTCATGCTGGGCTCCTGCCTTAATTTGAATGGTAGTGCCCGCTAAATCACATGATAACAACGCCGAACCTAAATTAGTAATTGTTACTTTATCTTGGGTAATCGCTATGTCGAGCGGTTGATTTTGGTAGCGGATTTGAAATGCATAACTTTTCCAAGGATGTGGAATCTGCGGGTCGATAGACAAACCGTCTTCGTACACACGCACGCCCGCCAAGCCTTCAACAACCGACATCCAGGTTCCGGCCATTGAGGTAATATGTAAGCCTTCGTCTGCCTCGTGGTTGTAATCATCTAAATCGAGACGACTCGTGCGCAAATACAATTCAAGGGCTTTGTCTAGGCGCTTGATTTTAGCCGCCAAAATAACGTGCACACAAGGAGATAGAGAGGATTCATGTACCGTTTTAGGCTCATAGAAATCAAAGTTCTCGCGGATGATGTCTTCAGTGAAATGATCTTCGAACAAATAAAGCCCTTGCAAAACATCGGCTTGCTTGATAAATATGGAACGCAAAATGCGGTCCCAAGACCAATGCTGATTGATCGGGCGCTCAGCAACAGGCAAATCTGCCGTATTAAGTTGCTCTTTATCCATGAAACCCTCTTGCTGTAAAAATGTGTTTGTTCCCTCGAGTTGCGGTAAGTAAACGTTGGCAACTATATGCTCAAACTTCTCTATTTCTTTGATCGATAACTTTTGAGGCAATGGGTTCTGCACCTTCGCGTTGACTTCTAAACAATAGGCAATACACCAACGCGCAATGTAATTGGTGTACCAGTTGTTGTTGACGTTGTTTTCGTATTCATTAGGCCCCGTAACGCCAAGCATGACATACGCTTGCTTGGCTTCTGACCAATTGAAGCGCTGCGCCCAAAAGCGCGCTATGCCTGCCAAAACAGGCAAGCCGAAGGTGTCTAGGTAGGCGTGATCGCCGGTATGGCGCACATAGTTGTATATCCCAAAAGCAATTGCGCCGTTGCGGTGGATCTCTTCAAAAGTGATTTCCCATTCGTTGTGGCACTCTTCGCCGTTCATAGTCACCATTGGGTACAGCGCCGCACCGTCTTTGAAACCGAGCTTTTCTGCGTTTTCGATGGCCCGATCTAAGTGGTGGTAACGGTAAACCAAGAGCTGACGCGCTACTTTTGGATCGGCTGTTTTCAGGTAGAAAGGCAAGCAATACGCCTCGGTATCCCAATAAGTAGCGCCACCGTATTTTTCACCAGTAAAACCTTTTGGCCCGATATTGAGTTTCGCATTTTTACCGGTATAGGTTTGGTACAAATGAAAAATATTGAAACGAATTCCTTGCTGTGAAGGCACATCGCCTTCAATAGAAATATCGGCACTCTTCCAGATGTCGGCCCACGCGGCTTCGTGCTCGGCACGCAAGTGATCAAAACCTGTGATGTAGGCATCGCGCACGCGCTTGATGGCCTTGGCTGCTAATTCAAACTCAGAATGGTTGATGGTTGAAGTAACTGCTACATATTTTTTGAGCGTAAAGCAAACGCCTTGCTCTAAGTAGTGTTCAAAGTTGTTTTCTACGTAGAAGTCGCGCTGTGCGATATTCGGATGGATGGTCAGTAGTTCTTGCGCGCGCCAAAAGCTAAAACGCATGGCAACAGCCACGCAAAAATCGGTTTTTTTGGTGCGTGTACACAAAATGCCTTTCTGCAGATCTACTTTTCTGGAGTCTTCTCGCCAAAAGAATTCATCGTAGTTGGCGTCGTGGTTGCTCACGTTGCCGTCTATGTATGGCGTAAATTTGACGTTGCCACTGAAGTTGAGGGGTGTAACAGAATAACTAATGGCAGCAATTTCTTCGCGGGCCATAGAGCAAAAGCGCAGGCTCTCTATTTCAAGCTCTTTGCCGCTGCCAAAAACCACGCGCACCGTTCTTTTGAGCAAACCGTTTTGCATGTCTAACTCGCGGTGAAAATACTTGACCTGTTGTATATTTAGATCAAGTTGTTCGCCGTCTATGCTGATGTCTATACCGATCCAGTTGGTAGAGTTGACTACTTTGGCAAAGTATTCCGGATACCCGTTTTTCCACCAACCTACTCTTGTTTTATCTGGGTAATAAACGCCTCCAATGTAGCTTCCTTGCAAAGAAGGTCCGCTGTATTTTTCTTCAAAATTGGCGCGCTGGCCAAAAGAACCATTGCCGATACTGAAAATACTTTCGGCTTGTTGTTGTTTACTTGGGTCAAATTTGCTTTCGATGATCTTCCAGGGATCAATGTCAAATAAATTACGCATATTGCTCTACTCTAAATTCGGTCAAATCGTTCAAATAAATATCTGCTACTGCTGCAATGTGCGGGTTACCCACCCCCACCGCAATGAAACCACCTGCTTTGGCTGCCGCAATACCGGATGCTGCATCTTCAAAAACCATACACACCGATGGATCAAGACCTAAAGCCCTCGCTCCGTTGAGAAAGACTTCAGGGTGCGGTTTAGGATCTTGGACACCGTTGCCGTCTATCACTACATCAAAATATTGGCTAATTTGGAGCTTGTCTAAAATAAAATTGGCGTTCTTGCTAGAAGAACCTACCCCTAAACGGATTCCTTTTTCTTTTGCCTGTTGGAGCAAATGCAAGACACCAGGCAGTAAGTTCTCTTGATCCAAATTTTGAATAGAGTCCAGATAAAACGCATTCTTGCTTTTCAAAAAAGTCTCAAATTCAGCGCTCGAAATTGTTTTTGCTCCTAATTCAAGTATTTTTTTGAGGGAATCTGCCCTACTCACGCCTTTTAAGAGTTCATTTTCTTTCTCTGTAAATTGAATTCCTAAAGAATGGGCACAGCGCTGCCAGGCTAAAAAGTGGTTGTGTTCGGTGCTGACCAAGACGCCGTCGAGGTCAAATAGAAAAGCTTTCATTTTATCCACGCGTGATTTGCTTATCGGTAAGAATCAAATTGAGTATGCCCGCCAAAACAAGTGAGGCTCCTGCTAAAAGCATAGGTGCAATTGGGCTTGATCCAAATATTTTGGAGAGCAAATTGACACCACCTAAAGCTGCAATAATTTGAGGAATAACGATAAACATGTTGAACAAGCCCATCATGAGGCCCATTTTGTTTTCATCAACGGTGCTGGACAGCATGGCGTAAGGCATCGATAAAATACTACCCCAAGCAAAGCCAATGAGTGCAAAACACAGCCAAAGGTAGTCGGGGCTCGGGATAAAACGCATCAGAATGAAACCAAGACCACCGGCCACAAGCGAAACCAAATGAACCCATTTGCGGTTGACACTGAATTTAGCTGCATAAAAAGTGAGGGCCAACGCAAAAAGCATGGAACTGAGGCCATAAATACCCATATTCGCACCTACTGAATCGGCAGCGACTTGATAAGCCTGATTCATTTGTTCAAAATGTGCTGCATCTAAATGCATTGTTTTGGTTGGCGCAGGAGCCTTGTACAAAAAAGACGTCAAGGCAGGTGTAGCCATACTCCACATAGTGAAAAACGAAAACCAACTGAAAAATTGAATGAGGCCTAGCTTCAGCATTGTTGGGGACATGCTTGTCACTGAACTCCAAAAATCGTTGATGAAATTGGTGTTTTTCTTTTCTTTTTTGAAGGCATCTTCATCAGCAGGAGGATACTCGGTAGTGGTAAAGATTGTATATAAAATGCTGCCTAAAAAGACTACTGCTCCGATGGCAAAGGCTACTTTTACATTCATCGGAATTCCTGTAGCTGCAGCGTCTTCGGAGAAACCGAGTTTGGAAACCATCCAGGGCAAGTTGGAAGCTACCCATGTGCCGATTCCGATAATGAGTGTCTGTAGAATAAACCCATAAGAACGCTGAGATTCTGGTAATTTATCGGCAACAAGCGCGCGAAATGGCTCCATGCTGATATTGATGGAGGCGTCGAGCATCCAAAGAAAGCCCGCTGCAATCCAAAGCGTTGGAGAGTACGGCACAAAGAAGAGTGC
>CAMDFN010000018.1 GCA_945897565.1 Chryseobacterium gleum
AGAGCAACTGCCTTCTAAGCAGTAGGCCACAGGTTCGAATCCTGTCGGGATCACTCTTAAACCTCACAGTCATGTGGGGTTTTTTTGTGTCTAAATCGCTAAAATATGAGCTATTTATGCAATTATTCAATTCAGTAGAACTACTGAGATGGGTTAAATTTTATTTGGATATATACCACTAACCTACGACTTCAAAATCAAAAACACAATCCCGGCCAAGGCAAAGCCAGTAGCGCGGCGAATAACGGTAATCATGCGTCCGGTTCGTTGCATGCCCTTTTGCAGGTCTTCAAAATCTTCTTCTGACATATCGTCAGAGCTTTCGAGCCATTCGTCTGGGGCGCCGTCCGGGCTTACGATTTTAGCAACTGTTGGGCCGTCTTTGCCGTTAAAAATTTCGCAACTAGACAACTGAAACTTACCATTAACAAAACGTTCTTCCATGCATTCAGGCCAGCTGATATCTTTGTAGTTCTTGATATCAACCAAGGTAAGCTCCTCACTTGTACAAATCAACTGTGGAAGACTCGAAAGATTCGTATATAGCGTCATTTGATATAGGTTTGGCGCAACAGGCTCTTTGAATGTGCTCAAACTTGGTAAATTAAAATCGATGAGGCCGAGTTCAAAAAGCGTATCGGGCATTGTCAAAGAACGTAAAGTTTCACTTTTAATAGCGAGGATGTCTAAGTTTTTGAAATCGGGAAGTATAAGAGACGTGTCTTTGTAGTCAAAGTTGAGCCAATAAAGGTTGGGGTTGTTTACAAATAGGATGTCGAGGTCGGCTTGGGTGATATTTTTGCCAAAGTATTCTCCTTCTATTTCTTGAACGAATTGGGCGCGTCCAGCGACACTTATGAAGATGATATTAAATAAGGCAAGGTAGATGAACTTCATGCATTAAAGTTACGCATTTCATTTTTTTGTTTTATTTTGTCCTCACTAATTGATCGCAAAAACTGTAAACTATGAAAAAACTATTTCTATCTCTTTCAATTCTAACTTTTGTTGGAACGGCTAAAGCCCAAACCCTAACTTTCGATGTAGCTGCTAAATATGCCTACAGTGCAACGGGCATGTTCAACAAAAATATTTCTGACCTCGGCGCATCTCAAGATTACGACGTAGCGTTCAGCTCAAACTATGGCTTAGCGGGCACGCTCAATTTTGGTAAAATTGGTGTAGGAATAGAATTCTTAATGGGCAATTTCAAGGCGGGTTACCAAGGAGACCAAGGCCTAATCGGCGGAGCTTATACTTCTGCTATTGACATGAAAACCACTCAAATTCCAATCTACCTAAGACTTGGTGAAGAAAAAGGTTCTTTTGGAGAATTTGGTATTGTGATGAACAACGTGAAAAGTGCTACGTATACCAATTCTAATTACCTTATTGATCCGAGCACAGACGTGAGCAACCAATACCAAAACTTTATGGGCTACATGATTGGCGTCGGCGGCCGTTTTGGTTTGCTTGACCTACCCGTAATGATTTCTGTAAGCGGTCGCTTTATGTACAGCACAGCTGATGCTAAAGGCGTCGACGCTTTGGGGACAGATTTAGACTTGTACAATCCATACAGCAAAAGCAATGCAGCTTCAGTAGGCTTGCATGTGGGTGTTGTGTATTCGATTGACTAAACGCAATTATATAGAAATGAAAAAGGCGCCCTCGGGCGCCTTTTTTGTTGAATGCAATTTGCTTTATGGTTTTACCAAATGAACGAAACCGTGCAGTGTATAAAGCGTTTGGTTTTTGTTGTCGTATGCGTATTTATCGCTTTTTGGCGTGGCGGTGTAGAAGTAGACGCCTTCTTCTAGCGCTTTGCCGCTCATGTCGGTGCCGTTCCAGTCATTGAGGTAGTTGTCTTTCTCGTAGATGAGGTTGCCCCAGCGATTGAAAATTTGGATGCTTACTTGGTTGTAGTCTTCCCAGTTTTTGATCACCAATAGGTCGTTGGTGCCGTCGTCATTGAGCGTCAGGATATTCGGCACTACCAACGGACATTGGTTGTATACGCGCACAATTGGCGAAGTAATGGTTTTGGCGCATTGGTCCATGACGTACACCTGGAAGTTATTGAGGTTAGGTTGTAAGATACTTGGTTGCACATAAACGGTGTCGTTGTTGGGGAAGCTACCCGGCCCCCAAACATAACTGTATGGGGAAATCCCATTTTGAACAGTACACCAAATGTTGGTTCCTTGGCCGAAGTCTGCACAGACATTGAGTGAATCAACTGCTGTAATTGTCATTGGGGTGTAGTCCACAATATTGAGTGAGATAGATGTGGTGTCAAAAGTGCCGTCGCAAGGATTTGGTAAAATAACGTTGAAAAACACGGTTTCCGTACCTTCAGGTAAGCCATCTAAGAACGCTGAAATTCCAATTGTGTCGGAAGCAACACCAGCAGGAATCACGAGGGTGTCGTCGATGTAAGGGTAGTCGTCACCGTTGATGGCCGTTCCACTTAAGCTAATTTGAACAACTAGGTTAGAAGAAAGATCAGTGCGGGTCACTACAAAGCCAGCAAAGCCGCAGTCTTCGATGAGTTGGGTTGGTCCTGTGACGTCAACCTCGATTGGCACCTCGACCTGACAGGTAACCACGCGATAACCAAAAGTTCTGATTTTTGTATTGATCAGCACGCCATTGCGCCATTCTTTGACAGCTACACCCGCTACAAAACTACCAATGAGGTTAGGCGTAAAGGTCATGAAACCGGTTGTTGGGTCAATGGTGATATTTGAACCTGCCCCAAAAGGAACTGTTTCTGTAAAGGTTGGATTCCAACTCACTGGTGTATATGGAGCCGGATCTTCAGGATCGGGAACAACATTGGCAATACTGCCTCCTAGCAAGGGAGCCATGAGTTCGTAGCTCAGGGAATCGCCATCGGGGTCAAAAGCGGCGTGTTCGAAATCTAAGGTATTTTGAGAACACAAAATGAGTGGCGGGTAGTTGATAAAACGAGCGCCTTGGTTGTGGACGCCTACAAGTGCTGAGCCCGGGATGAATGTAGTGAGCGTAATGCCGTTGTTCGATGGGTCAACAATGTTGTCAATAGCGCCGGTCCAGCAGCAGCGTTGGTAAGATACATAATAACCCTGCACACCAAAAGGCAGCGTAACGGTATCGATATAAATAGCGCGCTCTACACAGATGTCGTTCGGGACGGTCACGCAAGGGTCGTCGTAGACTATTGGTAAAATATTTTGAGAAAAAGGCGCGATGTAGCGGGTCATGAAGATGCTGCCATCAGCCATAAAAATGGTGTAGTTCAGGGGGTTGTCAAAACCTGTTGCGGAGTTGCAGTCGCGGTAGATTTCGATAGTGATTTTGTATTGGTTGTTGCCTAAGGAATCATAGTAGATTTCACCCCCGATAATGTGGCTAGCCCAGCTGTTGAAGCTGAATAAAAAACCGATTAAAAATGCAAATAAGGTAGTTGTGAGACGCATGCGTTTGAATTTTGTATATTCGTTGTGGATGTCAAAGGTAAGCTTGTTTTTTTTAATTGTGTACTTCTTTTTGGGTTTGCAGGTCTCTGCACAATCCGAAAAGCAACTCCGTTTGGAGCTAGCGCGCACGAAAGACAAGACGTCTCAACTGCAAATAAGGTTGCGTCTGATCGATGCGATATACGAACGCAATCGCAATGATTGGCAAAAAGAGATTCAATCATTGGTTTTACAACGCCGGGCCTATAGCGGTTTGAATAGTCAAGCGCTCATCTCTTTGCTCGATGCAGAACGCGCCAATTTTTTAGGCAACAGCCGTGCGCTTAGCCAAATTTTCAATAGGCAGCTCAAAACATACAACTTCCATAACCGCAAACTCAATTGGCGAAAAAACTTACTGGGTTGCGCACTTTATCCGAAGGAAAAAAAATACCACTATTCGGGTCTTTTGGCCCAAATGAATAGGGGTCTTAAGAATCGAGAGCAAACGGCTTTGTACTTGCAAATTGCAAAGAATTTTACGGCGACTTATCATAAAGATTCAGCACTTTGGGCCAGTGACCGAGCCTTACAGCTCGCCAAGCGCTCAGACAAACGTTGGGTACTTATTGAGGCGATGCAACAACAAGCCGAGGTCTATTGGCACTTTAATTTATTTGAGCAAGCGGTTCAGCGGTCCATATTTTCATTGCAACTTGCAGAAGAGGCCGCGCTTGACTATTACAAACTGAGCCCGCTTTTATTGATTGCTTCTATCTCCACTGAGGTCAAGAACTATAATGTTGCCGTCACCTATCTCAAACTCGCCCAAGACCTCGCTCAAACCACCAAAGACGACCGCTCTTTGGCTTTTGCACAGTACTTGTATGGTCGCTACTACTTAGGTATAGATTCGCCTTCTAAAGCCTTGCAGAGTGCAAGTTTGGCTTATAATTGGTTCAATGAGGCAGCAAACGACCGCTACGCCTATAGATCGAGATTAGTGATGATTTCCGCCATCCGAAATTCAGGAGGAAGCGTGGCTCCACTTTTCACCAACTTTCTCGCCTCTATTGATTTGCAATCAGACTTATTGCTGATTTCGGAAGCCTATTACGAATACGGGCAATATTTATTAGAAAACCAACAATTTGCAAAGGCCAAAGGGGCTTTCGAGAAAAGCTTGAGTAGTTTGCCTTTTGAGTCCTTGATCAGGCCAAAAATTGCCAATACCTATCGTGCTTTAGCCAATATAGCCAGCAAAACAGGTCAGTTAGCCCAGGCCTATCAATACCAGCAAAAATACAGCAGCTGGCTGGAAAACAGCCCGGTTTGGCGCAGTGCGGCGCGGATTGAAGAGATGGCTGCAGCCAATTTGCGCGAAGAGCGCGAACGCCTTATTTTGAACCAGCAAGCTTCTATTGAGCGCGCACAAAAAGAGCGCGAAATCATCGAACTTCAGCGAGACCGCCAATTGGTGATTTCCATCCTTTTTATTTTGGCCATCATTTTTGGAGTGATCATTTACGTACTTAGAATGCAGCAAGTAAAAATCAAGCAAGAGCAGCGAGAGGCAGAGCTGTCTCAAACATTGTTGCGCACCCAAATGAATCCGCATTTTGTCTTTAACGCCATGTCGGTCATTCAGAGTTATATCTATGAGAACGACCCCGCAAAATCATCGCAGTTTTTGGTCAATTTTTCCAGGCTTATGCGCCTCATTTTAGAAAACTCACCCAAAGAATTTATTCCGATTGAGCTCGAAAGAGAAATCCTCGACAAATACCTTACGGCGCAAAAAATGCGTTTTGAGAACCGCTTTGACTACGAGCTCACCATCAGCGACGATCTTTTGTTCAATAAAGCGATGGTTTCTCCAATGATTACACAGCCATTTATTGAGAACGCCATTGAACATGGTCAGTTGCACACCGTAAAGGGAGGTAAAATATCCGTAGACATATTTGCCCAGAAGGACCAATTATTTATTCAAATACAAGACAACGGGGTAGGTCGAAAAAAATCGGCAGATACCAAAAAAATGAAAGCGCATAAAAGTATGGCGATTGATATTACGCGCGAACGCATCGCTATTCTCAATAAAAAGTATAAATTTAATGGTAGCTTGACTATGAGCGATTTAGACCCTGTTTTCCAAACGGGAACGGTGGTTACGCTTGTCTTGCCATTGAAGTACGAACCCGAACAATAAACCTTCCTGAGCCATGAGTCGAAAAGTACTGATCATTGATGACGAAAAACCAACCCGGACTTTCATTCGCAAAATGCTCGAATCCTTTGATTTGAATTTGAGCGTCTATATCGACGGAGAAAATGTGGAGTCTGGTGTAGAGGCCATCGAAGACATCCAACCCGACATCGTTTTACTCGACATCCAAATGCCTGATGGCAATGGTTTTGATGTCCTGAGAAAAGTCAAGTACAAGCAATTTGAAGTGATTTTCATTACCGCTTTTCAGGAGTTTGCCGTGCAGGCCATCAAGTTTTCAGCCTTAGACTACATTTTAAAGCCGATAGACGCCGAAGAACTCCACACCGCTATAACCAACGCTTTGCAATTGGTGGAACACAAAAAAGACGATACGCAATTTCAGACTTTACAGCATAATATTCAGCCCCAACACAAGCGCAAGCTCGTGCTCAAAACGCAAGAAAGTATTTTTGTAATCGAAATAGACGACATCGTTCATTGCGAAGCTGATAAAAACTACACGTTTTTCTATCTCACTGACGGCAAGAAGATATTGGTTTCTAAAACCTTAAAAGATTACGATACCATGCTGTCGGGCTTTTCCTTTTTTAGGGTGCACCAGTCGCATTTGATCAATCTCAATTACGTGGAGCGCTATGACAAACACGACGGCGGCTCAGTCATCTTAAAAGACGGCACCTCCATTCCGTTGTCTCCCGCCAAAAAAGAGCAGTTCTTTAAAAGCCTAGATTTACTTTAATGCCCCTTCCAAATCGGCGATGAGGTCGTCGGCGTCTTCTACGCCCACACTCAAGCGGATCAGTGAATCTACCACTCCGCTTTGTTCCCGCACTTCCTTTGGAATAGACGCGTGGGTCATCGTTGCAGGGTGCCCAATCAAAGACTCTACACCACCTAAAGATTCTGCAAGTGCAAAAATTTCTACTTTCTTGACCATATCGAGTGCGTCTTGCAACTGATTGCCTTTGAGCGTAAAGGAAATCATGCCACCGAAGCCACGCATTTGTTTTTTGGCAACGTCGTGGTTAGGGTGTGTTTCAAAACCTGGCCAGTAGACTTTGTCTACTTTTGGATTTGTTTTTAGGTAATGTGCTATTTTTTCACCGTTTTCGCAATGACGCTGCATGCGCAAGTGCAGTGTTTTGATGCCGCGCAAGACCAAAAATGAATCCATTGGAGCGGTAACTGCGCCTGTTGAGTTTTGTATACGGTACATTTCAGTAGCCAGGGAGTCGTCATTGCAAACCAAAGCGCCCATCACGACGTCGGAGTGCCCCCCCAAGTATTTGGTAACGGAATGCATCACCATATCGGCGCCTAAATCGAGCGGATTTTGTAAATAGGGTGTTGCAAAGGTGTTGTCTACACAAAGCATGGCTCCTGCTCTCTTGGAGATTTGCGCCATAGCTTCGATATCGATGATATTCATCATTGGATTGGTTGGGGTCTCGACCCAAATAAGTTTGGTGTTTTCATTGACCAAAGCTTCTACCGCGGCAGGGTTTTGCATATCGACAAAATGGAAAATCAGGCCGTATTTGGCAAAAATGGTATTGAAGATGCGGTAAGATCCGCCGTAGAGGTCGTTGGTGGAGATGATTTCATCACCTGGATTGAGCATCTTGATGACACAATCAATAGCTGCCAAGCCCGAGCCGAAACAAGCGCCGTGCTTTCCGTTTTCTATTGCTGCAATATTTTTCTCGAGCGCATGACGCGTAGGGTTGAGGGTTCTGGAATATTCGTAGCCTTTGTGGTTGCCAACGCCATCTTGCACATAGGTAGAGGTTTGGTAAATGGGCGTCATGATAGCGCCGGTTGTAGGGTCTGGATGTACGCCCGCGTGGATGGCTTTAGTGGCAAATTTCATAGTCAATAAGTGTTTTGACAAAATTAATAGAATCCTTTAAGGCAAATCCAATTCAAGCGTCGGATCCCAAAAAACTTTTTCGAAGTCTTGAATTTGATTTTGTACTACTTCAATGCCTTCCTCTTGCAAGCGCTGTTCCATGGTGTTGGGGCTGTCAAAATGATGTTTGCCACTCAACAACCCGTTTCTATTCACCACTCTATGTGCAGGAACAGCTGGCAAAACATGACTTGCATTCATGGCCCACCCCACCATTCGGGCACCTTGTTTAGCACCTAAATAATTGGCAATAGCCCCATAACTCGTTACTCTTCCTTTAGGAATGAGTCGTACAACATCGTACACATCTGTGAAGAAATCTTTGTTATCGAGCATTTTCAAAGATAAAAAAAGCCACCTGTTGGGGTGGCTTTTGCAAGATTTAAAAGGCTAACTTATTGTTTGTCACAACAAGCCGGTTTGTCTTTTGAACAGTTCATGTTTTTCTCGCATTCCATGTTTTGCTCACATGAAGCACCATTCATCTGACATTCGGTGTTTGCTTTCGCGTCTTTTTTGTTGGCTTCAGCGCCGTTGCCCAAGATTGGGGCAATGACCAAACCAATTAAGCAGGTCAACTTGATCAGGATATTCATAGAAGGGCCTGAAGTATCTTTGAATGGATCACCAACGGTATCGCCAGTGACTGCCGCTTTGTGTGCGTCAGAACCTTTGTATGTCATTTCACCGTTGATTTCAACACCAGCTTCGAATGATTTTTTAGCGTTGTCCCAGGCGCCACCGGCGTTGTTTTGGAAAACCGCCCAAAGCACACCAGAAACAGTTACGCCTGCCATGTAGCCACCGAGCATTTCAGCGATCAATTGATTGTCAGAAGGGTAAACCAATTTACCAAGTAAAACAATAGCAATAGGAAAACCAATCGTGAGGATGCCAGGCAACATCATTTCGCGAAGTGCAGCTTTGGTAGAGATTTCTACACATTTGCCATATTCTGGTTTGCCGGTGCCTTCCATGATTCCTGGAATTTCTTTGAACTGACGACGCACTTCATAAACCATATCCATGGCAGCTTTACCAACTGAGTTCATGGCAAGCGCAGAGAACACAACAGGAACCATTCCGCCGATGAATAACATAGCAAGAACTGGCGCTTTAAAGATGTTGATACCGTCGATACCTGTGAAGGTTACGTAAGCCGCAAATAAAGCCAATGAAGTAAGCGCAGCAGAGGCAATAGCAAAACCTTTACCGGTTGCTGCAGTTGTGTTGCCTACTGAATCTAAGATGTCTGTACGGGTACGCACTTCTTTTGGGAGTTCGCTCATTTCAGCAATACCACCAGCGTTGTCTGAGATAGGCCCAAACGCATCGATAGCCAACTGCATCGCAGTTGTTGCCATCATGGCAGAAGCAGCGAGTGCCACACCATAGAACCCTGCAAGTGCATAGGTAGACCAAATTGCAGCAGCAAATAACAAGACAGTAGGGAAGGTAGAGATCATGCCTGTAGCCAAACCAGCGATGACGTTTGTTCCGGCACCAGTAGAAGATTTCTGAACAATTTTCAAGACAGGTTTTGTACCCAAACCAGTATAGTATTCTGTAACGGAAGAAATAGCACCACCAACGAACAAGCCGATGAGTGTGGCATAAAATACGCTCATTGAAGAGATGTCTTTGATGCCTTCGCCAAAGAATGTCATTTGCATTGTAGCTGGCAACATATATTGCACAAGGAAGAAACAAGCAATAGCCGTAAGGGCAATAGATACCCAGTTGCCGATGTTGAGTGCTTTTTGCACTTCCGCTTCTTTTGCAGTGTCAGAACTGATTTTAACGAGGAGCGTACCGATGATCGAGAAGATAATACCAAAACCAGCAATTGACATTGGTAATAAGATGGGGCCAATACCTCCAAATGCGTCTTTGATACCGCCCATGTCGCTGATGACATAATTACCGAGCACCATGGCCGCTAATACAGTGGCTACATAAGAACCAAAGAGGTCAGCACCCATACCGGCTACGTCACCTACGTTGTCACCTACGTTATCGGCGATAGTTGCAGGGTTGCGCGGGTCGTCTTCAGGTATACCAGCTTCAACTTTACCAACCAAGTCGGCACCTACGTCGGCAGCTTTGGTATAAATACCGCCACCTACACGGGCAAACAATGCGATAGACTCAGCACCCAACGAGAAACCAGCAAGGGTTTCGAGTACAATTGTCATTTGCTCAGAGTTGGTCCACTGACCGCCCATGAAGATATTGTAGAATAAAATAAAAAAGCCTGTTAAACCTAAAACAGCTAAACCAGCAACACCCAAACCCATAACGGTTCCGCCACCGAAAGAAACTTTCAAGGCTTGTGGAAGACTAGTACGCGCAGCCTGTGTGGTGCGAACGTTCGTTTTAGTGGCGATTTTCATCCCCATGTTGCCTGCTAAAGCAGAGAAAATAGCGCCGAAAATAAAGGCAACTACAATTAATAAATGCGTTTTGACACCTGGTAGGAAGGTAATTCCGGCCAAAACAACACTTGCGATGACTACAAAAATGGCTAAAAGGCGGTACTCAGCTTTCAAAAAGGCGAGTGCGCCTTCATAGATGTAGTCTGAAATTTCTTTCATTTTTCCATCTCCTGCGTCTTGCTTTAATACCCAAGCACGCTTCATTGCCATAAATAGTAATCCGATAATTGCCATTACTATAGGCACATAAATCATCATTGACTCCATATTGATCTGTTAATTTGTAAATTATTAATTAGCGGGCAAAAGTAGCTGATTTCGCCTAAGAAAGCAAATACGGAAACAAAAAAGAAGTGTTACGTTTTGGGGCGATTAATATGAACAGATTATAAAAACCCTCCAATTAAAAAGGCCCGAAGTAATTCGAGCCTTTTCTGATGTTGGTATTGAAATATTATTGTTTAGTGTAAGTAGCTACGCAAGTACCGCTTCCGCCAATAAGTGGAATGGTGTTGTCATAGGTATAGGTAATGGTAATTGAATTAGCTTGGTTGTTGATGCTGCCAACTCCTGAGAACGTGACCTGACCAAGTGTAATATCGATGGTTTGGTTCGGGATGTTGATGTTGTTGCCATTGATGAGCGCATTAGCTGTGCCGCCAAATAAATTGAACATGTTGTCGATGATGAGTTCATTGGCAGCTGCACCTGCTGTAATCGCTGGGTCTGGTGTCAAAGGGAAGGCATTGCCACAATCGCTGGCAACGGCCCATGTGACCAACCAGTTGTCTTGGCCGATATTGACATTGACTGTGCGAGTTGCTGTAACGGTTCCGTTTTCATTGGAAGCGGTATAGGTAACTAAATAGGTTCCTTTTGTAGATTCATCTACTTGGCTATTCGTGCTTACTGTAGCTGCAGAGCCATCTTTGTTGGTGGCAGTTGCGCCGGCGTCTGTGTAGTTAGCACCAACGTTGATGTTTGCTGGATTAGCACCATTGACTGTAATTGTGGGTGTGTATTTACAAGTGCCGTCTTCTTTTTTGGCTTCTGAATTGTAATTGACTGCGTCTTGATCCATGCAGCCTTTTTTCTTGCAACTAGATGTAGTGCCGATAAGTAGTGCCGAAAAGGCGAGTAGTGAAAGGTAAGTTTTCATAGTTTTATTTGATTAATGAATTTCGAAATTATAAAATTGCCGGTCAATTGACAAATAAAAACGCATTTCATTTATTTTTATTGTAAAAAAAAACGGCGCTCCAAAGAACGCCGCTTCCAACCAAACGATAGGTCTAGTCTTGCAACACTTCAGTCTGACCAGTCGGTGTTGCGAGCGCTTTTTTAATTTTTGCTTCTAGTTCTTCCATGAGTTCTGGATTGTCTAGAAGGAGTGATTTAATCGCATCGCGTCCTTGTCCGAGTTTGGTTTCTCCGTAAGAAAACCAAGAGCCGCTTTTCTTGAGGATGTTGAGGTCTACACCGAGGTCGATGATCTCACCTACCTTGGAAATGCCTTCGCCGTACATAATATCGAACTCTGCTTTTCTAAATGGTGGCGCAACTTTGTTTTTAACCACTTTGACTTTGACGCGGTTGCCAATGATGTCTTCGCCGTCTTTGAGTTGCGCAGCTCTGCGGATATCGAGACGGATAGAAGCATAAAACTTAAGCGCGTTTCCGCCTGTTGTGGTCTCAGGATTACCGAACATGACACCGATTTTGTCGCGCAATTGGTTGATGAAAATACAGCAGCAGCCCGCCTTATTGATAGAGCCGGTGAGCTTGCGGAGTGCTTTAGACATGAGACGAGCTTGCAGACCCATTTGGGAATCTCCCATTTCGCCTTCAATTTCAGCTTTTGGAGTGAGTGCGGCGACGGAGTCAATGACGATGAGGTCGATGGCGCCTGAACGGATGAGGTTGTCGGTGATTTCGAGTGCTTGTTCGCCGTTGTCTGGCTGAGAGATCAAGAGGTTCGCAATATCTACACCCAGTTTCTGAGCATAGAATTGGTCAAATGCGTGCTCTGCATCTATGAATGCGGCAATGCCACCTTGTTTTTGGACTTCGGCAATGGCGTGGATGGCAAGTGTGGTTTTGCCCGAAGATTCAGGGCCGTATATTTCCACTACGCGTCCTTTCGGATAACCGTTGATGCCCAGGGCAAGGTCTAGGGTGAGTGATCCTGTAGGGATGACTTCTACTTTTTCAACAGGCGCATCGCCGAGTTTCATGACGGCGCCTTTTCCAAATGCTTTGTCAAGCTTTTCCATGGTCAGTTGGAGTGCTTTGAGTTTTTCGAGGTTTTGTTCTTTAGACATATCGTTTGTTGTTTTGAGCGAGGCTCGGTGAATAATTTCTACAAAGTTGCAGGGTGAAGAACGTAAACGATTTACGTTCTACTGAAAACAGGCCAAAACTTCTTTGGCGTGGTCTTTTGTGTTGGGTTTTTCCAGTACCTTGATTAAGGTGTTGGTTTGATCAAAGATGAAAGTCATGCGGTGGATACCTTCGTATTCACGGCCCATGAATTTTTTAGGACCCCAAACACCAAATTGTTGGATGATGGTTTTGTCTGTGTCGGAGATAAGCGGAAAATTAAGTTGGTACTTGTTTACAAATTTCATGTGGGCGGCTACGCTATCGGCACTAATGCCAATGACATGTACTTGGGCGGCAAGAAGTGCTTCTTGACCGTCGCGGATACTACAAGCCTGGGCTGTACAGCCAGGGGTGTCGTCTTTGGGGTAAAAGTAGATGACTAAATTTTTGCCAGCGTAAGATGCGCTGTCGATGGGTTCGCCGTTTTGGTCAGTGCCAAGAAAAGCTGGAAGCTTGCTTCCGAGGGGGAGTGTTGTCATAATGCTTAAATAATAATCGGTGTAACGATGAAAAACTAATCAAAAGTAAAAACTATTCACCAATAACAAAACATCATTTGCAAAAAAGTTTTACTGTTGTCCGTATTTTAACAGACGAAAAAGAAATACACACCAAGAAATGATGCTAATTGCGCCTCCAATTGGCGTCACTGGACCTAAGAAACGCAAAGCATTGGCACCAAGAAAGTGTGGGCCGAGTACCAAGCCGTAGATAGAAAAACTAAATAAAAACATGCCGATAAGCATAGGCCAAAGAATTCTTTTCATTGGAAAATCAAAGCGCTGCCTATTGATAGCGAGGATCAGTACACCCATAGATAAAAAACCTTGATAACGCACGCCAACCTCGAAGGTCTGTAATTGTGAGGGAGCCAGCATTTCTTTTAGGGCATGTGCACCAAAGGCGCCAAATACAATTGAAAGCATGATAAATAGGCCCGCGAGAAAGGTAGTTTGTTTTTCCATACTGCGAAATTGTAAAAAAAAGACAAACCAAATGTATCTTTGTGCCCATGCGCTTGCTTTGTTTTTTCTTGTTGCTTGTATTTACGTTCTCTTGTGAGCAAGATAAGCCGCGTTCTTACGACTACATCCAATACAGCTCTTTAGACCTGAGTGCTTGCGATTTATCAGCGCGCATTATGTTGCCGAATGCGAGCGCTGGAATTGGCACCTCTATAAAACCGAATATCGAATACGAAATAGGTGGGTTCAAATGGAAGCTCAGTGTCGGGCGCAATTTTACCTTATTGATCGAAGACTACGGAGATTACGCCTACCGTTTTGCCGAATTCAAACGCAAATTACTTAAGCCGAACCAATTCTTTGAGATAGAAATTGTCAGGCAAACTAATGATATACTTATTTATCGAAGAAAAGTGAAGGGCGAGTTTGTAGCGCAAAAGAATGCTAGGTTCTATATCTATGGCGTCAAGCGCATCCGAGAAAATTATTACGAAATCATGAACCGTGAACAAGGAGACACCAAAAGGGTTGTAGATTTCATGTATTACTCCATTCAATCATTAAAAGCAAAAAATGAGCATTAACAGAGAAGATGTACTTGCAGTTCTAGGTAAAATTACCGAGCCCGACCTTAAAAATGATTTGGTGAGCCTCAATTTAATTGAGGAACTACTTATAAAAGATACAACCATCCAACTAGCAGTTAAAATTTCAAACCCTGCCCTCCATGCCAGAAAACGCATGCAAGAAGCCATTGAATTCAATTTAAAGCGTGTTTTTGGTCAAGAAATTCAGGTACTGTGTCAGATCCAAGGGCTAGATGCAGAAAGCCGTACCGCGCGCAGAAAAATATTACCAGACGTCAAGCATATTATTGCTATTGCGTCGGGTAAAGGCGGTGTAGGTAAGTCTACTATTACAGCAAATTTAGCCGGTGGCTTAGCTAAAAAAGGGTTTCGTGTTGGTATTGTCGATGCCGATATTCACGGTCCTTCAATGCCCACCATGTTCGATTTAGTTGGAGAGCGCCCTCAAATGACAGACGTCAATGGGCAATCATTGATTGCGCCAATTGAATCAAATGGCATCAAGATCTTATCGATTGGGTTTTTCACGAATCAAGACGACGCCGTGGTTTGGAGAGGCCCCATGGCTTCCAAAGCGCTCACCCAACTTTTTACGGATGCGCATTGGGGAGAGCTCGATTTCTTGCTTGTTGACCTCCCTCCCGGCACTAGCGATATTCACTTGTCTTTGATGCAAACCGTTCCATTAGACGGCGTAGTCATTGTCAGCACGCCGCAAGAAGTAGCTTTGGCCGATGCGCGCCGCGGGATTCAAATGTTCAGACTCGATGCATTTAAAGTACCTATTTTGGGTATCGTTGAAAACATGGCCTACTTTACCCCTGCTGAATTACCCGACAACAAATATTATATTTTTGGCCGCGATGGCGCGAAAAATTTGGCGCAGGGCATGCAAGTGCCATTTTTGGGCAGTATTCCTCTGGTTCAGGGGGTGTGTGAGGCTGGTGATGCCGGCAGACCCGCTGTTTTTCAGCAAAATACCCCAACTACCAGTGCTTTTGAAGAATTAGTTCATAACTTTGAAACCGAACTGAATGCTATTTTAGCAACGCGCAAACCCCAAGCATGATATACAATAAAGAAGAAGTCCGCAGCAAAGTTTTAGTGGCCCTTGATCAACTTAGGCCTTTTTTGCATGCCGACGGCGGCGACATGGAGCTCATCGATATTACCGATGATGCCATTGTGCAGGTCCGACTTTTGGGCTCTTGCAGCGATTGCTCGATGTCTCAAATGACCATCAGAGGCGGACTCGAAGAAGCGCTTAAAATGGCAGCGCCAGAACTTAAAGGTGTTGTAGCGGTATAGCGCATGAAAATCCGATTTTTTGTTGTGGGTAAAACAGCTTTCGAGGACCTCAAAGTCGGCGAACAGCGCTACCAACAACGCTTGGGTCATTACTGTTCTTTTGAACGGATAGAAATTCCTGATATCAAGAACCCAAAGGCGCTCAGCCAGACCCAAATCAAGGAAAAAGAAGGTGATCATATTTTAGCCAAAATTAACCCCACAGACTTTTTAGTTTTGCTAGATGAAAACGGAAAGCAGTTCAGTTCAGTAGATTTTGCAACTTGGTTGGCTCAAAAGCAACTACAGCACACCGGCTCTTTTGTTTTTGTCATTGGTGGAGCATATGGGTTTAGCCCAGCTGTTTATGAGCGCGCGCAATTCAAGCAATCTTTATCTCACATGACTTTCTCGCATCAGATGGTCCGCATGATTTTTCTCGAACAATTGTACCGCGCTTTCAGCATCCTCAAAGGAGAGCCCTACCACCATGCCTGAGCACCTTATTTTACATGAATTAATCTTCAAGAAGCCGGCTGGCACCAGCCGAGGCGTACTTCATACAAAACCCTCTTGGATTTTCAGTTATGAATTACCAAATGGAGTGCTTGTTCAGACAGAGTTTCCGATTATTCCTGGCTTGTCGCCAGAATACATAGACCATCAACAATATGAATCCAAACTCCTTGTATTTTTAGACGAGGTTCGGCCCTTTATTTTGGATTGGTCCCGAACGGATTTTTTTACGAACGTTGCGTTCGGTGAATTGATTTTGAAATGGCGCGCGTTTCCCTCTTATATCTTTGGTTTAGAAGTTTTGTTGCTCGCCATCAAAGTACAAGGAAGCAATATCTTATTTGATACTGCCTTTACGCGTCAAGAAACTACCATTCCTATAAATGGCTTGGTTTGGATGGGCTCACTTGCAGACATGCGCGCCCAAGCCACCGAAAAAATTACTGCTGGTTTTCAGACCGTCAAACTCAAAATAGGGGCACTAGATTGGCCCCAAGAGTTGTTGCTGCTTCAAGAACTTCGTGCGCATGCGCCTGCAACGGAGCTTACAATCCGCGTCGATGCCAATGGTGCTTTTTCGCCCGAGCGCGCTCGGGAAGTATTACAAGAATTGGCAAAACTTGAGGTGCACAGTATCGAACAGCCAATTGCTGCAGGCCAATATTTCGAAATGTCTAACTTGTGCGACGGCACTAAAGTGCCAATTGCATTAGATGAAGAGTTAATAGGGGTGATTTCTCGATTGAAAAAAATAGCGCTACTCGAGCAAATTAAACCACAATATATCATTCTTAAACCAAGTTTACATGGCGGCTTGAGCGGTGTTCGGGAATGGATTCAATTGGCCGAAGAAAGGAGCATTGGGTGGTGGCTCACCAGTGCGCTCGAAAGCTCTATAGGCCTCAGCGCTATTGTGCAATTTGGTGCTTGTTATGCACCAGTAATTCCACAGGGTTTTGGAACTGGAGGTATTTACACCAATAATTTTCCGGCGCCACTCCTCATTGAAGACGGACACATTTGCTGGGTCAACGACTCATACAAGAGCTAATTTCTGTGCAGTTTTGGTACACCATATCGTGCAAGATGAGCTGTGCAGCCAAAGCTAGTTGCGTATAGTTTTGGGAGTTATTGCCAAATCCTGCAGCACTATTTTGCCACATGGCCTTGATGAGTTCTTGAGAGCCTTCTGTCGGCTGAATTTTATCTACAACAGCAGCCACATTCGCTGCTCCTGCATGATATACGTGCAGCACAAATAAGCGAAACCATAAGTCTGTTTCATTGTAAGTGAGGTTGTGTTGGGCTAAAATACGTTTGGCTTCAGGAATACAAAAGCGCCTGATCAGCTGAGCTGCTCCGTAGGCAGAGCGGTCAAAATCTTTGCGTTCGTCTGTTGTGCTGTTCACAATTAAGCCCATCGAGCGCGCCACACCGGGCATGAGCTGAAACGCACCGTAGGCGCCCGTCGATGATTTGCGCATGAGCGCGGGGCTTTCTATTAATAAAATGGACTGCGCATACCAGGGATCTACACCGTAGCGCTCAAAAGCGGCTACGCCTTTATCCAAACTTGGATACACTTCATTGAAACGGTAAAAATCGTTTTTGCCCGTAGTTACATAAATGCGGGTATCGCTTGGGAGGTCATTTGCAGTGCGCAGGGCCTGACGCGTGATGTCCTTTGCGGCTTCGGTTTGGGCGTTCCAGTCTCGGATAGACATTTTATCGAGTACTTGGCGGTTAGACGCCACGTTGATCAGGCAAGAATCTGGCGAAAGCAGCATGATTTTTTTCCAAAACTGTGCTTGAGGAAGTTGGTCCCAGCGGTCTTCGAATAGGGCTTCTGCATGCATAATTGTTTGCGCACCAGAGGCTTGTGTGACTTTAATTTTATCCGCCTCCCAGTTGTCTAGGGGTTGGCTCAGACCAAACAGGGTTGTGGTACAAAATACAATAACGGAGAGGAGTTGTTTGAAGTTCATTTTCTAAAAATAAGCATAACCTATAGTTGTTTAAAAGTTACAGTAACTAAGTTTACACAGCTTGATGTTGAAATTGATTATTTTTGAAAAATGCAGCTTTTTTATAAGGTCCTAACGGCCCCTCTTATTTTCATGGTTCGTATCTATCAGTGGGTTATTTCGCCTATTTTTCCGCCGAGTTGCCGCTATACGCCAACTTGTTCGGCTTACATGGTAGAAGCCCTCGAGACGTGGGGTCCGTTCAAAGGAACTTATCTAGGCTTAAAGCGCATTGCCAGTTGCCACCCGCGCGGAGGATTTGGTCATGACCCCGTTCCTAAACGCGAGTCGGAAGCGCCCCACGCTGCTTCAACACCCGATAATAATTTAGAAAAGTAGGGTAGTCTTGCGCCGAAGCAAGGCGTTCGTTTGCATCGTATGTTGTTTGCTGCACATCGGTGTTTTCCAAGAACACAAACCACTCCCAAAGCCTATTGGTAGCAGCGCTCCTTTTCATTGGAAAGTCTGATGAGCGGATACTGCTGTAAAAATGCAATGCTTTTTGCGCTCGGGTAAGCAGTACGTTTAGCCGTCTACCACTTTGTGTCTGTGCCATTGGCCCTAGTTTAAGGCTGAATTGCGCTGCATCGTTTTTGGCGAAACCAAAACTAATGAGCAGCACTTCACATTCCTCGCCTTGTACTTTTTCCAAGGGTAGAAAAAAGACACTGCGCTCTTGTATGCGCTCTTCGAGCAGGACCTGATCGGTACTATTTAATGCTTGGTAGATGCAATTGAGTTGTGTCTCTGAAAAGGCCACAACGCCGATTGTCTGCGTTAAAGAGAGTAGTGTATGTAAATGTTGGGCAAGCGCCTTTGCTTCTTCGTTATTTTGTTGTTGGTTATACCGGCCGACCTCAATATAATGATCAAAAACCCCATTGTGCACGGAGTCTTTTGAGGGCCAAACAATGAGTGAATGATTGTAAAAATGTCGGTTGGAGAAGGCAATGAGGCTTGGGTCTTGACTGCGGTAATGGTAGCGCAAGTGTTTACTTGGCAAATAAAAGGCCGCTTGGTGCAGTAAGTCTACAACACCCTCCGCACTTTGGCCAAAATAAGATTGCGGCCTCATCTGTTGCGGATCGCCCGCAACAACAACCGTGGCTACGCGCTGTAAGGCACCAACTGCATGACTCAAAGGCAATTGACTTGCTTCATCAAAAATACCCACATCAAAGTGTTCGCGTTGCATAGGGAGTGATTTGGCCAAGGTTGTAGGCGTACAGAGCCAAACCGGAAAAATAACCCTGAGCCATGGCGCGGCCGGGCCTTCAAAAAGTTGAGCGATACTCAGGTGCTGCCTTGTTTTTGCCATTTCTTTGACCAAAACGGCCTTTCCTTTGCGCAATTGCTGGCGCTCCTCTTTCTGGTCGTTTGACAGTTTCTGGATGGGCTCAGTGAGCAACTTTTGCAATTGCTTGAATTGCGCGCGCTGAACCGCTCGAATTGCTGCTGCGTCCTGTTGCCAGTTGCGCTCTTCTTTTTTCAAATCTGCTTCGATGAGGTCGTTTACTGGCTGTGAAGAGTAGGTAAATAGCGCTGGGTAATTGAGGCGTAGGTCGGCCCAAAATTCAGAGCGCAAAGTTTGCTGCAATGTATTTATATCGGCAAGGCCCTCCCAAAGTTCAAAGGGGAGCTCCACAAGTGCCTGAAGATCAGTGCTGAGTGCAGAAAATGCCTCCTTCATAGTGTGGTGCAGCGTTGAGAAATGGACCACTTTGCTTGTAAAGAGCTGTTGTTGAAGTTGTTGAAATTGATGTGCGGATTGATGCGTTTGGCAAAGCTGCTGAATTTCAGCCCGACTCAATTTACGGTACCATTGCCATTGAGCGGAATTGTGTTGTTTGAGCAGCGGAACAAGTAAGCCCAGCACCTCATCTAAATTTTGAATCCCAAAACCCGCAAATTTTTCCTTTAGATGAGCGCGTTGTGTTTGAATTTGCCAATATTTCTTGAGTTGGGTTTCTAGTGGCTGCAAATCGAGGCCAGGTAAACGCAACCAAGTTTTTTCTAGTTTTCTCCATTTGCGCTTACTCAACCAACCCGAAGCTATTGCTGCCGTTTGCAAAATAGTCCATTCGGCTAGCGTGGGCAGTTGTTTCCATACTTGAAGCGTGTGGCGTAGCTGTACTTCTCGGGTGCAAAGCTGCTGATACTGGTGTAGGCGTTTGAGTTGTAGCGCTTGATCTTGATCGAGTAGTTCGCTGTAGGTCTGATAAAGGTTTCCTTCAAATTGAATACAGCGCAAACTTTGATCAACTAATATGTCGAGTTCGCTGCTATTTTGAACCCCGTGATTTTGCAGTAAATGACTGCACCATTTTTGCCAATTTTCCCAGTCTTGATGTATCGTTTGGGCAGTGTTTTTTTGCCAATAGGGTTGGAGTAAAGGTAAAATTTCGCGCGTAGTTGGCTTTAATTTCTCGAGAAGATTTTGCTTGCTTATCCAAAGTTGCCAACGTTTGGTGGGTTTTGCACTTGTTTGTGTTGTTGGTCCAAAAACTTGAAGTAGTTCAGAGAAATTCTTCCCGGTCTCGCGCTCAATTTGCCTGCGCTGTTCCCAAAATGGTGCGCCAAGAAATGGCTGTTCGAGCTCAAAATCTTCGCTTTTAGAGTTGTCTTGAAGTAAGCGCTCAAATTGGGTTTGGAGTTGTTTGTAAAAGCTGGCAGTCGTTTGAGTGGCACTCAAAAAAACACAACATTGATCGAGCTGATGCTGCGCTAATTTGCCCAGAAGCACTTGGAGTGCAACCGGTTTGTCCGCAACAACAAGCGCGTTTTGTTGGTTGTTGATCACTTGGCCGATCAGATTGCTCAGTACCACAGACTTGCCTGTTCCGGGCGGGCCGTAAATGACAACAGAACCATTGCAAATTTGATCTATGACGGTATGTTGGTCTGGGTCCAAGGGGCTCAGCTGGCTTTTTCTCCAGGAGCTGGACTGCTCTGGAGTATTCAATGGATCGCCAATAATTTGATGCAGTGCTGCGGAGTAGCTATTTGCTTTGGTGAGGGCTTCCCATTCCTTGCGCAGTTCGTAGCGTTGCGGGTGTAAGTTAGCCAAGCCAGTACTGCCTTCATAATGCTTAAAAATCCCTGTGTCAAGTAAATCTTGAATGTAAATAGCTTGGTCTGTTAATTCAATATCAGCAGCTCCCGTTTTTTGAAGCAGCATACTCACATATGGATTGACAAACGGTTTTTCTTCGAATTCAATTTTTTGTGTTTGGTGGTTCATCGTGCTGCATTCCCTTAAGAAAACAGGGGTTTGGATACTTTTGTCGCCTTTTTGCCATGTAAGTAAGCCTTCGAAGTGCACCAATGCAATAACGCCTCTTTCGCGTTCGATGCGTCTGAGCTCTCTGAGCATTTGTCGACTAGTTGGGTTGTCGGCCCAAAGATTGGCTTCAGCAGATAGAAAGGCCGTGGATGGGAGGTCTATCAAGGGGTCATTGACCCTAAGTTGCAATAACTCGGCTTCCCACGATAGCAGAAATTCCTGAACCAATCCCGACATGTGGTAAAGTTAGCACCAATCCATCGAATAAAAAACCTAAATTTGGAGAACAATTCATCATATGAAAACACTCATTTTTACCTTATTCTTGGGTTTTGCAGGTGCTTCTTTGGCCCAAATTACCCTTCAAGTCAATGACTTCGCTACAGCCGGAGACACCCTTCGCTTGAGTTTAGCCAATCCCATCAATATCGACCTACAGAACACTGGCCCCAATACCACCTGGGACTTCTCACAACTCTCGGCCCAAAGTCAAACTTTGATAGACTACAATCCAATTGGGTTTGGTTCGCTGCTCATTCTTGCTACTTACGGCCCCATTGCATCTACGCCCTATAAAGCCACTTATTTCAACCTCACAGACGACTTACCCATCGATCAATTCTCGGCATTTTTACCCATAGAGCTCTCTAATTTGAGCCAATATACGCGTCGCACCAATTCTCAAATCAATAGCATCGGTTATTCGATCGACGTGCAAGGTCAGGGCGTTCCTTTTAAGTCAGACACCATAGAAACCCGCTACGCGTTACCGCTGCAATTCAACGACACCTATACCTCAAGGGGCTATACCTATATCGACCTCAATCCAGCAACTGATATCAAATTTATTCAGCACCGCGAGCGCATTTCGGTTGTGGATGGTTGGGGAAGTCTCACCACACCACTAGGTACTTTCAATGCCTTGCGCATTCGCCACGACATCTCCGAAAACGATTCCATTTACCAAACTTTCTTCGGAACAGGTTCTTGGTTTGCACCGCCAAGTTTTACCACTACAGAATACGAATGGTGGACCACCGGTAAAAAAGAATTTTTAGTGCGTGCAACGGTTGGGGGCTTTGGCCAAGCTGGTGGCGCTCCTACCATAGAATACCAAGACATCTATCTAGGCCTAGATGCAGGTTTGACCGAAGCTCATTTTTCTGTCGATATTTATCCAAATCCAGCCTCAGAATGGTGCTTTTTCAAAAGCTCAACCCCCTTTGACTACATAGAGGTCCTCAATTTAAACGGACAAATTGTTTTAACCCATCAAAATGCCGCCTTGCAAGGTTATTTTGACATCTCTGAACTTCCTTCAGGAACTTACACGCTAGGTATTCACACCTCTAAAGGGGTACTTCACAAAAAGCTCGTTAAACTTTAATACCTTTACAGCGGCAAATCAGTCTATCGCTTTTCATTAGAAAAGAGGAAAGTCCGGGCAGCGCAGAGCATTGTACTTCTTAACGGGAAGGGTTGTAACAAGGAATTGCTACAATACAGCTAGTGCCACAGAAAACAAACTACCTCGGCTTGCCGAGGAAAAGGTGAAAAGGTGAGGTAAGAGCTCACCGCTTGTGCAGTGATGTGCAAGGCAGGGTAAACCTTACGAGCTGAAAGACCAAATATACCGAGGTCTGCGCAAGCAGAACGGGCTGCTCGCTCGTCTCGGAGGGTAGGTCGATAGACGCTGCGCGCAAGTGCAGTGCTAGATAAATGATAGACACCAACGCTGCGTGCAGCCACTGGTACAGAACCCGGCTTATGATTTGCCATTTTTTTTAATCAGCAGCTAATGTTACAACAAATTGTCTCCGAGCTAGAAAGAATAAGAGATACAGAACGCGCCCCTGCCATGGAGGCATACATGAAAAACCGCTTTACTTTTCTTGGCGTTACGGCGGCACCCAGAAAAAATATATTTACTTCTTTTCAAAAAGAGTGGGCCCAACTCTCCTATACCGCGCGTTGGGATTTCATAGACGAATGCTGGCAGCACCAAGCAAGAGAACTACAGTATATTGCTTTAGATGCGCTGCTCTGTGATTACAAAAAACGAACGGAAGTTGCAGATTTACCCAAACTAGAGTTTCTGATTACGCAAAAACCTTGGTGGGATACCATAGATTTATTGGTGTCTCATGTTGTCGGCCATTATGCAAAGAACTTTCCTCTAGAATTTACCATAAGAGCTGCCGAATGGGAAAGCTCTTCCAATTTTTGGTTGCACCGTTCTTTATTGATTCATCAGCTTAAGTTCAAACAAGAAACAAACCTAGAATTGCTTCAATACTACATTCATTGCTTCAAGGAAAATAAAGAATTTTTTGTGCAAAAGGCTATAGGTTGGTCTTTGCGCGAGGTTTCTAAATGGAATCCGCATTGGGTAAGTGAGGTAGTTGAGACCGAAAATTTACAAGGTTTAGCTAAGCGAGAAGCGCTGAAATACGTCAGTGCGCATTAAGCGCTAGAAGTTTGCTTTTATAATTGAAGATTTTGTATTTTCACGCTCTATGAAAGCGCGTAACCTCTTTTTTTTCTTTGCGACGTTTGTTTCAATACAGCTGCTCGCGCAATTTGGCCCTGAAAATGGTGTCAAGGCCTCAGCGCCAAAATTTGTGCTGATACAGCATGCCACTATTATGGTCAAGCCTGGCCAAACCCTTACTGACGCCGATCTACTGCTGCAAAACGGCAAGATCATTCAAGTTGGCAAGAACCTCAAACAAGATGGCGCAGTGGCGCTAGATTACACAGGAAAGTTCTTGGTGCCGTCTTTTATCGATATGTACAGCAGTGTCGGCCTCGACCCCGTTACCTTTAAAAACAACGGCTGGCGTCCGCAACTGGAATCCAATAAAGAAGGGGCCTATTATTGGAACGAAGCCGTGCACCCAGAATTAGCCGCCGCCGCGGCCTATAAATCTACAGAAAACAACAGCGATCAGCTGCAGCAGTCGGGTTTTGGTTTTGCCCTCACGCACCACATGGATGGCATCGTGCGCGGAAGCGCGGCTTTTGTGGCACTTGGTCAAACAGAAGTAGACAAGCAATTACTCGCGCCAAAAGCAGCACAAGTTCTTTCTTTCTCGAAAGGAGGCAGCAATCAAACCTATCCGTCTTCGCAAATGGGTTCTATTGCGCTGTTAAGACAAGCGCTCTATGACCTCGATTATTATAGTAAAAATAAAGCCATTTTACCTTATTCGGTTTCGCTTTCCGAGTGGGAGAGCCAGCGCAATCTGCCCATTGTTTTCAAAACAGAAGATAAATGGGAAATCTTGCGCGCTCAAAAAATAGCCAACGAATTCAAAACCAATTTTCTATACATCGGTTCGGGCAATGAATATGCAATTGCCAATGAATTGAAATCAAAAGGTATCAAATTGGTTTTGCCGCTTGTATTTCCTGAGGCGTATGAGGTCAATGATCCCTATTTAGCCCGTGAAATCCCCTTATCGGATCTCAAACATTGGGAAACAGCCCCGAGCAATGCCATGCTACTCAAAAAAGAAGGCCTAGATATCGCATTCACCTCATTCGGACTCAAGAATGCAGACCAATTCTGGACTGCACTACGCAAAGCCATTTCCAGAGGCCTTTCGCCAACAGACGCTATGGCGGCGCTCACTACCGTACCAGCCAACTGGATGGGCCTATCCGCTCAGGTGGGTACTCTTGAAACGGGCAAGTGGGCAAGTTTTTCGGTTTTTAGTGCCGATCCCTTTGCTTTTGAAGCACAGTTATTAGAAACGTGGAGTTTAGGTGAGGCGCGTTACTGGAAATCAGCCACTTCTGTTCAATTACTTGGTACCTACTCACTCCGAATTGCAGAAGAGAACTACGAATTGGTAGTGACCGGCACAAGTGAAAAGCCGCAAGGCAAGGTTGTGCTCAAAACCGCTTCCGATACCCTGAGTACCAAAGCCACCATTCAGCTCAAGCAGCAAGATATTTCCATTCAGTTTTTGTCTTTAACGACGCCCAATACGCAGCTCATTCAGTTGCATGCCAAAGTACTTAAAAACGGCCTTGTGCTCGAGGGCGAGGGCACCGATGCTAAAGGCGCATGGTTTCATTGGAGTGCCATCCAACAACAAACCACACCTCTCACCGCTCCAACCGCAATCAAACCCGACACTACTTTATATGGACAAGTTTGGTTCCCAAACATGGCTTTCGGGGCCACTGAAAAAGCCGCCAATCAAATCTATATTTTCAAAAATGCCACCGTCTGGACCAACGAGAAGGAAGGCGTAATCAAAGGTGCAGATGTACTTGTCGAAGGTGGAAAAATCAAGCAGGTGAGTCGTCAAAATATGGCCACTCCGGCGGGTGCGCGCGTGATCGACGCAACGGGCCTACACCTGACTTCAGGTATCATCGATGAGCATTCTCATATCGCTATTTCAAGAGGCGTAAATGAAGGCGGGCAGGCCATTTCTGCAGAGGTAAGTATTGCCGATGTAGTCAATCCGGACGACATCGACATTTACCGCCAATTAGCCGGAGGCGTAACCGCAGCACAGTTGCTTCATGGTTCTGCAAACCCTATTGGAGGCCAGTCGGCATTGATCAAGCTCAAATGGGGCGTGAATCCCGATCAAATGCTCATTGCAAATGCGCCAAAATTTATCAAGTGCGCACTCGGAGAAAACGTCAAGCAGGCCAATTGGGGCGATTTCAATACGGTTCGTTTTCCACAAACGCGCATGGGTGTAGAACAAGTTTTTTACGATGGTTTTTACCGCGCCAAAGCGTATCAAAAAGAGTGGGATGCCTTCAAAGCTGGTCAAACAAAAGTAGCACCGAGGGTTGATCTCGAGCTAGAAGTTTTGGCAGAGATTCTGCGCTCAAAGTGTTTCATCACTTGCCATTCTTACATACAATCCGAGATCAATATGCTGATGCATGTCGCAGACTCCATGGGTTTTAGAATCAATACCTTCACGCACATTCTCGAGGGTTACAAGGTCGCTGACAAAATGCAAAAACACGGCGTGGCTGGCTCTACTTTCTCAGATTGGTGGGCCTATAAATTTGAGGTAAATGACGCCATTCCTTATAACGCTGCACTCATGACCAAACAGGGTGTATTGGTTTGCATCAATTCCGACGACGCAGAAATGGGCAGACGACTCAATCAGGAGGCAGCCAAAACCGTCAAATATGGTGGTCTTTCCGAAGAGCAGGCTTGGAAACTCGTGACGCTCAATCCGGCAAAAGCCCTGCACCTAGACGACCAAATGGGCAGCGTCAGCGCAGGTAAAGCCGCAGACTTAGTTCTTTGGACCGCCAATCCGTTGAGTATTGAAGCGCGCGTTTCACTTACAATGGTGGATGGCGTTGTTTATTATGAAGAAAAGCAACAAGCTCAAAAACAGCTGCAAATTGAACAAGAGCGCACGCGTATTTTAAGCCTCATGCTTGCCGCAAACGAAAGAGGAGAAGCCACAAAAACGCCGCAAAAGAAAGCCAAGAAACATTACCATTGCGACACACTCGGCGAAGAAGCTACTGAATCTGAAAACTCCCATTGATATGAAAGCTACATTATTTTTCTTTGCATTCATGTGGAGTGCAACCCTAAGCGCCCAACGCATCTTGTTATTACACGGAACGGCGCATATCGGAAACGGAAATGTCATCGAATCCGCAGCAATTGGCGTAATCAATGACCGCATTACATTTATTAAAAATTCACTTACCCAATCATTTAATGCTAAGGATTGGGACACAATCATTAATTGCAACGACCAACACTTTTATCCGGGTTTGGTTGCTGCCAACAACACACTAGGCCTTACAGAAATCGATGCTGTACGCGCCACCCGTGATTTCAACGACGTTGGTGACTGGAATCCGCACGTGCGTGCCCAAGTAGCCTACAACGTGGAGTCAAAAGTCGTCGAGACCACCCGCACTAATGGCGTACTACTCGTTCAGGCTACACCTCGTGGTGGCTGGATCTCCGGTAGTTCTGCTGTCATGAAACTCAGCGGCTGGAACTGGGAAGACGCCACAGTTTTGGCCAACGACGGCATTCACCTGAATTGGCCTTCTGACCCTAAAAATTACGCAGCTCAAAAGCGCGCTATTTATTCCTTTTTTGAGTTGGCCAAAACCTATGCAACAGACCGTGATGACCAAGTTTCAGATCTCCGTTTGGAAGCCATGAAAGCTTGTTTTAAAGGACAAAAACGCGTGTATATTCATGCCGAAAGCATCCAGCAAATTGTAGATGTGATAGATTTTGCAGCAGCTTTTCAATTGGCATTTCCTGTGCTTGTCGGTGGTCACGATGCCTATTTAGTGGGCGCCAAACTCCGCGACTCCAAAATCCCAGTCATGTTATCGCGTATCCATAGTCTTCCGCAACGCGAGGATGAACTGACTTATTTGCCTTATCAATTACCAGCTTTACTCAAACAACAAGGCATTGCATTTTGCATTCAAAACGACGGAGGCATGCAGCCCATGAATACCAGAAATTTGCCATTTCAAGCAGGCACAACAACAGCCTATGGCTTGAGTGAAGAGGAGGCCTTGAAAGCGATTTCACTGAGCGTTTGTCAGATCATGGGCATCGACAAAGATTACGGTACACTTGAGGTGGGTAAAAAAGCAACGTTTTTTGTCTCTAAAGGCCCCGCGCTAGATATGCGTAGCAATCAACTCACCACAATTATAGTTGATGGAAAATTTGTTTCTACTACCAACTTTCAGGAGCAACTCTACATCAAGTACAGTCAAAAATATAAGGCTGAAGCAAAATCTGAATAGTTTGGTGTAACTTTTGTGAAGGCACTTCGTCTTAGTGCTGTTTTATGACTGTTCTGCAATATAACGAATGTGTGAAGGAATTCGCAGACCGGCTTTATCGCTTTGCATTGAAAAATGTAGGTGACCCCGACCTCGCGCAAGATTTCGTCCAAGATGCCTTTGAGCGCCTATGGGTGCGTGTAGACACCGTCGATTACCAGCGCGTAAAATCCTATCTCTTTCGGACCATCGTTAATTTGCAAATCGACCGCGCTCGCCGTCAGCAGTTGCAATACCAGCACCTGAGCACCCTGCCCGACCCTGTGCAAGAATCAGGTGTAGCTCACGACGTTCAGCAACTCATCAACGAAGGCGTTGCCCAACTCACAGAAATCCAGCGCATGGTGCTCACCCTTCGCGATTACGAAGGTTACACCTATCAAGAAATTGCCGAGCTCACCCAAATCTCCGTAGACCAAGTAAAGGTCTATATTTTTAGGGCCCGACGCTTTCTCAAACAATACATCGGAAAAATGGAGGTACTGATATGAAACCCACTGAAGCCCAAATTGCCCATCTTGTTTTGGCCTTTCACGAAGGCAGCCTGAGCGTTGCAGAGCAACAACTGCTTCAAAGCGCCATGCTTGACCATCCCGAACTTGCAGCTGATTTAGAATTATTGCCTGTTCTGACTTTATCAAATGAATGCTATAGCGGGCCTTCTTTAGTTCGAATGCAATTAGAAAATTTAGAAGTTTATCACAGTGAAGCCGGGCACCCCTATGATAAATTGGCTATTGGTTCGCTAGAAGGACTCCTTTCAAAAGAAGAAGAAACATTTGTAGCGCAACTAGCCCATGATGAGGTCTACCAAGATTTCAAGAAAAGAGTGCAACAAACACAACTTTTTCCAAATGAACAAATTTCATTTCCGAATCATGAGTTGTTGTTAAAAGAGTCGCCGATTCGCGTGTTCTCATTTAAAAAGTACGTATATCCAATGAGTGCAGCTGCGGCTATTTTAGTTGCCGTTTTACTTGTCAATCAAAATGCTTCGGCCCCTGGTGTTATAAAACCTATCCAAAAAGGAGTTGCTTCAAAAAAATCAGGAGCACATCAAACGAATGGTAATAACATGGCTAAAACTTTAAAGCCTTCTCCATCAAAAAATACTTATCAATCACCCACAAATATACAAAAGGAAGTTTCACAAGAGCCCAGAGATTGCATAATGCCGCTTCAAGAGCAAGCTGTTTTTTCTGAAGTGTATGCTCAAAATGGAATTGAAAATGGACCACATCATGAGTTGAGTACTTCAAACCCAACAACAGAGCAACAATGGTCATATGCTGAGCCTCAAGCTCAAAATAGTCCAAGTGCCTTTTCAAAAGAGCCCATCACAGTTAAAGCCTTTATACTGCAGAAAACCAACGAAAAGCTATTTGGTACGGCTGCACCCACTACAGATTTAAAATTAGAAACATTTGCTCGCTATGCCAGCCAAACGGTAGGTATTCCAGTTCAATATCGCGTTGAAGAATTGACAGACAGCGACAAAGTTGTTTTTCAATTGGGCCGTTTCAGTGTGGAGCGCAACCGTGCAAAAAAATAAATTTTAACCCAACTTAGGTAACAATTTTAAAAACCGCTCGTCATAGGAATTCAAAATCAAATACAAATGAAAATCAAATTACTTTCCGCTTTTTTACTTTCAGGATTGGCACTTTTTGCCCAACAAAACGAAACCAAGAAAATTGTTAGAATTCAAGGTAACGACACCACTATCATCATGATTAATACGCAAATTGATCAGATGGATTCTATGCTGACAGAAGAAATGAAAAACATCTACATTCAAGATTCAACTTTAGGATCTAGAAGGGTGGAAGTTTTTATAGATACAACCATTATGCAATCTTTAAATGGAGGTCCTTCAGATACAATGCAGCTCAAATTGGGCAATATGAAAATTGTCATTTTAGAATCTCGCGACTACAAAGACTTCGACCAACTCAAAGCGCTCGACGGTCAAGCTCCAAAGGGTCAGCGCAAAATCATCATCGATGAAAAAGTCATCATTGAAAATGATGATGAGCGCATTGTGCTCAACGATGGCAAAGATTCTTACACCTTTGAAAAAGGAGAGGAGCATTGGAATAATATGGATAAAGACGACTGGTCAGAAGATGGCAATGCTATTTGGTCAGGATTCGGAGTCAATGCGAATGGCTTCGTTAATACCAAAAATGAATTTGCAAGTACTACCGAATTGAGCTTTCTAACCTTAGATCCGGCCAAGAGTATTGGTTTACAATGGAATTTTGCCGAAAAGCGCTTTCCTATTTTTAAAGATTACCTCGGTGTTGTAACCGGGTTAGGTCTGAACTGGAATCGCTATTCAATAAAAGGCGACTACGACTTCAGCGTCGTCAATGACACACTTATCGCCAACCTTACAGGCATTAATTATGCTCGAAATATTTTGAGCTCAACTTATTTACAAGCTCCTTTATTATTGCAAATTTCTACAAGTAAAAATGCAAATAAGGCCTGGAATATCTCTGCAGGTGTTGTAGGTGGCATTCGCTTAGATGCGCGCCAAATGCAAAAATGGGAGGCCGATGGCAAGAAAAACAAAGACAAAACCAAAGACGACTTCCAATTCAATCCATTCCAAGCTAGCCTAATGGCGATAATTGGCTATGGTGATTGGAGTTTGTATGCTACCTATGGCCTGTCAGACGTCTTTAACGAAGGAGCTGCTCCGAAGGTGCGTGGTGTGAATGCCGGAATTTTACTCTCGTTTTAAATACTGATTCACCACTAAAGAAAAGAAACGATGTGCCTAACCGTGCATCGTTTCTTTTTTGCCATAACTTTCCATCAGGCTGGCCTCAAAAGCGAGGAAGTCCTTCCATGCGGCATCTACATCAACTCCCTGTCCATATTTGCGCGCAAAACCTAAGAAAGTAGTGTAATGGCGCGCCTCACTTTCCATGAGGTCTCGGTAAAATAGACGCAGGTCAGCATCGTTGATTTCTTCCGATAAAATTTTAAAGCGCTCGCAGCTGCGCGCCTCAATCATTGCTGCAAAAAGCATTTTATTGACAAATACACCTGCCGGCTTACTGTTGCGCTTCCCTTGCTTGAGGTATTGCGCTAGGTCATTCACGTAAGGGTCTTTGCGTTCAAAACCTAATTGCAACCCACGCTCTTTTAGTTTGTCATGAACCATTTGAAAATGGGCCATTTCTTCTTGGCAAATGGCGGTCATGGCTTCCACTAAATCTGGATATTGTGGATACGTAACGATCATGGAAATAGCGTTACTCGCTGCCTTTTGTTCGCAGTAAGCGTGGTCAATAAGGATTTCCGCTATATTTTTTTCGACGATGCGCACCCAGCGGGGGTCAGTTGCCATTTGAAGTCCGAGCATCTTGTTTTTTCGACAAAAATACCAAAGTCTGATCGAATCAAACAAGTATGAGTTGTAAGCGCAATGCTTATATTTGTCGGATTGAATCAATAAAATGGCTAAACCGAACCAAAAAGACCTGAGTTGGCGTGCATTTGAACTCATGTGTACAGCCAAAACCATGGCTGAAAAATACGAGGCAAATAAGGAAATAACTGCTAAATACGTGCACGCCACCTCTCGTGGCCATGAGGCCATTCAGTTAGCTTTAGGCATGCAACTAAAACCTCAAGATTGGGTTTCGCCTTATTACCGCGACGACAGCATTCTGCTTGGCATCGGCATGAAACCCGAAGAACTCATGCTGCAAGTTTTTGCCAAAAAAGACGATCCGTTTTCTGGTGGCCGAACCTATTATGCGCATCCGTCTTTGAATCGCCCAGATCAACCCAAAATTCCACATCAATCTTCAGCTACTGGTATGCAAGCGATTCCCACAACCGGAATTGCAATGGGAATTCAATACAAGGAAAAAACGGGCCTAGCCACTTGGAGCGCAACAGATGCACCTGTTGTGGTTTGCTCACTCGGCGACGCCTCCTGTACAGAAGGCGAAGTATCAGAAGCCTTCCAAATGGCAGCCCTCAAACAGTATCCTATCATTTATTTGGTACAAGATAACGGTTGGGATATTTCAGCCAATGCCAAAGAAACGCGCGCTCAAGATATTTCTGAATACATCAAAGGTTTTCATGGCATAGAAGTCAGAACCATAGACGGCACTGATTTTTGGTCATGTTACCAAACCGTAGAAGAAGTAATCGCTTCGGTTCGCTCAGAGCGCCGACCTTTTCTCATTCATGCCAAAGTTCCATTGTTAGGTCACCACACTTCAGGTGTACGCAAAGAATGGTACCGAGACGACCTCAAAGAGGCGGCTAAAGCCGACCCCTACCCCAAATTAAGGGCCGCATTAGAACTACAAGACGTCCGCCTAGCTGAGTTCATCAACTTAGAAGCAAAAGTCAGAAAAGAAATAGATGCGGCCTATGATGCAGCGCTCAATGCTCCCGATCCAGACCCCACCTCTATTCAAGACCATATTTTTGCACCAACGCCAATTACCGAAGAAACAGGCGAGCGTGCGCCAGCAGGCAAAAAGAAAACCGTCATGGTTGACTCCGCTCTTTTTGCAATGCGCGAAATCATGGAGGCACACCCCGAGGCGCTCCTATACGGTCAAGATGTTGGTGGCAGGCTAGGAGGGGTGTTCAGAGAAGCGGCCACACTTGCTCAAACTTTTGGCGACGACCGCGTGTTCAATACACCCATTCAAGAAGCCTACATCATTGGCTCTACTGTCGGGATGTCTGCTGTGGGTCTTAAGCCCATTGTAGAGGTTCAGTTTGCCGACTATATTTGGCCGGGCCTCAATCAGCTCTTTACAGAAGTTTCGCGCTCCAATTATCTTTCCAATGGCAAATGGCCCGTGAGTTGCGTCATCCGCGTTCCGATAGGAGCCTACGGATCAGGCGGCCCATACCACTCATCTAGCGTCGAATCTGTCTTAGCCAATATCCGTGGCATCAAAGTCGTTTATCCATCTACAGGAGCAGATTTAAAAGGCTTGCTCAAGGCTGCTTTTTACGACCCAAATCCCGTAGTTATTCTCGAACACAAAGGTTTGTATTGGTCAAAAATCCCAGGAACTGAAGGCGCCATGAGTATAGAGCCAAGTGCCGACTACGTTGTGCCGATAGGCCAAGCAAGAACTGTTATTTCAGCATCGGAAGAAACTATCCAAGCGGGCAATTCAATGGGTGTCATCACCTACGGAAGAGGAGTGTATTGGAGCTTAGAGGCAGCAAGTCAATTCGAGGGGCAAGTAGAAATTCTTGACCTTCGCACGATCAATCCGCTCGATACGCAAGCGATGGAGGCCATTTGTAAGCGCCATGGCAAAATCCTATTAGTAACAGAAGAAACCACAGAAAATTCTTTCACTTTGGCCATCGCAGGACGGCTTCAGCAGTCGTGTTTCCAATACTTAGATGCGCCTATTGAAATTGTAGCGTCAGTAGATGCGCCAGCCATTCCACTCAACTCTAGTCTTGAAGCTGCTATGCTGCCAAATGCGCAAAAAGTAGCAGCTGCTATTTCCAAACTTCTGAATTATTAAAAATGGAATTTAAAGAAATTATCGGAGCAGTTGCTCATTTTCACGAAGCTTTTGGCATTCAAAACAATGCCCAACCAACAGCTGTTCTTAGTGCCGCTGATGTTCAACTCCGTTTTGATCTGATGAAGGAAGAAAACGAAGAATATTTCGAAGCTGCCCAAAACGGAGATCTCGTAGAAATTGCCGATGCGCTTGGCGACCAACTCTATATCTTGTGCGGAACTATTTTGCGCCATGGCCTTCAGTACAAAATTACAGAGGTGTTTGAAGAAATTCAACGTTCCAACATGAGTAAGCTAGACGCCAATGGCCAACCAATTTATCGCGCAGACGGCAAGGTCCTTAAATCTGAGCTCTACTTCAAGCCAGACATCGCTAAAATCCTTCAATAATGACTGATTTATCCATCTATTTTCAACCCGTATCAAGAGACCTTACTTTTGAAGAGGCACAACTCGGAAGTCAAATTGAGATTTTTCAGGAAGCGTTTCCCGAACTAAAAGGACCTGGTTGTGCTCTTTTAAGTGTACCCGAATTCAGAGGTTCAGGACAAGCACAGCTTTCAACACCTTCATTTCGAGCGGCGTTCTATCAATTGCACCAAGAGTCTAATTGGAATCAGCCAATTTATGATTTGGGTGAAATAAAACCGGGTGCTACCATAGAAGATACCTATTTTGCGCTTTCCAATGTCGTAAGCGAACTTGTCAAGAACAACATTATACCTATTGTCATTGGCGGTAGTCAGGACCTCACCATTGCGCTTTATCAGGGCTATGGAAAATTAGAACAGCTTGTCAATACCTGTAGCATAGACCACAGACTTGATATCGGCAGCGCAGAACAAACGGTGCACTCCAAAAATTATTTAAGCCATATGTTGCTGCAGCGCCCATGTTACTTATTTAACCATGCAGTTGTGGGCTTGCAGCAGCCTTACGTCGGAACTGCAGAACACGACCTCTTTGGAAAGTTATTCTTCGACATTTGCCGTTTGGGTGAGTTCAATCAAGATTTCCGTCTGGCAGAACCTCATTTACGCAATGCAGATATGATTAGTTTTGACCTCCAATCCATCAAAGCCAACGAGATCGGAAGTACGAATGGCGCACCAAATGGCTTCACATCAGTTCAGTTTTGTCAAATAACCAAATACGCAGGCATATCCGATAAGGTCACAAGCATTGGGTTTTTTAGTGAAGAAGCACTCAGCCCACTAGGCGCGAGCTTGCTTGCTGAAGGTATTTGGTATTTTTTGCAAGGTTATTTCTCCCGCGTTGGAGATTTCCCTTTTGGCAGCAAAGCAGATTACACCAAATTCAGGGTTTTTATGGATGAGGTGAACCGAGAGCTTGTTTTTTATAAGAGTAATAAATCTGCTCGCTGGTGGATGGAAGTGCCGTATCCTCCCCAAAGTGGAACGCGCTATGAGCGGCATCACATGATCCCTTGTAACAAGTCAGACTACGACAACGCCATGAAAAATGAACTTCCCGATTTATGGTGGAAGACCTATCAGAAATTGGGTTAACCTTTTTTGTTAAAAAGCCTTTTATTTTCCATTTGAATTCTTTACTTTAGCACCTTGAAATTGTCATATTCTATGAAAATATGTCGGTTTTACACATGCTAAACTAAGCTTATGCTATTGAATAACAGACTACTAACTGCTGCTTTTTCTGTTTTGTTGTTTACGTCCTACGCACAACAAGATAAGCTTGTCACTCATTTTATGTTTGACAAAATGAGCATCAATCCTGGTAAAACAGGTATTGACATGTACAATGGAATATGTGCTACCTCCATCTACCGCAACCAATGGGACAAAGTAAACGGCGCTCCGAATTCTACCATACTCAACATAGAATCGAATCTTTCCCGATTTTTTCCGGGAGGTGTTGGTGTTAACTTCTACAACGATGCAATCGGTTTCGCACGTCAAAACACTGTGCTATTAAACTATTCTTATCCAATCCAAATTGGCCGTACTGGCGTTTTGGGAGTAGGGGTTGGTCTAGGTATTATGAACTACAGCATCGATCCAGTATGGGTTACCCCTAACGGTTTGCCAGCTGCTTCAGACCCCTCAATTCCAACTGGCTTTGCCGCTACTACTTTCGATGCTAACTTTGGTTTGTATTTCCAAGCCAAAAACTATTACGCTGGCTTTTCTACAACCCACCTCTCAGAATCCGATCTTTCCGCCGATCCAACGAACCTATCTTTATCGTTTCAAACTGCTCGCCACTACTATTTAATGGGTGGTTACATCTTTAAAGACGCATTCGGAACCGGCAACAACATCGACGCCCAAATGCTCGTTCGCACAGACCTCATTAAATTCTCTGTTGACTTCAACGCGCGTTACATGATGGAGTTAGGCGGCAACCCCGCATACGGAGGTCTTACTTTCAGAACCTCAGATGCAGTTGCTTTAATGGTGGGTTACTCACCCATTCCAAATTTCAACTTCGGTTACTCATACGACATCAACATTAATAAACTAGCTAGCATTTCTCGTGGTTCACACGAAATGATGGTTAAATATTGTTACTTCTTGCCGCCGCCTCCAAAAACGAAAGCAAGACACCCTCGCTGGTTATAAGAGGAAAAAAGTGTAACCATTTACATTGTTCTTACGTTATACCCGAAATTATACCTGTAGCAAGTTACTTGGGAATAGGTCAGAACCAAAAACAAACGAATGAAAAAGTATTTAAGTTTTCTCTTTGTTCTTATCTTCATGTACGCTTGTAGCGACATCGAAGGGAATTTAGTAGGTGTGAGTGGTAGAGACACCTGGTATCCAGACGTCCTCGGCCCTGGAAAAGTCCCGCTTGGCATGGTTTACGTGCCCTCCGGTGCTTATCAGGCAGGTGAAGACGATGAAGACATCATGGGCTTCCACACAGCGCGCAAGCGTACTGTATCGGTCCCTGCATTCTACATGGATGCCACCGAAATTTCTAACAACGAATACCGTCAATTTGTGCATTGGGTCCGTGACTCCATCGCACGTGAAAAATTATACCGACGTAGCTACGACGAAGAAGCTGAGCGTTGGGTAAATATCCCAGACAACTTCTTTAAAGAGCCATACAGAACGCTGATGGCCATGGGTTCCGACCTTCAAGGTGGCAACACGCCGTTCCAACTGTTCATGGACTCTACCAATGGTTCAGAAGTAGACAAAACCATCATGACAATGTTGGGCAGCTACGACAAATCTAAAGGAAAAGGCAAAAAATTAGTCAACGGCTTCCAATACGACCAAAAGAAATATGGTATTGCGGGTGGTCCGGATGAAAAATTTGATGTAATCATGTCGGACGACGACTTACGTGGTATTTTCCAAATGTATAGTGGCGCTGCCAAGAAAAACGCTCCAGACAAAACAAGCGCTAAAGGTGCATCTACCAAAACAAAATACAATCAGGGCGGGCGTGTAGAAAACCGCAAATACTTCACGCTTAACTGGTTAGAGCCGGTAGACTACGAAGATCCAGAAGTTGCATTCATGCTTTCTGATATGTATCTAAGCGAAGCAGAACGATTCTACAACCGACGCGAGATTGACACACGCTTACTTTATTTCGATTATTACTGGATTGACTACAAAGAAGCCGCTCGCCGTGGCAAAATCATTACCAAATCAATCGATGCGCGCAAAACATTTGCATACGATAGCCTCGATAAAGAAGCTGAAAATACGCTTTATCAGCGCTCTCGTCGTGAGCCTCTAGGCAAAGATTACAAGTCAAATGACCTTCACCGCTCTACATTAATGACCATGGATCAAAACACCAACAAAGTTTGGGTAGATACCACTGGCTATACAGAGCAATGGTCTGAATTCAGTAAACTCAATGACACCAACTCTTTGAGAGGAACAATTCTACAAAATCCAGGTCAAGACTTAGACCTTGGGTTTACCAATAGTAAAGGCGCACACAATGCCATTAGAGGGCATTCTGACCGCTCGCGCTTCATTATCAAAGAACGTATCAACATCTACCCTGACACACTTTGTTGGGTTAGAGACTTTACTTATGCCAATAAGTCTGCAATGACCCAAAACTATTTTTGGAACACTGCTTACGATAACTACCCAGTTGTTGGCGTTACTTGGTCTCAAGCTAAAGCTTTCTCTGTATGGCGCACACAAGTATTCCATTCTTGGTTACAATCCAACGGAGACCTCTTCGTAAATGACTTCCGTTTGCCTACAGAATCTGAGTGGGAGCGTGGGGCAAGAGGTGATCTAGACAACATGCAATACCCGTGGGGTGGCCCTTACATTAGAAACGCTAGCGGTTGTTTCTTGGCCAACTTCAAGCCAATGCGCGGACGTTATTTCGAAGACGGAGGTTTCTACACAGTAAAGGTATACAGCTACAATCCGAACGGATTCGGTCTTTATTGTATGGCTGGTAACGTTGCTGAATGGTGTTCTACTGCTTACAACGAGTCAACTTACGAGTTTGCCCACGATATGGCTCAAGACTTCGAGTACGATGCCAAAGATGGCGAGGCTCCAGCGAAAAAACGCAAAGTATTGCGTGGAGGTTCTTGGAAAGACATCGGCTACTACCTGATGAATGCAACGCGTACTTATGAATTTCAAGATACGGCTAAAAGCTACATCGGTTTCCGTAACACCATGACACATTTAGGTCGTGGAGGCAAAGACATCGAGCAAGAAAACGGTGAAGAGATTCAAACAGATATTATCCTAAACTAAACTATAAACTATAATTCAATTAATTCTAAATTCTTAAAAAACAAAAATTATGAGTGGTAATGGTGGATTTTTTGCTTCGCGCAAGTATAAATTAATTACAAAGTATGTAACAGGCTACGGAGCTTCTGTGGTCATCCTCGGTGCACTATTTAAAATCATGCACTGGCCTTTTGCCGACCAAATGTTGATTGTTGGTCTGATTACAGAGTCTTTGATTTTCGCGTTCATTGCAATGGAGCCACTTCATGAAGAAGTAGATTGGACACGCGTTTTCCCTGAATTGGGTGTTGAAGAAAATAATGATGAAAACCGTTTGTTACCACTTTTGAAAAAAGGCGGAATGGGTGGTGGCGGTGCTGCTGATCACCTTGCAAAAGAGTTGGATAAAGCAGGTATCGACCAAGCATTGTTAGCTAAATTAAAAGACGGCATGTCAAACCTTGCCGATAACGCTAAATCTCTTGGTGCAATTTCTACAGCAGCGGGTGCCACAGATTCTTACGTGAAGAGTTTGGAATCTGCATCTGAAGGCTTGAATAAATTGACTGAGCAATATGCTTCTACGGCAAACGTAATTGCTGGAATTGCAGTTGAAGGTCAAGGAAACTTTGGTGCCGAAATGCAAAAATTAGGTCAAAATCTTGGTGCACTCAACAACGTTTACGAACTTCAATTGAAGTCTTCACAAGATTATCTAGAAAGCATGCAACAAATGAACGTCTTACAAGACAGTATCAAATCTATCATGGCAGATCTTTCAGCCTCTGCAAAAGATACGGCTTCTTACCGTGAAAACATGGCCATGTTGTCTCAAAATCTTACAGATTTGAACAACGTATATGGTAACATGTTGCGTGCGATGAGAGGTTAATCCCTTTCTTTAAATATTTATTTAGTAGTAACAAATTAAAAATTAAAGAAAATGGCAGGTGGTAAGGAAACCCCAAGACAGAAGATGATCGGTCTAATGTACTTGGTATTGACTGCACTTCTTGCGTTGAACGTGTCTAAACAAATTCTCGATGCTTTTGTAGCTATCGAAGACAACATTCAACGAGGAAGTATTACACAATATGATCGTGGGCAAACTGCAAAAGGAACTCTAATCGAAGAACTCGGCAGCGTAACCAAAGACGCAGCTGGACGCGCTAAAGCTGAAAAAATCAAGAAGTATCTTGGCATGATCAATAAACTTGACAAAAATGTCGGTGAATTTATCAAGTACGTAGATGAACTCAAAATTGATCTGATTGGCAAGGTTGAAGGTCCTGAAAAAGTGAAGACAGCCAAGATGAACGACAAAGAAAGCATAGTTTGGAAGAAATATGATCCAAGCACACCATTGCTTCCTGCACGTTTATACTTGCAAGCGATTGAAACCAAAGACAACTTTGATATTCCAATGCACGAAATTGTGGGTTCAGAAATAGCTAAGATAGACCCTACAAAAAAAGGCAAGAAGCTTTGGGAACTCTTCAAAGGATTGCGCTCTTCAATTGTAGAAATCTCTGGTAACTACAGAGAAGGTGAAAAGAACGTTTGGAAAGTTAAAGTCAAAGAAATCAATGCTTTCAAAGATTTCCAAGACTTAGAGAAGCAAATTTTAAAAATGTTCAATGCGCCTGGCAATAAGGTAAATCCTGAAGATTTAGAAGCGCTTGTATCTATTTATCAAGAGTTGACTAAACAAGAATTTGATGAACACCACGAAGCAAAGAACATTCACTGGTTGGGTCGTACCTTTGACCACGCTCCATTAGTAGGTGCTTTGGCTTCCTTGAGTTCTATGCAAAATGAAATTTTGGCCGCACGTGCCAAAGCGGTCAATTTGCTAAAGTCAAAAGTTACCACGGGTGAGTTCTCCTTCAACAAAATTCAACAATTGGTTAGCGGCCCTGGTGTTGCTACAGCTGGTGAAGAACTAGAGCTATTGGTGACAATGGCGGCTTATGACTCCGACAAAAACCCAGTTGTAACTTCTAGTACAGGAAACGTTGAAATCAAAGAAGGTATCGGCCGCATCAAAATGAAAGCTGGCATGTCTGACATGAAAGTAAACGGTACCGTAACAATCGTTAACAAATCTGGTGTTCCTTACAAAAGAGACTGGGAATGGAAAGTGGCGGTCGTGAAAGCTCAAGGTTCAATTTCGCTTCCTGAAATGAGTGTATTGTACAAGGGATGGAATAACAAAGTAGTTCCTGTTGTTGCAGGAGCTGTGAGTTCGTCAATCGCAGTTGATGGCGGTAGTGCTACAAAAGCTTCTTGGACAGACACAGAAGGCAATAAATACGATGGTTATTATGTAAATGTAACCGGGGCTTCTAAGTTTGTCACTATTACTTTGAATGGTAAAGACAAAGATGGCAAATCTAAATCTTTCGGTAAATTCAAATACAAAGTGAAACCTTTCCCTAATGCAGCGCTTCAAGGTACTACCATATCTAAAACAACAGGCTTCAAAGCGGTTGTTTCACTCGGCCCAGACTCTCCATTTACAGGTGTAGGTTTTACAGTAGTAGGAGGAGCCATCATCGTAGGAAACGAAGAAGTGCCTTTGGTAGATGGCAGAGTACCTGCATCAGCGCTTGCGAAGGTAAAAGCTGGAAAGCGTGTTGCTATCGATGTTACATACAAACGTACTGGTAGTAACGAGATAAAAACTGCATCGTCAGTGTTGAAAGTTGTATCGTAATTTCAAAAAATGAGGATTATGAAAAATGTATTGTTGGTTTTTGTAAGCGTATTGTCGCTCACGATTTATGCCCAAGATCGTCCGCAGCGCGGACCATACAACACACTCCCTGGAGGTGTCGTTGATGGTGTTGCCATTCAAGACGAAGTTCCTGTGCGCTCAAAAGTAGAGTACGAGTATGTGCGTGCTAGTGATGTCGCTTGGCAAAAGCGCGTTTTCTCTCGCATCGATGCGCGTGAAAGCATGAACCACGATATCTTTTTCCCATACGATGCTTTTGACGGAGACTTGGCTTCAGGCTCTATGTATCGCCCGAGCAATGCAAGTGAAATCGATGACCCAACTTGGAACAAAGACCAACGTCGTTGGTCACTCTGGACGGTCATCATGCGCCATGTTTTTTTAGGCGACTTAACTGTTTATCGTGTTGCTAGTGAGTTTTACCCAGCTGCTGAAGATGGTTATAGTTTAAAATACCCAATACAGCGTCAAGGCCAAAACGACTACTTTGAAGTTAAAAAATATCAAAAAGATGTAACTTCATTAATGGCATCAGGTGGTTTAGGTCCTAAACTAAGAATATACCGTGCGCAGTCGGAAGATACTATGGATGTAATCAGAACCGAACAAAGTCTTCAAGAATACCTAGACAGTTTACGTTCTGATTCAGACTACGAAGAGTTATTTGGAATTGACCAAACGAAACTTGAAGATTGGTGGAATTTAACTACGGTTAATTCTCCTGTCAGAAAAGATGCAGTTTCTATGTTTGTACCTTCCAATAACATCGTGGCATATCATATCAAAGAAGACTGGTATTTCGATAAAGAGCGTTCCGTATTGGACAAACGAATCATTGCTATTGCGCCAGTTGCGCGTTTTACATACGATGAGCCTGAAGAAGGTGAACAGCCTGAACGTGGAGAGCTGTTGGTATATGATCAATTAGGCAAACCGTTTAAATTTGATGCACAAGCCAATGAATTCTTAGAATATACTGGTCGTATAGAAGAACGCGAAATGTTCTGGTTGTATTTTGACGAATTGCGCAACGTTATCGTGAACTATTATGTATACAATGATCAGAACGATGCGCAATGGATGTCTTTTGATGACCTCTTCTGGAAGCGTAAGTTTTCTTCAACTATTTACCGTGTATCGGATAAGTTTGACCGTGAAGTCGAGGATTACAAATTTGGCGTTGATGCTTTGTATGAAGCTGAAAAAGTCAAAGAGAATATCCGCGATTGGGAACACAACCTCTGGCATTTTTAAGGAGATAAAAATTATAAAAGCCCCGTTGAAAAGCGGGGCTTTTTTCGTTTAATTTTGTAGCGTGAAGTGGATAGGAAATCGAATAAGTTTTAATGATCAAAAAGACAAAACAACCATTGTCATTGACCCGTCTAAAAACATCTGGATCTCTGCTATAATGGGAGCTTGGTTGGGTATGTGGTATGCCATCGGCGCAACCGTCATCTGGGCCTTAAATGTCATGAAGCTCAAAGGTCAAGAGGAAATGATCTTATGGATTTTTCTTGTTTTTTGGTTGTATTATGCCTGGAGGGTAACCATGAGTTTCTTTTGGAACATTCGCGGACAGGAATATATCCGTATAGACGCCGATGCCTTTTATTTGAAGAAATCTTTTCTTCATTTTGGTAAGTCTGTTCCTTATTACTTTGACAACATAAAGAATCTAAAGTTTGACATCCCTAAAGAGGGGAGTTTTCAGGCGCTGTGGGAGAGCTCTCCTTGGATCAACGGAGGTGAACGCTTTGAGTTTGACTACTTTCACCAGAAAGTTCGCTTTGGCAAAAAACTCAATGAGAAAGAAGCCAAATTATTGTTTCAATTGATATCAAAAAAAATCAAATCCTGATGTACGGTAAAATCAAATCATATTTAAGTCAAGAACTCGTTCAAATCGAACAAAACGGGCTACTCAAAAAAGAAAGAATTATTACGTCGCCCCAGGGTGCAAATGTCACTGTAAGCACTGGTGAAGACGTCGTGATCATGTGCGCCAATAACTACCTTGGCTTATCTTCTCACCCAGAAGTCGTGAAAGCGGCTAAAGACGCATTAGATACACACGGTTACGGAATGTCTTCTGTGCGCTTCATTTGTGGTACTCAGGACATCCATAAAACTTTAGAGCGCAAAATCGCCGAGTTCTATGGTACCGAAGACACTATTTTATATGCTGCTGCATTTGATGCAAATGGCGGACTTTTTGAACCACTTTTTACAGAAGAAGACGCCATCATTTCTGATGAATTGAACCATGCTTCAATAATTGATGGCATACGATTGTGTAAGGCAGCGCGCTATCGCTACAAGCACTCCGACATGGCCGATTTGGAAGCTCAGCTTCAAGCAGCACAGGCACAGCGTCACCGCATTATTGTAACAGACGGTGTCTTTTCCATGGATGGTGACCTCGCCAAAATGGATCAAATTTGTGCGTTGGCAGATAAATACGACGCAATGATCATGACAGACGAGTGTCATTCAGCAGGCTTTATAGGCAAAACCGGACGCGGTGTTCCTGAGCATTTTGGTGTTATGGATAAAGTGGATATCGTTACCGGAACCCTTGGCAAAGCGCTTGGCGGCGCAATGGGTGGGTATACCACAGGTAAAAAAGAGGTCATTGAGATGCTGCGTCAGCGCTCTCGTCCTTATTTGTTTTCTAATTCGCTTTCACCAGCTATTGTTGGCGCTTCTATAAAAGTTTTTGATTTATTGAACGCGACAACCGAACTCAGGGACCGTCTAGAGGCCAATACAACTTATTTCAAAGACCGCATTGTGGCTGCTGGTTTTGATATCAAGCCAGGAGGTTCTCCAATCGTTCCAATTATGTTATACGACGCTGCTTTGTCACAAGAGTTTGCCAATCGCTTGCTCACAGAAGGCGTTTATGCAATCGGATTCTTTTATCCTGTAGTTGCTAAAGGTCAGGCGCGCATCCGCACCCAAATATCTGCTGCACACACCCAAGCTGACCTCGATAAAGCAATTGCTGCATTTATAAAGGTAGGCAAGGAACTTAGCGTTATCTAAATCTCTTTCTGTACATATTTTTATAATAGGCATAACTTTCCTTATATTTGTCATATGGCAAATCTGGGAAAGATATTCTTGTTTACAATGATTCTGCTCTTTGGCTTGAAAGCTTTGTGTACAGGTGTACTCCCTATTTTGAAATCAGACCAACAGCTCTTGGTGTTACAAGAAAGTCAAGAGAATGAAGAATCCGATGATTCCTATAAATTGAAGTTTGTAGATGAATTTATCGAGCTTCACCATCCAGATAATTTATGCAATGATGTCCATTTTAGGCCTTCTAAGAAGGCCTACTCTTGCTATAATGCAGCGCTCTTTATTGGGCATAAAAACAAATCTTTTAGACCTCCATGTGCTTAATAATTGATAATTATTCACTCATTAATTCAAGCACATGTTATCTTTTTTTAAATTTTGGAAGCAAGATCTTCCTGCGGGTTTAGTTGTATTTTTAGTGGCTTTGCCACTTTGTTTAGGTGTCGGCTTTGCCTCCACTAATATCACTGGGCAAGGCGGTTTGCCTAATGTCATGTCTGGCATTATTGCTGGCGTTATAGGAGGCACAATCGTCGCGCTATTTTCTGGCTCAAGGCTTGGTGTTTCTGGCCCAGCAGCTGGCCTCATTACAATTGTACTTGCTGCCTTATCCGACTTAGGCTCTTTTGATGCCTTCTTACTCGCTGTAGTGTTAGCGGGAGTCATTCAATTCGTATTGGCGTTTATAGGTTTTGGTTTCTTGGCCAATTATGTCCCTACAGCTGTCATTAAAGGCATGTTGGCAGCTATTGGCATTACGCTAATATTGAAGGAAATACCCCATTTATTAGGCTATGATAAAGATTATTTCGGAGATGAATCTTTTTGGCAATTTGACGGCCACAATACCTTTACTGAATTATTTTATGCACTCAATGCCTTCGAGCCTGGTGCCATTATCTTGGGTATGTTAGCGCTCCTTATTTTGCTCATTTTTGATACAAAAAGTGTCAAATCAAAAAGTTGGGCCATGTATATTCCGGGTGCATTGGTTGTGGTTGTTGTTTGTATTTTGTCAAATCAGTTCTTGCTTAGTTCACTTCACGTTTCGGAGAAGCATATGGTTCAGGTACCCCGCTTGGCTTCTATTGAACAAATTAAAACGATATTCCATAGCCCAGATTGGCTCCAAATTTCAAATCCGAAAGTATGGGTCATTGCCATCACTTTGGCGCTTGTGGGTAGTTTAGAAACATTGTTGAGCCTAGAAGCTACTGATAAACTAGATCCTAAAAAGCACAAGACCAATCCGCACCGGGAATTGAAAGCACAGGGAATAGGTAATCTTGTCAGTGGACTGATTGGTGGCTTGCCAATTACACAAGTCATTGTCAGAAGCTCTGCGAATATTGCAGCAGGCGGCCAGTCTAAGTTAGCAGCTGTTTTCCATGGTTTGTTATTGCTGTTTTCCATACTCTTTTTGAGTGGTGTACTCAACATGATTCCTTTAGCCGCATTGGCTGCTGTATTGGTTTTAGTGGGTTATAAGCTAGCAAAGTGGTCATTGTTTGTAGAGATGTATCAAAAAGGTTTGCCTCAATTTATTCCCTTTATCTCGACAATAGTTGCGGTTTTATTGACAGACTTGCTCAAAGGAATTGGAATAGGCATTCTCATTTCAATTTTCTATATCCTCAAAAGGAATTTTCAAAACCATTTCACCAAAGAAGAAACCAATGACGAGTGCATTATTGTATTAGCTGAGGAGGTTACTTTTTTGAACAAAGGAGGCATTCTTGACGCGTTGCAAAATAGCAAGAATAAACGCGTTGTTATTGATGCATCTAGAACTAAAAGTATCGATACTGATGTACTTGAGTCTTTACAAGAATTTAAATTTAACGCCGAACAAGAAGGGCGTCAACAAATCACTTTTATCAATTTATAATGGAAAAATTTTATAATCAGTTATTAGAAAATAACAAGAAATGGGTTGCGGGCAAACTTGCCAAAGATCCTGAATATTTTAAAAAACTGTCAGTTGGTCAAAAGCCGCCAGTTCTTTGGATTGGTTGCGCAGATAGCAGAGTACCTGCCAATGAAATCATTGGCGCCGAGCCAGGAGAGGTTTTTGTGCACCGCAATATTGCCAACATGGTGGTACATTCTGACATGAATATGTTGTCTGTGCTAGATTATGCGGTGAATGTACTGCAGGTGAAGCATATTATTGTTTGCGGACACTATGGTTGTGGTGGTGTACAGGCCGCCATGACTAACAAGCACATTGGCCTTATTGACAACTGGATCCGGCATATCAAAGACGTGTACCGCTTGCATCGCCCTGAACTCGATGCTATAGAAGACGAAACAAGCCGTTTTGATCGTTTTGTAGAATTGAATGTATTCGAACAGGTTTTAGATTTGGGTAAAACATCAATTGTGCAAGCTGCTTGGGAGCGCGGACAAGAAATACATGTTCACGGTTGGGTTTATGCTATACAAGACGGCATGATCAGGGATTTGAAAGTAACGCTCAAAGACAACAAGACGCTCAGCGATGTCTATAAGTTAGATTTATAGGAAACGTAAGGTTTTAGTGATCCTTTCCCTATTTTAATTGTGTAATTTCGTGTCATGGAATTACTCATCATCATTCTATTGGTATTGATCAATGGAGTCTTTTCAATGTCAGAAATGGCTTTGGTCAGCTCTAAGCGGTATAAATTAGAAAAAGCGAGCAAAAGAGGCAATAAAAAGGCGCGCAAGGCACTCGAACTTTCAGAGAAACCAACGCGCTTTCTTTCTACGGTACAGATTGGCATTACCCTCATCGGTATTTTATTAGGGGTGTATTCCGGTGAGAACCTCACCAATGATTTCATCTCTTTTTTGGACCTCAGCCCACTTTTTAAACCATATAGTAAAGAACTTGCAACAGGCATCATCGTTGTCATGATTACTTATTTTTCGATTGTTTTAGGAGAGCTTGTTCCCAAGCGCATCGGAATGGCCTATCCAGAAAAAATCATCACCTTCATGGCGGGGCCTATGCAAATTTTAGCCTTCATTACGGGCCCTTTTGTGTGGTTGCTTACCGCTACTAATAATTTGTTTGTGAAGATTTTAGGCTTGATTGACTCCACTGACCAGGCAGTTTCTGAAGAAGAAATCAAGTCTATTTTAAAAGAAAGCGCGCAGGGTGGTGAAATTCAAGATATCGAACATTCTATCGTAGAGCGCGTTTTTGAGTTAGGTGACCGCAAAGTCAAATCGCTTTTCACACATCGCAGTGAAGTAGTCTTCTTCAAAGAAAGCGATACCTGGCAAGAAATCCGTCAGAAAATTGATGAGGAAAAGCACTCAGCCTATCCGGTCACCTCAAGTAATGACCTCGATGACATTACAGGAATCATCTTACTCAAAGATCTTTTTGGCGGCCACACCGAACAAGATTTCAAAGTGGTCAATTACATCAAAGAGCCCATTTACTTCAATGAAAATACAAGTGCCTATCAAGTGCTAGAATCCTTTAAAAATGAAGGCAATCACTACGGAATAGTGGTAGACGAATACGGTTCGGTACAGGGTATCATCACCATGGACGACATGCTCGATGCATTGGTGGGTGAGTCAACAGAACAATACCAAGATGAATATAAAATTGTACAACGTACAGAAGATTCTTGGTTTGTCGATGGGCAATATTCTATTTTTGATTTTGAGAAGTATTTTGACGTGCTTGTTACAGATGAACAGAATACCTATGCTACCGTGGCAGGTTTGTTTATATCACACAAAAACGAAATTCCAGAAGTAGGCGATACACTTATTGTTGGTCAATTGCAACTAGAGGTCATTGATAAAGACGGCCCTCGGATTGATAAGTT
>CAMDFN010000019.1 GCA_945897565.1 Chryseobacterium gleum
CTTACTTCGGCAAGGATGTTCCCATTAGTATTGCTATATCCTGTGAGCAAGACACCATTCATAGAGAGCGTAACAATCATGTTTGGCGAATAATTCACGATTTGCGCATCGTAGGTAAAGATGGACTGATTGGTTGTTTGTCCGCTTGGATCCATATTGTAGATCACTTGCGGAATTGCACAAGGAGTGTAGCTAAGCTCTCTGATTTCTGAATCGGTCCCACATGTATTCGTGGCAGTAACGGAAATTGTATTGATACCAGATACAAGCGTCAATGGGATGCTCAATTGATTACCTGTTAGGTTGGCACCTTGTTGAGCAAGTCCATTATTTAGAATTTGTAGTGCTGAGACCTGATTGATTTGTTGAACGGTAGCCGTAAGGATGACCGCTTGGTTAGGAATGGATCCGGAAGCTGGGCTGGTGATCTCAACGCTTGGTTGAATACAAGGCGCTGCATAGGTATACGTGCTGTTTTCCGAAACTACGCCGCAGCTATTTTGTGCGGCAAGGGTAACGAGGTTGGCACCATCAATTAACTGTAATGCTGCCGTAATTGTTCCATTTTGAAAATTAAAAGGCACAACCGCGTTGTTCAACATCAAGTTCACATTTTGAGCGTTGGAAATACCACTTACGCTTGCACTAAACTGCAGGGCAGGATTGGTAACAGATCCTGCCGCTTGTTCAAATTGAATAATGGGTGCATTGCAGGGCACGTAGTTGATGTTGATGGTTTGGCTAGTGCGCTCGCAAGCGTTTTTTCCTTGGAGCACAATCGTATTCGGACCCTGTTGCAAATTCAATGAAGCACTCAAACTTTGATTTTGAATGGCAAAAAGCTGTCCGCCTTGCCCGTTTAATGACAAAATAATTTGTTCTGTCGTTAGCGCGCTTACTTGTGCACTCAATAATAGCGCGGAATTGGCAACGGTGCTGCCGTTGAGCCCAGGGTTAGAAATTGTAATTTGTGGATTGATACAAGGGCTGTAATTGACATTCCAAACTTGCAGGTCGGTTCCACAATTATTTGAAACACTCAGTGCGATGTTATTCAATCCAGATTGCAACTGAAGTGCTGCATTCAAATTGCCATTTTGAAAGGTGAAAACACTTGGCGCGCCATTGAGTAGCAAACTAATTTGGTTGGCATTGTTTATCCCGTTGAGTTGTGCACTCATATTGAGGAGTTGTTCAGCATTTTGAACACTTGCCGCTGGGCTTATATTATTGATTTGCGGCGCAGTACAAGGTTCATAATTGACACTCCAATTTTCAATATCACTGCCGCAAGTATTGGTTGCTACCAATTGGATGAGGTTTATGCCGGGTTGGAGGGTGATTGTAGAACTGAGTTGGTTGTTATTGAAGCTGTAATTTTGAGTTTGTCCGTTGAGTGTCAGCTGGATTTGATTGGCAAATGTATTTGTAAGTGAGGCACTATATACAAAGTTAATGTTACTGGTGCTTGCCCCATTTGGCACCGAAGCGGTTGTGGTAATTTGAGGTGCCTGACACTGTGCATAATTGATTTGCAGCGTTTCGATATCGGTTCCACAAGCATTTGAAGCCTGAATGGTAAGGGTATTGGCCCCCTGACTTAGGTTGAGCGCACTACTCAATTGATTGTTATTCCAATTGAAAGGAACATTGACACCATTTAACTTGACTTGAACACCTTGGTTAGAAGCCACATTACTGATGTTGGCCATCAGGTTCAGCACTTGGCTATTGGTGGTTGTGCCGCTTGCAGTCGGTTGCATTAATGTAATCTGAGGAGCAATGCAATTGTCATAGCGCACATAGATTATTTTGGATGCTTGGCCACAAGAGCGCACAGCGGAGATGACAATTTGGTTCAAGCCTACTTGTAAATTAATTGTAGAAAGAAGATTGGCTTGTACGCTGTTGAAGTTGCCATTTGAAAATGAAAATGCAACAGGCGAACCATTGTTGGTGACGCTCAAACCATTTTGAAAAGGCATATTTTGAAGCGTTGCCGCCAATAAAACACTGTTGTTGCTCACCACAAGCGGATTGGCACTTGAAGTATTGTTTAAATTTCCTTGGATATTTATAACAGGCGCTATGCAGTCATCAAAAGTATAAGTGAAAGTCTCGACATCGGCACCGCAATCATTGGTGGCGGTGAGGGTCAGGGTATTGATGCCAGTAAGTAATTGCGTATTGAGTTCTAATTGGTTGGTTTGTGGCGTAAAAGTGAAAGTATTTTGTTCGATGCCATTGAAAATCACTTTGATGTTGGTTCGGTCATTTACATTGCTGACAGTTGCTCTTAGACGCAATGCGCCATTGTTGAGCGTTGAGTTGATTGCTGGGCTCGTGATGGCAATAGTCGGAGGGGTGCAATTTTGGTAATTCATCGAGCTCGTGATCTGATCGGTGCCACAAGGGTTGGTGTACTTCACTTGAAAGGTGTTGAGCCCCGGGCTTAGCGTAAGGTTTGCACTAATTTTATTGCCAAAGAGTTGTGCAGTATTTATGGGCATGTTATTGTGCAAAACCAGCAATTGCCCATTTTGGACACTTCCGTTCAGTTGCGCACTGAGCGTAAAAGCGCTTTGGTTGGTGGTGGTTCCTGGTGCGTTAGGCTGCAACCAACTGAGTTGTGGTGTGCGGCAGTTGTCATAGTTGATACTGATTTGATCAAAAGCACTACCGCAGTCGTTGGTGGCCGTAATGCGAATAGTGTTTGCGCCAGGCATCAGGTTGATGCTGCGTTGTAGCAGGCCATTATTCGGATTGAAATTGAAACCGCTTACCGACATACCATTGTGTAAGATCTGAATTTGGTTGTTGTTCAAATGACCACTTAGCGTGGCGTTGAGTGCATAAACCACCTCTTGAACGCTAAGCACATTTGTATTTGCGTTCATGATCTGAACCGTGGGTAATTGGCAAGCTACTTGCTCAATTTGCACAATTTGAGTTTTGCTACCACAATTGGTTGTTGCAGTGAGGGTAAAGGTGTTGAGGCCAGGTAATAGATTCACTAATGCTTCTAGTCTTCTTGTTTGCGCATTGAAATTAAAAGGTAAAGATTGATTCAAATTATTGGTGAGCTGTAATTCTTGAGGGCCGTTGACATTGGCAATATCGAAACGCAACAGCAAATTCGTGACCGAAACACTTGTTTGGGGCTGTCCAACTATACTGATAACGGGTTGCGGACAGTTCTGAGTAAAATTATTGATGTTCGTAATAGGGGAGTCGTTGCCGCGCACAGGCGCTGGTTTCGATTCTCTTCCTTTGAAATGCAGCTGAAAAAAGCCTGAAGTGTAGTGATACCAATCGTTTTTGAGGCGCGGGTCTGCTTGCGTCAGTCCGTCAAAGGAGTCGGCCATTGTAAAAGTTGTTTTGTGCTCCACGCCAATACTAAAACGTCCTTTGTGATAGGCCAAACCAAAACCAAGGCTCGGCATCCAGTTGACCGCCCAATCATTGCCCTGAAGGCCATCCAAACGACTTTCATAAATTTGATCTAAGGATAAACCAACTTGACTAATAGGCGTATTTAAACTCGAAAAAGAATTGTAGTCGTAAAGGCCGTTTGTGTCCAAGACGTCTGACCAAGTTTGCTGCCACGTGAGGCCAACACCACCAAAAACATAAGGATCAAAACCGGTGCGCTCTCGCAAACGGCCGGCGTGTAAAACGAGTTCTAAATCGAGTTCTCTGATATCAGAACGAAAGTTGTGTACATATTGGTTGGCGCCCGTCAAATATGGCGACAACACCGGATTCAAGCTTAAATCTTGAACATTTAAAGTGGTGAAGGCATCGGACTGCCCATACCATTGACCAGCTAAAAAACGGCCGCGAAGGTCAAAAGACAAACCGCGTCCGTAATCGTAATTGTAGGATTTGCCCAGGGTAAGCCCCCAGCCGTTGTAGCGTTCATGATCTAGGTCGGTACTGTGCCAAGTTCCGCCGTAATTGAGGCCCCAAAACCATTTGGAAGAATTGTAATTGACGTTTTGTGCTGAAATGCTCGTGGCGGTGAGCAGCAAGAGAAGAAGTGCGTAAAGTTTTCTCATAGAGTTGGTTTTGTCAGGCGTGCCTAAATTTTATGCCAAAGTTCTTAAAAATTAGGATTTTAAGAAATAATTAACAGGTTAATTTATGGTTTCAGGTAATATGTATAGTTGGTAAAACGCAAAATACTGAGTTGGTCTGTGCGCACATCTTTTTTGATCAAGGAACCCAAAAACCCTGTTTTGTAGTCGTAGACAATTTGATAATCTGTGAGAAAAATACCGTTTTCGTATCGGTGCATCTCGATTAAATTACCCCATTGGTCATAGCGATAGCGCCATTCGTCACGAGCTACTTGCGCAGTATCAGTAAAAGACGACTTATTGGCAAGCAAACCATTTTGGTTGTAGCTGAATTTCGTGTTTTCGCTATTTTGTGAGATGCGGTAATAGGTTGTTGTGCCAAGCAGGTAGTTTTCTGCATCAAAGTGCTTGCTTACTTCTAGATACGGTTTTTGGTAATTATTGTAGCGCGTGTAGTTTTGGGGCTTGTCTGTATTGTAACGCAGGGTTTCTGTGCGCATTTTGACAGATGAAAGCAAGGTGTCTTTGCGGTTGTCATAGATGTCTCGATAAAGAGCAATACTTATGAGTCTAGATAGAGAGTCATAGGTAAAGTGTTCAGAGATAGCCCCACCATAGGCCGCATAGCGATGAAAGCGCAATTGACCATTTTCAAAATAGCCATAATGATGAAAAATGCTGTCTTTCGCTGCTCCCTTTTGAAGGATTTCCATGCTGGCAATGAGCTGACCTTTTTGATTGAAGGTGTAGCTAAACGTATCGGGGCTTGGCTTAAACGCTTCTGTCCCTTTTTTGTAGGTGTAAAAACCACCAATTGTATGAATGTGTTGGGCAGCGATGAGGCTGTCGTTGAAGAAAGGGGTGTTGCCAAAGGCTTGACCTTCTTGATTCAAGATAAACTGTGCGTGTGCGCCAACAGCACAAAAACTCCATAAAAAGAGCAAACAAACTTTCACTAGCGCAGGCCCAATAATACGCTCTTCCAACTTGCCTTATTGGCGATGACGTTTTCGAGTTCCGCGATGCTGATGCGGTCTTGGGTCATGGTGTCGCGGTCGCGGATAGTGACGGTGTTGTCTTCGAGGGTTTGGTGATCAACGGTAATAGAGAAAGGCGTGCCAATGGCGTCTTGACGGCGATAACGCTTGCCAATAGAATCTTTTTCGTCGTATTGCACGCTGTATTCAAGCTGCAACTGCGCCATGATTTCACGCGCTTTTTCTGGCAAGCCATCTTTTTTGATCAGCGGCAAAATAGCTGCTTTGTAAGGGGCCAATACCGCTGGAATTTTGAGCACCACGCGCTCAGAGCCATCGGCTAGAGTTTCTTCTTGATAAGCTGAGCTCAATACGGACAAAAACATGCGGTCTAAGCCAACGGATGTTTCTACCACATAAGGAACGTAGCTTTGATTGAGTTCGGGGTCAAAGAATTGGAGTTTTTTGCCAGAGAATTGTTCGTGCTGTTTGAGGTCGAAGTCGGTGCGGGAGTGGATGCCTTCGAGTTCTTTGAAGCCCATCGGAAAGTTGTATTCGATGTCGCAGGCGGCGTTGGCGTAATGGGCAAGTTTGAGGTGGTCATGAAAGCGATAGCGTTCTGCCCCTAAGCCTAAGTTTTGGTGCCATTTGGCGCGCATGTCTTTCCAGTAGTTGTACCATTTCATCTCTTCTCCTGGACGCACAAAGAATTGCATTTCCATTTGCTCAAACTCGCGCATGCGGAAGATAAATTGGCGCGCTACAATTTCATTTCTGAAGGCCTTGCCAATTTGGGCAATACCAAACGGGATTTTCATGCGGCCAGATTTCTGGACATTCAAGAAGTTGACAAAAATACCTTGTGCCGTTTCTGGACGCAAGTAGATGGTGCTGGCATCGCCCGCAACAGAACCTAATTCTGTAGAGAACATCAGGTTAAATTGGCGTACTTCTGTCCAGTTTTTGGAACCTGAAATAGGGCATACAATTTCGAGGTCGATGATGAGCTGACGCACACCCTCTAGATCGTTTTCTTCGAGGGCGCTTTTCATGCGCGCTTCTATTTGCGTGATTTTTTCTTGATTGCGCAGTATATTGGGGTTCGTTGCCCTGAATTGTGCCGCATCAAAAGTGTCGCCAAAGCGTTTTTGTCCTTTTTCTACTTCTTTTTCAATCTTTTGACGGATTTTTTCGATGTGGTCTTCTAAGAGGACGTCGGCGCGGTAGCGTTTTTTTGAATCTTTGTTGTCTATCAAAGGATCGTTGAAAGCATCGACGTGGCCAGACGCTTTCCAGGTAGTGGGGTGCATAAAGATAGCAGAATCAAGGCCTACGATGTTTTCGTGCAACTGAACCATGGCCTTCCACCAATAGGTTTTGATGTTGTTTTTGAGTTCTGCACCCAACTGCCCGTAGTCATAGGTGGCAGCAAGGCCGTCGTAAATTTCGGATGACGGGAAAACGAATCCGTATTCTTTGGCGTGTGAAATGAGGTCTTTAAGGCGGTCTTTTTGTGCTTCCATAGTTGCAAAGATACGAAAAGCACTATTTTTACTCTATGATTTTTTACCTCGACCCACAGCATTTTATTGACACGAGCGCACCCATCGATCTTTCTTTGTCGCTGAGTGCTTCTGCAGACAACCCTAGAGCTTGGTATGTGGAGGCACCGCGCATGGAGCCTGTTCGGGCAAATGGCTTTGTAGGAAGCGTTGCAGAAGGTGGCGCGGTTAATTTCCGAGATGTTTTTTTCAACCCACATGGGCATGGTACGCACACAGAGTCTTATGGGCATATCAGTGAAGACATCTATCCGGTGAATGCTGCGCTCAAAAATTACTTTTTCAAGGCGACACTACTGAGTGTTGTTCCGAAAGTGTTGGCCAATGGAGACCATGTTGTGTTTGCCGATCAGTTGGAGTCTTTGTTGCAGTGCCAAAATACGGAAGCGATCATCATTCGTACATTATCTAACCAAGGTGAGAAATTATCGATGAATTATTCAGGAACGAATCCTACGTATTTTGATGTTGGGGTGGTCAAACTCTTAGACCAATTAGAAGTGAAGCATTTTTTGGTAGATACCCCTTCAGTAGACAGAGAAGAAGATGCAGGTGTGTTGGCTTTTCATCATGCTTTTTGGAAAGTACCAGAGGCACCAGTGGCAGACCGAACTATTTCTGAATTGATTTTCGTACCTAACGAGGTGCAAGATGGCCAATATATTTTAGAGTTGCAAGTAGCCAATTTTAAGAATGATGCCGCGCCGAGTAGGCCATTGTTGTATGCTATAAACGAAAAAAAGGACTGACGAATCAGCCCTTTTCCTAGTAGTAGACAAAAATGTCTGGGTGGTACGATGTAAGTAATAAGGACAGGAACTTCTTTTGCACATTCCTTTCGGACGTTGACAAAAACTATTAAACTCTTATCAAACTAGAAAATGAAACTGCCTCTCCAAGCAGCATGTCAACTGCTATGCAAAAGAAGTTACCTGTTTCTCTCCTTATTTCAAAATAAACTTACAGCAAAAATAAATAGCATTCTTTGCCAAATGAACATCTTGTCGGATTGGCTGAATATTGCCCTATTTTTTGTGAATATTGCATCTACAGGAGCGTCATTATTCAAAAAAAAGACGTCCATTGATCCATTCCGGATCTAGGGTGGCGTGATTGCGTCGGTAGAAATTGAGTGCGGTATGATTCCAGTCCAATACTTGCCAGTCCATGCGCTTGACGCCCATGTGCTTGGCGATGCGCACGACTTCATCGAATAAAGCCTGGCCATAACCTTGCTTGCGCACGGCTTCTTGCACGTAAAAATCTTCTAAATACAGGCAGCGCCCTTTCCAAGTGGAGTAGGAAATATAGTAGAGCGCAAACCCAATGACTTGATCGGAGGCATTTGTAGCGACTATGGCAGTACAAATTTGATCGTCAAATAAATCGATTTGTAGTTGCGCTGGCGTATTGACCACCTGTTCTGGCGCACGCTCATATGAAGCGAGCTCTTGAATCAAGGAGAATATTGCAGGAATATCTTGAACTGTTGCCGCTCTGATCATAGCAAATGCATTTACTTCAGGCCGTTGAGGTCAAAGCGCAGCGTTACACCTGTTTTGAGGTTACCTGTAGGGTAGCTCAGTGAAACTTTTGGTGTATTGATGAACTGCTCATAGTAGAAAATTGCGCTCAGGTATTCATTGAGTTTGTAGTTGGCGTCTAGCTTGAAGCTCACGGTAGTTTGCCCTGCAGTTGCCATATTGGTATTTTCTACTACTTTTCTAATCACGGTTGCGTTGTCTCTGAAGGAGAAATTGACATTGATGAGTAAGTCGCTGGCATCTAGGCTGCGCACTAATTTGAGTTTAGGGATGTTGACTACTGTGCCGACTACAATTTCTTGACCAAGTGTTTCTGTCACTTGGTTGTTGTTCAAGGAAAGCGTTGCCTGACGGTCTTTTTTGTACTCAAAGTTGGTTGTGATGTTTTTACCCATGATGTTCCAGGTAGCGAGCATACCGATGAGCGGAGAGAAGCGCTCTGTGATGGTAATGTTTTGAACTTGAATTGGCGCAATAAAATTATTGTTAAGGTCTAGGGTTGTTGGCGAACCGTTGGCATCTAGGGTGGCGTTAAGGTTGGTTTGCATACCGTTGACCGATACCGAAGAGGAGTAGCCATGGTTGAGTTTAAATGACTTGACGATATCTTTTGCAAAGTCAAACTTGCTAAGGCCAGCATAATTGATAGTCCAGTTGGGTAAAGGTAAATTGCTGCGCGGATTGATGGTTTTGTTATCAATTGGCGAGTTGGTATAGGCCGTTAGGAAAGAACCAATCACGACTTCTTGTTGCGTTACAGAATAGCCGTCATAATAACCATTTGGCAAAGAACTAGAGTTGGCGTTACTGCTGCCAATAAGTTGAGATATTTGTTGGCTATTAGCCATCATTTGTTGGAAGATTGGCGAGCGGAATGAGCTGTCCATTTTGGCAAAGGCGGTTCCCCAAGAAATGGTGGTGTAGGTAAGTGTACTGCTTTCAAAACGGCTTTGCGATTCAAACGCTGATGCGCTTGGGTTCCAACGGTAAAATTCACCAGCTTGGGTGCTGTAGTTGCGCGATGCGTTGAGGTTGATATTGAGGTCTTTGAAGGGCTCTAAAGTTGCTTTGAGTTGGAGATTGGCCGTGTGATTGACCATAAACTGCTTATTGATGTTTTCGTTTTGTACCAACCAGTTGTTGTCGCGGGCGAAGTCGCCAACGTGGTAGCCTGTTTCTCTACCAAAAACATCATAGCCTTGCTTGCCAAAGACAAAAGGCGTAAGCCCAAAAGCACTGCCGTTCATGCCGAGTACACTTGACTCTTGGTTGTAGCCGGGCAGCATGGTTCCGTCAGAGAGTGTATAGGTTCCGGAAATATTGCGCACGGACATAACGAGTCGGGCCAAGGTACCTAGAACTGGATTGATGGACTCACTTTCTTTAGCTTTGAGCTCCTCTTCACGTACTTGTTTGCGTTCAAACTTAGCTAATTGGCGGTCGTATGTTTTGCGTTCCTTCTCGGTCATTTCTTCAAGCGGTTTTTTAGGCTTGAATTCTGCTTTCTTCGGTGGGCCTCCTTTACCGGGCTGTGCACCACCGGCTCCTGTTTTTGGGGTGTTGGTCTTGGCTCCTTTACCGTCAGCAAGCACACGTTTGAAATATGGAATTTGGTTGTAAAGCGTGACTAGATTTCCTTGGGCAGTCATGTTGATCGAGCGAGAATTTTGTATGGTGTTGCCAAATTCTGCTTGCCCAAGTGGTGCGCGCTGCCAATTGTACGTGCCTGCATATTTGATATTCGAAGACAACCAATTGGTGATCGGTAGCTTGTCGAATGGCAGGGTGTAACTGATAGAATAGTTGTGGGTGTAATCCATGGTGCGGCCAAAGGTGCTGATTTGCGAGCGAATGGTATCCATGAATTCTTGGTAACCTTCTGGGTTGGTGCGGCGGTCTACGCCGTTGTTGCCTTCTTCGAAGATAGAGCGGTTATTGGCCGTAAAGGTAGTTTTGAGTGTTTTGGTGACATCATAACCCACTTGATAATTGCGGTTCCAATCAAAACGCTTCAGGTAAATGGGGTCAAAATCAAATTCGGGCACAATGATATTGCGTACTTGTCTTTCATTGTAGATGCGCGAGTAATCGTTGGTGAATGCGATGTTTTTTGGCAAATAGTAAAGGTTGAAATCTTTGAGTGGTTTGAGCCATGGATTTTTCTGAGCAGGTTGCCATTTTTTGAAAGGCTCCCATGGTTTGCCAGCAAAAGTGTAGTTGTAATTGAGGGCGCCTGTCCAGGTGCGCGTCATATCGGACTTGATGTTGAAGTCGCGCTTGGTGTTTTCGGCAAAGGCATAGGTTGCCGACCAATTGGAGACACTCCAGAATTGTGGTTTGGTACCAGCTTTGGCCTCTTTGCGCACATTGGTGAAGTTATAAGAGCGGCGTTCGGTGAAGTCTTGACCGAGGCGCATGCGTTCTTTGCGTGTTGCTAAATCGTAGTTGGAAAGCTTGATATCGGGATTGAATGGATCGTATTCTGGATTGATTAGGCCAATGGAGTAGCCGTAATAGAACGGAAGAGAAACGCGCGCTTGCTTGCCAAAGAACTGTCCAAGTTGCATGGTGGTGCTGATATCGGCGCCCATGCGCTGGTTGCGTTGGCGATCTTGTAAGCGGCTGTCCACAGCACCCCAGTTGATGCCAGAATAATTACCCGCCGCTTGGACCGTAGCGAAATCTGCCAGCTGCAACTGCATCTGGCCAACGGCAGCAGAGCCGCCGTCACTTACGAAATCTGTAAGGCGCATTTCATTGACCCACACGTTAACACATTCGGCATCGCCGTTGTCGGGCCCCCACGTATTGTCTGGGTCAGATTTCGAAGGATTTCGAACGCCAATCATGATTGTTTTGATGCCTTGTAAGTTCGGACTGCCTTTTACCTTGATGCGGTTATTGGGGTTATTGGGATCAACTTTTTCGTACTCTACTATGCTCGAGACACCAGGCACACCTTCTTCAAGTTTGGTGTTGCGTTCCATTTTGAGCGCCAATAAGCGGTCAAATTCGATTTCGATGTTGTTGGCTGCCGGCCAAATGAGATCGGGGTTGGTGGTGTTCCAATCCGTTACCTTCATTGGCAATTCGTATTCGTAATAGTTATCGACGTAGTCTGTACCAAGGCGCACAAACATCGTGAGTTCGTTGTCTTTGAGTTGGTTTTGCACAACAGATTCAGCGTGCACAAACATTTTAAGTTTCTTGTAAGTCCTTACGTCAAATTGCACATTGCGGTATGCAGCACGGGCGTCGCCATCTTGCAAATTACAAACCTCGAGCACCAACGATTGCTCGTTCATTTGGCGCTGATACACCTGAGAAGGGTCAATTTCTCTGTCGATGCCGGGAGGAACAACATAGTTGATTGGCTGGCGCTGCGCATTTTCTTCGATATTGAGTGCTGCAATGTTAAAAGAAGTAAGGTTAGGGTCGGTCTGGACGCTTAGGCCTGGTTGGGTAAGGTCTTGGAAATAACGACGCCATTCACCGCGCACAAATTCTAGGCGCGCAAAACGCAATACGACAGGCTCATCAAAACCTTTCATGTACATGCGCATAAAACGAATAGAACGGAAATCTTGGATACCGTTGATGCGGTTCTCAAAGTCGCGGATAGGTACTTTGAATTGGTACCAAGTTTCTGTTTTGGTGCCGTTTTGGTAGACTTGTTTGTTGGTAATGAAATTGCTACCAACGTTTTGGAGGTCATTAGGCCGCAAACTTACGCGGTATTGGAAATAGGCTTCTGACTCTGAAAGGTTGTTGTCTTGGTTGATGTCTTCGATATCTGGGAAGTTGGCGGCAATGGTTGGGTAGCCTAATGCGTTAGCGGTATCCGACATTTCGGTTGTGGGGGAGTTGCCTTGCATACCGTTGTAGCGTTTATAGCGCTCTAGAATATTGAGTTGGGCGTTGTCGTAGACGTCGTCTAGGTAGTAGTTGTAGTCGTCGGTAGAGGGGTCGGTGGTCATGCGGGCTTTGGCAGCTGCACTTAGGGTGTTGTTGTTTTGTACCCAACTCACAAACGAGGCGTAGCTCTGGCTTTCGGCGAGGTTGTCCCAGCCGTCTAGGCCTACATCTTGCTTGATGCGTGCTGCGGGGTCATTGGCAAAGGCATTCACAACTACTTGTTGGGTAGAGATGCGCGACCAAAGTGTGGTGTCGATGTTGTCTAGTAAGACGGGGTCGTTGTTGGGTGGAAGTCCGTGCTCGAAACTCTTGCGCGAGTCTGGTAAAATGTCTTCTGAAATATTGCCCAGGTTAAAGTAAAGATCACCGCCAGACATTGGCGCATTCGGATTTTCGTTTTCGGCATCTTGGTTAAAGGGATCTAGGAGCCAGAATTGAATAAATTCGATATTGGCCAATTCGAAGTCGTTGGTAGTGAGGCCGCGCATAATGCCGCCCCAACGCTCTTCAGGGTTGGTAAAGTACCCGAGCGAGTCAATGGTTGCGGTTGTGTCAAAATTATACATGCCGCGCTCAGCAGGGTAGTAGGCCAAATCGAGAACGTTGATGTTGGAAATAGAGCCGTATTGCAATTGCAAATTCGGGAAGATATCCGTCATTTGAATCAGGCGCATGCGGCTGTCGTAAAGCATGCTTGGGTCTTGCTTGATATGCGCGGGGGTCAGCTGATTGCTTTGGTAAAAAACGGGGTCAATGGTGTACCAAGAGAGGTTGGCGCGCTTGTAACCTGAACTCAAATCTTTTTTAGTGGCTTCTGGGAATAAGTTGGGCTGTCCTTGTGGTACTGAAGCCAGGCGCCACGCAGCGATGCTTTTGAGGTCAATGGCACTCTGAGACGCTTCGAAGTCGTCGATATAGGAGGTGCCTTCTTTATTGATAGCGCGCGGTTGGCCCGGGCGCAAAGTGGCTACTTCTCCAGACATAGAGAGCGTAGACATGGTGTTGGTAGAAATAACGGGCAATAAATCGACCAATTTGGTCAGCATAGGAACGTTGGTGCGGAAGGCGAAGTCGGCGCCGAGCACATTGTTTTTGAAGGGCTCGCTGCCAAAATCTACTTTTTGCGTCACGGGGCGCTCCATCATGCGCAACCAAGTGGTACCTAGTTTAAAGTTTTCATTGATGCGGTATTGGTAGCGGCCGCCGATCATGGAACGGGCCTGGAATCCAAATACGGAGTTGGATTCAATGGAGATTTTAATCGGTGTATTGGATTCGAGGATACCCGTATTGAGTATTTTTACACGGCTAAACGCGTAATCTACGGTGTAGTCTACGCCTTCTACCAAGCGCATGCCGCCGGCAGTAACGACCACCGCACCTGGCGGTATGTTCATTACATTCAATGGAATTTCCGAAGAGATAGAAGACTGAAACTCACCCTTGAACACAAAGCGGTTTTTACTTGGAATCTGCTGTGCAGCTGTTTTAGTGGAGTCGTAGAGCTCGGTATAAGACAACTGATTTACATAAAGGTCCGCAACCCCTGCTTGGGTGAGTTTTTGCGCGAGCGTTTTGCCAAATGGCTCAACTGTGGTAAAGAAGATGCGTCCGTTTTTGCGGTTGATTGTACCGCCGTTGTCAATTTTGTTACCCACTACATTGAAAGGCGCAAAGTCAAAAACACCATCAGAGAAAGGTTGGTTGTTTTGATTGATTTTGTCCATGTCGAGTAGCGTCACAATCTGTTTCTTGTCAATGCCGTCAAAAGGCAAGAAAGGCTGAAGCACAGATGTTTCGCGGTTGTTGTAGTAGACATCAATTTTAAAGCCGAGTTGATCTACTTGGTAAGCCCCAATAGAATACACGTTTTTCATCATTAAGTCCCAAATTTTGTTCTTTGGATTGGTGATGGTTGGTTTGATGAGTTTGAGGATGAGTGCTTCTTGACCGTTGGTGCCGTCTGTGGAGAATTCCCCAACTTGGTAGGTATCGCCTCTGTAGGTGTATTCGTAGGCTATAGCCAATACTTCGTCGTTGTTGAGGGCTGTATTGAGCGATACATAGCCGAGTAAAGCATTATAGGTAAACTCGTTTTCATTGAGCTTGCGGGCGTTTTCTACTTTTTCGTAATCGACCGCTTGGTTGAACGGCCCCGGCGAGTTGACTTGCGTACTCAAGGCCAAAACCGCATTAGAGAAACCGCGCACCATTGGCTGAACCGCAGCCCAATCATAAAGACCATTGGCTTGGTTGTCTGGCAATTCTTGCGTGGTGTAAGCGCCAGGATTACCTTGACAGTTGTTCGCTTTTGCTTCCCCTAAATCGGAGAATGCGACAATATTGCGTGTGTTTTCGGTGATGCTGCTGCGGTTGGTTACCCAAACTTCTATGCGGGTAATGTATGTGGTAGAATTCACAACGGGCAACGTTGCCATGGCGGTGTCGTAGTGTTGTTGGTGGTAAAGGTTGAGGAAGTAGTGTCGGTTGGCCTCGTAGTTGTCGGCGGTGATCTCAAATTTTTGAACTTGTGCCTTACCCGTTACGTTGATTTCGGTGCGCTTTCCTTTGGATTGTGCAATAATGAAATCTACGGTAGAACGCCCAAATTTGAGTTGTGTTTTGAAACCAAAAAGGGTTTGGGAGCTCGGGATGAGCGTGGTAGGTAATTCAAGACTGACTTGCCCAAGCGCAATTTTTTGTAGGATGTCGTCTTCTTTACCAGTGCGCTCAAGTTTGGAGATGTTTTCGAAATCAAAGTTGGCGCGGGTGTTGTATTTCATGTTCACTTTCATCATGGTGCCGATTTGGCCTGTGATGTCCATGTTGATATTTTGATTGAAGTCAAAGCGCGTGATGTTGCGCTGGCGCATGGGTAGAATGGGGTTGTCTACGCGAGAGTGGTTGGCACCTAAAGAAATTTCGAGGTTGCCACCAGGGGTAATGGTGATTTGATCTGAGCCAAAAAAGCTTTCGAAGGCTTTTGAACCAATTTTGATAGGGAGTTCAAAAGTGCGGTTTTCGGCACTTTCTTCAGCTACAATTTCTTTCCAATCCAACGAGAAGCTCTTTTTTTCTTCGTATGCAAGGTATTCTTCGAGGGTCATGGCTTGAGGCGCCCGAAAGTAGGTGTCTGTGCCCATCATGTCTTTAAACACAAAAGTGCCGGATTCGGGGTCGTAGACGATGGTTTGGTTGAGTTTGGTGGGGTCGCCGAGGTCAAAACTTTGCGGAAGATTTTGAAACGGATTGAGCGGATTGAAAATAGGAAAAGGGAGTGTGGGTGTTTGGGCAGCCACTTTGCCAAAGTTGAAAAACACCATCAAAATGAGGGTGCCAATTGCAAGATATTTTTGCCAGTAGTTGTGTTGCACGGTTATAGTAGTCTTAGCGCTTCTTTGATCAGTTGTTCTACGGTTTCGGTACCGGTATCGATTTTATCCAATACCTTTTCGGCTGATTTTTTGTCAAAACCGAGCGAAACCAATGCAATTAACGCATCAAATCGATTTCTATTGTTCGCCGAGAAAATATTCTCGGAGCCGAGTTCCATTTTAGAAACCTTGCTTTTGAGGTCAATAATGACCCGCTGTGCGGTTTTGGTGCCGATGCCTTTGATTTTTTGAATGCTCACGACATCTTCGCAAAGAATTGCTTGTGCGATGTCGTCGGGGGTCATTGAGGAGAGCATGATGAGCGCAGTGTTGGGCCCGATGCCCGAAACACTGATGAGGTGCCCGAACATTTCGCGCTCTTCTTTGGTTGCAAAACCGTAGAGAATGTGCGCATCTTCTCTGACAATCAGTTTGGTATGCAAAACAATGGCCTCCGCATCGGGCAGAGCTGAAAAGGTATTGAGTGAAATTTTGACATCATAACCCACCCCAGCGCACTCAATGAGTAGGTTGGTAGGATTCTTTTCAATTAGGCGGCCATTGAGTCTTGAAATCATTTGTCTTGGCTTTGTGCGTCGATGACGGCAATTTTGATCATGCTGAGGATTTCTCGTACACTTGCTCCGAGTTGCAATACGTGCAAAGACTTGCGCATACCTAATAAAATAGGGCCAATAGCGTCAAGTTCGTTGGTTTGTTGCAATAGTTTGTAGGCGATATTGCCCGCAGAAAGATTCGGGAAAATGAGCGTATTCACTTCTTTATTCGCTAAGAAAGAGAAAGGAAATTTCTCGTTCATGAGCTCAGGATTAAGGGCAAAATTGGCTTGCATTTCGCCGTCTACCACTAAGTTGGGTTGTGTTTCGTGGAGAATACGCACAGCTTCAGCCATTTTTTCGGGGTCGTCGCCTGGAGAAGAGCCAAAATTGGAGTAGCTCAAGAGGGCAATACGCGGTTGCAACTTTAAACGACGGATAAATTTAGCAACGTTCACCGTGATTTCGGCAATTTGCTCCGCTGTTGGGTTGAGATTAACGGTGGTATCGGCCAAGAAAAGCGGTCCTTTTTTGGTGTTGAGGATATACATACCTGCGATGGTTTTGATATCCTTCTGCAAACCGATGGTGCTAATGGCTGGGCGCAATACAGAACGGTAGCTGCGCGTGAGGCCGGTAACCATGGCATCTGCTTCGCCCAAATTGAGCATCATGGCGCCAAAGTAATTGCGTTCGCGCATTAATGAAATGGCTTCGTATTCGGTAATGCCTTTGCGCTTGCGGTTTTCGAAGAATTCTGTGCCATATTGGATGCGGCGCGCTTCTTCTTCGTCAGCCTTACAATCGATAATTTGGACATCGGGAATTTCGATGCTGTATTCGTTCATGAGCTCGATGATGCGTTGCTTTTTACCTAGTAAAATCGGGAAAGCCACACCTTCTTCATAGGCTTGTTGGGCTGCTTTAAGTATCTTGATGTTGTCACCCTCTGGGAAAACAACCGTTTTAGGATTGCCTTGTGCTTTAGAGGTGATATTGCGCTGCAGTTTGTTGTCTAAACCAAGGCGACTTTTGAGTTGGTTTTCGTATTCTTCCCAATTTTCGATAGGCTCTTGTGCTACGCCGGAGTCCATGGCTGCGCGCGCAACAGCAGGCGCTACATAATAAATGAGGCGTGGATCTAGAGGTTTGGGGATAATTTGCGCTCTGCCAAAAGAAATGTTCTTGCCGCCGTAAGCTTCAATGACTTCTTCTGGAATGGTTTCTTTGGCAAGTGCAGCAATGGCCTTTACTGCCGCTAATTTCATTTCTTCATTGATGGTAGTGGCGCGCACGTCGAGTGCGCCGCGGAATATGTAGGGGAAGCCGAGTACGTTATTGACCTGGTTAGGATGGTCTGAGCGACCGGTTGCCATGATGATATCTTTGCGCACGGATGTCGCTTCTTTGTAAGAAATTTCGGGCTCAGGGTTGGCTAAAGCAAAAACAATTGGGTCTTTGGCCATGGAGGCGATCATTTCTTTGCTCACAAGCCCGGCTTTGGAAAGCCCTAAGAAGACGTCGGCACCTTTAAAGGCGCGTTCAAAATCGATGTCTTTTGGATGTGTAGCAAAGGTTTTTTTCATGTAGTCGAGGTCGGTCCGGGCAGCGTGAATAAGGCCTTTGGAGTCGTACATAAAGACGTTTTCGGGCTTCACGCCCAAGCGGTGATAGAGTTTGATGCAAGAGATTGCGGCGGCACCAGCTCCTGAAACAACAATTTTGATTTTGTCAAGCTTCTTTTTGGAGAGTTCGAGCGCGTTGAGCAATGCAGCAGCGCTGATGATGGCGGTGCCGTGTTGGTCGTCGTGCATGATGGGAATATCGAGCTCTTCTTTGAGTCGGCGCTCGATTTCAAAAGCTTCTGGCGCTTTGATATCTTCTAGGTTGATGCCTCCAAATGTAGGGGCAATGGCTTTTACGGTTTGGATGAAAAGTTCTGGGTCTTTGGCATCCACTTCGATGTCAAAAACATCGATGTCGGCAAAAATTTTAAAAAGCAATCCTTTGCCTTCCATAACAGGTTTGGAGGCTTCTGGGCCGATATCGCCCAAGCCAAGAACGGCTGTTCCGTTGGTAATAACGGCGACAAGGTTGCGTTTGGCGGTGTATTTGTAGACATCTGCTTTGTTCTCGGCAATGCGCAAGCAGGGCTCGGCCACGCCAGGTGAGTAAGCCAAGGAAAGGTCTCTTTGCGAGGCGTATGGCTTTGTTGGAACTACTTCTATTTTTCCTGGTCGGCCAGAGGAGTGGTAATCTAGGGCGTCTTGCTTCCTGATTTTTGACATTGTTGCTACAATTTTTTGAACAGCAAATATACGAAAAGCAATCCAAAGGTCCGAAGCAAAAAAAGCGCTCCGAAGAACGCTTTTTATAATTGACTTTACAGTTTTATTTAGAGGCCTAGCAAGATTTGCATAGGGTCTTTGGATCCAAAAAGCATGCGCTCAGGATTTTCGAGCATCTCTTTGACTTTTACCAAGAAACCAACTGATTCTTTGCCATCTATAATGCGGTGGTCATAAGAAAGTGCTACATACATAATGGGTCTGATTTCTACATTTCCGTTGATAGCAACTGGGCGCTCCACTACATTGTGCATACCGAGTATGGCTGATTGTGGTGGATTGATAATGGGGGTAGAGAGCATAGAGCCAAACACACCGCCGTTGGTGATGGTGAAGGTACCGCCACTCATGTCTTCTGGCGTCATTTTGCCGTCGCGGGCTTTGATGGCCAAGCGCTTGATTTCGCGTTCGATGTCGGCGAGGCTCATTTGTTCGGCGTTGCGTACCACAGGTACCATGAGGCCTTTTGGCGAAGAGACAGCAATGCCGATATCGGCGTAGTCGTGGAAAATCATTTCGTTGCCATCAATTTGCGCATTGACAGCCGGATATAATTTGAGTGCTTCGGTAACGGCTTTCGTAAAGAATGACATAAAGCCCAAATTGACTTCGTGGTGCTTGGCAAAGGCCTCTTTGTATTTGGCGCGGATGTCCATGATGGGTTTCATGTCTACTTCATTGAAAGTAGTCAGCATGGCCGTTTCGTTCTTTACACCAACCAAGCGCTCTGCGATCTTGCGGCGCAACATCGACATTTTTTCACGGCTCTGCGCGCGCGTACCACCCCAGCCTTGAGTGGCTTCGGTAGAGAAGCCCGCAGACATTGCTGCAATGACATCTTGTTTGGTGATGCGGCCATCTTTTCCGCTCGCTTTGATCGAAGCGGTGTTGATGTTGTTTTCGTTGATCATTTTGGCGGCCGCTGGTGAGGCGGAGCCGCTGGCATAGCTTGCAGGTTTTACAGGATCTGGATTGGGAGCTGCTGCCACAGCAGCGGCTGCTGGCGCCGCAGGCGCCTCAGTTCGGGGCGCCGCGCTCTGCGCTGGCGCCGCTGCAGGCGCGCCCGCAGGGCGCGCTGCACTTGTATCAATAAGGCAAACAACTTGCCCAACTTTGACCACATCTCCCTCTGCCGCTTTGAGCGTAATGATGCCGCTTTCTTCAGCCGGTAACTCAAGAGTAGCTTTGTCTGAATCTACTTCAGCAATAGCTTGGTCTTTTTCGACGTAATCGCCGTCGGCAACGAGCCAAGTGGCAATTTCTACTTCTGAGATGGATTCTCCCGGACTCGGGACTTTCATTTCTAATAGTGACATATGTTTCTTTTTTAAGCTTTTTGCGCGTAGGCAAAGAGGTCGTTGAACAATTGTTTGAGGCGAATTTCGTGTAATTTTTTTGATCCTTCTGCACTTGCGGCGCTTGATGGTCTGCAAATACCCACGAGTGGAATGTGGCGCAAATTCATGGCCATGTGTGTCCAAGCACCCATATTGGCGGGTTCTTCTTGGGCCCAAAGTATGTTTTTGGCTTTGTATTTTGCTAAAATGGCATCGATTTGTGCGGCTGGCAATGGATAAAGTTGCTCCACGCGTACAAAAGCCATGTTTTTGACACCGAGTTCGGCAGCTTTTAGTTTCATTTCGTAATAAAACTTACCGCTACAAAGCACAACTGTATCCACTTTTTTGGCTACGGCACTGGCGTCGTCGATGACTTCTTGGAACGCACCTTTTGCCATTGCATCTAAACTAGAGGTGGCGTCTGGGTAGCGCAACAACATTTTTGGTGAGAATACCACGAGCGGTTTTCGGAAATCGCGCTTGATTTGGCGGCGCAATAAATGGAAGTGGTTGGCCGGGGTGGAGGTATTGACAATTTGCATGTTGAGGTCTGCACATTGTTGCAAGAAACGCTCCATGCGCCCGCTAGAGTGCTCTGCACCCTGCCCTTCATAACCATGTGGCAAGAGCAGGACCAGGCCACTTTGTGTAGCCCATTTGTCTTCGCCGGCAGAGATAAATTGATCGATCATAATTTGGGCGCCATTGAAGAAGTCGCCAAATTGCGCTTCCCAAATAGTAAGCCCAGATGGGTTGGCCAGCGAGTAGCCGTATTCAAAGCCAAGCACACCGTATTCTGATAAATGCGAGTTGTAAATAGTGAAAGGCGCTTGCTTTTCTTGAAGTGCATTGAGTGTCAATATTTCTTCTTCGGTATCTTCGGTCTTGACCACTGCGTGGCGATGCGAAAAGGTTCCGCGCTCGACGTCTTGTCCAGAAATACGCACAGCATGGCCTTCTGCCAAGAGGGTAGCATAAGCCAACATTTCGGCCGAACCCCAATCGAGTTTGTCGTTTTCGATAGCGTTGAGGCGGTCTTCAAAAATTTTGGCAATTTTTCTGAAGTATTTTTTGCCTTCGGGCAGCGTAGCGAGCTTGCGCCCAAGTGTCAGTAGATCTTTTTTTGCAATTCCCGTTTGAGGTGATTGCTCAAAATCGGCAGCGTTACCATGGCGGTAATCTTTCCAAGTCAGGCTTAAGAAGTCATATACCAACGCTTTGTCGCGGCTTCTAGATGCTTCGTATTCGCTTTCCAAAAACAGCTGGTACACTTGCTCAATTTGCTTGGCATCTTCGGTACTCATGAGCGCTTCTCGTTGGAGTTGCTCTAAGTAGATCTCTCTTGGGTTCGGATGCTTGGCAATGATGTCGTAGAGCTTAGGCTGCGTGAATTTTGGTTCGTCGCCTTCGTTGTGTCCGTATTTGCGGTAGCACAATAAATCGATAAAGATGTCGCGGTGAAACGCTTGGCGGTATTCCATTGCAATTTCGATGGTCGTGACTACCGCCTCGATGTCGTCGCCGTTCACGTGAAATACTGGGCAAAGTGTTGTTTTGGCAACATCGGTACAATATGTCGAGGTGCGGCCGTCGAGGTAGTTGGTGGTGAAGCCAACTTGGTTGTTCACAACAATATGAATAGTTCCGCCAGTTCTGTAGCCGTCGAGTCCGGCCATTTGAATGGTTTCATAAACGATGCCTTGTCCCGCTATAGCAGCGTCGCCGTGGATCAGAACTGGGCAAACTTTGTCTTCGGTTTGGTAAACGTGGTCAATTTTTGCTCTAGCGATTCCTTCTACAACGGTACTTACAGCTTCAAGATGCGAGGGGTTGGGGGCAAGGGTGAGGCCTATTTTTTGACCATTTTCTAGTTCAATATGCGAAGTAAAACCTTGGTGGTATTTGACGTCGCCATCAAAGGTGGTTTCGTAATCGAATTCTTTGCCTTCAAATTCTCTGAAGATGTCGCGTGGGCGTTTTTCAAAGATGTTGGCGAGTGTGTTCAGGCGGCCACGGTGCGCCATGCCCATCACGAAATATTCAACACCCAAAGCCGCACCTTTCTTGACTAGCGTGTCTAGCGCAGGAATCAAGCCTTCGCCACCTTCGATGGAAAAGCGCTTTTGACCAACAAATTTCTTGCCTAAGAAAGCTTCAAAACCCGTTGCTTGGTTGAGCTTTTCAAAGATTTTCTTCTTGCGTTTAGGATCAAAAACGGGGCGGTTACTGAGTTCTATTTTGTTGCGAAACCAATCGATGCGCTCGGGATCGCGCATGTACATGTACTCAATGCCGATAGACTGGCAATAAGTGAGCTCTAAGTGAGCAATAATGTCGGAAAGTTTGGCGGCGCCAATGCCTATTTGCTCCCCGGCTTGAAAAACCTCGTTGAGTTCTTGGTCCGAAAGGCCAAAATGTGAAATATCCAGTGTGGGTGTGTGCTTGCGGCGTTCGCGTACAGGGTTGGTGTGTGTAAAGAGGTGTCCGCGCGTGCGGTAGCCATTGATAAGGTTAATGACCTTGAATTCCTTCACGAAATTTTCTGGAATAGAACCCCCTTTGTCAAAACTCGTTTGTGCAAATTCGAATCCTTCAAAAAATTTGGCCCAGCCGATGTCTACGCTGGATGGGTCTTGTCGGTATTGTTGGTAGAGGTGTTCGATGGCGTTGACATCCGCGTTGCCAACATAAGAAACTTTATCCATGATTGCTTTTAAATACAAGACAAATTTACGCAGAGTTTGGGCGCTTTGTAAAGAAATTGTGAAGTCAAAAGCCAAGTCAATAATGAGTGCCAAACAAAGTTGTTTTTGGGGTGTTGTGTGGATATGTCAACAACTGTTTGTTTGGTTTTTCCGCACCAGCTTTTCGAGCAGCATCCTGCGTTTGCGCACGCCGATGCTTTTTGGCTCATCGAGGATGAGCTCTTTTTCACAAAACTGCCTTTTCACCAGAAAAAACTGGTCCTGCACCGCGCTTCTATGAATTACTACGCAGAATATTTGCGGAGTAATGGCAAGGAAGTACGTTACTTTGAAGAAAAGGAGGCAAAATTAGAGCTCATCTTTGCTCAATTGCGCCAAATCACCTCCCAACTCATCGCAGTAGACCCAACAGATTTCTTGCTAGAAAAAAGAATCCGTCGCTATGCCCAACAGTTTGAAACCCAACTTACTTGGCTTCAAAATCCTTCTTTTATCAATTCTCCAGCAGAAAACAAGGCGCTTTTTGGACAGCGAGAGCAACGGTTTTTCATGGCTGATTTCTACAAAAAGCAGCGCGAGCGCTTGGGTATTTTACTCGACCACAATGGTCAAGCGCTCGGCGGCCGTTGGAGTTTTGATACAGACAACCGCAAAGCCTTGCCCAAAGGGTTGGTCTTACCTGTTTTCCCTCGTTATACAAGTCAATGGGCGCTAAGTGCACAACAAGAAGTTGCAAAATGTTTTGCCAATAACCCCGGAGATCCAGATCTCTGCGCTTATGCGGTGACGCACCAAGAAGCCAAAGAGGCCCTCAATTTTTTTATCGAGACCAACCTTGCTCAATTTGGCCCCTACCAAGATGCATTTAGCTCAACGGCGCCTTTTTTGTTTCATTCCAATTTGTCGGCCGCAATCAATATTGGCTTGTTGCTTCCTAGTGAAGTGGTGGAGCGGGTATTGACGGCTTTTCACGAGGGTAAGGTATCCATAGAAAGTACAGAAGGATTTATCAGGCAAGTGATTGGTTGGCGAGAGTTTATGCGGGCGGTCTATGAAAAGGTTGGCGTTGCCCAACGCACCAAAAATGCGATGGCCCATGAGCGGTCTTTGCACTGGGAAGAACTTTCTACCTTGTCTTTATTTGAGAACGTAAGTGAAAAATTGCACAAATATGCCTACGCGCATCATATCGAAAGGCTCATGTTGCTCGGTAATTTTTTCTTCTTGTCTGAGATACATCCTGATGAAGTCTATCGTTTTTTCATGACCCACTTTATTGATGCTTACGACTGGGTAATGGTGCCAAATGTTTACGGCATGAGCCAATATGCCGACGGCGGCCTCATGACTACCAAACCTTATTTCTCGGGTTCTAATTACCTCAAAAAGCAAGGATTCAAAACCGATGCCGACGGCGCTGCACTGTTCGATGCTCTTTTTTGGCATTTCGTAGACAAGCATCAAGAACGCTTGCGCAAAAACATGCGCACGGTTCAAATTGTAGCGAATTGGAACCGTATGTTACCCGAAAAAAAAGCGGCCCACTTAGAGCGAGCCGCCTTGTATTTTCAATAAGAAAATGAAGTAATTAGAGTTTGATCACGCGTTGGGTATATTGGTATCCATTTTGCGTAATCCGGACTTGATAAATACCTGCCTTTAACTCGCTAATTTGGAAGGTGTTCAGGCCATTTTCAATTTTCTGAAGACTTTGTATTTGCTTGCCGTTCAGGTCGAGAATAGCAATGTTACTTACCTCTTCAAGGTCTTTTATATCTACAATCAAAACCTCATTTGCAGGGTTTGGATATATAGAGACTTGCGAAAGCGGATGGTCATTGACACCAGCTCCTGAAGTAATGTTGATGGTGTAATCTTCGGTTTCTCCGTAGCTTGCTGGGCCACATGGCGCAATAGCGCCGTCGGGTTGGTAAGAAATGCGTATGCGCATACGGACATTACCTGTATAGGAAGCCAAAGGGACAGTTACATTGAAGGTATTGACCCAACCGGCTGCAACCAACACATAAGCTACTTGCTCGCCTGCATCATTGAAATCAAAATCGTTGTTGAAGTCTATCCAAGCGGCAATTTCGTCGTTGGTGTAGGCGGCTGCTTGCGTGTTATTGACAATTGCAGGTGTAATGGTGAGCGTATAGGCTGTGCCCTGCGCCAATGATGTGCTGGTACCTGTAAAATCGGTGTAACCGTTTGTGCCGCAGGCAGAGGTGTTGTTGATGGTATTGAAACTAACCGTATTGATGTATTCATCGCAAACGGCGCTGGCCGTACAAGGGCCCGTGACTTGCGCCACCACAATATAGTTGTTCTTCGTTTCTACATCAGCTCCTTGTGCATTGCTTGCCGAAAGGCTTACAGTATACTGACCAACATTGCTGAATAGGATTTGTGGGTTTTGCGTGCTTGCACTGCTGCCACCGGCGTAGCTCCAGCCTGATGCAGGGCTCACAGACCAGGTCCAAGAAGTTGGAATCCCGATAGACAAGTCTGTGAAGTTGACGGTGGTTCCGGGTGTAATGTTGGTTGCGCTCGCAGAGAAATTAGCCGTTGGCGCAACTGGTGTTGTTGGGGTGCAGGGGTCTGCAGCACCACCAAACACCAACACATTTAGGTTGGCTGGGTCTAGCCAAGGCTTGAGTTGCTCAATAGCCGTAGCGCCATTGTTGGCCCAGTGGAAAGCCATTTTGCCGTATTTGTCAGGTGCAGAAAGCGCCGTGCAAAAAGAGCCTCCTCCGGTGAGTGTACCGATGATGTTACCTGTGTTGTCAAAGAGGGGTGAGCCAGAAGAGCCACCTTCTGTGACGCCGTGCCCGTTGGTATTTGCTGTCCAGGTTACGCGCCAATGCGAGCCCGTAGCTGAGCCCCATTGTGTAGAAACGGTATTGCCAGAGAAAGTAGATATTTTTTTGATGTCGCCAGCAGGGTGGTGGATACTCACTCCGCCTGTTGTTGGGCTTGTGCTCGCGTTCCAGCCATTCCAATACGCGTTGAGGTTGGCAGATTTCAAGTTGTTAATGACCGTGTTTTCATTGTTGGCGTTGCCAAGCTTCACAAGAAGGAAGTCAGAACCTGAATTGCCGCCTCCATCTGCTGCATCGGCAATGCGCAAGCAACCGGTGACAAAATAGTTGGCGAGTGTACCTGCTGAAGTAGGATTGGTGCAGGCGGCTGCTTCGTAACGGAAATAGAATTTCCATTGGTTCATGTTGGCGGTGGTTGCATTTATACCGCAGTGTAGCGCCGTTAGAAAGTAAGGTTTGCAATCTTGCGCAGTGTTGTTGATCAAAGATCCCGTACACCAACCCGCTTGGGCACCTTCTACTACATAAATACGGGCCACGCCGCGTTTTTCATCTTGCCAGGCGTCGCCAACTGGCGAGCAATTGACATTGACCTCGCAAGGGTCAGATTCGTTGATTTTCTCAGTAGCCTCGTAACCCGTTGAACGGTAGTTGTACATGATGCGGTCGATGTAAATTTCGGAAGGCGTGGTATACGCAGGCTCAGTGAGCGTAAGTAAGTGCTTAGATCCGCCACAAAGCGCAGCATTTTGCATTTGATGCGCTTCTACAGCTGCGCTTGTTAGCAAAGGATGTACGTCTTGGCCGGTCATGTTTTGAATGCGCAAGGTGCTACCTCCGTGCAAAACAAATTTGTCAAATAGGTAGCTAATGGCTTCTGCACCAGGCGCTGCAATTACTATTTGCCATGTCCGACTGCCGTTGGTGTTGGTGGTCCAGTGGCCGGCGTTTTGTGGCGTGAGGTGCGCAGGAATGGCTACACCGATGCGGTAAAGAACACCTTGTTTGTCGCGCAGGTCATCCTCTATTGCAAGTGCTGCAAGGTCAGGTGTTTGTAAGGAGAGCGTTGGGACGTCTTTAGAGAGTTCCAATTTGGTTGTGTGCACAAGTGTTTGTTGTGCCCAAACCCCAAGTTGAAGGCCTAAAAAGAGCAGCCCAAAGCGTAGTATTTTGTTCATAGTTTGAAGAGATTATAGTAATTTCAACCAAAAATACACTTTTCTATTAAAAAAAGCACATGTACCGGATCTGTTTAGTGGAAGACGAGCAAAGCCTGCGCGATATGATTTCCTTGAATCTTGAATTGGAGGGATACACCGTAGAAACTTATGCAGATGGTGCGCAAGCACTTCAACTATTTTCGGGTCCGATTCATTTTGATTTAGTTATTTTGGACGTCATGCTGCCCCATGTTTCGGGTTTTGATTTATGTAAGGAAATCCGGAAGCATTCGGCCGTCCCAATTCTGTTCTTGTCGGCAAAGGGCACAACTGCAGACCGTATCGCAGGGCTCAAACTAGGCGCCAATGACTACCTCGTTAAGCCATTCGATTTAGAAGAACTTCTGCTCAAAATTCAAATATTGATCAATGGTTCGCTTCAAGCTGAGCAGCAAATCCAGAATCAAATTGGCGATAAACAAGTCGATTTTACTTCCTTCGAACTCCGAGATACCGCAGGTGTTTTACAGCATACTTTTACCAAAAGAGAGGTGCAGTTGCTTGAGCTTTTTCTCGAAAAAGAAGGAAAGGTCATTTCTAGAAATGAAATTTTAGATCGCCTTTGGGGTTTAGAACAAATTCCGACATCCAGAACCATAGACAATTACATCCTGAATTTCCGAAAGTTGTTTGAGCCCGACCCCAAAAACCCTCGTTATTTTCACTCCATTCGCGGAGTAGGGTACAAATTCTCTAGGGACTAAACGCTGCGTTTTTCTTTGAATAAAAGCACAAACAAAATAGCCACCACTAAGGAGTAACCCGCAAACAACATCCATGCGCCATGCCAGTCTGTTTGGCCATCGGGTAGTATATAGAAAGCGCCAATGAGCGCGCTACTGGCAACAGTGCCAATATAGGCGCCGATACCGTTGGTCATCATGATAAACAAGCCTTGCGCGCTCGAGCGAATGCTGCTGTCTGTATGGGCCTCTACAAACATTGAACCTGAAATCAGGAAGAAATCAAAGGCCATTCCGTATACAATACAGCTCATGACGATCAAGAATACGCCGAAATCTGCGCTTCCATAAGCAAAGAATCCATAGCGCAGCACCCAAGCAAGTAAGGCAAAGAGCATCACATTTTTGATCCCGAAGCGCTTCAAGAAGAATGGAATAGTTAAAATAAATATGGTTTCAGAAACCTGAGAAATCGAGTAAATGATGGTTGAATATTTTTCAACGAGAGACCCCTTTGGAAAGCTGCTCAGGTAGGCATCGCCGTACATATTGGAAAGTTGAAGCGCTGCACCCAGCAAAATGGAGAAGATAAAGAAAAGTGCCATGCGGTATTCTGCGAATAGTTTGAAGGCGTCTAAACCGAGCTGAGAGGCCAGGCTTTTCTTGTCATTGGTTTTACCTTGTGGTTGGCATGCTGGAAGCGTGAAGGCATAAATACCTAAAAGTAAGGCACCAATTCCCGCAATGTAAAACTGATTTTCATTGGCCTTGCTACCACTTAAATTGGTGAGCCACATCGCGGCAATAAAGCCGATGGTACCCCAAACTCGGATTTTCGGGAAATCGGTTGGAACATTCAGGTTGTTCATCTTTAAAATGCGATAAGAAACCGAGTTGGAAAGCGAAATTGTGGGCATATAGGCGAGCATGCCACCGAAAACGAGCCAATACAAGATTTCGTATGCTGCAAAGTTGCGCAGTGCCGGATAAGCACTTTGGAAATAATCGATTTGTGGAATGAGCAACATGAATACGCCGTAAAAAAGGTGTAAAACACCATATAAACGCTCGGCGCGCATCCATTTATCGGCAATAATGCCAATAAGGGAAGGCATCAGAATAGATGACAGAGCAAGTGTAGAAAAAATGGCGCCGAATTGAGGAAAGCTCCAACCTTGGCCTTCAGTACAATAAGTGCCGATGGTGGTGAGCCAGGCTCCCCAAACAAAAAATTGAAAAAAACTGAGGAGGGTAAGTCTAGTTTTGATGGCGGCGGTTAAGTTCATCGCGGATTTTTGAGGCAAGTTCGTAATCTTCGTTGCCGAGGGCCTCAGATAGTTGGTGTTCTAGCTCTTCTGTAGCATAGATATCCCATTCATTTGGTGCTTTCTCGTCTTGGCCAAAGATATCATTTTCGTCGTCAAAATCATAGGGTTCTGAAATTGAGCTCGGCGAAATGCCGCTGACTTCGTCGAGGATATTACTTAGGGTATAGATAGGTGCTTTGAAACGCACCCCAATGGCGATGGCGTCTGAGGTGCGGGAGTCTAGCTCCGTAGGGACGCCGTTTTGCTCGCAAATCAGTTTGGCAAAAAAGACGCCTTCTTTGAATTTATAAATGAGGATCTCGATAATATCCACATTAAATGCTTGACAAAATGCACGGAAGAGATCGTGGGTGAGGGGCCGTGAGGGCACCATGTTTTCGAGTTCTACTGCAATGGCCTGGGCTTCAAAACCACCAATAACAATGGGGAGTTTACGCAAGCCGTCGCGTTCTTCGAGCGTAAGAACGTAAGAGCCAGATTGTGTTTGGCTATAGGCGATACCGGCTATATCTAGGATTATTTTTTGCATTAGTGTTGTGCAGCACGGAAGCGTTTCACCGCTTCGGTAAAGCGTGGCAGCACTTCAAATGCATCGCCTACAATGCCGTAGTCGGCTGCTTTGAAGAAAGGTGCTTCGGCGTCGGTGTTGATCACGACAATTACTTTAGAGCCATTGACACCAGCGAGGTGTTGGATGGCACCAGAGATACCTGCAGCGATGTAAAGATTGGGGCGGATAGCAATACCAGTTTGGCCAACGTGCTCGTGGTGCGGACGCCATCCGATGTCTGACACAGGCCGCGAACAAGCGGTGGCTGCGCCAAGGGCCGCGGCAAGGTCTTCGACCATGCCCCAGTTCTCTGGGCCTTTGAGCCCTCTGCCGGCAGAAACCACAAGTTCGGCTTCTGGCAATGGAATAGCTCCTTCAGGTTTTTTGGTTGCTTTGACGGTAATTGCACTGCTGCCGGCTTGGCTGTCAAAGGCCTCTGTGCTGCAGTTGCCACCCGTTTGCTCGGGTTGGATACTGTTGGGCAACAAAGAAATAATGCGCACCGCACTATTGACCTTGACAAAACCAAAGGCTTTCCCGGAAAACACATTGACTTTTGTGGTGCCATCGGCTTGAGGAAGCGCAACTGCACCTGCAACGAGGCCAGCTTTGAGGCGCACAGACAAGCGTGGCGCTACGGCTTTTCCGATGAGGTCGTGAGAAAAGATGATGTTACTGGCACCTACTTTGGCAGCGGCTGCGCCTACGAGTTTAACGAGCTGGCTCGGATCTTGACCATCGATATTGGCATCTTGCAAGATGGTGTTGGCACCATAAGCACCAAGCGTAGCCAATTGCTCGGGCGTAGCGTTTCCGTTGGTCACGACGGCGACGTCTGAGCCTAATTTTTTGGCGTAAGTGACGGTCTCCAAAGCTGCTTTGGACAAACCATTTACTGAATTGATATATACGAGATTCATAGGTAAAAGCGCTTAGATGACTTTAGCTTCGTTGTGCAAAAGCGCAACGAGTTCGTCGAGGTTGTTTGGATCGATGAGTTTTACAGAAGACTTTGCAGCAGGCATGCTGTAAATGCTGAAGGTGGTGAGTGCGTCGAGCGCCACCGGAGCCACTACGTTGAGCGGTTTGGTGCGTGCGGCCATGATGCCACGCATGTTGGGGATGCGCTGCTCGGCCATACCTTTGGCACAGCTGATGACAGCAGGAGCCTGTACTTCTACTTCTTGCATGCCACCGACGATTTCGCGCTCGCAGCTAATGGTGCTGCCCATAACATCAAGTTTGGTAGCGATAGAAATGTAGGGCAGGTCTAAGGCTTCGGCTAGCATTCCTGCTACTTGTGCACCATTGTAGTCAATGGTTTCTTTTCCTGTTAAGATGAGATCAAAACCTTTGCCTTTGGCGTATTCAGCAATTTGCATAGCGACGAAATAAGCATCTGAGGCGCTAGCGTCTATGCGAATGGCGTCGTCGGCGCCAATGGCCAAAGCCTTGCGCATAATGGCGTCGTCGGCGCTTGTACCGACGGTAATGATGGTGACGTTTCCACCTTGCGCTTCTTTGAGCTCAAGGGCGCGCACCAAGGCATACCATTCGTCATAGGGGTTGACAATATATTGAACGCCGTTTTCGTCGAATTGCGTGTTACCGTTGGTAAAGGCAATTTTGGAGGTGGTGTCTGGCGCTTTGGAAATACAAACAAGGATGTTCATGTGTGTTGAATTAATGCGGAGCAAAGTTAAGTAAAATTGCAAAAAGCAAGGCTGAAAAGAAAGTCAATAACGCGACTTTTTTAAGTTCGGGGTCAAGTTCAGCTGGCGCATGCGTTTCTAGTACTTTTTTGAGGTGTAGTACCAAACCAAGAGAGGGGAGGAGGGCAATGAATAAATAGTAGTTGTAGGTGCTTACAGCCAATAAATAAATCGTAAAAAACCAAGTAGCTAAGCCCGTCGCTACTAAGAAAACATGATAAATTTTCCCCTTGACGTAGCCGAGCATAACGACCACTGTTCGTTTTTGCATTTGGGCATCATTTTCAACATCTCTCAGGTTGTTGAGGTTCAAAACTGCTGTGCTCCAGGCCCCCATACTGATGGCTGGAAACAAAACCAACCACTCAAAACTTTCGCCATAGAGACCAAATACACCAATGACACTCACCATCCCGAAAAACAGGAATACCATGACGTCTCCCAAGCCGCGATACCCATAGGCATTTTTACCGACGGTATAGGTAATGGCTGCCGCAATGCATAATGCGGCCAAAAGAACATATACCACAATAGCTTGCTTGCTCAGGTTCGGGACACTTTTGTAAATCAAAAGTAAGGCGGACACAAGTGAAAGCAAACCAACTATCCACATGCCTGTTTTTACTTGAGAGGCAGTGAGTTGGCCACTTTGAATAGCGCGTGCAGGCCCCACGCGTTGCGCGTTGTCTGTGCCTTTTTGGCTATCGCCGAGGTCGTTGGCAAAATTAGAAAGCACCTGAAAACCTATGGTTGTGAGGAGTGCCAAACTAAAAATGAGCCCGTCGAAAGCGCCCAAAAGCGCCGCAAGACCGGTGCCCACGATAATTCCTGAAATTGAAAGCGGTAGCGTTCTGAGGCGCGCCGCATGGAGCCATGCTTGGATCATATGGAATGATAACAATGAAATTCAAAGATAGTTGAATAATTTCCATCATCTGTCCGTAAATTTCTTTGTGCTTCATTTGGCAATTAGTTAACTTTATCTAAATTCTACAGCATGTCGAAAGCTAATTCTATCTTCCTGACCCCGCATTGCCAAACAATTCTTAATCGCGCCCTTGCAAATGGCCGTTTCAAAAGTGCCGACGAAGTATTGAGTGCTGCCCTTCAACTCTTAGACGATGAAGAAAGTAAAATTACTGCGCTAAACAACGCTATCGAAGAAGGTTTAGCTAGTGGTTGGGTTTCAGATTTTGATCCAGAAACCTATTTGAAGAAAATTAAAGGTCAGAATTAGTGCGGCTTATTTTCTCTGAAAAAGCATTAAAGGACCTACAAGAAATTCATCATTATTCAAAATCTCAATGGTCTGAGCTTCAGGCTGACAAGTACTATTTTGATCTTGTGCAAAGTTGTCGGCATCTATGCGGCTTCCCAAAACTAGGTAAAAAGTACGATAAACTCAGGATCAAACCTCTAGGGCTGAAGGTATTCAAACACGTGATTTTCTACAGTACTGACGCGCAAAACATCTATATTATTCGTGTTTTGCACGAGTCAAGGGATTTAAAAAAAGTTTTTTAACCTTTCTTATAAATTGGCACCGTACTGCACGGCTCACCATACATAATGCTTTTGGCATAAGGCTGAAGGAAACGCACCAAATAAGACATCGCAAAGGCGGGGTCTGGAATATCGGCGCAACCCTTTACAATCACGCGTTGGTCTTGTATTTCGTCGATAGCAATCGAACAGATTTCTTCTTGGATGAGCGCTTTGGCAAGTTCGTGTTCAGTGCCAACTTGGCTATACACATTCTCCTTTTGCAAGGCAGATGTCACCAACATATACGCCCAGGTTGGGATAATCGCGTCGGTACTGCAAAAAATATAAACGGCTTTACTTTGGTATTGGGCCCAGTTGTGGTTTTTGATCCAGTCGCGGAAATCCTTTTCTTTCAAGACCAATCCTTGCCAAAGTTGTTCGGTGAGGTCAATGCCAACGAGCTGCGCACTTGGTTTGTAGTCGGCGAGGTCTAGCTGAACCAAGCTGCTTTCCTTGACTTTATTTCTGATTTCTTCCACGCCTTAAAATTAGTCGTTCTTTTTGTAATCGTAAACAACAATGGTGGGTGCTTGTTCGCTCAGCTCATTGCTTTGCGTTTGTGCATCGGCGCTCGCCGCTTCAATTTCGGCTTGCTCAGCTGCTATGGCTCGGCGGAGGTCGCCTTCAAAATCGGGAGGTTCTATGCCAAGCTCTTTTTCAATTTCGTATTGATATTTTGGCCGCTGTGGGCCTTGCTTGCGGTACATAAATGCTAAAATAATGCCCACAATAAGTCCTGAAAGGTGCCCCTGCCAAGATACGCGGGGTTGTGTGGGGAATACACCCCAAATCATGGAGCCGTAAAGAAAAATGATAAATAAGGAGAGCGCTTGTAAGGGCAAATAACTGCGCAAAACACCAGAGGTAAAAAGAAAACCTGCAAGTGCGTAAATGACACCACTCATGCCAATGTGCACCGCGCCGTTTGAGCCGCCAATGAGCCAAAGTAAAATTCCTGTGCAGAGCCAAGCCAACAAAAAGACACGCCAAGCCACAGTTTTGTAAGCATAAAACAAAAGGCCAAGTAGCAAAAACGTCGGTAAGCTATTGTTTAGGATGTGTTTGATATCGCTGTGTGCGTGAATCCAAGGCATGAAAACAATACCCCGCAAACCTTTTTGATCCATAGCAACGAGCCCATAGCGCTGGAAGTCTGAGGGAAAAATAAAATCGGCCCAATAGACCAACCACATCAAAATGACCACTATCAAAGCGGGCCCGAAGGAGGGCAGCAAGCGAGATTCAAAATACGGGTCCTGACGCATGGATCTTGCAAGTCAAGTTTTGTGCCATGTGAAATTGTGCTGCCATAGTGGCATGAAATCACCCCCTCACCCGAAAAGTCTTCAATGTAGTACCCGTTCGTTTGGAAATGTAACCGCTGTGTTCAAATTCAAATTCGATGCCTGCATAACCGGCCGTTTTGAGCAATAAAATGTCATTAGTGAGTTCAAAGCCCAAAACCGAAATACCTTCATTGTGGCCAATCACGAGCAGGTCTTCTGCACATTGGAGTTGATTGATGATTTGCAGCATTTCGTCTGAAGAAGCCATGTACAACTCGTCGCTAAAAGTAACTGCAACATCAGCAAACAACCCTTTGATTTCTTCCAAAGTTTGGCGTGTGCGCTGTGCGCTAGAGCACAAGATTTGCCCTACCTGAAACGGATGCTCCGAAAAAAATGCTTTGAATTCTTGCAGTTGTTCGTAGCCACGTGGCATTAGCTCGCGGTCAAGGTCTAGGCCTGATGGGCTAGTAGGGTTGGTTTTGGCGTGACGAAAGAGGTGGAGTTTCATATTTTTACTTTTTAAGCAACTTCAACAAACGCATTCCCAAGCCTTCGGAATACAAATTGGCTCCTTCGCAGGTCATGTGGTGAGTGTCGTAGAAGTGCTGTGGGTTTTTGAAATTTGGGGAAGAAATAATTTGAAAATCATGGTAAATCGGATCCAATTTAAAGGTTTTTCCGAGTTCTGGATTGATATTCAAGATAAGTTTGGCGCCATTGGCTTTACAAAGTGCCGCAATTTGGTGGAGGGTTTGAAAGTCTTTGATGAATTGGGTTTTGGAAGGTTTGTGGTAGTGCTGTAGGCCGGGTTGGCTGGAGCACACAAAACCTTTGCCGGTGTAGGTGCCGTTGGTGGCGTCGTATATGATATGGGTTTTGGAAGGGATGGCGCGCTTGGTGTAAAAATAGAGAAAGCGCAGCAAGAGTTTGGTGTTGGGGTAGCGCACAACTAGTTGGGTTTTGAGCCAGGGGTGCAGGCGCGAGTTGTAGATGAGGTCGTGGGCAGACTCCAGGCCCTCGAGGGCAATGACAGCTGGGTAGATATCGAGCAAAACGTAGTCTAGTTTTGTTTTTTTGAAGGCGTCTTGGAGCAAAAAATAACTGATTTTGGGTGGTTGTCCGCTGCTGCCGTAGTTGAACCAATCGATATTGGTAGCTTTTGAGAGGAGGTGTGGGTTGATGTTGCGGTAGGCGGTAGAACTCCCGATGATGAGGCCGCGGGCTTTGGTGGGTTTTTGGTGGGCCCAACTTTGGAATTCGTCTATGCGGGCAAAACTGCTGCCCCAGTGCGTCATGTGGCCGAGGCTCTTTTGCTCAAGTTTGAGTGTGAAGCGGGTAGACAAGGCAATAAGGACGAGCCCGACCCAAATTAAAAGGACAAAAGCAAGTAGGGTTTTGAGCAATTTTTTGAGGAACTGGCGCATCAGAACTGAAAATAAATAAAGGATTGATGACTACCAAGTTTGAGCAGTACGGTCAGCGCAAACGCAAAGTAAATGGCCGTGCGCAAAATGCGGTTGGTGGGTACGCGCAGTGTGCGTTCGTTGTGGCGCAAATACCAGTCTAGCCCTAAGAGTAAAGCTCCCCAAAGCAGAATACTCTTGCCCTGCAGACCATTTTGTGGCCCTTGAACAAAGATGTGTTGGAGATAAAGCGTAGCGTCGGTGAGGGTGTCTGCCCTGAAGAAAACCCAGGCGAAGGTAACGAAGGTGAAGGTACCCAACATTTGAAAAAATGCTTTCAAGCTGGGCAAAAGTTGTTCTTGCGCAACTACTTCGCTGAGATGTTTTCGGTTGCGGTTGAGCAGCAAGAGCGGTAGAAAGCCACAGGCATGAATGAAGCCCCACACAATGAAATTCCAGCTAGCGCCATGCCAAAAGCCACTCACTAAAAAGATGATGAAGGTATTGCGCACCGCCTTGAATTTGCCGGCTCTAGACCCACCTAGCGGGATGTAAAGGTAGTCTTTGAACCATGAAGAGAGTGAAATGTGCCAGCGGCGCCAAAATTCGGCTACATCGCGAGAAAAATAAGGGAAACGAAAGTTGCTGAGCAGCTCAAAACCGAAGAGTTTGGCCGTGCCCAACGCTATATCGGAATAACCAGAGAAGTCGCCGTAGATTTGAATTGAGAAGCCAATAGCGGCTAGCAGTAAGGTGAGGCCGCTGTGGTCGGTATAATGTGCAAAGATGGGGTCAATCACTTGTGCAATGCTATCGGCAATGACCACTTTTTTGAAAAGCCCCCACAAGATCAGGCGGCAACCTTCTAAGGCTTGCTGGTAGCGAAAAGTACGTGCTTTTTGCACTTGGGGCAATAAGTGGTTGGCGCGCTCAATGGGCCCGGCCACTAATAAGGGAAAGAAACTCACAAAAACGGCGTAGTCGATGAAGTTGCGCACGGGTTTTTGCTGGCCGCGGTAGATGTCAAAGACATAAGACATTCCGTGAAAAGTATAAAACGAGATGCCTATGGGAAGGGCAACTTTCAGCAAGTAAGGATTGGTCTGCAAACCTACCAAATCTAGGCCCTGCTGAACTTCTAAGGCGAAGAAATTATAGTATTTAAAAACTCCAAGGATACCGAGGTTATTGACAACACTGAGCCACAAAAACAGTTTGGCTTTTTTTCGATCGACGGCAGCCACCCCAAAGCCATAGAGGTAATCTAGGAGGGTGCTGGCCATGAGCAAAGCCATAAAAGCCCAACTCCACCAGCCATAGAAAAAATAGCTGGCTGCTAAAACCAAAGCGTTTTGCCACTTCAAAGATTTGTTCAATACAAACCAATAGAGTACAAAAACTACGGGCAGAAACAGAAAAAATTCGAGGGAATTGAACAACATTTAGTCCAAAATTAGCAATTATAAGCTAGGATTGAGCAGCTTGAGCTTTTCGATGTCGTTAAAAATGGGGAGGTCGAGGTGTTCTTCTAAAAGTAAGAGGTGTTCCATGCGGTGGCAATCGGAGCCGAGAAAGTCTACGAGACCCTTTTTGATGAGCTCTTCGGCCATTTTTTTGACGCCCGGCCCATAGTGGCCCGTGAGCGAGCCTAAATTGACTTGAATTTTGATGTTGCGCTCGCGGAGTTGCGCAACTTTTTCAAAGTCCCCGTGGTAGAATGGATAGCGCTCAAAATGCGCCAAAACCGGAATGTAGCCCGCTACTTGGAGGTCGAAAAGTGCTTGCGCTTCATATTGGCTGGCGTGCAGCATGCTGAATTCCATCAGGACATAATTATTGCCAAAACTCAGGATGTTTTTGGCCTTGATTTTGGGCAAAAGGGTTTCGTCGCAGTAGTATTCTGCTGCAGCCTCGAGTTCAATTGGAATTTGTAGTTTTTTGATTTCGGCTTGTACTTCAGCCAAGCCATTTAGAATAATTTCAGGGGTATTGGGGTGCACTTCGCCTAAAATGTGCGGGGTGGTGATCACTTTTCGGTAGCCCAGTTGCGCAAATTTGTTCAGCATGGCAATGCTGTGCTCCATGGTGGGCGCGCCGTCGTCTATTCCCGGAATGAGGTGGGAATGCATGTCCACACCTAACGCGGAGAGGCCGTAGGGTTGTTGTCGTTTTTTGGGTCCGAATAAGGATTTGATGAGGTTCATGGAAATGTATACAGCGTAAAAGTAAGTAAATCCTATCTACAATTTTTCCATGGATGTTATTTTAAATTATCCAGTATTGAACTGAGGTTATTAGGATCTTGGCGGTTATCCCAAAAAGAAAAGATATAGATTATTTCTGATCGAAAAATATATATTATGCTATAATTCCGCATAGCCAATTTGCGAACTTTTCTGCTTTGAAGAAGTGGAGCTGAATGAGGATACCTTTGAATTGTTGTTAATTTAAGGAAGAGTTTGTTTAGGATTTTGTTGGAATAAGCATTGTTGGTTGTCTTTTGATTCCAATAATTCAGCATAAACGCAAGTTGATCTGTGGCAACTGATACCCAAACTATTTCTCTTTCAACCATTTTGCTGCCATTTCAAATACCGCAGCATTCGAAATAACATTTTCATTTTCAATATCTTGAAAACCTCGATCAATGATTCGTTTTTCTACTGCACTCAGTTCGTTATCATTCACCTGTGAATAGACGTTTTTATTGAGGTCAGACAGCACTTCTTTTTGTGGACTATTCATAGCAAATAATTTTCATCAAAGTTAGCGATAGAGAAACTTTTTTCGTTCAGTAGAATTACCTACCAAGATACATATTATTGTAATAATCTTGATAGGCTCCGCTCGTTACTTTTTGGACCCAATCTTGGTTGGCTAAATACCAATCTACGGTGAGTTCAAGGCCTTTTTCAAAGGTGAGAGAAGGTTTCCAGCCGAGTTCGGTTTCGAGTTTGGTGGCGTCTATTGCGTAGCGTTTGTCGTGGCCAGCGCGGTCGGTGACATACGTGATGAGCTTTTCGGAAGCACCTGTTTCACGGCCAAGTTTTTGGTCGAGCAGGCGGCAGAGGTAGTGTACAAGTTCGATGTTTGTCCATTCGTTGAGGCCGCCTACGTTGTAAGACTCGCCGAGGCGTCCGTTGTGAAAAATGGTGTCAATGGCGCTCGCGTGGTCTTCTACCCAGAGCCAATCTCTGATGTTATCGCCTTTGCCATAGACAGGCAGGGGCTTTTGCGCCACGATGTTGTGGATCATCAAAGGAATGAGCTTTTCTGGAAAATGATGCGAGCCGTAGTTGTTGGAGCAATTGCTCATTTTGACAGGCAAACCATAGGTGTGGTAGTAGGCGCGCACAAAATGATCGGAAGAGGCTTTGGAAGCGGAGTAGGGGCTACGGGGGTCATAGGGGGTTTGCTCTGTAAACAAGCCTTCGTCGCCCAAACTGCCGTATACTTCGTCGGTAGAGACATGATGAAAGACATGGTTGGGGCTGCCGTTCCAATGGTTTTTTGCCGCTTGCAAGAGACAGACAGTGCCCACAACGTTGGTGAGTACGAATTCCATTGGCCCTTCGATGGAGCGGTCTACGTGGCTTTCTGCTGCCAAATGGATGACGTCGGTAATGTCGTGCTTTTCAAAAATGTTTTGAAGGCTTGTGGCGTCGCAAATATCAGCTTTTTCAAAGCGGTAATTGGCCGCAGTGTCTATATCCGTTAAGTTGGCAAGATTGCCTGCATAGGTGAGTTTGTCTAGATTGACAATCAGGTAGTTAGGGTAGTTTCTGACCATCCTTCTGACCAAATGAGAGCCAATAAAACCGGCTCCACCTGTGATAAGAATATGTTTTTGAAATTCCATTTCAAGCAAATTTAAAAGTTTGAACCCGATGCCTGTGCTTTCCATTCTTCAAAGGAAGGAAGTAAAGTATCTTTTTCTGAAAGCAATAATTCGTGCTCGGGCAATTCCCAATTGATGGCGAGTTGTTGGTCGTTGTATAAAATGCCGCCTTCATGCGCTTTACTGTACAGGTTGTCTACTTTATAAGCAAAAACCGCGGTTTCGCTGAGCGTTAAAAACCCATGTGCAAAGCCTCTTGGTATGAAAAGCTGTTTTTTGTTGCTTTCGCTCAAGTGTAGGGTGAAATATTGCCCAAAAGTGGGTGAGTTTTGGCGTAAATCTACCGCAACATCCAGTACTTCGCCCTGCAACACGCGCACCAATTTGGCTTGCGCAAAGGCTCCGGTTTGAAAATGCAGGCCGCGCAATACGCCTCTCGAAGATTTGGATTCGTTGTCTTGGACAAAATGAACCGGCGCTACATTGGCCGCAAACCATTCTGCTTTGAAAGACTCCATAAAGTAACCGCGGTCGTCTTCAAAAATACGGGGTTCAATCACGAGTAAATCAGCAATATGGGTTGGTTTGGCTATCATTTTGCAAAACGCTTGAGTAAATACTGTCCGTAGCCAGTTTTGGCTAGATCTTGGGCCAGGCGCAGCACTTGATCTTTGTCAATAAAGCCCATTTCATATGCGATTTCTTCAAGGCAGGCAATTTTGAGCCCTTGGCGTTTCTCGATGGTTTGGATAAAACTAGACGCTTCTAGCAAAGATTCATGGGTGCCGGTATCTAGCCAAGCGTAACCGCGGCCCATGAGCTCTACATTGAGGCGGTCTTTTTGCAAAAACACTTCATTTACCGTTGTAATTTCGAGTTCTCCACGGGCTGAAGGCTTGATTTCTTGGGCCACTTGCACCACCTCGTTGGGGTAGAAGTAGAGCCCAACAACAGCAAAATTTGATTTCGGCACTGCTGGTTTCTCCTCGATAGAGATGACTTTTCCATCTGTGTCAAACTCTGCCACACCATAGCGCTCTGGGTCTGCTACCCAATAGCCAAATACGGTAGCGGTACGCTTTTCTGTTACGTTTGAAAGCGCGCTTTTCAAGAGTCTAGTGAGGCCTTGGCCATAAAAAATGTTGTCTCCGAGGACCAAACAGACGTCGTCTGTGCCAATGAAATCTTTGCCGATGATAAATGCCTGAGCAAGCCCATCTGGTGAGGGTTGTTCGGCGTAGACAAAGCGGATGCCGAGTTCTTCACCTGAGCCCAGTAGTTTTTCGAAGAAAGGAAGGTCAATAGGGGTAGAAATGATGAGAATTTCCTTGATTCCGGCCAACATCAGTACAGATATTGGGTAGTAAATCATGGGTTTGTCGTAAATGGGTAGCAATTGCTTTGAAACCCCTTTTGTGATGGGGTGCAAGCGCGTGCCCGAACCGCCAGCTAGTACAATTCCTTTCATATTTTCAAATTATAAAGACCAATAAGTCAAGTCTTGTATTTGCCCGCGGTAAATGCCTTTGACGTCTACAAAAACACCAGTTTGGTTTTTCATTAAACTTTTGAAATACAACTCGTTGTATTTGCAGTATTCGCTATGGTTAACTGCCAAAATAATGGCGTCGTAGTCTGTTCTGAGTGTTGTGGTGAGCCCAATGCCGTATGCATGCTCCATTTCTGAGGAGTCTGCATGGGGGTCAATGATATCCACATTGATTTGAAACGATTGGAGTTCTTTCACGACGTCGATTACCTTTGAATTGCGGATATCCGATACATTTTCCTTGAAAGTAGCGCCCATCACGAGTACATGCGCTTCTTGGATCATTTTGCCTTGGGCAATGATTTTTTTGGCGGTTTGTTTGCCAATATAAAAGCCCATGGAGTCATTGACATAGCGCCCTGAGTTGATCACTTTGGAGTGGTAACCCACTTGCATGGCTTTGTGCACCAAATAGTAGGGGTCTACACCGATGCAGTGGCCACCCACAAGGCCCGGGTAGAACTTCAGAAAGTTCCATTTGGTGCCTGCGGCTTCTAGTACGTCAAATGTATTGATGCCCAGCTTGTTAAAGATGATTGAGAGTTCGTTTACCAATGAAATATTGACGTCGCGTTGGGTGTTTTCGACAATTTTGGCGGCTTCTGCCACCTTAATGCTGGTGGCGCGGTGTACGCCTGCAGCCACAACCAATTCGTAGGTTTGGGCAATTTGATCGAGCGACGCTTCACAGCAGCCCGATACAATTTTGATGACGTTTTGTAGGGTGTGTTCTTTGTCTCCGGGATTGATGCGTTCTGGTGAATAGCCCACCATAAAATCTTCTCTGAATTTGAGCCCAGACGCTTCTTCGAGGATAGGAATGCAATCTTCTTCGGTACAGCCGGGGTAAACTGTCGATTCAAACACAACGTAATCGCCTTTTTTAAGGGCATTGCCCACCGTTCGGCTTGCCCCAAGTAAGGGTTTGAGGTCTGGCAGATTGGTTTCGTCTATGGGTGTTGGAACGGCCACAATAAAAAACGTGGCTTCTTGTAGGTCTTCGATGTTACAGGTAAACTTGATGTCGCGGTCTTGGAAATCTTCGGCACTGAGCTCACGGCTAGGGTCTAGGCCGCGCTGCATCATGTCTACGCGAGCCGCGTTGATATCAAAACCAATAACGCTGATGCGCTTGGCAAATTCGAGCGCAATTGGCAAACCGACATAGCCTAAACCGATGACGGCGAGTTTGGTGTTTTTATCGATAAGATCTTGGTAAATCATGGCGTAAGAAGGGTATTAAAACTTTAACTGCGCATCGCGCACAGCGTAAATGCGTTCAATGATATCCACTACTTTCATGCCTTCAAGTGCGTTAGTGGTAGGAGAGGTGCGGCCGTTTAGTGTGTCTATTACATTGGTAATGACGTAGTTGTGGTTGGCGGCAGAGCCCTTGTAAGGGCCGTAGTCGTTGCCCGGGTTGGTAGGGGCCAGTTCGGGCATTTGGTAACCCGTAATGTTGCAGACCTCTACTTCGTTCATGTATTGGCCGCCAATTTTGACGGAGCCGTTTTGGCCGATGATGGTCATCGAGGACTCCAAATTTTGGTTGGCAACGGAGGTCGAATAGTTCAAAGAACCCATTCCGCCATTGATGAAATCAAAACTCACAAAGCCGGAATCTTCGAAATCGGTGTAGTCTTTGTGGTTGAAATCGGCAAATTTGCCTTGGATGTGGTCGATGTCGCCAAATAACCAGTACATGATGTCGATGAAGTGGCTAAATTGGGTAAAAAGCGTGCCGCCGTCGAGGTCTTTGCTGCCTTTCCAGCCGCCGGCTTTGTAGTAGCGTTCGTCACGGTTCCAGTAGCAATTGAGCTGCACCATATAGATGTCGCCGAGTACTTTTCTGTCGATGAGGTCTTTGATCCAGACGCTTGGCGGAGAATAGCGGTTTTGCATGACGCAAAAGACTTGCTTAGACACCTGCAAAGACTTGTAAATGATTTGCTCACAGCTTTCTTTGCTCAGGCCCATGGGTTTTTCACAAACCACATGTTTTTTGGCCTCTAGCGCCTTGAGTGCTTGCTCGGCGTGCAGGCCGTTGGGCGTACACACATTCACTACGTCAAAATCAATATCACTGGCAAGCAATTCACTGATGTCGTTAAAGAAGGGGACGTCGAAGTCTTGAGCACCACAGGCTTCTTGGCCGCGTGGGTCTACAAGGGCTACTAATTCTCCTTCTGCATCGCGGCGAACCATTTCGGCGTGTCTTTTGCCGATGTGTCCGGCTCCTATGATGGCAAATTTGATCTTACTCATGTATTCTAGTTACAATTGCGTTGCTGAGTTGGTATTTTTGCCCGCTTTCGGGGCAGGTGGCGCGCCCGTCGGTATCAAATTGGAGGCGGTGCCCGAATTCAGACATCCAGCCAATTTGGCGCGCAGGATTGCCCACCACCAATGCAAAATCGGGGACAGGTTTCGTGACCACTGCGCCTGCGCCAATAAATGCATAGGCACCGATGTCGTGGCCGCAAACGATGGTGGCGTTGGCGCCAATGCTGGCTCCTTGGCCCACATGCGTGCGCAAATAGTTGTCGCGGCGGTTAACGGCGCTTCTTGGGTTAATGACATTCGTAAAAACCATTGAGGGGCCCAAAAAGACGTCGTCTTCGCAGGTGACGCCAGTGTAAATACTGACGTTGTTTTGCACTTTCACGTTGTGGCCGAGTACCACCTGAGGTGAAATCACGACATTTTGGCCAATATTGCAGTTTTTACCGAGCGTGCAGCCCGGCATCAGGTGTGAAAAATGCCAGATTTTGGTGCCTGCACCTATCTGACATCCGTCGTCAATGACTGCCGTTTCGTGTGCGAAATACTCCATTTATTTGGTGATGTATTTGTCAAAATTATAGTGGTCTGTTTCCAGTAGCTCTTCTTGCGACAAGCTTTGAAAATAGGCGTAGGTGCGTTTCAAACCTTCGTTGCGGTCAATTTTGGGCTCCCAATCTAGTATTTCACGCGCTTTAGTGATGTCGGGTTGGCGTTGCTTGGGGTCGTCTACGGGTAAATCTTTGTAAATGACCTTTTGGGTAGTTTCGGTGAGGGCAATGATTTCCTCTGCAAATTGGGCAATGGTAATTTCCGACGGATTGCCGACATTGACCGGGTAGGGGTAGTCACTCATCAATAGACGCACAATGCCTTCTACTAAGTCGTCTACGTAGCAGAACGAACGCGTCTGAGAGCCGTCGCCAAAAATAGTTAAATCTTCGCCGCGCAAGGCTTGTCCAATGAAAGCAGGTAACACACGGCCGTCGTTTAAGCGCATGCGTGGGCCGTAGGTATTGAAGATGCGCACAATGCGCGTTTCTACGCCGTGAAAATTGTGGTAGGCCATGGTAATGGCTTCTTGAAAGCGTTTGGCTTCATCGTACACGCCGCGTGGGCCCACTGGGTTTACATTGCCCCAGTATGCTTCGGTTTGTGGGTGTACGGTGGGGTCTCCGTATACTTCGGAAGTAGAAGCGATGATCAAGCGTGCACCTTTTGCTTTGGCCAAGCCAAGGCAGTTATGGATGCCCAAAGAGCCAACTTTTAGGGTCTGGATCGGAATTTTGAGGTAATCTATGGGGCTTGCAGGTGAAGCAAAGTGCAGGATGTAATCTAGTTTGCCCGGAACGTGGATAAATTTAGAGACATCGTGGTGGTGAAACTCAAATTGTTCTAATGGGAACAAGTGCTCGATGTTTTTGAGGCGTCCGGTAATCAAGTTGTCCATCGCAATGACGTGGTAGCCATCTTTGATGAAACGATCACATAAATGTGACCCTAAAAATCCGGCTGCACCGGTGATTAAAACGCGTTTCATGAGTTTCTGTGTATTGTTTTTCTACCGATACTGCTATAATAGAAGCCTTTTTCGGTGAGGTCGGTGAGGTCAAATAGGTTTCGGCCGTCAAAGATAACGTTATCGGCCATAAGGTCTTTCATGGCGTTGAAGTTCGGATTTCTGAAAATGCTCCATTCGGTGCAAATCAAGAGGGCGTCGGCCTGAATTAAGGCAGCATATTCATCTTTAGCGTAGTTTATTTGGTCTCCAAAAAGCGCCTTAACGTTTTCCATGGCTTCGGGGTCGTAGGCCGTTACTTCGGCGCCTGCTTCTAACAAGGCACGGATCATGTACAAAGCAGGTGCTTCGCGGATGTCGTCGGTATCGGGTTTGAAGGCCAAACCCCACACCGCAATTTTTTTGCGGAGTAAATTTCCGCGGAAGTAATTTTTGATGCGCGGAAACAAGATTGTTTTTTGGTCGTCATTGACTTCCATGACCGCTCGCAAGATCTTGAAATCATAGTTGTGGTCTGCGCCAGACTTCGCCAGTGCTTGCACGTCTTTCGGAAAGCACGATCCTCCGTAGCCAATACCCGGGAACAAAAAGCGCTTGCCAATGCGGCTGTCGGCACCAATGCCAATGCGCACTTTGTCTACGTCGGCACCTACTACCTCACAGAAGTTGGCAATTTCGTTCATAAAGGTAATTTTGGTGGCCAAAAAGGAGTTGGCGGCATATTTCGTGAGCTCCGCAGACTTCTCATCCATAAAATAGATCGGGTTGCCTTGGCGCACAAATGGTTTGTAGAGGCTTTCCATGACTTTGGCAGCGCGTTCGTCTGAGCAACCAATGACCACGCGGTCTGGCTTCATGAAATCGGCTACGGCATAACCTTCGCGTAGGAATTCTGGGTTAGAAACCACTGCGAAGTCCACTTTTGCGTTGGCTGCAATAGCGGCGTGCACGCGGTCTGCGGTACCTACAGGCACGGTGCTTTTATCGACAATAACTTTGTAGTCGGTGAGCATTTTGCCGAGTTGCTCAGCCACACCTAAGATATAAGACAAATCGGCAGAGCCATCTTCTCCGGGCGGAGTAGGGAGGGCTAAAAAGATGATTTCGGCATCGGCAATACCCGAAGCGAGGTCGGTGGTGAAATGCAAACGGCCCGCTTTGATATTGCGTTCAAAAAGAACGTCTAGTTCGGGTTCGTAAATCGGAATTTGGCCTTGTTTCATTTTGTCGACCTTTGCGCTGTCGATGTCAATACAAATAACTTGATTGCCAGTTTCAGCAAAACAAGTTCCGGTAACGAGGCCAACATAGCCGGTGCCTACTACTGCAATATTTTTCATTTAAAAAAGGATAGGACGTGTTCTATAATGTATTCTAATTGCTGCTCATCCATTTCGGTATGAATTGGCAAACTGATGACCTGCGCGCAGAGTTGTTCGGTAATGGGGAGTTGTAAGTCAGTTAGGTTAAAGGCTGCAAACATTTTTTGACGATGCGCCGGGATAGGGTAGTAGATCATCGAGGGAATACCAGCAGCTAAAAGATGCGCTTGTAAAGCTTCTCGGCTATGCGAGGTCAGTTTAAGTGTATACTGATGAAAAACATGTTTGGAATCGGCAGCTCTGAATGGAATCTCGACTCCTGGAATTTGGGCAAATGCGGCGTCGTAGGCAGAAGCTACTTCTCTGCGCGCATCTATATAGTTATCTAATTGACGCAATTTGATGCGCAAAACTGCCGCTTGAATGGTATCCAAACGCGAGTTGCAACCCACTACGTCGTGGATGTATTTTTGTTCTTGGCCGTGGTTGGCAATCATTTTGATTTTGCGCGCGAGTTCGGCGTCTTGGGTATAGAGTGCGCCGCCGTCGCCGTAGCAACCCAAGTTTTTGCTCGGAAAGAAAGAAGTACAGCCAATGTGGCCGATGGTGCCGGTTTTCTGAACCCTGCCGTCAGAGAGGTGGTAGTCTGAGCCAATGGCCTGTGCGTTGTCTTCGATGACAAAAAGTTGGTGTTTGTGCGCTGTTTCCATTATAGCGTTGAGGTCTGCAGCCTGACCATACAAGTGTACCGGCACAATTGCTTTGGTGCGCGGGGTAATGGCAGCTTCAATTGCGGCAGCAGCTACACAAAAAGTTTGCGGATCAACCTCTACAAAAACAGGCGTAAGGCCAAGCAAGGCGATTACTTCTGTGGTGGCTATATAAGTAAA
>CAMDFN010000020.1 GCA_945897565.1 Chryseobacterium gleum
GGGGCTTTTTTTTTGTGTAATTTTTGCTTTCATTATTTCTAGATGTGAATGCTCAAAGACACTAGCGCTTCAACTATCATAATCAGATTTTATAGGACAAAAAAATACCCCTCACTGAAGTGAAGGGTAGTTCAAATTCAAGAGAGTTCGTTTTTTTACCCTACTGGCCTTTGCCAATCGCAAAAACCGTCGGAATTTTAGCCAAATCATAAGCTTTTTCTCTCCAGTCCAGAACGGTCATTGTTCTAATTGATTGAGTCGGCAATGTGATATTGGATGCAATACAAAGCTCAGTTAAATCTCCCACTTCGTTGAGAAGATCTTCTAAGACATTCATATTTCTAAAAGGAGTATCCATGAACAGATGGGTATGACCATGTCTTTTGGTATCCATTTCAAAATCTCGGAGTTTTTTAATGCGTTCTTTGCGTTCCTTGGGCAAATAACCGTGAAACGTGAAGTGTTGACCATTGAAACCACTTCCAATGAGTGCAAGTAAAATGGATGAAGGCCCAACTAATGGTTTGACATGAATGGATTGTGTATGTGCTAAATGTACTAGTGAGGCACCTGGGTCCGCAATACCTGGGCAACCAGCTTCAGATATGATGCCCACGTCTATCCCTTTGATCAAGAACATGAGTAAATCCATGAGTTCAGACTCTTTTGTATTCTTGTTCAGAATTTTGAAAGTACAGTCATCTATAGGGAAATTGCGGTCCATTTTGCGCAGTAATCTTCGTGCACTTTTGAGCTCTTCTACGGCAAAAACGCGCAGTTGAGTTGCTTGTAAAATGACTTCTTGCGGGATGATGTCAGCGGTACTTTCACCACCTAATGTATTGGGTATGAGAAATATAGAACCTTTATGTTTAGTGCTCATGAAATAGTTTTTGAATGAGTGCGTCGGTAGCTTTATCTACCAACTGATAGACCACTTCGAAGTCTTCGAGTGAACCGTAATAGGGATCCGGAACCTCTGCTTGTTGGTTTGGATATAAATAATCAAGGAAAAAGGTGACCTTTTTTTGGTCAGCTTCAGTTTGTGCAAGCGCAAGTACATTGCTATAGTTGGAATGATCCATGACCAAGATGTGGTCAAATTTGTCAAAGTCTTGTGAGGTAAATTGTCTGGCACGCAAAAAATCTAGTGGCGTATTGTGCTTGGCTGCAGTATGGATCATGCGGACATCTGGCGCCTTACCAATGTGGTAATTGGCTGTGCCAGCGGAGTCAACAATTGCATCTAGATTTTGCGCTTTGATTTTGCGCAAAAGTAATCCGTCTGCAAGTGGTGAGCGGCAGATGTTGCCTAGGCAAACCATAAGAATGCGCTTGGCCAACAGGTGCTTATTGAATGGTCAGTTTCTTCTCGAGTTCTTCGAGGTAATGACGGAATTGTTTGTCAGTTTCTGAAAGATTGACAACCGTACGACAGGCGTGAAGAACCGTTGCGTGGTCTTTGCCACCGCAATGAGCGCCAATACTTGCCAAAGATGATTTAGTCATTTTTTTGGAGAAATACATCGAGATTTGACGTGCCTGAACAACCTCACGCTTGCGCGTTTTGGATTTGAGCATTTCGATTGGCAAATCAAAGTAGTCACAAACGACTTTTTGAATGTATTCTATAGAGACTTCACGGGCTGTACTGCGGACAAATTTGTCTACCATTTGCTTGGCAAGCTCTAGAGTTATCGCTTTTTTATTTAGTGATGCTTGGGCGAGAAGGGTGTTGAGTGCGCCTTCAATTTCGCGAACGTTGGTGTTGATAGAATAAGCCAAATACTCCACAACTTCGCGTGGGAGTTCGATACCGCTTCCGTACATTTTCTTTTCGAGAATTGCGATGCGTGTTTCGAGGTCTGGCGTGCTGAGATCGGCAGAAAGCCCCCATTTGAAACGAGAAAGCAAACGCTGCTCCATGCCTTGCATCTCGACAGGTGCTTTATCTGAGGTAAGCACAATTTGCTTGCCGTTTTGGTGTAGGTGATTGAAAATACTGAAGAATACATCTTGGGTGCGTTCTTTACCTGCAAAGAATTGGACGTCGTCAATAATCAAGACGTCGATCATTTGATAGAAATGAACGAAATCATTGGTTGTTTGATTTTTGATAGCGTCTATGAATTGGTGTGCAAATTTTTCTGATTGCACATACAACACTGTTTTGTTAGGGAAGCGCTCTTTGATAGAAATACCAATGGCGTGCGCTAAGTGTGTTTTGCCTAAGCCAACACCTCCGTAGAGAAGTAATGGATTGAAAGCAGTACCGCCGGGTTTGTTGGATACCGCAAACCCTGAGGCTCTTGCCAAACGGTTGCATTCGCCTTCAATGAAGTTTTCAAAAGTGAAATTAGGAATCAGGTTAGATTCAATGTTTACTTTTTTGAGACCAGGAATGACAAACGGATTTCGAATTTGCTTTTCGTCGACATTGATAGGCATGTTGACGGGCGCATTTTTTAGATTGCTTGAATTGTTGGTCGGGAGTTTGACGGTATAAGGGCTGCGCGATTGGGTGTTATTTTCCATCACGATGCTATATTCTAGAGTGCCATCTTGGCCAAGTTCTTTTTTGATGACTTTGCGCAAAAGGGTAATATAGTGCTGCTCGAGCCACTCATAAAAAAAATGCGAAGGCACTTGGATCGTAAGCACCGGACCCTCCAATCTGACGGGTAAAATCGGCTCAAACCAAGTTTTGAAGGCCTGCAAGGATATGTTATCTTTGATAACTTTTAAGCAGGACTCCCATGCACTTTCGTGGCTAGTGTTCATAGTTTTGTAGGTTGTTCTCGTTGTTTGTAAATATTCGTGAGGTCACGAAATTTGGTTGAAATAAGAGAGAACAAAGATTCTCATAAAAAAGTTAAAAAAAAAGCGCCTAGGGTATTGTATATTAAAAAAAAAAGACTTGTTTATAAAATAATTTTAATGTTGGTGTCATTCTCTAGTGCTTGCTAAATTTACAATAGCTTAACAAAACTCACAAGCAATTAAGCATAAAAAACCATAAATATGTCAGATAACTTGAACTTGACTCATTTGGAGTTTACTACATTTATCAGAGTGCGGTATGCAGAAACTGACCAGATGGGCTATTGTTACTACGGTAACTATGCCAGTTATTTTGAAGTAGCTAGAGTGGAGGCCTTGCGCGATCGAGGTGTGCGCTACAAAGAAATGGAAGCATATGGCGTTTTGCTCCCTGTCAAGAAATTTGAAATTACCTATCACCAACCCGCGAAGTATGATGACTTATTGGAAATCCGCACTCGGATAGTTCAGTTAGAAGGTGTGCGCATTGCTTTTGAATATAAAACGTATAATGAGATGGGGGTCTTGTTAAATGAGGCTTATACTTTGTTGGTGTTTCTAAGTGCCCAGACGCAAAAACCCATCGCTATTCCCGCAGCAATTTTAGAACAACTAAGCTAAATGATATGAGCGCATTTGAATTTCAACTATTTGACCCCAAACTCCGCAAGCTTGCTTTTCAGACCAGAAGCGGTGAAACGCGTGTGGGCGAACACCTAAGTCAACAAACACTTGCTGATGCTAAATATGTTTTGATTGGTATTTGTGAAAATGCTGGTCCACAAGCAAATTTGGGTAGGCCGGGCAGTGAAAATGCATTCAATGCATTCACAAAAATCTTTTTTAACTCACAGCATTACGTGGGGGCTTCTATCGAGCAATTGGCTTATTTAGGAGTTATTCAACAGCTCAAACAGCCAGCAGACCAACCTGAGGCTTCTGCGTTTGTTGAAGAGCTCGATGCACTTTTATTAGCGACACTGAATACCTATTTAAGTGAAGGCCAAATTCCAATTGTTGTGGGTGGAGGGCACAACAATGCACTTGCCCTCATGCGCTGGGCTGCCCAAAAGGGACAGTTGAGTGTGGTGAATATCGATGCGCATGCAGATTTGCGTCCGACGGACAAACGCCACAGTGGCAATTCTTTTTCTTTTGCGCTACAAGAACATCTCTTGACACAATATGGTGTATTTGGCTTGCATGAAGCCTTTAATAATTCATTTATCAGAACCCAATTGGCTCAAGCTCAAATCAGTTATCGTTTTTTTGAAGATTATTTGCAGGGGCCGCATCAACTTTACGACGATGTTTTGGGATTTGTGCAGCATCAGCACCATGCCGTAGGTTTGGAAATCGACATGGACGCCATTGCCCTGATGCCTAGTTCAGCATTTAGCCCCTCTGGATGGCAACTCGATCAAATCCGCACGTTGTTGCTGAAATTAGGTCATATCCGCCCTCAAATTGCGTACTTAAACCTAACGGAGGCCGCTCCGAGCGATGACAAAGAAGATTTAATTGTCGGAAAAGCGCTCACTTATTTAGTGCGTGATTTTTTGCGTTTAAATTTATAAAACGGAAGAAAATAAGTAGAACTAAAGAAAAAGAGGCTCCGAAGAGCCTCTTAAAATCAACCTGTAGCAAAGTTAATTTGGATAGGGCTGCATACGCAAGAATTTTCTAAAAGTTACATTCAATTAACACTGGACTCTTGAAAAAGTTATTGAAGTGCTGCGGCCAATGTATGTGCAGCGTCTATTTTTGTCCAGAATGGATGCACAGACAACTATACAAGCTTTGGTTCGCCTGATAGATGACCCTGATGAATTGGTTTTTCAGCAGGTACGCGATGAACTCATGAAGTTTGGCTCGCAGGTTTTACCTGTTTTAGAGCAATCTTGGGAGCAAGATTATTATGGCTTGTTGTTTCAAGACCGGGTAGAAAACCTCATTCACGACATCCAATTTGAGACCGTTAAAAACCAACTAAGCGCTTGGCTGCAATCACCAGATAAGGACCTCTTAACGGGCGCTGTCATCATTGCGAGGTACCAATACCCCGGCATGGATGAAGACCTTTTGCACGAGCGCATTCAATCTATTCGCCGCGACATTTGGTTAGAGCTCAATGACCATCAAACGGCGTTTGAGCAAGTCAAAATCTTTAACCGCATCTTCTTTGGAATGCACCGCTTTAGAGGTGATAGTCAAAATTACCATAACCCGGCTCATTCTTACATCAATACCGTATTAGACAGTCGAAAAGGCAATCCTTTGAGTCTTTGCGTAATTTATAGTGTGATCGCACAATCGCTGGATTTACCTATTTATGGTGTCAATTTGCCGAATCATTTTGTTCTGGCCTATATGGATAGCAAGCATTCTGCATTTAGTTTACAGCAAGGAGATGACTACGGTGTTTTATTCTATATCAATGCATTTGCAAAAGGCAGTATTTTCGATGCCAATGAAATCAAAGAATTCATCAAGGGCATTCATCTACAGCCCGACCGCAGTCATTTTGAGCCTTGTTCCAATTCAGCTATTCTCAAAAGAATGCTCTCGAACTTGATTTATGCGTTTCAGCAAGTTGGATCTGCTCAAAAAGTTGCAGAATTACAAGCCTTGAGCAACCTGATCCCTTAAGTCATTTGCGCTTTTCTTCGTATTTTTGACTAAAACAAATTCATGTCCAGTCCATATCAAGTTGCGGAGCGCTTTATGCGTTACGTCCAAATCGATACTACTTCAGATCCGAACTCAAGTTCTTTTCCATCAACTGCCAAGCAGCGCAACCTCGCTTTGGTCTTGTTCGAGGAATTGAAAGCGTTGGGCCTTCAAGATGTAGAAATTGACGAATGGTCTTATGTATTTGCAACCATTCCTTCTAATGTGCCGCAACCATTGCCGACCATCTGCTTTTGTTCGCACATGGACACCGCTCCAGACTGCAGCGGCACCAACGTAAAACCCATTTTACATCAAAATTATACTGGCGCTCCCATCACACTTCCCGATGATACTAGCCAAATTCTTCGCACCGAAGACCACCCCTATTTACTGCAAAAAATCGGCAACGACCTCATTACCGCTAGCGGACTCACCTTACTCGGGGCCGACGACAAAGCAGGTGTTGCCATTATTATGGAGCTTGCTGCTTACCTTTTGGCGCATCCAGAAGTGCCTCATGGCCCTATTCGCATTTTGTTTACACCCGACGAAGAAGTTGGTAGAGGAGTAGAGCAGCTGGACATGCAAAAACTCAATGCCGATTTTGGTTATACCCTCGATGGGGGGCCACTTGGCGACATCGAAGACGAAACCTTTTCGGCCGATGCCGCAACACTTACTTTTCACGGCGTTAGCGCACATCCTGGCTATGCCAAAGGCAAAATGGTCAATGCCATAAAGTTGGCTGCGGCTTTTATAGAAGCGCTTCCAAAAGCAAATTGGTCTCCCGAAACCACTTCTCATCGAGAAGGCTTCGTACACCCAACTGCCATTGAAGGAGGCTTGGAAAAAGCAACAGTCCAGCTCATCTTGCGCGACCACAACACCGCTCTTATGGAAAGCTATCCACAAAAATTAGAGGCCTTGGCCGCTCAAGTTGTGACGGCACATCCTGGCGCGCGATATGAAATAAAAGTACAAGAGCAGTACCGCAACATGAAAGAAATTTTGGCAGGTGTGCCATTTGTGGCAGACTACGCTGAAGAGGCGATGCGCAAGGCTGGCCTACAACCTAAACGCGCCATTATTAGAGGAGGCACCGACGGCTCAAGACTTTCTTTTATGGGCCTACCTTGTCCGAATATCTTTACAGGTGAAATGGCCATTCATTCCAAACTCGAATACGTCAGTGTTCAAGACATGGAAAAAGCAATCGACACCCTTGTTGAACTCGTCCAAATCTGGAAAAATCATCCATGGACACAAGCTTAATCATCAAAGACATCCAAGCCAAAAAGTTTGCGCCCTTGTATTTTTTGCACGGGGAGGAAACCTATTACATCGATTTGATCACCGAGGCCCTGCTCAAAAATGTCTTAGACGATCACGAACGCGATTTCAATCAGACCATTCTCTATGGAAAGGATGCCGATTCTTTGGCCTTGCAAAGCGAGCTAAAAGCCTATCCACTAATGGCGGAGCGCCGTTTGGTCATTCTCAAAGAGGCGCAAGACTTTAAGCAAATTGATGCGCTAGAAGCTTATTCGGAAGCCCCAAGCCCCACCACTATTTTTGTGGTCTGCTACAAACACAAAACCTTCGATGCACGCAAAAAACTCCTCAAAAACTTTGCAAAAAACGGCCTCATTTTCAAGTCTGATAAAATTCGCGAGTATCAACTGCCTGACTGGATTGCTAAATACGTGAGGGGTTTAGGCCTGCAAATCAATGGCAAAGCCACCATGCTTTTAGCTGAATTTTTAGGTGCAGACCTCGGGCGTATCGCCAACGAAATTGAAAAGCTGCGCACTGTTCTCGGCGCTAATGCTGCAATCACAGAGCAGCACATCGAACAACACATAGGTATATCCAAAGACTACAACATTTTTGAGTTGGTCAATGCGGTCGGCCAAAAGCAGGCAGATAAAGCCTTTAAAATCGTTCAGTATTTTGAATACAATCCAAAAGCAGGCGAGCTTGTTGTGATTGTGCCTGCGCTTTTTAAGTTGTTCTCACAACTCATGCGGGTACATTTCACCCCCAATAAAAGCAGAGAAGCCGTTGCCAGCAGCGTTGGGGTTCATCCTTTCGTGGCAGGTGAGCTCTTGGCCAATCGACAAAATTACGACCCTAAAAAAATTGCAGTAATCATTGCATTGCTCCATGAATACGACCTCAAAGCCAAAGGCGTTGGAAATAGCCAAATGGCTAATTCCGAGTTGCTCAAAGAATTGGTTTTTCAAATCCTTTACGCATGAGTATTTTTTATGCACCAACACTGCAAGCTGATCAATCTCATTACCAGCTCAGCGAGGAAGAGTCTAAGCATTGCATTCGCGTATTGCGCATGCAAGAAGGCGCGCCTATTGAATTGATCGATGGAAAGGGCTTGCAAGCGTTTAGCGTACTTGAAGACGCGCACCCAAAGCGTTCGGTACTGCGCATGGAATCCAGTATTTTTCATGAAAAGACCCCAACCTTGCACATTGTAATGGCGCCGACCAAAAACATGGATCGGATTGAATGGTATCTTGAAAAAGCAACTGAATTGGGCTTGTCTAAACTGACTTTTATATGGTGTGAACACAGTGAGCGAAAGCAAGTCAATATGGAGCGCCTCGAAAAAATTGCAATTGCCGCTATGAAGCAGTCAAAAAGGTTTTATTTACCTGAACTTGAAGGACTCCAACGTTTTGAAGATTTTCTTAAAAATCATCCAAAAGGTTATTTTGGTCACTGTGAAGAGGGGGAGAAGATAGCGCTGAGTGGTTTAAAAAACACTTTGCCATTTCTCATTGGTCCAGAAGGCGATTTTTCCCCTACAGAAATAAATGCTGCACTACAATCTGGATACCAAGCGGTAGAAATGAGCAAATTCAGACTCAGAACAGAAACAGCCGCACTTCTAGCTACAACTGCCCTTATTTCTCAATAGGATCTTATTTGGTGTATTGATACACCTCAAAATTCGCCTCGTGCTTTTCGTCTTTTGCTTGTGTAAAGAGCAAGGTTTTTTGGTAGCTTGAGGCCTCAAAATTGGGAAAGAAAGTATCTGCACCATATACTTTATTGATGTGTGTCAAGAATATTTCATTGACGAGCCCGCTCTCTAGTGCCAAGGCGTAAATTTGCGCACCACCAATAATAAATGCTTTTTGTCCGTCGTGTAATTCTAAATTATTTAAACAAGCCGAAAGGGAATCATATACCAAACAGCCCGCGGCTTTGAAATTTGACTGCCTGCTCAAGATGACATTCTTGCGACCTGGTAGGGGTCTGAATTTTTCGGGAATGGAGTCGAAGTTTTTGCGCCCCATGATCACGACATGACCTTTGGTGGTTTCTTTGAAAAACTGCATGTCTGCGGGTAGGTTCCACATGAGGTCGTTGTTTTTACCGATGCCGTTTACAGCATCGAGGGCGGCAATCATGGAGAGGGAAGCAATCATATCGCTACTGCTGCTTTAATATGTGGATGTGGATCGTAGTTGAGCAATTCAAAATCTTCGTATTTGAAGTCAAAAAGGTTCTTGACTTCAGGATTGATGCACAGCGTAGGCAAGGGTCTGAAATCGCGAGAAAGTTGAAGTTTTGTTTGTTCAATATGGTTGCTGTACAAATGCGCATCGCCAAGTGTATGGATGAAATCTCCGGGCTGAAGCGCACAAACTTGCGCCATCATCATGGTGAGCAGGGCATACGATGCGATGTTGAAAGGCACGCCTAGAAATGTGTCGGCACTGCGCTGATATAACTGACAGCTCAATTTACCATCGGCAACGTAAAATTGAAAAAACGCATGGCAAGGCGGCAGTTTCATTTGTGGAATTTCACCAACATTCCAGGCCGAAACAATGATGCGACGAGAGTCTGGGTTGTGCTTGATTTGATCAATGACTTGTTGAATTTGATCGATGTGCTGCCCACTTGCTGTAGGCCAACTGCGCCATTGTGAGCCGTAAACCGGACCTAATTCGCCGTTGGCGTCGGCCCATTCGTCCCAGATACTTACGCCGTTTTCTTTTAGGTAGGCGATGTTGGTTTCTCCTTTTAAAAACCACAACAATTCGTGGATAATGGAGCGCAAATGCAGTTTTTTAGTCGTGATGCACGGAAATCCTGCGGAGAGGTCAAAACGCATTTGATAGCCGAACACAGAAACGGTGCCTGTTCCGGTACGGTCTTCTTTTTGAACACCGTGTTCGAGGATATGAGAAAGGAGGTCGTGGTATTGTTTCATGGACAAAAACTTGCTAGACTACGAAAATAGTAATTATTTTAGCCCTATGTTGAGATTAACTTGTTTGATTGCTCTTGTATTTGCCACTGCTTTTTCTGTAGTTGGGCAAACCCAAACCATCAAACGCAAGTACCGCGGTATTTACGAAGGAACTATCCCCTCATATGAAGTGCGGATGGGGCAAGAAGTCTTTGCTGTGAATGCGACAAATATCCGCATCTACCTCAACCGAGACAGCCTCTTTTTAGAAATCGGGACTTATCAATATGCATCAGCTTATCAATTGGAAAAGACAAGCGCAACCTTCATTATAAGCGCAGAACGAGAAAATTCAGGGATTCCTGAAGAATTGACATTAGACCCAAAAACGAAAACAATTATACGAAAAGGGCTCTATCCCCAACCCGCTGCAACTTTAACGCGCACCGGACGCCTACCGCGCAGGTAGCCACAAACTAAAAGTGGTTCCTTTTTCAGGTGTGCTTTTGGCGTCAATTTTTCCTTTGTGTGCATCTACAATAAGTTTGACGTAGTACAAGCCCAAGCCAAAACCTTTGACGTCGTGGATGTTTCCGGTCGGAACCCGATAAAATTTATCGAAAATGAGCCGCAGATCTTCTTTTTTGATCCCAATGCCGTTGTCTTGGATCTCGATTTTGAAGCCATCTTTTTCTCCTTTAACAACCACGTGGATGATCGGGGCAACTTTGCAATATTTGACCGCGTTGTCTACGAGATTAAAAAGCACGTTGGTGAGGTGAACGGGGTCGGCAATCAGGGAGGCAAGTTCAATTTCCTTGGCAATTGTAAAGTGTCCGCCACCTGTGGCTTGGTTGAAGTCAAAGTTTTCCTTGACGTCGTCAAGAATGCTATAAATCGAGACCACTTCTTTGTTCAGCGTGACCTTATCTTTGTCTAATTTGGCTATATTGAGTACGCGCTCTACTTGCTGTTCGAGTCTTTTGTTTTCTTTGTAGATGATGCTGGCATATTTGCGCATGCGGTCGGGATCTGCGTTGTCTTCTAGGCGCAAGAGCAGTTCGCTAGAAAGGCTGATAGTGGAAATAGGCGTCTTGAGCTCGTGGGTCATGTTGTTGATGAAATCGTTTTTGACCTCCGATAACCTTTTTTGACGAATGATAATGCCCATACTGAAGGCAAAAAACACCACTACAAACACCACAACAATGAGCAAATAGACCAGCGGAGAGAAACTAGAAGCGGCTTCTATTTTGTCGAGTGCAAGGTTCGGAAAGTAGACTGTAAAATAGTGACCGTCTTTGGTCAGATTGAGGCTTTCAGGCGTTATGCCATTGGTTTTTTGCGCTTTTTTTGCGTAAATGGAGTCGCTATCGAATACATACAACCCAGATAGCGTAATTGAATCTGTAAAACAATCGTAAATTCCAAACAAGAAATCTTGCTGGATATCTTGTAAATAGAATTCCTTTTTAAGGAGTGTCTCGAGATAAAATGGCTGTATTTCGTCATTGACCTCTACGGTGTAGTGCTGGTAGCTTACTTGTTTGATGGCGCCGTACACCGCACTCGGATCTTCGTTTTGATTGATAGAAGTGAGTACGTTGCGCAGAGCTGCCCTTGCTTGTTGTGCAAATTCACGCAAGTTGAGGCTGTCTTCGCGCTGCTGTATATTGATGTACTCTTGTTGCAACTGACGGGTATTGTGGATCCAGACAAACTGAACAGATAGAATGCTCAGAATGGAGATGATGCCGAGGATGGCGACCGCATTAACCGTTTTATTTTTCATCAATTAAAAGCCGTTCACTCCGTTGACGGTTGTGTATTTCAATACATTTTTCTTCTCTGGATGAATGCGCGCAAAAGCAGATTGGACTGCTAGTGTACCTTCGTGGAAGCCACACAAAATCAGTTTGAGTTTGTTTGCGTAGGTATTCACATCGCCAATCGCATATATGCCGGGGATATTCGTAGAGTAGTCTAAGGTATTGACTTTAATGGCGCTTTTCTCGATTTCTAAGCCCCAGTCTCCGATAGGCCCAAGACTTGGCTTGAGACCAAACAAGGGAATGAAATGATCGGCGGGAATACTGCGTTCGCCGTCTTTTTGATGGCTAACAATAACATGCTCAAGGTAGTCTGAGCCTTGGAGGCCCGTTACTTCTGCTTCAGTGACCAGGTCAATGGCTCCGCTTTCAGCCATGTCGATGACGCGTTGTACAGAATCTAAATGACCGCGGAAAGAACTGCTGCGGTGTACCAAAACAACACGCTTGGCAATATTTCTTTCAGCGAGGTAAATGGACCAATCGAGCGCAGAATCTCCGCCGCCGGCAATTACACACACTTTATCTTGGTAGATTTCAGGATTGCGAATAATATATTCAACGCCTTTGTCTTCGAAATCGGTGAGGTTGTGAATAGGAGGTTTGCGGGGTTCAAAAACACCGAGTCCGCCGGCAATCATGACAATTGGTGCGCGGTGTGCGGTGCCTCTAACCGTAGTGACGATAAATTGGCCTTCTTCGTCTTTGTCTATGCTCATAGCGGCCTCACCCAGCGTAAAACCTGGCTTAAAAGGCGCAGCTTGCTTCATGAGGTTGTCGATGAGTTCGCCAGCTAATATGGACGGAAAACCGGGGATATCGTAGATTGGTTTTTTAGGGTAGATTTCTGAACACTGCCCACCGGGTTGCGGCAATGAATCGATCAAGTGGCAGCGCAATTTGAGTAAGCCGGCTTCAAAAACTGTAAATAAGCCAACAGGGCCTGCACCAATAATGATAATATCTGTTTGGATCATGTGGTAAACGATTAATAGGGAGGAAATACGGGTTTGTTTTGTAAAATTTCTTCAATGCGCAGCAATATTTCAGGCGTGAGCAGTTCTTGTGCACTCAATGCTTGCATGTTTTCTTCCAATTGGTAGAGTTTGCTTGCGCCGAGAATAACAGTAGATACATTTGGATTTTTCAAGCACCAAGCCAAGCTCATGACGGGTAAACTTAAGCCCAATTCTTTGGCGAGTTCGGTGAGTGCAAGCACCGATTGGATGCGCGCTGTGGTTAGGTTTTTCTCCTTGAGCCATTCGAGACCTTCCATGCCCAAGCGTGTTCCGTCAGGAAATTTGTCGTTGTATTTACCACTCAAGATACCGCTGGCAAGAGGTGACCAAATGGTTGTACCTAAACCTATGGTTTGATAGATTTGTGAAAACTCAAGTTCTACTTTTTCACGGGTAAACATGTTGTATTCTGGCTGCTCAACTACAGGGCCAATCAGGTGGTTTTGTTTGGCAAAAAGGTGCGCCTCCATAATTTCTTGTGCAGACCATTCTGATGTACCCCAATACAAGATTTTTCCTTGCATGATGAGTTGGTGCATGCTCCAAACGGTTTCTTCGATGGGTGTTTTTTTGTCTGGGCGGTGGCAGTAATATAAGTCGAGGTAGTCGAGCGAAAAACGCTTGAGCGCTTGTTCGCAAGCTTCAACTAAGTGTTTGCGGCTCAAGCCTTTTTGCGTAGGCCATTCGCCACCAGTTCCAAAAAATGCTTTGCTACTTACAATATAGGAGTCTCTGGACCAACCTTTTTTCTTCAGGATAGCACCCATGACTTCTTCGCTCTTACCGCGCGCATAAATTTCGGCGTTGTCAAAGAAGTTGATGCCTTGTGCGTAGGCGTAGTCCATGAGGGCTTCGGCGGTGTCGTCACTGATTTGTTTGCCAAAAGTAAGCCAAGACCCTAAGGAGAGTCGGCTGATTTGCAAGCCACTTTTACCCAAATTATTGTATTGCATTTCCATATATTGTTGTTGCTTTTTTGCGTTGTTTGTGTTTCCAAATGCCATTGGCGAGCACAACCGATAAAATCATGGCCGCGCCCCAATAAAACGAAGTTTGGAGTAATTTGTGCTCTTGAAGCAGCACAATTGCTAAAATAATCGTGTAAATCGGTTCTAAATTAATGCTCAAAGATACGCTAAATGCGCCGAGCCGTTTGACAATATCTATAGTTGCTAAGAAGGCAAATGACGTACACAAGATCCCTAAAAAGAGCAACCAATAAAAATCTGAGGCAGTCATGTGAAAGAGGTTCATGCTCCATTTTCCTTGACTCATGAAATAGATGCTGAGGGCAATAAAACCGGTCGAAAGCTCTGTAAGGCTGAGGCCTGGGGTTTCGGTTTGTTGGGCCAGTTTGCCGTTGGCTACAGAGAAGATTCCTGCACAAAGGGCTGAAACCAAACCAATGAGCACGGCTTTTAATTCTTCTCCTTTGAAGTCGTGTGCTACAAAATAAATGCCGCCAATGACCAAAAGCCCCATTGAAAATTCTATCCAGGAGAAGCGTTTGCGCATGATCAGCGGTTCTAGCCAAGTGACATGCAGGGTAGTGGTAGACAAACAAAGAATGCCAAGCGATGCGGTTGACAATTGAATAGAGGTGTAGAAGGTAAGCCAATGCAGCGCAACCACTAAGCCAACCATTACAGCCCAAAAAAGTGTTTTACCTTTTGGGAAAACCATTTTCTTGGTAAAAAACATATAGGCCGCCAAAGCAAGAGCTGCTATCCACAGGCGGTGCCAAACAATGAGCAGCGCGTCGAGATGGATGAGTTTGCCCAAAATACCGGTAAAACCCCACATAAAAATGATGAGGTGCAGTAAAAAATGATAGCGGTATTGTTGGAACAACTTTATTGTTTTGAGCTGATTAGCGTTTTTTAGACCATTCCTCGATAGACTTCTCGTTGGCGCGCACATAGGCGTCATCGCCGTCTGCTTTGGCAGCTTCGATGGAGATTTTTGCAGTTTCTATAGCGCCTTTGTAGTCGCCATTGGCAGCTTGTAATTGTGCTTTGAGGCGGGTCATCCAGTAGGCAGAAGTGCCGCGGAGTTCTACTGCTTTTGTAGACCATTCGAGCGCTTTTTTGAGGTCGAGGTTTTCATTGAAGTAATAAGTGGCTGCTTGGTGGTAGTCATTGGCGCTTGGGCCAGCCATGGCTTTGTCGATGCTCGCTAAAACTTTGCTTTTGGTATCGAGCACAAATGGAAGTGTGACTTTGGTTTGCGCCCAAGTCAAGGTAATTTTAGCGCTGCTAGATTTGAGCTCTTCAATTTGAAGGGTGAGATTTTCTGTGAATTCTTTGCTGATATCGACACTGGCACTCAATTTTAAAGCAACTTTGGCGTCTTCCCATTTTTCGGGCAAGCCCCAATTGCTGTAGTCTGTGTAGAAATAGAATTCCCAGCTGCTTTGCCCCGGTTTTGCAAAAAGGGCATAGGTGCCAGCCTTGAGCGTGTCTTTACCGAAAATAAGCGCTTCGCTGGACGTAATTTTGGTGTTTTCGTTTGCTCCTAGACGCCACATTTTACCGTAGGGGATGAGTTCGCCAAAAATAACCCGACCATTCAAACTTGGTCTGGAGTAGTCAATTTGGATGTCAGCTAAGCCAACTTTTTGTTGAAGTTTGGCAACTGGGCTCGCTTTTGGAGTCAATACTTGTGCGTTAAAGCTTACCGATACGCCAACTGCGATAATGAAGAGTAGTTTTTTCATGAGGTTTTATTATTTAAACAAGCTGCCCTGTGGTATGTTCACAGGTAGTGAGAGTTCCCAATTGGGTCTGATTTTGATTTTTTCTGGGTAATAGTAGAGCGCCTCGGCGCGTGTTTGCTTTTGAAGGTCAATGGCATCCCATTTAAGATTGTTATTTTGGTCCGATACAAATCTGAGGGTGTAGGTCCCCGCTTGAAGTGAATCAAAGGTGAAAGTTTGTGTGTCGACTTGAATACTTTGTTGAAGCACCTCGCCCAAATAAAGCGCTGCCAACAAGTGGGGAGGCAGTGTGTCCAATTGTAAAACAAGCGCGCTCAGGGGTGTTGCTGAAGTCAAAGAATCCGAACTTTTACCTGTTGAGATTGGCTTGACTTGATCGATTTTCACCAAACTATCCTTATTTTCTTGAGGTGTGGAGAGGTAAAAGGCAAGGGTGTCGGCTTGAATTTGACTCAGAGTGAGAGGTGCAAATAAAATATCCTGACTTTCAGTTGTCGAACACGCACCATCTTGATTTTCATCGATATAGGCCTTTAGATAATAAGCGCCATCTTTCAAGCCTTTCAATTGTAGTTGTCCTTTCTGGTCAAAGCGACCGATGTAACGTGCGCTGCGGCTGGTGTCGGTCTGAAACAAACCAAGGTAGATGGTGCTTGGCTTGTTGTTGGGGACCCACTCTTTAGCGCGGGCGTTCAAGACCAAAGAATCGAGGGTAGGGCCAGTAGAAAAGGTCCAGGTCATTAGAGAGTCGTTCCCTTCGGTGAGGTCTTTGATGCCGGCGTTGCTCAAAAGCGTGTAGGTAGTTTGAGGCTGCAAAGCATCCAAGAAAAGAATGCGCAGGGTTTTGCCTTTGAGCTCGTACTGCAAGCGGCTGTCTGCGGGCATAAGTTGAATGCGCTGCTGGGGTTGGTCTAGCTTGATGTATTCGTCAAAAACCAATAGTTGTTCGCTTGTTTTTACATTGCGTTGTTTATCGGAAATTGTCTCAGACAGCACTTGTGGTGCAATTTCGTCTGCCGGGCCACCGGTAATGGTGCCAACCTGCGCACAAGCACAAAGTAAAAGCAACACTATAAATGCCCAGCGAACCATGTCATTAATTTTTCTAATTCAATTTGATCGGTCTCGTTGAAATCGGCAAGTAAAGTGCTGTCGAGGTCCAACACCCCCCACACTTTTTGATTTTTAAAAATCGGGACCACCAGCTCACTTTTGGACAAAGCACTGCAGGCGATATGCCCAGGAAAAGCTTCTACATCGGCAACGAGTTGACTTTTTTGCTCGGCCCATGCTGTGCCGCATACGCCTTTAGCGTACTGAATTCGGGTGCAAGCAATTGGGCCTTGAAACGGACCCAGCACCAGCTGCTCTTCGCGAACGATATAAAAACCAATCCAAAACCAACCAAACGCAGCTTTCAAGGCTGCACAAAAATTGGCCATGTTGGCAACTGCATCGGTTTCCGAGCCAACAAGCGCCTCTAGCTGAGGCCGAAGCTCAGCATAGCGTGTGATTTTGTCTTCGGACCTAAAAAAAAGTTGCTCAGCCATAATGCGTTTACAAATTTCACGTTTTTAAAGCGAATGACAATCTTTTACTTTGTAAATTTCCGCTATGAGCAAACAAATCCAATTCGAAAAAATTCTTTTTCTAGACATCGAGACCGTTCCTCAGGCTTATGCGTTTGAGCAACTCGACGAAAAATCTAAAGCTTTATTTGAGGCCAAAAACCGTTTTCAAATTAGTCCAGACAAATCCATCGAACAAATTTTTGAGGACCGCGGAGGTATCCTCGCTGAATTTGGTAAAATTGTCTGTATTTCTGTGGGCATGTTGCATGAAGGCAGCCAAGGGAAGAGCATCCGCTTAAAGTCCTATTACCACGACGACGAAGAAACGCTACTCAAGCAATTCAAACGCTTGCTCGAGGACCACTACAATACGCCATATCATGTCCTTTGTGGTCACAACAGCAAAGAATTTGACATCCCATATATTTGTCGTCGCATGCTCATCAACGGGATTGCATTGCCATCTATCTTGCAGATCGCAGGCAAGAAGCCGTGGGAGATCAATCATATTGACACCATGGAACTTTGGAAATTTGGCGACTATAAATCGTATACATCGCTTTCACTGCTTTGCCATGTGATGCAAATCCCAACCCCAAAAGACGATATTTCGGGGGCCGATGTTGCTCGTGTTTATTACGAAGAGCAAGACCTACAGCGCATTATGGTGTATTGTGAGAAAGATGTGGTGGCGCTCATTCAACTTTTCTTGCGCTTGCAAGGAGAGCCGTTGGTCGATGAATTCAATATTACTTCGGCAAGTACTTCAAAAGACTAGGTAAAAAAAAACCTGACTTCAATAGCCAGGCTTGTGGTGAGTGATACTGGATTCGAACCAGTGACCCCTACCCTGTCAAGGTAGTGCTCTAAACCAACTGAGCTAATCACCCGAGGAGTGCAAAGATACAAGTTTTTTTGAGCATGCAAAGTCAATAGTATGTAGTTTTACAGCAAAATGAGTCACGATAAAATCATACTTGGCATTGATCCCGGCACAACTGTTTTGGGTTATGGGCTCATTCACGTCGAGCAAAAACAACTCAAACTCTTGAATTTCGGCGTCATACAACTGCACAAACTCAGTAATCATCCGGACAAACTCAAAAGAATTTTAGAAAGGCTCAACGGGCTCATTGCTGAATACAAACCAGACGAAATGGCTATTGAAGCGCCTTTCTTTGGCAAAAACGTTCAGTCCATGCTCAAACTCGGTAGGGCACAAGGCGTTGCGATTGCGGCGGCCTTGAACCACAACATGCCTTTTGAAGAGTATTCACCAAGAAGGGTAAAGCAGGCCATTACAGGTAGCGGCAGCGCTTCCAAAGAGCAAGTGGCAGCCATGCTACAGCAATTACTCAATTTTCAAGATATGCCCAAATACCTAGATGCAACCGATGGTTTGGCCGTAGCGGTGTGTCATCATTTTTCAAAGGGCATTGGCGAACACAACAAGGCAAAAGGAGATTCCTGGACTGCGTTTTTATCTCAAAATCCCAAGCGTTTAAAAGAATGAGTGCGCAAAAAATAATGGTCTTTACGGATGGTTCTTCGCGCGGCAATCCCGGTCCGGGTGGTTTTGGCGCTATCCTAGAATTTGGCAGCAAGCGCATGGAGCTCAGTCAAGGTTTTAGGCGCACTACCAATAACCGCATGGAACTTTTAGCTGTTATTGTGGCACTCGAGCACATCAAGAACCGCAATTATACGGTCGTGATCCATTCCGATTCTAAATATGTCTTGGATTCAATCACAAAAGGTTGGGTTTTTGGTTGGGCAAAAAAAGGATTCAAGGACAAGAAAAACCCCGATTTGTGGCAGCGTTATTTAGCGCTACATCCAAATTTTAAACTCGAATTTGTTTGGGTAAAAGGCCATGCAGGGCATCCGCAAAACGAGCGTTGCGATGTATTAGCCGTACAGGCCGCCACACAAGCTCCGAAAAATGTTGATACTTGGTTTGAAGCCAATCCTAATTAAACGAGAATTGAACTATACCAACGTTCAATTTCGCTTGCATCAACGCCTTTTCTATTGGCTACAGCTGCAAGTTGTTCTTGTGTAATTTTCCCTAAACCGAAATACTTGGCGTCAGGGTGCGCGAAATACCAACCACTGACCGATGCTGCTGGCCACATGGCCAAAGATTCAGTGAGGCTCACACCAATTTGTGCCTCGGCGTCTAAGAGTTCAAAAATACCGAGTTTTTCGAGGTGATCAGGACAAGCAGGGTAGCCCGGTGCAGGTCTAATACCGCGATAATTTTCGGCGATGAGCGCTTGGTTTTCAAGATTTTCTTGCGGCGCATAGCCCCACGTATCTTTGCGCACAACTGCGTGCAAGTACTCGGCAAATGCTTCGGCGAGGCGATCGGCGAGGGCTTTGACCATAATGGAGTTGTAGTCGTCGTGGTTGGCCTCAAATTGGGCAATGTATTTTTCTATGCCCAGCCCTGCCGTCACGACGAATGCACCAATATAATCTTGCATTTGACTGTCTTGCGGCGCAATGAAATCTGCCAAGGCAATATTGGGTTGGCCAGCTACTTTTTTAGTCTGCTGGCGCAAGGTGATTTGGGTGTGGAGGGTTGTGCCGTTTTTAGGGTCTTGGATCAAGATGTCGTCGCCCTTTGAGTTGGCTGCAAATAAACCACTTACTCCTTTGCAGACAAGTATTTTGTCATTGATGAGTTGCTCGAGTAATTGCTGCGCATCTTCAAATACTTTGGTAGCCGCTTCGCCCACTACCACATCTGATAAAATTTGTGGGTATTTGCCGTGGAGGTCCCAGGTTTGGAAGAATGGTGTCCAGTCTATGTAGGGGACGAGCGCTTCTATGGATGGTTCGTGGAGTTGAACACCTAAGTGCTTGGGTACTGCAATTGTTTCTGTATTGAATTCAAGTTGCAAGGCATTTGCTTGGGCTTGTGCTAAAGAAAGCAGTTCTTTGGCCGCTTGGTGCTTGGCATGGTGCACTCGAATTTTTTCGTAGTCTGTGCGCAGCGCACTTAAAAAAGCTGGTTTTTTAGCACCCAATAAGCTTTCTACGACTGTTACAGAACGCGAGGCGTCTAGTACGTGGATCACTGCGCCCGATGGGTAGTGCGCTTCAATTTTGACAGCCGTATGTACTTTTGAAGTGGTGGCGCCACCAATGAGTAGTGGAATGCTGAGCCCAGCGCGCTCCATTTCTTTGGCCAAGTGGACCATTTCGTCGAGTGATGGCGTAATGAGCCCGCTCAGCCCAATGGCGTCAACATTTTGATCAATGGCAGTTTGAATAATGACTTGCGGCGCAACCATGACACCGAGGTCTATGATTTGGTAATTATTACAGGCCAAAACAACGCCGACTATATTTTTGCCGATATCGTGGACGTCGCCCTTGACGGTTGCCATTAGAATTTTTCCTGCAGCGCTTTGTTTGCCGTCTTTTTCGGCTTCAATGTATGGCAGCAAATAAGCCACTGCTTTTTTCATAACTCTTGCAGACTTCACTACTTGCGGCAAAAACATTTGCCCGCTACCAAATAAATCACCAACTTGATTCATGCCGTCCATGAGGGGGCCTTCTATCACTTGAATTGGGCGTGCTGCCTGCTGCCTTGCTTCTTCTACATCGGTATCAATGAATTCTACAATTCCTTTGATGAGTGCATGTGCCAAGCGCTTTTCAACGCTTTGTTCTCGCCAACTGAGGTCTGCGGTTTGTTGTCGGACAGCTCCCTTGACTGTTTGGGCAAAATCGAGTAAGCGCTCAGTGGCATCTGCCCTGCGGTTGAGCAAGACGTCTTCAACGCGCAACAGTAATTCGGGTTCAATTTCGGAATATACCTCGAGCATGCTCGGATTGACAATCCCCATGTCCATGCCGTGGGCAGTAGCATGAAATAAAAAGGCGGAATGCATGGCTTCGCGCATTTTGTTGTTGCCTCTAAAGGAGAACGATACATTTGATACACCACCGCTCACATGGGCGCCCGGAAGGTTACTGCGGATCCATTTGGTGGCTCTGAAAAAGTCCAACGCGTTGTTGGCGTGTTCTTCCATGCCGGTAGCCACCGGGAAAATATTGGGGTCAAAAATGATGTCGTCTTGCTCAAAACCAACCACATCTACTAAAATGCGGTAAGAGCGCTCACAGATTTCAATCCTGCGCTCAAAAGAATCGGCTTGGCCTTTCTCGTCAAAAGCCATGACAATGACTGCTGCACCAAAACGCTTGATTTCTTTGGCTTGGTCAATAAAAATGGCCTCGCCTTCTTTGAGCGAGATAGAATTGACAATTCCTTTGCCTTGCAGGCATTTGAGCCCTGCTAAGATGATTTCCCATTTGGAAGAATCGATCATGATGGGGATGCGTGCGATATCTGGTTCAGCGGCCAATAAATTAAGAAAGCGGACCATAGCTGCTTTGCCGTCTATCATGCCTTCGTCCATATTGATGTCGATGACTTGTGCGCCGCCTTCTACTTGTTCGCGCGCTACGGCCAAGGCAGCTTCGAAATCATCTTCTTTGATCATGCGCAAAAAGGCGCGCGATCCTGTTACATTGGTGCGTTCTCCGATATTGACAAAATTACTTTGTTCGGTGAGGACTAGCGCCTCGAGGCCCGCAAGTTTGAGCATATCAGTGGTTCCATTTTCTTGGTGAATACTTTGCAGCAACAGCGGCAATGGCAGCGATGTGTTCTGGTGTTGTGCCGCAGCAGCCGCCAATGACGTTCACGAGCCCTTCTTGCAAATACTGCTCAATTTGAGCGGCCATGTCAGCGGGGCTTTCGTCGTAGAGCCCGAATTCGTTAGGGAGCCCCGCATTGGGGTGCGCGCTAACGGCAAATGTTGCTTTTTCGTTGAGCACTTGAAGATAGGGCCGCATCATGGACGCGCCAAGTGCACAATTCAGGCCAATACTCAGTAAGGGCATGTGCGACAACGAAATTAAAAAAGCTTCGGTAGTTTGACCTGTTAGGGTGCGCCCAGATTGATCGGTAATGGTGCCAGAAACCATAATTGGGACTTGAACACCTCTTTTTTCAAATACTTTATCGCAAGCATATAGGGCAGCTTTGGCATTGAGCGTGTCAAAAACGGTTTCAATGAGCAGAATATCTACTCCGCCGTCCATGAGCGCTTCAATTTGCCCGCTGTAAGCGCGCACTAAATCATCAAAAGTAACGGCCCGATATCCGGGATCATTGACATCAGGAGAAATAGAGGCGGTGCGGTTTGTTGGCCCTATTGAACCTGCCACAAACCGTGGGCGATCAGTGAATTCGGCGGCTACTTCTTTGGCGATTTTGGCGCCTTGATAATTGATTTGATATACCGCTTCTTCGAGTTGGTAGTCGGCTTGAGCGATGGTGGTGCCCGAAAAAGTATTGGTTTCGATGATATCTGCACCCGCTGCGAAGTAAGCGCGGTGAATTTCTTTGATGATTTCGGGGCGTGTGATGGAGAGCAAGTCGTTGTTGCCTTTCAAAGATTGGGGGTGTTGCTCAAATGCGCCTTCTCGGAAATCAAATTCTTCGAGCTGATGGCGTTGGATCATGGTGCCCATGGCGCCGTCTAAGACGAGAATGCGTTGCTCGATGGCTTGTTGTAATGCGCTATTGATCATAATTTGCTTGGCGAAAGGTAGAAACAGCGCGTTTCAACTTATCTTTTCCCAAATTGGGATCGGATTTGGCACCTTTACAAAGATGTGAGGTTGCCAAGGTTTCATAGGGCCTGTCCCTCCACCTTTCTAAATAAGTTTATTTAAATGAACTGCTGCAAAGTTACGTAGGTTTTGCAAATTACAAGGGCAAACGATACCGATTTGCACCGATATTTTGCAATGAGCCATTTAATTCGAGCTCAAACAAGTTACTGCTGATGCTAGACACCGCTTGTTGGGTGCTGAGGGCGAGTTCGTCTATGCTCCAGTTGTTCTTGTTTTTGAAGTGATTCAAGATTTCTTTTTGAAGACTGCTCAGCACATCTTGATTTTGCAGTGCTGCACCCTGCTGTGTATTGGTCCAGTTCATGGTTTGCAATAAATCTTGAGCGGAAGTGAGCAAATGCGCTTGTTGGTTCTTAATGAGTGCGTGGCAGCCTTCCGATTGCAATTGGTGAATGGGCCCAGGAAAGGCAAAGACTTCTCGGTTGTAGTCATTGCCGAGTTCGGCTGTAATCAAAGACCCACCGTTTTTCTTGCTTTCAATGACCACTATTGCATCGGCTAAACCTGCAATGATGCGGTTGCGCATCGGAAAGTGCATGCGATCGGGTTTGGTCCCGATCAGAAACTCAGACATTAAGCCAGCGTTAGCTAACATGTCTAAGGCAAGTTTGCGATTGGAAGTCGGATAAATGCGGTCGATGCCATGGCCAAGCACCCCAATTGTTGCCAAACCATGATTGAGGCATTGCTGATGCACCTCTGCATCAACCCCTTTAGCAAGCCCACTGATCACCAAAATATCTTTTGGTAAATTAGAGATGAGTGTTTTGACGAGCTGCTTTCCGTAAGGTGTTTGTTGTCGTGTACCGACAATAGCAATGCATCTTGGTGTTTGCCACTTGGGCTCTACGCCTCTGTAAAACAGCCCAAGTGGAGCGTCGACGCAGTGTTTGAGCCTAGTGGGGTATGAGGCATCGGTGATGAAATGGTAGCTGAGGTTTTCATGAGCTAAATACGGAAGTTGACCTTGCGCCCGCCAAAGCGCATTGGTTCTTTCCGTTTTTTCGAGTTGTGCAATTGGTATACTTGTAAGCTGTTGCAAAGCAGCGTAATTGAGCTCAAAAAAATCGCGCGGGTGGCTGAGCAGTTTTAAGATCCGTCGTGCACGAATAGGGCCAATGCCGTATAGTTGTGAGAACGCAATTTGATAGAGTTGGTCTGAGTATTCCATTTTTTAGTAGCTTCGGGTAAAGTTAGACCGAACAAACAGCAATGCATTCAGTAAAAATTACGACACTTTACCTGATTTTTTTCCCTATTTACATCTTCTCACAAGACCTCAATAAGGATAGCCTGCGGCTGAAAACCAAAGACGAAAAAGCCGTTTACGTTCGCGCAGCGCGCTTTGAAAAGAATATCGAAGATGTTTCCATTTCTATGGAAGTGCTGCGGCCGGCGCTCATTGCTAATAAAGGACTGGCCAATCTCGAACAAGCCGTTAACCAAAGCCCGGGAGTTTTTACCATGGATGGTCAAGTTTCGATTAGAGGCGGAGGAGGTTATGCCTATGGTGCGGGCAGTCGGGTTTTGCTTGTTTGGAACGGCGTTCCGATGCTCTCACCTGATATTGGCGATGTCAAATGGAATGCTGTCCCGATGGAACACGCCGAGCAAATTGAAATCATTAAAGGCGCTTCTTCTGTACTTTATGGCAGTGGCGCACTTAATGGTATTATTGCCATGAATGAAAAAGATGCACCGCTAGAGGGCACATTTTCTTTAAAAGTCCAAAATGGAATTTACGGCAACCCACCAAGACCAAGCATGAAATGGTGGGATGCTCCACCTACTTTTCAGTTGATCGATGTATATGCTGCCAAGCGCAAAGACAACCATGCCTTTACACTTGGCGTCAATGCGTTTAGAGATAAAGGTTACCGCGAGGGCGACCACGAAATGCGCGCGCGAATCCACGGCACCTATGCCTGTTTTTCAAAAAAAATCCCCCAACTCAAGGCGGGGCTCTCTTTCCATGTCCAGGCGCAAGAAGAAGGCGTTTTTATCTTGTGGCGCAATGATTCAATGTGCTTACAAGCATTAGAAAACACACTCAGTGAACAGCGCGCACTGCGTTTGAGCCTCGATCCTTATTTGCTGTATGTTTCAAAAAATAAGGTCAAGCATGCGCTCAGAACGCGTTATTACCTGACCACGACAGGCTCTTCAACGGCGCTTGTCGACGCTTCTTTAGGGCAAATGTATTATGCCGATTACCAGGCGAATAAGAAAAAGAATCATTTTGACTTCGCTTTTGGCGCCACTTCGAATATCAGTCAGGTTACCAGTTATATTTTTGGAAATCACCTGAGTAAGAATTTCTCTGTGTATCAACAAACAGAGTGGTCCAAAGGAAAACTCGATTTACAAGCTGGCTTGCGCCTCGAATACTGTCAGCTCAACAATGAAACGCCCGAAACCAATTACAATTGGGGAGCTCAAACGCTGCCAATATATCCCGTTATGCGCTTTGGCGGTCATTACGCGCTGCGCAAAAGCACCCATCTGCGTGCTTCATTTGGCCAAGGCATCCGTTTTCCGGCCGTTGCAGAGCGCTACATTTCTACAAGTGTGGGAGGCTTGCGGATCTTTCAAAATCCCGATTTGCTTGCCGAGCGCGGTTGGGCAGCTGAACTAGGTCTCAAACAAGTTGTGGTAGTGGGTGAGTGGAAGGCGCTGCTCGATGTTGCAGGCTTTATCAATGCCTACGACAACATGACAGAATTTGCTTTTGGTGTATTCAAACCCGATACCATGGCATTTTTGCAAACCACCAATCCTTCGGCGCTCAATTACCTTTATAATTGGGTCGGTTTTCAGGCGCAAAATGCGGAGCGCGCGCGCATTACAGGCATTGAGTTTTCGATGAACAGTTCAGGTAAAATAGGCGAGGTGGAGGTGCTTACTTTAATGGGATATACTTATATGAATCCGTTGAGTCTCAATTCAGACACTACCTATTTGGCTACTTTTTCAGACACCACGGGCTCTATGCTCAAATACCGCTTCAAGCACCTCGCGAAGGCGGACATCGAACTCAATTATAAAAACTTTGGCATCGGCTTGTCTGGGCGCTATAATTCATACATGCGCAACATCGATTTGGCTTTTGAACAAGGCATTATCGATACCGAGATCTTGGTAGGGATGGAGCAGTATCGCGCCAAATTTAATAAAGGCGTTCCGGTTTTTGATTTGCGTTTCAACTATGCCTTTTCCGAGCAATTAAAGTGCAACCTCATTTTGAACAATTTCACGAATGCAGAATACGTGACCAGACCAGGAGCAGTTCAGGCCCCGAGAAATTTTGTAGTCCAATTTCAGTACAATCTGTAAAAATACGGACACAAAAGTCGCTTAATTCTCTTAATTTCGTACAGAACCTATAAGACTACCATATGCGTTTACTTATCCTATTTTTGTTCTTCGGAAGTGCTAATAGTTGGGCACAATTGCTCCAAATTGAAGTCGTGGATATCCAAACAAATGCGCGCCTTGAAGAATCCTTTGCCGTGATCAAAGGCAGCACGCCTATCAAAAGTAAAAATGGCGTCATCGCCATTCCTCAGCGCGACCTCCCCTTTGAATTGATCATCAAAGCCCCATTTTACATCCCAGACACTATTCTGATCAACCAAGCGCAAGTAAATACTTTCAAAGTAGCACTAGAAGCCCAAGTACAAGATCAAAAGACAGTTGTCGTAAGCGCAGGTAAGCGCCGTCAGGCCATCGAAGACATCCCTGTTTCAATGGAAATTCTTAGGCCCCAACTCATCGACAACAAGGGCATCACCGATTTAGAGCAAGCCGTTGACCAAACGCCGGGTGTTTATACCATGGATGGCCAGGTTTCTATTCGCGGCGGCTCCGGCTTTGCCTACGGCACCGGGAGCCGCGTGCTTTTGCTATGGAATGGCATGCCGCTTTTGTCTGGCTACGCCGGTGACACCCAATGGAATGCCATTCCAATGGAACAAGCCAGCCAAGTTGAGGTCATGAAAGGCGCAGCGTCGGTACTCTACGGCAGTGGTGCGCTCAACGGGGTTATTGCACTTGCCGAAAAAGAACCCACGCTAGTTCCCGTTACCAAAGTCAAAGTTCAATATGGTTTGTATGGCGCGCCTCGCCGCAGCTCCCTCAAATGGTGGGCCACCCCCCCAATGAACCAACAATTAGAAGTTTTTCACAGCGCCCTTAAAAAGCGTTTTGGTTACACGCTATCCACCACTGGCTACCACAACGACGGCTACCGCATTGGCGAGTCCGAATTCAGGGCGCGCGTGTCGGGTACCCTCTATGCAAAAGCGATTTTTGACAAGCGCCTCAAAGCAGGCTTGGGCTACAATTACCAAGTTCAAAAAACGGGCAGTTTTTTAATTTGGCAAAACGATTCCTTAGGCTACACACCAAGTGGTTATGGCGACACCACCGCCGGCGCTTCTACGCTCAGTTATAATTTTGGCCAGCGCTTGTTCTTAGACCCATATGCCAAATTCATTGACCAACACAACAACCTCCATCAGCTCAAGACGCGTCTATATTGGGTCTCTAATGAAAACATCACCAATGCCAACCAAAGCAATGCAGCCACTATCTCCTATGCCGACTACACCTTTCAGCGTAAATTTGGAGAAGGAAGTACACTCAGCGCTGGCCTCACCGCCATCCAAAACGTCGTCAATTCCCAGTTGTTTGGTAACCATAGCTCGCAAAACTACGCGGCTTATACGCAACTTGAATACCACAAAAACAAACTAGATCTCAGTGCAGGCATGCGTTTAGAATACTTCGAGATGGACCAGCAAAAGCCAGATTCTCAGTTTCTGCTTCCCGGCAAAGACAGCATCAGTATGCCATTCTATCCAGTGCTGCGCACAGGTGTGCACTACGCCCTAAAACCCTACACGCACCTGCGTGCAAGCCTAGGGCAAGGAATCCGCTATCCAAGCGTTGCCGAGCGCTTTACCCAAACTTCTGTCGGAGCACTCAATATTTTTCCGAATCCTGAACTGCGGCCCGAAATGGGGTGGGCTGGCGAAATCGGCATCAAACAAGGCTTCAAAATTGGCAACTGGAAAGCCATGCTAGACGCTGCCTTTTTTGTCAATCAATACAGCAACATGATGGAGTTCTCATTTATTTATTACAACCCAATTACCCAACAGCCACTCAATCCACTTGATCCTTCTGCTGAAGATATCCAATTCTTAACCAGCGGCCAATACAACATCAGTGATTGGGTTGGTTTTCAGGCCCAAAACGCAGAAAAAGCAAGAATTTCGGGCCTTGACCTCTCTTTTAATTCATCCGGGAATCTCGGTAAAGTAGAATTGATTTCCCTCATTGGATACACCTACATGAATCCAATTTCGCTCAATAATAATGCGCAATACACGGCCAATTTCTCCGATACTACCACAAATATGCTCAAATACCGCTTCAAGCATTTGGCCAAGGCTGATATCGAAGCGAATTATCAAAAGTTCAGCTTTGGCGCTTCCATGCGTTACAACAGCTTTATGCGCAACATCGACCGCGTTTTTGAAGACGACCTCGACCCTTCACTCACTTCAGAAGTTTATATTCTTCCTGGGCTCAAGGCCTACAGACAGCTTTACAATAAAGGAAATTTAGTTTTTGACGCGCGCTTTGCCTACACACTCAAAGAGCAATATCGCATCTCCTTTATTGTCAACAATCTCTTTAACGCCGAAATCACTTCTCGTCCTGGCGATATCCAAGCGCCTCGCAATTTTATTATCCAATTACAAGCCAAATTTTAATGAAAGTACTCGGTGTTATCCCTGCTCGTTATAGCTCCACCAGATTTCCTGGAAAGCCACTTATCGATCTGAAAGGTAAGTCCATGATCCAGCGGGTTTATGAGGGCGCCCAACAAGCCACTTTATTAAACACACTTGTGGTCGCTACCGATGACCAACGCATCTTTGACGAAGTGCGTCGTTTTGGAGGTCAAGTTGTGCTCACACGAGCAGAGCACCAAAGCGGAACAGAGCGTTGCGCTGAGGTACTTGCCCATTTCCCGGACCACGACACCCTCATCAATATCCAAGGAGACGAACCATTGGTTTCTGGTCTGCAACTCGACCAACTTTTAGGGGCATTTAAAGACCCAAGTGTTCAAATTGCTACGCTCGTTCATGCGGCTGTGAGCCCTGAAGACTTGATCAATGTAAACCGCATCAAAGTACTTGAAGATCACCGTCAAAATGCCATTTATTTTTCGCGTAGCGCCCTTCCAAACATGCACTATGCTCAAAATCCAGATTTCCCTTGGTTGCGACACATCGGCCTCTATGCCTATAAAAGCGAGGTGCTTTCTCAGCTTGCCATTTTGGCCCCCTGCGCCCTCGAGCAGGCCGAATCCTTAGAGCAATTGCGCTGGCTTTATTACGGCTATGCCATTCGCCTCATCCGCACCGCTATCGAAACTCCCAACATCGACGTTCCTGCAGATATAGAAAAAGTATTGCCTTTTTTGTAATCTGCTCAGACTTTTGTAAATTTGTTAGATGCAGGGTTTTGAAGATATCATTATTCAACTTTTACTCAGACACAACTGTGTGGTTGTGCCGGGTTTTGGGGGCTTTGTCGCCAAGCAAGTAGCTGCCGAAATCGATCTCGATAAAGGCTTTCTGGCTCCACCTAGAAAAGCGCTTCTTTTCAATCGCTTCTTACTCACAGACGACGGCTTGCTGCTCGCAGAATACGCACGTCTTTACGGTCTTTATTACGAAGAAGCTAAAACAAAATTACTAGCCCATACAGATGCACTTCAACGCCAGCTGTCTGCCGGAGAAACCATCCAATTACCCAAGCTCGGTACTTTTTCCAAACAACCCGACGGCCAAATTTCATTTGAGCAAGACCGCTTTTTCAACTTACTGCTGTCTTCATATGGCCTAGCCAACCTCAACTTTGTAGCGCAACCCATCCAAGCGGCGCAAGAAACACCAATCATTGAGCTTCAGCCAAGCTTGGCGCCCAACAAAATCAACTGGACGCGCGTTGCTGCCGCAGCATGCATTCTTCCTTTTGCTTTTTACTCCTTCTGGATCCCTACTCAAACTAGCGCTTTGCAATCGGGGTTGTTCGCCTCTTCAGATTTCAATCCGCTGCACCAGCAAGATGCGCCTGCCTATGCTAAATCTAGCCTAGATTATACCGCCCTGCCACCCCAAAAAGCAACTGTCCTCGAATTTGAAAAAGACGTCAAAACCCGTTTTGAGGCTTACGAATGGCAACCCGGTTTTACTTTTGTGGTCAAAGTTCCGGCCGTTCTAGCTGCGAATATTCCAGCCGCGTATGATTTCATCGTGGGTTGTTTCTCCAATATGCAAAACGCCCAAAATTTACAACTCAAATTAATGCGCGACGGCTTTGCTGCCAGACTTATCCAAAACGGCCCACTGACCAAAGTGAGTGCAGGCGCGGCTCAAAATCTAACCGAACTCCAACAAATCCAACAACAAGCGGCTGCACGCGGCTTGCAAGGTTGGGTGCTCAACAACTAAAATTTACGCATGAAAAAAACCTTTAGCTTCATCCTATCCATCGGGATCAGTACTTCCTTATTATTTGCGCAAACCACCAATGCAGAGGGGAGTAAATATCAATTCAAACAGCTCGTTCAACTAGCCACCACCCCTGTTCAAAGTCAAGGCCAAACCGGTACTTGTTGGTCTTTTTCAGCGACCAGCTTTTTTGAATCAGAAATTCAACGCTTGTCAAAAAGCCCAGTTGTATTGTCCGAAATGTACATCGTGCGCAAGGCTTATGAACTCAAGGCTGAAAAATACATCCGCATGGATGGAAAAGTAAATTTCAGCGAAGGCGGTGCGTTTCACGATGTGCCTCTCGTTATCGAGAAATACGGCGTGGTGCCTTATGAGGTGTATACAGGTTTGAACGCCGCCAACACTTACAATCATGGCGAAATGTTCACTCAACTCAATACACTCATGTCAGATATGATTTCCAGACTTGGTGCGCCAGAAGGCATCACCGACGATTGGAAACGCAAGTTCAACGATATACTCAATCGTGGTATTGGAAAGGACATCGAAACTTTCCAATGGAATGGCGAGCGCTATACGCCAAAATCATATGCGGCCTCTTTAGGTCTAGACATGAAAAACTATGTGTCCTTGACTTCTTTTACCAACCACCCAATGTACAGCGAGTGCATGCTCGAAATTCCAGACAACTGGGCTTGGGGAAAAAGCTATAATGTCAGCATGGATGACCTCGTCGAGGTAAGCATCGCGGCACTTAAAAATGGCTACACCATAGCTTGGGGCGCAGATGTCTCTGAAAAGGGCTTTAGTTTCAAAAACGGCTTGGCAATTGTACCTGCTGACCCAGCCATGATCGAAGTAATTGGCAAAGACGACAAACGCTTCAATGACGCTGGCGCAGAGCGCAAATCCAATGCATTTATGGAACCAATGAAAGAATTGGCCATTACGCCAGAGCTTCGTCAAAAAGGCTACGACAACAAAACCACCACCGATGACCACGGCATGCATATTGTTGGGCTTTACACCGATCAAAACGGTACGCGGTATTTCATGGTCAAAAATTCATGGGGCACAAGTAACCTACCACAAGGCTATTTATATGTCTCCGAGCATTATTTCAAGTACAAAACCATCAATATTTATTTGCACAAGGATGCAGTACCAAAGACTTTGCAGACCAAATTAAAGTGGTGATAGCGCAAAAAAATTAATTAACTTATTGATAATCAAAGTGAAAAGTGTTCAAAGTGTCATTTGAACACTTTTTCTTTTTTATTGTTATTTTTGTAATAAGAACAATATCTCAAAGATGAAAACTGTAGGTGTAAATGGATTTGGAAGAATTGGGCGCTGTTTTACAAGAATTGCCTTGCAAGATCCTCAAATTGAGGTTGCACTCGTGAACGACCTAGCCGATGTCAAAACACTTGCACATTTACTCAAATACGACAGCATTCACGGGCCTTTTGGTCTTTCTTTTGAAATCGTTGACAGCACGCTTGTTTTCGAAAATGGCAAAAAATTGGTTTTTATCAGCGAACGCAACCCAGAGCTCATCAACTGGGCGGCTTACGGTGTAGAGGTTGTGATTGAAGCTACAGGTTTATTCTTAACGCGTGAGGCTGCCTCCAAGCATTTGGTGGGTGGTGCTAAGCACGTTGTGATCAGCGCGCCTGCCAACGACGAAGATATTCCATCTGTAGTTTTGGGTGTAAACGACCATCAAATTGACTGGACAAGCACGGTAGTTTCGAACGCTTCTTGCACCACCAACAACGCCGCACCCATGGTGAAGGTCCTTAAAGGCCTGCTCGATATCGACGTTGCTTATATCTCTACTGTTCATAGCTATACCTCAGATCAACGCCTCCACGACGCCCCTCACAAAGACTTGCGTCGCGCACGCGCAGCAGCCAATAGTATCATCCCGACATCAACTGGCGCTGCAAAGGCCATTACACTTATTTTCCCCGATTTAAAAGGTAAAATAACGGGCGGAAGCTTCCGCGTACCCGTTTCTGATGGCTCTGTAACCGAAATGACACTCGTGACCAAATCCAAAATCACTGCGGAGCAAATCAATGCGGCCATGAAAACAGCAGCCGAAGGACCGCTTAAAGGCGTTATGCAGTACACCGAAGATCCGATTGTATCTGTTGATGTCTTGGGTAACCCGCACAGTGTAGTATTTGATGCTGGCCTCACAATTGTATTTAACGGCTTGATCAAAGTGGCGGGTTGGTATGACAACGAAACGGGTTATTCCAACCGTCTTGTAGACGTCGTCAAAAGATTCTAAGCCTCTAAGGCCTGAACGCCAGGTAAGGTTTTCCCTTCAAAATATTCCAAGAGTGCTCCTCCTCCAGTGCTCACATAACTCACTTGTTCGCTGAGTTCAAACTGCTGTACAGCCGCTGCGCTATCTCCACCACCAATGAGGCTGAACGCACCATTTTTTGTGGCTTTAGCGACAGCATGTGCAATGCTTTTGGTTCCGTTTTCAAAAGCGGGCATCTCAAATACGCCCATCGGGCCATTCCACAAGATGGTTTTGCTTTCTAGCAAGACCGCTGTAAAAGCTTTGACCGCTTCAGGGCCGATATCAAGCCCCATCCAGCCGTCAGCAATGGCATTAGAAGGTGAAACTTGCGTCTGAGCGTCTGCAGCAAAGCGATCTGCTGCAACGGCATCTATTGGCAAGTGAATTTGAACTCCTTTCGCTTTGGCTTTATTGATGATGTCTAGGCAAGTTTCTAAGCGGTCGGCTTCACACAAAGAGTTTCCTATTTGGCCGCCCATTGCTTTATAGAAAGTGTAGGCCATGCCGCCTCCAATGATGATGTGATTGGCCAAGTTCAGGAGATTTTCTACGATAAGAATTTTGTCTGATACTTTGGCGCCGCCTACAATGGCCGTAAATGGCCTTGCGGCATGATGCAATACTTTTCGCGCATTTTCGATTTCGGCATTCATGAGTAGTCCGGCCATTTTATCATGAGGGAAAAAACTTGCCAGTTGTGTTGTGCTGGCGTGCGCGCGGTGTGCGGCACCAAATGCGTCGTTGACATAACAATCGCCGTGTTGGGCTAATTTTTGAGCAAAAGAGAGATCACCCGCGGTTTCCTCTTGATAAAAACGCACGTTTTCTAGTAGCAAGACCTGGCCTGGCTGGAGGTTTTTACTTGACTCTATAGCTTCCTGACTAATGCAGTCGTTGGCAAAAAGTACCGCTGTCCCGATCAGTTCACTGACTTGAGCAGAAATCTGAGCTAGCGAAAAAATGGCTTCTGGGCCGTTTTTGGGTCTGCCAAAGTGAGAGAGCAACACAACACTTCCGCCATTTTTGAGGATATGTTGTATAGTGGGTAAAGCAGCACGGATGCGTTTGTCGTCGGCAATAAGGCCAGTAGTTTTCTCCATCGGCACGTTGAAGTCTACGCGAACAAGTGCGCGTTTGCCAGAAAAGGAATAATGTTGAAATGTATGCATGGTGGGTCTTGCTTGTTGTTTATTTCTTATGAAAATGACTGCCGTTGGCCTGGGCGCTTGGCATAATTGTGATGTCGGCAATACTGACGTGCTCAGGTCGGCTGACAACAAATGCGATGGTTTGAGCGATGTCCGTGGCTTGCAGCGCCTCATAGCCTTCATAGATGCTTTGAGCCGTTTGGTGGTCTCCTTTGAAGCGCACCAATGAAAATTCGGTTTCGGCCGCGCCTGGAGCAATATTACTTACCTTGATTTGATGTTGTAGTAGATCGATGCGCAATGCTTTGGAAAGTGCGTCTACGGCGTGTTTGCTGGCACAATACACATTGCCGCCTGCATATACTTCTTTGCCCGCAATGGAAGAAATATTGATGAGGTGGCTGAACGGATGTTTTTTGAGCAGTGGAATAACGGCGTGGCTCATGTAAAGCAAGCCTTTAATGTTGGTGTCGAGCATGCGGTTCCAGTCGTCTGAAAGCCCTGTGTCTAAAGGGCCTCTGCCCACGGCTAAACCGGCGTTATTTATCAATATAAAAATGTTTTCAGCGATATGCTTGGGTAAGTCGGCAATGACTTGGTTGACTTGCGCTTCTTGACAAACATCGAGCTGGGCAATGTAAACGGGCGTTTGTGTCAGTTCATTTTTGAGTAACTCAAGGCGTTCCACCCTGCGGGCCAGCAGGACCAATCCGTAGCCCATATTTTGCAACTCTTTTGCCGCGGCTGCACCAAAGCCCGAACTTGCACCTGTAATGATCGCATATTTCATACTGCAAAATTGACAAAAAAAACGCACTTGCTTGTCAAAATGGCAGCATTTGCGCTGTGGCATTTTTATTGAGTACCCAAATGCATAAAAACAAAAACACAATGAAAACAGGTCAAATTCATGTTCAAACGGAAAACATCTTTCCGATCATTAAAAAATTCCTTTACTCAGATCACGAAATTTTCTTGCGCGAGTTGGTATCCAATGCAGTTGATGCCTCTCAAAAACTCCATGTGTTGGCTAAAAATGGCGAATTCAAAGGGGAGCTCGGCGATTTAAAAGTTGAGGTACTGCTCGATAAAGAAGCCAAAACGCTCACCATCCGCGACAACGGCATCGGTATGAGCGCTGAAGAAATAGACAAATACATCAATCAAATTGCCTTTTCTGGCGCTGAAGAATTTGTAGAAAAATACAAAGGCAAAGAAGGTGCAGAGCAGATCATTGGTCATTTTGGCTTAGGTTTTTATTCTGCATTTATGGTGGCAGAGAAAGTACAGATACGCACCCTAGCGCGTTACGAAGGCGCGCAAGCAGTGCAGTGGGAGAGCAACGGCTCACCAGAATACACCCTAATTGACATCGAAAAAGCCAGCCGCGGTACCGACATCATTTTGTACATCACAGAAGAGTCTGCCGAGTTTTTAGAAAAACAACGCGTTCAAGGCATCTTAGATAAATACTGCAAATTTTTACCCATCCCGGTAATTTTTGGCACCAAAGCAGAATACATTGATTCGCCAGAAGGCGAAAAAGACGACAAAGGTGAGCTCAAGCGCGTGTCTATCGATGTGCCCAACCAAGTCAATAACCCAAGCCCAGCCTGGACAAAAGCGCCTGTAGACCTCAAACAAGAAGACTACGATCAATTTTACCGCGAGCTCTACCCAATGACATTTGAGGCGCCGCTCTTTCATATCCACTTAAATGTAGATTATCCGTTCAACCTCACCGGCATTCTATATTTTCCAAAAATCAAGGAAAACGTCGAGGTGCAGCGCAACAAAATCAATCTCTACAGCAATCAAGTTTTCATCACCGATAGCGTAGCAGAAATTGTCCCTGAATTTTTGACATTGTTACACGGCGTCCTTGACTCTCCAGACATTCCACTCAATGTATCTCGTTCGTATTTGCAAAGCGATGGCAATGTCAAGAAAATCTCTGCACACATCACCAAAAAAGTTGCCGATAAATTGGCCGAGATGTTCAAAAAAGACCGTGCTGATTTTGAAGCTAAATGGCCAGATCTTCAGGTTTTTGTACAATATGGCATGTTGTCAGAGGAGAAATTTGCCGAAAAAGCCAAAGATTTCAGCTTGTTCAAAACCACCGACAACGAGTGCTTTACCCAGCAAGAATACCTAGATAAAGTCAAAGTCTTGCAAACCGACAAAAACAACAAAACGGTTTTCTTGTACACCAACGATGCCGAAGAACAATACGCATTTGTCAAGAAGGCTAAAGAACGCGGTTATTCTGTTTTATTACTCGACGGCCCACTAGCGCCCCATTGGATCTCTAAATTGGAGCAAAGCCACGAAAACATCAGTTTTGCCCGCGTAGATGCCGATAGCCTAGACAAACTCATCGCAAAAACAGACGAATTGCCATCTAAATTGAGCAAAGATGAGGAAGAAAAACTCAAGCCACTTTTTGAAGCACAGGTCAATAAAGAAAAATTTACAGTGCAGTTTGAAAGCATGAGCGAGCAAGAAGCCCCGATCATCATCACCCAACCAGAGTTTATCCGTCGCATGATGGAGCAACAAAAACTAGGCGGCGGCGGTGGTTTTTATGGTGCTTTCCCCGAAATGTTCAACCTCACAGTCAATGCCAACCACCCTACAATTGGCAAACTGTTGGCTCAAGAAGCGCCTGCGCAAGAGCAAAGCACGAAGCAATTGGTTGACCTCGCCATGTTGGCGCAAGGCCTACTCAAAGGCGCTGCTTTGGATGCTTTCATTCAGCGCAATATCGAACATATTGCATAAATGACTAGCTTTGACTTCGCTTAAATTCTAGATTTTGTACAAATGGATCTTGGGCATTGGCGCCCTCATTTTAACCCGTAAAATTGGTTTGGCAATCCTTGCCTTTGCCATCGGATCACTTATAGACCAATACCAACAAGCGGCCAAAAGCGGCCAAAACGGCACAGGTGCTGGCGCAGGCAACGGCCAAGACCCCTTTGATTTTTACCGCAGGCAAAGCTCCATGTACGACTTGCCCACCATGCTCATGGCGCTTTCCGCCGCGGTCATGAAGGCAGACGGCAAGGTATTGCGCACTGAACTAGACTTCGTCAAAAACTTCTTTTCAGCACAATTTGGCAAGCAGTTCAATGCCACGCACTTGCAAACGCTCAAGCAGTTTTTAGATGCGCCGAGCATTCCACTCCAAGACATCTGCCAAGACATCCGCACCCGCATGACACAAGAGGTGCGCGTTCAGCTCGTGCACTATTTGTTCGGCATCGCCAAAGCAGATGGAGACGTCGGAACCGCCGAAATCAATGTGATATCTCGCATTGCGACCATGCTTGGTATACCAGCAGTGGAGTTTGAAAGCTTGCGCAATATGTTTTATCGCAACGTAGATTCCGACTACAAAATTTTAGGTATCGACGAAAAAGCAAGCGACGAAGAAGTCAAAAAAGCCTACCGCAAAATGGCGGTGGCCCACCACCCGGACAAAGTAGCGCACATGGGCGAAGAATACTTGAAAGGCGCAAAAGAGAAATTCCAACAAATTCAAGATGCCTACGAAGCCATTAAAAAGCGTCGCAGCATTAAATAATACATTTATGTCTGATAACCGTTACCAACAGCGCGGCGTTTCTGCCGGAAAGGAAGATGTGCATAAAGCCATCGCTAAACTTGACAAAGGCTTATTTCCGCAGGCATTTTGTAAAATAGTGCCTGACTACCTTACCGGCGACCCAAACTATTGTATAGTAATGCACGCAGACGGCGCAGGCACCAAATCATCTTTGGCTTATGCTTACTGGAAGCAAACTGGAGATATTTCAGTTTGGCGTGGCATTGCCCAAGATGCGCTCATCATGAATATCGACGATTTACTTTGCGTAGGAGCTACAGGCCCCATCTTGGTATCGAGCACTATTGGCCGCAACAAACTACTGATTCCAGGCGAAGTATTGGCTGCAATTATCAATGGTACAGAAGAACTCTTAGAAGAATTGCGCAACTACGGCATCGATATTCATTCAACTGGCGGAGAAACTGCCGATGTAGGTGACCTCGTGCGCACCATTATCGTAGACTCCACTGTCGTTTGCCGCATGCCGCGCAATAAAGTCATCTCCAACGACGGCATTCGCCCTGGCGATGTTATTGTAGGTTTGGCTTCGTTCGGACAAGCCACCTATGAAACACAATACAATGGCGGAATGGGCAGCAATGGCCTCACAAGCGCGCGTCACGACGTCTTTGCTCACTCTTTAGCCCACGACTTCCCCGAAACGTATGACAACTCTTTGCCCAAAGATTTAGTATACAGTGGTTCCAAGCACCTTACAGACCCTGTTGAGGGCAGTCCGCTTAACGCTGGCCAATTGGTCTTGTCTGCCACGCGCACTTACGCACCTGTCATCAAAGCGATCTTAGATACGCATCATGCCGATATCCACGGAATGGTTCATTGCTCTGGAGGCGCGCAAACCAAGGTTTTACACTTCATAGACAACCTGCACGTCATCAAAGACAACTTATTTACGACCCCTCCATTATTTGAAATGATCCAGGCAGAATCCAAGACGCCATGGCAAGAAATGTATAAGGTTTTCAATATGGGGCACCGCATGGAAGTTTATGTAAGTGAGGAGCTTGCACCTGAAATCATCCGTATTTCTCAAGGATTTGGCATCGCCGCACAGGTTGTTGGCCGTGTAGAGGCGGCAGCTGAGAAAAAAGTCACTATTACGAGTCAACACGGAGAATTTACCTACAACGGTTAAAAAAAATCAAAGAAAAGCTTTGAAAAACGGAATGTTTTTGTACTTTTGCCATCCGTTCATTGAACACATGGTGGGATGGGTGAGTGGCTGAAACCAACAGTTTGCTAAACTGTCGTACGGGTAACTGTACCGCGAGTTCGAATCTCGCTCCCACCGCCACAAAAGACCGTATCGAACTTCAGTTCGGGGCGTAGCGTAGTCCGGTCATCGCGCCTGGTTTGGGACCAGGAGGTCGCAGGTTCGAATCCTGCCGCCCCGACAAAAGGGGGATGAGCAATCATCCCCCTTTTTTGATTACAGACGTTGTAATTTTTCTTTTTACAACAAAACGGTCCCGTAGCTCAGTTGGATAGAGCAACTGCCTTCTAAGCAGTAGGTCTTTGGTTCGAATCCAAACGGGATCACTCTGACAAAATGCCTTCTGCTTTGCGGAGGGCATTTTCATTTCAAGCCGTTGCGAAAGTTTTCGCAAAAGGCGTGAAAATGATAAATGACCGTATGAGCGCAGCGAATAAAGGTATTTTGTCCACTGCACGTATCAAGGAAGGATATCAAATCCAAACGGGATCACATTCAAAACACTAAGCGCTTATTTGATAGGCGCTTTTTTTACGCCTATTTAAGTCAATATATTAGCTATAATCATCAGAATATTGTATATTTAGCTAAAATATGAGCTATGTACTCCGTTGGCCTTACTCCTAAAGATGTTCAATTAAAAGTTGCTGCCCAGGTCAAAGTCCTGCGCAAGCAAGCGGGCTACAGCCAAGCTGACCTCGCTAAGCGTTCGCAGGTATCATTAGGAAGCTACAAACGCTTTGAAGCATCAGGCCTTATCGCTTTCGATGCCCTGCTGCGCATCGCTTTTATCGTCGGACGTCTAGAACTGCTCTCTACAGTTTTCGAATTCCGCCTACAACCCGATTTCAACAAACTTTTTCAAAAGGAGGTATAGAGATGCAGTTGAAGGTAAGTTTGGATTTCGGACATCAAGTACTGGAGGTTGGCATGCTTGTGTATGAGCGCGAACGCTACTTTTTTAAGTATGCCGCTTCTTTCCTTTCTAGTGGTCTAGAAATCTCTCCACTCAAACTTCTGCTCACTGACCAAATCCAAGAAGGACCTACACACGTTTTTGAAGGCTTATTTGGTGTCTTTAATGATAGCTTACCCGATGGTTGGGGTAAACTACTTGCCGACCGTACTTTTGTCAATGATGGCCGAGCGCCTTCCACAGTAAGCGCTCTTGAGCGGCTGTCTTTGGTGGGTCAAAAAGGCAATGGCGCGCTCATCTACGAACCCATTACCGATCAGCATCCTTTCCCTTTTAAAGCCGACCTTGATTTATACGCGCAGCAAGTGCATATTTTACTAAATGAGGGGCAGGCCAGTGCGCTAGATGAATTGTACTTGCTTGGGGGTAATTCGGTGGGTGCTCGTCCGAAAGTACATGTGCATTATACCGAATTGGGCGCAGAATTACTTGCCGAACCTACGCCGCTCAGCACGCCTTGGATTGTTAAATTTAGATCTACGCAAGATTTACTTGATGCCGCTAAAATCGAGTTTGTCTATTATCAAATGGCGCTGGATTGCGGCATTGAAATGAGTAGTTCTCGTTTGTTTTACGGCCAAACTGACCAATGCTATTTCGGCACGCTGCGTTTTGACCAAGGCCCGGGTTGGCGCAAGCATTTCCATTCAGTGAGCGGTTTGTTACACGACAATTTCCGCTTGAGCACTTTAGACTACGGCCACCTCATGGATTTAGCCAACCGCTTGGAAAAACAGCTAGATAGCGCTGAAAAAATATTTCGTTTAGCAGTGTTCAACCTCTATGCACACAACGCCGATGACCACACCAAAAACTTCGGATTCCTAATGAACTCAAGTGGCGAATGGCGCTTCTCCCCAGCTTACGACCTCACATTTTCTCCGGCACCTAACAACTGCCACCAGCTCTCTTTTGCCGGCGCCTACCACAACCCAACTTCCACAGATTTACTCAAACTGGCAAGCCATTTCAATATTTCCAATCCAAAACAAATTATTGCTGAGGTCAAAGACATCCTCACAAACTTCCCGCAATACGCCAAGTTCCTCGACATCCGCAAACAAGAAGCTAGATTGATTGAGAAGACGATTCAGGGGACGCTGAAGGGTTGAGCACTGCTCAGCGTTTTATAAGTGTTATGTTAATTGCGCTTAGATCTTATTGATCTTTCCGTTTATTTTCTGTCCGGCGGCATGGATTACGTAGAAATACATACCAGAAGGAAGCGCATTCAAATCGATAGCATTTTCAGAGCTTCTTAGCTCCAATTTACCATTTACATTGAACACTTCTATTGATTCATAACCTTCACTCACTTGGATATTTATAATGCCTAATGTAGGATTCGGGTATACATTCGTGAATACATCTGGATTTTCTGCGATGTTATTCATTCCAGAAATAGCAAAGTTATCAAGGTAGATTGTACTACCTGGCATGCCATTACCAGTACCAAATACAGAACTCATCGATGAGGTAGCAATGATCAACATTTGATTTGCTGTTCCACTTGCTCCCGGAATTTGCTGAAAACTTAAACTTTCGTTACTCCACGTAGTGCTACTACCGTTATAAATATTAAATGCTTGATAAAGCACAACGTCGTCGTTAGGGTCAGCAGTTAGTGTATCGGCAAATTGTGCATATACCAATGCGGTATCGCCACTTTGAATTTGTTGTTTGTAGGCAAAAGTTAAATTCATAGCGCCAATATTTGTCCAAGAACCACTAACAGCTTGTGTAAGTAGGCCTGGCAGGGTGTCAGAACCCCAACTAATTAATGTATTTGTAATTGGGTCGTAAATTGTGCTCAGCTTTGCAGATTGTGTTCCGGCAAAAGTTTGGGTAGTTTGCATGGTATACAAACCGAGGTCCCAACCCGGAGAAGTGGTTGCAACGTTTGGAAGCACAGCCGAAGCCGCTTGTTCGAAGTCTCCATTGACCAGACCTTGTGCCGCAACACCAAAGCCAAGACTCAAAAATAGAATAGTAAGTGTTTTTTTCATGTTGAATGATTTTTGATAAAATTAAAGAATTTTATCAAAGACTTGAAATAGTCATTTGTTGTGTTTGCGCGGACTATACATCGCGGGTTGCTCACCAAATGCCCTGTAATTAAATGGTGGCTCAAACAAGAAGATTTCTCGGAGGTCAACACCCAGTGCAAAGGCAATTTTCGCGTAAGTCAACACTTGTGGATTCGATCTGCCATTTTCTTTTGTGAAGCAGTAAAACTAGAATTCGAAGTTTATTCAACCCCGCCTTGTGTGGGGTTTTTTATTTATAGGTTGTCCATGAACTCGAATTCGTGCTGAATCATAGTTTGAATTGCGTTTTTTAATTTTTGGGGATTGGAGTTTGCTTTATTTAAGAGTAGATAACCACTTAAATTATTGAATTCGAAATGATCAAATATTTTGTCGCCAATGACCTCTTGGATTAACGCTGAATATACCCGGTACCTTTTATTCTGATGAAAAGATTCTACAAACAATCGATTCTTTTTCGATTTGCTTCTAGACCCTATAAATCCAAAAGATGCTAATTTGTTTTTCTCTAGAATGATAGGTATGGAAGATGCACAAGAAAGTAGAATTCTAATAATATCACCATTGTTTGTGATTAGATTATACTTGTCGGCACTTCTTTTTAATTGTTTTGGATAGAATTTTATTGCGAAGAAATTGTATTCAAATTCATCAATTTCTATTACAAAATGCAGTCTTTTTCTGGAAGATATAAAAGTGAAAATGTAACGAGAAATATATGGTGATTTAAACCATTTTTGCTTTCTCTGAATAAATTTTAATGGATAGGCTTTGTTTGTGATGATCACCTCACCAACAAAACAGATCGCTGGCCATTAGGGTGAAGCTTGTTCAGTTTGCGGGCCGGAACTTTTTTGCCTTTCATTAATTCTTTTGTTAAAAGCGTTTTACCTTCTGCTTGTTGCGGAAGGGTTTGCTTTGAACTAGAATAATGATTGGCCTTAGTATCCATAGGATAAAATTAATCAAAAAAAATATTCAGAGCAACAAACTTACTTGTTATCAGACAAATACAATTCAGTAATACTACGTAGTAGCCTTGAATATTTCTAACCTTGCTCTTTCCTGAAATGATAGATTTGATTTCATCTTTTAATTCTCACGATTTCCAAATCAAAAACACAATGCCGGCCAAGGCCAAACCAGTAGCACGGCGAATAACCGTCATCATGCGTCCGGTTCGTTGCATTCCCTTTTGAAGGTCTTCGATTTCCTCTTCTGACATGTCGTCGGAACCTTCGAGCCATTCGTCTGTGGTGTCGGGGCTTGCGATTTTTGAAACTATTGGGCCGTCTTTGCCGTCAAGTATTTCGCATGTCGATATTTCAAATGGGCCGTTGACAAAACGTTCTTCCATGCATTCGGGCCAGGTGATTACTTTGAAGTTTTTGATATCTACTAACGTGAGTTCGGGTGCAGTGCAGATAAATTTTGGAAGGCTATCGAGGGAGGCGTAGAGGCTGAGTTGAAATAAGTTTGGCGCAACAGGTTCGATGAAGTTTGTTAAACTTGGTAAATTGAAATCGATGAGGCCAAGTTCTAAAAGGGTGTCTGGAAAGACCATCGTTTGAAGTACCTCACTCTGGATAGCGAGGATCTCTAATTTTTTGAAGTCGGGAAGTAAAAGAAAGGTGTCTTTGTAATCAAAATTGAGCCAAGAAAGGCTGGGGTCATTCACAAAAAGGATGTCGAGGTCGGCCTGGCTGATGTTGGTGCCGTCGTATTGACCTTCTTCGCTTTCGATGAATTGGGCGCGTCCGATGACACTTAAAAAGAAGGCATTGAAAAGGGCAAGGTAGATGAACTTCATGCACTAAAGTTACGCATTTCATTTTTTTGTCTTATTTTGTTTGACTATTCAAACACAAACCTCATAAACCATGAAAAAACTATTCTTTTCTTTGTCTCTATTGACCTGTATGAGCGCAGTAAAAGCGCAAACCCTCACTTTCGATGTAGCGGCAAAATATGCCTACAGCGCAACGGCTATGTTCAATAAAAATATTTCTGACCTTGGGGTAACTCAAGATTACGACGTAGCTTTTAGCTCCAACTATGGCTTAGCTGGCACCCTAAATATTGGTAAAATTGGTGTAGGAGTTGAGTACCTTCTTGGGAATTTCAAGGCTGGCTACCAAGGTGAACTTCCGCTTGTGGGCTCCTACACTTCAGAGGTTAACCTGACAACTGTTCAAATCCCGGTATACCTTCGCTTGGGTGGTTCAAAGGGTTCTTTTGGTGAATTAGGTGTAGTCATGAATAACGTAAAAAGCGCAACCTATTCCTTTAGCAATAATTCTACAAATGATGTTAGCAATCAATACCAAAATTTTATGGGTTACATGATTGGCGTTGGTGGTCGTTTTGGAATTCTCGATTTGCCCGTATTGGTTTCAGTGAGCGCTCGCTTTATGTATAGTACTGCCGATGCAAAAGG
>CAMDFN010000021.1 GCA_945897565.1 Chryseobacterium gleum
GAAGACTTCTTGCTCAATATAGGTTTCAGCTGGACCCTCGCCAAGTATATCCCGTTTGTCATTTGCTTGATACTTGGTTTGCTTTTATTCAGAATTTGGATCAAGATCAAGTTAAGTTTATGGTTCAAACTCATTGCACTGACGCTTGTATGCAGTATGCCATTTGGTTTGTATTTTTTCTTTTACCCGATTTATCAGCCAGACCTCTACAACCAGGCTTACGTTCCGAAAAACCTACCCAACAAGCGGCCTTCAAAAACAACGCTCGCGGTTGTGGTCTTGCCGGGTTGCCCTTATTGCTCACAAACTACAGCGGTCATGAACCGGCTTGCTGGCCAAAACAAGCACCTTAAGATCAAGTATTATTTAGTTTCTGATGACCCAGAAGCCCGGCGCTATTTTAGAAAGCGTCTGGACCCACGCATTGACATTGCATCCGATGACCAAGCACCCTTATGGATGCTTGCTGCAGAGGGGGTGTTTCCGAGTTATTTACTTTTTGACCATAAGCAGCTCAAGCGCGCTTGGCACAACACTACTTTTGGGGTGCTGGCGCTGGACGAACTGCGTGCTTATAAGTAAACCACAGCGAAATCAAAAATCCGAGCAAGAGCAAACTAGAACCTAGGGTTGCCATCGTATTGCCGGTCTGTACACTGATTGGTTCAAACTTCCAAACAATTTCGTGCTTTCCTGCCGGCACCACCACACCGCGCAACAAATAATTGACGCGTAGGTTTGCTACCGGTTTCTTGCCATCTATGTAGCAATTCCAGCCCGCTGGGTAGTAGATTTCACTGAACACCGCCAATTGCTTGGCTTTGGAATTGGAAGCATAACGCAATTCGGATGGGTCGTAATGCAATAACTTAATTGAAGAAGTGGAATCTTGTCCGAGCCCATTGAGCTGCGCCTTGAATTCTTGATGCACAACTGCTTGTTTCTTGCTATCCAAAAGCGCTTTTGAACCCGAAGCTAAAATTTCTTGATTGGCATCTTTCACGATGTTGACGTCCGAGACAAACCATGCAGGGCCGTTGGCATTGGTGTTCAAGATGGCAGGCTGTTCTGGTTTGAGAATAATATATTTGGTATTGAGCATGTTCAGGTATTCTGCGGCTGCACCCAATGCAATTTCTTTGACACTGATGGTATCAAAGATTTGCTGGGCCTGTTCTTGACTCATGCCTGCAGGCAAGGCAAGTGTTCGGAATTTTTCGTTTTTGGCCGTATTCACTGCCTCACTGAAGGCTTGAACTGCCGCCGGGAAATGGAAGTCTACGAATTCTTGGTAGCGCTTGAGTTTGGCGCCGTGGTACCCACCTAAACTTTTATGGAAGAAACTGGTGTTGGTCTCGGCCATGGTGCCATTGACATTGAGCACACGGTAATTGCTCGATAAATTGAGCGCACCAAATGCCGCATACGCATCGAGCGTATTTTGATCAGTGAGGTTTTTGTAATAATCAAAATCTGCGTAAGCAGTAAGTAACTTTTGTGCGAGCGCAGCATTGGGTTTTTGCTGCTGTAAGATGCTCATGTCGGCAGGTGAAACGGCGTAGGGAATACTGGCTTCGTCAAGGGTTTGATAAGACTGGTAAGTACCCGTGCTGTCGTCGTTGTTGAGGTAGCGCTTGGCCACGCTCATTTGGTCTGCCAAAACCAATACGCCGGTGATGGCGAGAATAGCCATGCGGTTGAGTTTGGTGCGCAAGAAGAGCACCACCACACCCAAGGCCAAGATGACCAAGAACAACGAGCGCTGCATATCGGCTTTGTAGATAGTTATGCGCGCGTCTATGACCGCTTGGCGCATACCCTGGTAAAAAGCAGTCTGGCTGGCGTCTTTGGCTTGTTTGCCGGCATCGGCAAATTGCTTGAGTTCTTCTGTGGTCATGAAGCTTCCAGACAAGCTAGGGCTAGCCACAAAAAGAATGGCAAACAAGAGCAGACCACCCATGGCGCCATACCAGTATTTCTTTTGGCCAAGTAAACCTTCGTTGCGCAAGAGCTTGTCTAGGAAAAGTAGGCCCATTGTTGGCACCATAATTTGCCACAATACCAACAGCATTTTGGAATCGCGGAATTTGTTGTACATCGGGAATTGGTCGATAAAGAACTCATTGAGCGCATTCATTTGGTTGGAGGCCAAATAAAGCACCAAAACACTTAGAATCAAGAAAGGCCAGCGCAATGCGTCCTTGACGAATAGCAAGCCGAGTATGAAAAAAACGAGCATCACAACCCCAAAATAAAAAGCGCCGCCGCTCATGCGCTGGCCGCCCCAATAATGATTCATTTGCCCTACTTGTTCGGCATAAGTTGGGTCGGTATCGGCCAAAGCGTCTGGGTCATTGGCGATAAGATCTCCTTTACCACCTTTGGCATTTGGTGCATAAAGAGAAAGGAGTTCGCGCTTGCCGTAGTTGTATTCTAAGATGTAGTCTTTGTTGAGCCCTTCTTTGGCCTGAGAGCCGCCATCTTTAGGCTTGATGGTGAGTTCTGAGGTGCCACGGGTGGTGTATTTGCTGTATTCTTGAGTGCTTGAAAGCAAGCCCGCATTCGCCAATAAGGCCAAAACGCTGGCTAGCGCCAAACCTGCAATTGATAAACCAAGTGGCTTCCATTCTTTGGCAAGGAGCAAGCGCAGCACCTCGGCAACTGCAACAGCACCTAAAATGAAGGCCAAGTAATAGGTCATTTGGAGGTGATTGGCCGTAATGTTCAGGCCCAAAAAGAGGGCAAAAACTGCTGAACCCAATAGCCATCGGCCTCTAAAAGCAAGGAGTAAACCACCTAGCGCAGGCGCCATGTAAGCAATTGAATTGACTTTCGACATATGCCCTGCACCCAAATAAAGGATATTGATGGTAGAGAAACCGTAGCCAATGGCTCCTATCATAGCCAACCATGGATTGATGCGCAAACAAAGGCCGAGGATATAAAAACCGAGCATGGAGATAAAAAGGATTCCCACCGGACGCGGCAAGCCAAACTTAATGAGTTGATCCACTTTAGTGAGCCAATTGGCATTTTGCTCCACGGAAATTTGATAGGCTGGCATACCAGAAAACATGGCGTTGGTCCAATAGGGTTGTGCGTTGTTGTGCGTGAGCTTGTAGTCAAAGATTTCCTTAGACATTCCTTGAAATTGGCGGATGTCATTTTGCTTGAGCGCATAGCCATCAAAAAGCGGTGAAAAATAGATAGTTGGCAGCACCACAAAAAGAACCAAGGCAACGAGGTGCGGTAAAAAAGTTTTGAAAGACAGTTTCATGCTGAAAAATTTGGGTTGAATTTACGAATTAATGGCTTGGGTTTGCATAGCGGCGTACGTCTGTTGCGGCAATACAGTGGTCAGACAAGATGATCAGGCGCTCAATGATATTGCGCAATTCTCGGATGTTTCCCGTCCAGTCTAGGGATGAAAGGGCTGTAATAGCAGCGGGTTCAATCGTTTTTTTGGCAATGCCGTGTTCGTTGCAAACCTGCGCAATGAAGTGCTCCACGAGTTGAGGAATATCTGCCCTGCGCTCATTGAGCGACGGAACATGGATCAGAATAACTGCCAAGCGGTGGAATAAATCTTCGCGAAAACGACCCGCTTTGATTTCTTCGCGGAGGTCTTTGTTGGTGGCGGCCAGCACCCTGCAATCTACCTTGAGGTCTTTTTCACCGCCCACGCGTTGAATGACGTTTTCTTGCAAAGCGCGCAGCACTTTAGCTTGGGCTGTGAGCGACATATCGCCAATTTCATCTAAAAAGAGTGTGCCACCTGAGGCCAATTCAAACTTGCCTTTGCGGTCTTTGACGGCTGAAGTAAAAGCGCCTTTCTCATGACCAAACAACTCGCTTTCAATGAGTTCGGATGGAATGGCTGCGCAATTTACCTCAATAAACGGCATTTTGCTGCGCTTGGAAAGCTCGTGCAGCGAGCGCGCCACGAGTTCTTTGCCTGTTCCGTTGCCTCCGGTAATGAGTACGCGTGCATCTGAAGGCGCCACTTTCTCAATCATGGATTTGATCGCTTCTATTTCGGGGCTAGCGCCGATAATTGCCGAGCCTTTGATCTTTTTAACAACCTGCTTGAGTTGGGTGGTTTCTTGCACCAATAAATTGCGGTCTTTGACTTGGCGCAGCAATACCAAAATACGGTTGAGGTCGAGGGGTTTTTCGATGAAGTCAAAAGCGCCTTTTTTGATGGCACCAACGGCGGTTTCTACAGTGCCGTGGCCAGAAATCATGATGACAGGCGTTTCAATACCAAGCGCCAAAATTTGGTCGAGCAATTCGAGGCCATCCATTTGCGGCATTTTGATATCTGAAAAAAGCAAGTCGTAGGTCTTTGCTTTTAATTTCTCAAGTGCTTGGGCGCCGTTTTCAGCTTCGTCTACCGCGCAGCCTTCGAATTCTAGGATTTCCCTGAGGGCTCTGCGGATGGCGCGTTCGTCGTCTATGAGTAAAACTTGCATAGGGTTATTTAACAGTGCGTTCTAACATTGGAACGAATTTAAAAGTACCAAATTCTTCGGAGCTGTAGGTCGTTTCGCTTGTTTTGTGGATGCAGAGCATTTTTTGCTCGGCACCTTCACCGACTGGAATAATCATTAAGCCGTCAACTTTGAGTTGTTCGAGCAAGACCGCAGGTATTTCGGGTGCACCGCAAGTCACGAGAATGCGGTCGTAGGGGGCGTATACGCGGTTGCCTTTGTAACCATCGCCAAAAGATAAATTGGCGTTGAGCTTGAAGAAGTCGAGCATTTGTTTGGCTTTCGCATGTAAAGGCTGGTGGCGCTCAATAGAATACACCCGAGCTCCCATTTGACATAGAATACAGGTCTGAAAACCTGAACCAGTGCCAATTTCAAGCACTTTCATGCCTTTTTCTACTTGCAGCAGTTCGGTCTGAAATGCAACGGTGTAGGGATGCGAAATGGTTTGGCCCGAGCCAATTTGAAAAGCCATGTTGGTGTAGGCTTGCTCATCAAAAGCGAGGTCAAGAAAAAAATGGCGCGGGATGGCGTCAAAAGCTGTTAAAATGCGCTGGTCTTGAATGCCCATTTGGGTCAATTCTTCGATGAGCTGACGGCGGCGGCCTTTGTGCTTAAAAGTGTCTTTGAGGTGTTGCATGTGCTGAATTAAGCGATGACAAGCCCTACAGGGCAGTGGTCTGAACCGAAAACATCGTTGAGGATAAACGCCTCTTGGAGTTTTGGAATGAACGCTTCGCTGATCAAAAAGTAATCGATGCGCCAGCCAACGTTTTTCTCGCGGGCACCTGCTCTGTAGCTCCACCAAGAATATTTCACTTGCTCGGGATGGAGCGCTCTAAAGCTATCCAACAGACCTGCGCCCACAAAGGCGTTCATGCCGTCGATTTCGGCTTGCATATAGCCTGCTGCTTTATTGTAATTTTCTTTAGGGCGGGCCAAATCGATGGCTTGATGCGCTACATTGAAATCGCCACAGACCACAACAGGTTTACTTGCCTCTAGATTTTTAAGGTAGTTCAAAAACGCGGCATCCCAAGTTTGGCGGTAGTCTAAACGCAGGAGTTCACTGCCCGAATTGGGCACATAAACCGTAACGAGGTAAAAATTGGTGAATTCAGCACAAATGACGCGTCCTTCTGCGTCGTGGTCTGGTATGCCGATGTCGTAGGTAACAGACAACGGTGCTACTTTGGAGAGAATAGCCGTGCCTGAATAACCTTTTCTATCTGCCGAATTGGCGTAGACCTGGTAGTCAGAGAGTGGGGCTACAGCAACGGCAACTTGTTCTGGGGTCGCTTTGGTTTCTTGCAAACAGATGACATCTGGCGCTTGGGCCAGCATATCGGCTATAAAGTTTTTGCCAACCACCGCGCGTATGCCGTTGACGTTAAACGAAAGGATTTTCATGTATTGAGTTTAGACCCAAAAATACTAAAATTTTAGGCGCAAAAAGCTGTACAAAACAGGGATATTTGTTTGTTTGCTCAGAAAATAACGAAACTCCTGACCCACTTGTAAAGCTGGCCCCACGCGCTGCATCCAACCCGCTGAGAAAGAAGTAAAAGCGCCAGAGTCAGCAGCAAAAACAACTTGTTGTGGATCATAAAAAAGTTCTGCCCTGCCCACTAAATTGAGCGCAGGATTGAGCGCAAAGGCAGCTTGCAAATTGGCTTGCCCCCAATATTTCAATTGACTTTCTCCATTTTGTTTTTGCAAACCCGCATACGCACAAGATTGGAAGGTCCATTTGTTGGTGCTATAACCTACATTGAATTCTTGGAAAAAGCGCCAACGGTTGTAGCCAAGCTCGGGTGTGGGTTTGCCAACAGGCGCTAAGTCACCATAAAAATGACTCCAGTTCAATTTCCATTTCTTGCATTCCCATTGAAGCAACAAGCCCAGGCTAGGCCTTACCTTCGAAAAGGCAAGTCTTTGCCAACCATTCGTGATGAAAAATTGAGACTTCAACTTGGGTGTCCACTGCTGCGTCCAGCGCAGACCTGAAACGTAATACGGAACGTATTCTGCGGCTAGACTGCGCGTTGCAGAGAGCTGATCTACGCCACGCGGTGTTTCTTGGGTGTACGGCGAACTAAAAGTTCCGAATGCAATTGTACATTTTGACTGCTCGTATTGCAAATATGATTCATACACAAATCTTCTGAGCGGCGTCTCTGCTGCATAATTACGCTGCATGTAAGCGCCAATTGCAGGTGAAAATTGAAATCTAAAATGGTTTTTCGTATAGCCTAATTCGATTTCAAGCAAATTGATCTCGTAAGTACCTACTTTGGAGTGCGACACCATAAATGGCAAATGAGAGATTCCTTTTTTGGAGAGTGCAGCATAGCCGTCGTAGGTGCCTGCGAGTGAAAATTGTGCTTGAAATGAAAGCGGAAGAAAAAAGAAAAGCAAGTTAAAACACCTCAGGCAATTCCGCTTGGTTGTCCAGTATTTATTTAGGATACACTTTGCCATTGCCATATTCAGCTTTTAAAAGTACGAGTGGTGTTCCGGAATAGTAAAGATTTCCTTCACCGTAAAGCTGTGCTTTGAGTTTGATTTGATCGGCACGTAGCCAACTAGATAGCGGAGACTCACTGCGAAAAGAAATGGAATCTTGGACCTGTAAAGCTGGTGCTTGCAGCGCTGCTGAGCCGTCGAGGTCTACAAATAGCGCACCAACAGTGCCGCTGAGCCGGAGGTTTTGCCAACCGTAATTGTTGCGCACCGTTGCTTTTTGGGCATTGAGCGCTAAAATAACCTCGCCCACTCCTTCTTTGAGAAAAATGAGCACGTCGTCTTGAGTCCATTTGTTGTAGGTACTGACCGCTTCGCTGTTGTCTAGGTGCAATTCTTTCAAGGTTTTGTAATGCACAACGACTTTTACATCTCCATTCCGATACCTCAAAAACCCACAACGGTTGTGGTTATGTAATTGCAGGGTGTCGTTTTCAATTGTTGCGCTCAAAAAAGACTTTAAATTTTGGCCAGCCCGCCACTCAACGCAATTGAGGGAGTCTTGTACAAGCACAACTTCCATGTGCGGATGCACGTGCAAAAAGCTAAACGAATCCAGCGGCAATTGTGTGATTTCAATCGGGCCAGTGCCTTTCCAACAACTCCGCTCAGGCGCTTTCTGACAAGCCCATAAACTTAGAAATATGGTGATATATAGAAAACGCATGTTTAAAAATGATAGGCCAAACCAAATTCCATGTAGTCGGCTTTGGCATAATGCGTTTTGAGTGTCATTAGGGCCTCTAGCTGCTTGGTAAGCGCATAACGGGTGCCCAAGCGAAGATAAACTGCATCATCTGGTTGCAGAACATCGCGCAGGTACACACCGGCGCCGTAAATAAAATGCAGGCGGTCAAAAGACTGGACATAACCCAAGAAAAGCCCAATTTGAAAAGGATCTAGTGCAGCTGCCTGCGGATAACTAGGGTGCGACAGCAAACCCACCTTATAAATAAAATCTAAAGACGCCTCTAGCCCACCTTTCGGACCAAAATATTTGCGCGCAAAAATATTTGCCGCATAAACAGGAAAACGCCCAACACCCAAAGGCCGCATTTCTTTGGCGCTCGCTATGGCCGTTAGACCAATAGTGAGGTCCGGATGCACAAGTTCTGTTTGTTTTTTTTCAGTCGAACGTTCTTCAAAAAAGCGCTGCACACCCAAGGAAAGAAAAGGCACGTTGACGCCGAGATTAGGCATTTGGTAACTCGCATTCGAAAAATGCGTCATGTCGATACCAAAGGTAAGCGCGGTGTTGTTCCAACGCCAACTTTGCTTGAGTGCAAAACACATCATGGCATTGACCCGCGAGCCAATGGCTACATTTTGGGGGTTGAGCACTGGGTCGAAAGGCTTATTGGTATAGCCTAGACCCGTCCCAAATTTAAAATCGAGGCGGTAGTGTTTTTGCTTGACAATTGGCAGTTCAACAAAACCGTAAAGCCCTAAAAAACGCCCGAGAATTTGGTTGTTGCCCACCGAGCCAAAAAAAAGCGTGCCCCCAACCAAGGGCTGGCGATAAGCCTCGTGCCATTTTTTAACTTGGTGGGTTCGGTAGATATAAGAAAACTCTGAGGCCACAGCCGGCGCTTGGGGCAAGTGTCCCATGAGGCCGCGGTGCGCGAGTAAAAAACCAAGCTTTTGGCGGTATTCAAACCCGGGTTGAGCGGTCATTTTGACACCCAAACCCAACAAGCACAATAAAAAGTAAATCGAACGCATGGTCAAATTTAATCAAAAGCTCGTTTCAACTGCTAACTTTGCACTATGGACTCACGTTTACTTGCCTTTTCGCGCTTGCTCAAGATCATGGACGAACTCCGCGAGCAGTGCCCCTGGGATCAAAAACAAACTTTTGAAACCCTGCGTCAGCTCACCATAGAAGAAACCTATGAAATGGCCGATGCCATTACCGACAAAGACTACCCTAGTTTAGAAGGCGAACTCGGCGATTTATTTCTACACCTCGTTTTTTACAGCAAAATTGGCAGCGAACAAGGGTTGTTTGATGTAGAAAGCGTCTTGCACAAAATCTGTGATAAATTGGTTTACCGCCACCCCCATATTTACGGAGATGTAGAGGCTACCGACGAAGAAACCGTCAAAGCCAACTGGGAAAAACTCAAGCTCAAAGAAGGTAAAAAATCAGTTTTAGAGGGCGTGCCCGCTGCGCTTCCCGCTTTGGTTAAAGCCACCCGCATTCAAGAAAAAGTAAAAGGAATTGGTTTTGAATTCGAAAAAGCAGCAGACGTTTGGGCCAAGGTACAAGAAGAACTCACCGAACTCAAAGTAGAAATAGACCACAACACCGATCAAATTGAAGCTGAATTTGGCGATGTACTCTTTTCCTTGGTCAATTACGCGCGTTTTCTGAAAATTTCACCTGAAAACGCCTTGGCCAAAACCAACCAAAAATTCATCAAGCGCTTCCAAGAAATGGAGCAACTTTTAGAAAAAGACGGCTTACTTGCCCAAGACCAATCCTTAGAAAAATTAGATCTTTACTGGGAGCGCGCCAAGAAAAGTGAGCAATAAATACGCACAAAACAAAAACCATGGATACATTCTATCAGTACAGCATCAGAACGCTCATCTTACTGGCCATCACCTTGCTGATCCGCCTTTTTGCAGGCAAGGCAGTGACGCGTTTTTTGGCCAAATTTGAAGGCGACATCAAGCGCAGACGCGTGTCAATCCGCATCATCAATTTGTTCTTATCCATTTTCTTTATCCTGGTTTTTGCGGCCATTTGGAACATCCAAACCAAAGACCTCATCGTCTTCTTTACCTCCACCATTACCGTTATTGGCATCGCGTTTTTTGCCAATTGGTCCATTCTATCTAATATCACAGCAAGTTTGATTTTGTACTTCAATCATCCGCTCAATATTGGTGAAATTGTGCGCATTTACGACAAAGAATTCGATATCGAAGGAGAGCTCATCGACCTCAGTTTCTTTTTTATGTACATCCGATCAGCCGAAGGCCATTTGGTAACGGTGCCTACTTCAGCGGTGCTGAACAAAACCGTGATCATCAAATCAAATCGGGTGCTTTAACGCGGATAACACAAAAAGTATTTCTCTACAGGTGTAGACAAGGCCGAAATATTGAGGTTGTCCGATGCTTTGGACAATTCTAAAATACTTCCGTTTTTGAGCAATAAATTGATGTTTTGCTTCTGTTCGTTGTAGGCTTTATTGGTCAGGCGATCCGAAAAAATAAAATACGGCAGGTCTTGATCAGACAGTTGGTGTTCTTCTCGGATGCGCTGTTGTACGTCGGCAATGCGCTCTGCACTAAATGGCGTCTTGGAAATTTCTATTTTAAACAATTGACGATTGACCAAACCCGAACATAGCGTGGCCAAAATATAATCCGGTGCAAATTGCCACACTTTGATGGCTCCCCAAATATCGTAGTCGTCTAGGCGTGCAAAATGCGTCAAAACCATAGGGTCTTGTTCAAAATGCTCACTTTTGATGTCCTGAGATAAAAAGAAATGCAAGGAAGGACTTGCAAACAATGGCATGCCTTCTTTGACCAATTCTTTGGCCCGGCGCAGCGCATGAATGAGCATGAACTCAGCTGCCACAACTGTTTTGTGCAAATACACTTGCCAGTACATGAGGCGTCGCGCGACAATAAATTTCTCTACGGAGTAGATTCCTTTTTCTTCGAGTACCAAATGCCCTTCATGGACATTCAGCATTTCAATGAGGCGCTCGCTGCCTATTACGCCTTCCGAAACACCCGAGTAAAAGCTGTCGCGGTTGAGGTAGTCTAAGCGGTCCATGTCGAGCTGGCTAGACACCAACTGATGCAAAAATGGGCGGTGGTATTCATTTTTAAAAATCTCGAGTGCCAAAGCGAGGTCTTGGCCATACTCCACGCTGAGTTCTGCAATGAAATAAGCCGAGATTTGCTCGTGGCTCACGCCGCAAACGATGTCGTACTCGAGCGCATGACTAAACGGGCCATGGCCGATGTCGTGCAATAAGATCGCCAAACAAACGGCGCGTTCTTCTTCATCGCTGATCGGATGTCCTTTGCGGCGGATGCTCGTGACAGCTTGGGTCATGAGGTGCATGGCGCCCAAGACGTGATGAAAACGCGTGTGATTTGCTCCCGGATACACCAAATGGCTGAGACCTAATTGTTGAATGCGGCGCAAGCGTTGCAAATACGGATGCTCGAGGATATCGAAAATAATTTCGTGCGGCAAAGAAATAAAACCGTAGACTGGGTCGTTTATGATTTTCTTCTTGTTATTAGGGGCGGTGTTCGCTGGCAAGTTGCTAACTTTAAAAATTCAATCAAAGCTATTAAAAATAAGACATATGCAAGGTAAAATTCTTTGGGCCGACGACGAAATCGAATTACTCAAACCACACATTCTCTTTTTGGAATCGAAAGGTTACGAAGTAGATACCGCTACCAACGGCCAAGATGCCATCGAAAAAGCCTTGGGCCAGCACTTTGACATCATCTTTCTCGATGAAAACATGCCGGGCTTGAGTGGGCTAGAAACGCTCGCACAAATCAAAGAACACAAAGCGCTTGTGCCCGTTGTAATGATCACCAAAAGCGAAGAAGAACACATCATGGAAGAGGCCATCGGCTCCAAAATTGCCGACTACCTCATCAAGCCAGTCAATCCGAACCAAATTTTGCTGAGCATCAAAAAAAACCTCGACCACAGCAAACTCATCAGTCAGAAAACAAACGCGAGCTACCAACAAGAGTTTCGCCAACTCGGCATGCAACTTTCAGGGCGCTTAGACGCAGACGAATGGAAAGAACTTTACACCAAACTTGTTTTTTGGGAACTCCAGCTAGACAACATCGAAGACACCGGCATGCGCGAAATCTTCGAAATGCAGAAAAAAGAAGCTAATAAACTCTTCTGCGACTTCATCGAAGACAACTACCTCGACTGGACCAGCGGCGACCCCGACGCCCCCACCATGATCCACACACTCATCAAAGACCGCATTGCACCGCTGATCGGCAAAGAAAAACTCGCTGTTTTGGTCATCGACAACCTCCGTTTTGACCAATGGAAAACCATCGAAGGAATTGTAGGGCGCTATTTCCAAAAAGAAAAAGAAGATATCGTCTTTTCTATCTTGCCTACCGCCACGCATTACGCCCGCAACGCATTTTTTGCGGGGCTCTTGCCCGCTGAAATTGAAAGGCGCTTCCCGACACTCTGGAAAAACGAAGACGACGAAGGTGGCAAAAACATGCACGAGAAAGATTTTCTCGAAGCGCAACTCAAGCGCTTGGGCAAAAACGTCAAGTGGTCTTACAATAAAATCACAAACGTTGAGGCCGGCAAAAAACTAGGCGATCAATTCCACCTATGGAAAGACAACGACGTCAATTTCATCGTTTACAACTTTGTCGATATGCTCTCGCATGCCCGCACCGAAATGGAAGTGATCCGCGAACTCGCCGACAACGAAGCCGCTTACCGCTCCATTACCACTAGCTGGCTAGAGCACTCCCCCCTACTCGATATCCTTAAAAAAATTGCAGAAGCCGGGCACAGACTCATCATTACTACCGACCACGGCACCATCAAAGTGACCAAACCTGTGCGCATCGTTGGCGAGCGCAACACCAACAGCAACCTGCGTTATAAAGCTGGCCGCGGCCTCAGTTACGATGCCAAAGAAGTCTTTGTAGTCAAGAATCCGCAAGAAGCGCAACTCCCCAAACTCAGGATGTCTGCTGAGTTTGTGTTTGCGCGCGAGCAAGACTTTTTTGTCTACCCAAACAACTACAATCACTTCGTGAACTACTACGGACAGACCTTTCAGCACGGTGGTATCTCACTAGAAGAAATCATGATTCCATTCATAGAGCTCAAGGCTAAATAAGACGCCGCTGCTCGAGAAAAAGAATTCTGTTTATTTGCTTCTTTAGAACCATTCAAAATAGCGAAAATCCGTACTTTTGTACCAAAATCTAAAGTATGGCTCCGCTTCCGTTTTCCGTTACTGCCATCCGCGAACTTTTTCCGGCCCTGCGCCAAAAAGTATACGGAAAGCAGCTCATCTATTTTGACAACGGCGCCACTTCGCAAAAGCCGCAGGTTGTCTTAGATACCCTGCAGCAATATTACACGCTCGAAAACGCGAATATTCACCGCGGCGTGCATTATTTGAGCCAACAAGCCACCTCTGCCTACGAAGCAGCCAGACGCAAGATCCAACACTACATCGGCGCCAAAGCACCCGAAGAAATCATTTTTACCAAAGGCACCACCGACAGCATCAACCTTGTTGCGTTTTCCTTTGGCGAGCGCTTAAAGCCCGGCGACGAAATCCTCATTTCGGCCATGGAGCACCACTCCAATATTGTGCCTTGGCAACTTTTGTGCGAGCGCAAAGGCTGTACGCTGCGCGTCATTCCAATTTCCAAAAAAGGAGAGCTAGACCTCGACGCATTTGAGCAAATGCTCAGCGAGCGGACCAAATTGCTCGCCATCATACATATTTCCAATACGCTTGGCACCATCAATCCCGTTAAAGAACTCATTGCCAAAGCGCACCAAGTTGGCGCCAAAGTCTTGCTCGACGGCGCCCAAAGCATCCAGCACCTCCAAATTGACGTCCAAGACCTCAACTGCGATTTCTACACCTTTTCAGGGCACAAAGTTTTTGGGCCCACCGGCATTGGCGTGCTCTATGGCAAAGCAGCTTTACTCGACAGCATGCCGCCGTATCAAGGTGGTGGCGACATGATTGCCAAGGTCACTTTTGAACGCTCTACCTACAACACCCTTCCACTTAAGTTTGAAGCCGGCACGCCACACATCGCAGGCGCCATTGGCCTAGGCAGTGCCATTTCGTTTTTAGAAAGCATCGACATGCAAGCTGCGGCTGCCCACGAGCTCGAACTCACCAAATACGCGCAAGGCATTCTCGACACCTTTGAAGGCCTGCACATCATCGGCGAAGCCAAGCACAAAACCAGTGTGGTTTCGTTTACCATCGACGGCATGCATCCGTTTGACATCGGCACGCTCCTAGACAAACAAGGTATTGCCGTACGCACCGGCCACCACTGCACGCAGCCCCTCATGGATTTCTACCAAATTCCGGGTACGGTGCGCGCGTCGTTTGCTTTTTACAACACCAAAGAAGAAATAGATATTTTCGTTGCTGCACTCGAGCGCAGCATGCAAATTTTAGGCGCATGAGTATCCAAGAAAAACAACAAGAAATCATCGACGAATTTGCCATCTACGACGACTGGATGGACAAATACGAATACATCATCGAACTCGGCAAAAGCGTCCCGACGCTCTCTCCCGACCTCAAAACACAAGAACGCCTCATCGAAGGCTGCCAGTCCAACGTTTGGTTAGCGACCGAAATCAAAGACGGCAAAATGCAATTTAGCGCAGACTCCGACGCCATCATCACTAAAGGCATCATCGGTTTACTGATCCATGTCTACAACAACGAAAGCCCTGCTGCTATTCTACAATCCGAACTTTTCTTTATCAACCAAATTGGGCTCGCCGAACACCTCTCTGCCACCCGAGCCAACGGCCTTTTAAGTATGGTCCAACGCATGAAAACTGAAGCACTTCAAAGCCTAGCCCAATGAACGAATTAGAAGACCGCATCGTCGAAATGCTCAAAACCATTTACGACCCCGAAATCCCTGTCGATGTCTTTGAACTGGGCCTCATTTACGAAGTAAAAGTAGAAACCGACAACCATGTCTTCATCGACATGACGCTCACTTCTCCTAATTGCCCAGTTGCCGAATCTCTTCCGAAAGAAGTAGAAGACAAGGTAGCAAGTGTAGAGGGTGTAACGAGCGCAAAAGTCAATATCGTCTTTGACCCGCCCTGGGACAAAGACATGATGAGTGAAGAAGCCAAGTTAGAGCTCGGTTTTTTATAAATTTCTCGTACAACTGAATCTTTTCAAGCGGTATTGCAAGTAATCGTAATACTCAAAGGTGAGCTGCTTTTTGGTGAGCATGATAATTTTTGCTTGTAAGGTATCGGTATCTCTGGCAATGAGAAGTACTTCTCCATTCGTGCTCAAAGCACAACTACTTTGGTTGAACACCACAGAATCTGACACATCATATTGCCCAAAATACGAATACGTATAAGATGCTTTACCGGTAAGTTTAGCTGGCTCAAAAGTAAAATTTCCTATTGCTGAGCTGTCATAAAACATAAATCCTTCGCCATCCTCGATGCGCACCACATCTAAATCCCAATTGCCTTGCAGCAACTTTTGTTTGTGCGCAATTTTTGTGCAAGAAAAAACAACGGCAAGCAATAAAAAGCAGATAAATTTCATCAGGACAACGCTATAGCTAACATACACTTCACGCCCACTTCGAGCGCATCTTCATCGATATCAAACTGCGGATGATGTACCGCCGGATTGCTTTCTTTAGCGGCAAAACCTGTACCCAACCTAAAAAAACAAACGGGTCTGTGGTGGCTATAAAAAGCAAAATCTTCGGCCGTCATGCGCAAGCCAAGCGTTTGCACTTGAGCTTCACCGAGGGTGGCTGTCAATATGTGCTTTACTTTCTGAGTAAGCGCTTTATCATTCATTAAAAAAGGATAACCTTCGCTAATGTTTATGCTGATTTTTGCACCAAATGACGCAGCTATTTCGCTTGCTTTTTCTTGCAGTGCTTTTTTGACGCTTGCACGCCAACTTTCATTCATCGTTCGAAATGTACCTTTGATAGACGCATTTGCAGTCACTACATTGGTGCTACCCAAGGCTTCAAAGCGGCCAAATGTAAGCACTTGTGGTGTGTCTTTTGGGCAATTTGCAGTCACAAATTGCTGACACGCTTGCATCCAGGCTATAGCTACATCAATAGGATTGATGAATCGTTCGGGCAAAGCGCCGTGCCCACCAACGCCTTCAATTTCGACATGTATCTCATCGCTAGAAGCCATATACAAACCTTCTTTGATGCCCACGAAACCCGCAGGGAGTTCAGGATAGACATGCAACGCCACGAGCTCTTCTACCTTAGGGTTTTCGAGCACACCCGCTTTGATCATAAGGCTAGCTCCGCCTGGATTTTGTTCTTCTCCTGGTTGAAAAATGAGTTTGACTGGGCGTTTGAGGTTTTCTTTATTTGCTTGCAAAAGCACAGCTGTTCCGAGTAAGATACTCGTATGCACATCGTGGCCACAGGCGTGCATCCAGCCGGGCACCTGACTCTTATACGACACCTCGTTTTGCTCTTGAATGGGCAAAGCATCGAGGTCTGCGCGCAGGGCCAAACAAGGTGCTTGGGGGTCGTGGTGTGGCGCAGCGATATACGCCACTACGCCCGTACCTGCCACGGCCTTTTGGTGTGAAATACCATAAGATGAGAGTATGGTGCTCACAAAATCCATGGTTTCATATTCCTGAAAAGAGGGCTCTGGGTGCATGTGCAAATGCCTGCGCCATTCCTTTACACGCGCAAGGATGTCAGACAAATTGATTGGTGTTGGGTTAGACTTCATCTTGTTTGATGCCTTGATAGCCAGCTAAAATCAATTGAACAGAAACGTAGGCCATGAGTAAGCCGAAGATCAGCTTGACCCAAGCCTCAGGCAAGCGCAAAGTGAGCTTAGAACCTAAAAAAGCGCCAATAATAAAGGTGCTGGCAATGACCAAACCAAAGCGCCAATTGATATTTCCGGTACGCCAATAATTGAAAACAGCAAATACCAGCACAGGCATAGAAAGGACAAACAAAGAAGTGCCTTGGGCCTGATGCTGAGAAAGACCAAGTAAAAACACTAGTGCCGGCACAATAACGACGCCGCCACCAATACCTACCATGCCGCTGAGTATGCCTGCGGCAAGGCCAATGAGTGTGAGCAATAAAATGGTTTGTATAGACATCTTGAACAAATGTAAGAAGTTTTCGAGTCAATCGACAAGTTGGTTGCAACCTCTGACGTCGCTTGCTTCTAAACGCCCCTCTAGCAAGAAACCTTGGGGGCTTAAACGGCCTAAATCATCGGTTTGGATAAATGCACAACTGTTTTGATTGGCCAAATCAATGACATTGAGGCCTCCTTTTTGGCCAAATGCCACTTCTTGAAAGGGGTCGTAGGCGTCGCGGATCCGGATTTGCATCCAAGGCGGGCAAGAAAAGTATTGGTCAGAAGTACAATATGCCTGAGACAGCAGTTCGGTCATGCCGTATTCAGAAAGGATTTGCTGCACACCAAAACCCTTTTGAAGGATTTGATGCAGTTCAAGTTTAGTCAGTTCTTGGCGACGGCCTTTCATGCCTCCTGTTTCTAGGATCAAGGCCTCAGGAAGTTGGCATGCTGCTTGGGCTAAATCGAGCAAGGCGTAAGAAACACCAAATAGAAAAGGTTTTTTACCTGCTGCCCGTGCTTCATTGTATACGGATAAAACCTCCTCAACTTGACTCAAGTAATAGCCCGAAAGAGCAGAATTGCTCTTTTGGATCAGTTGGTCTACCATATAAATAAGGCTGGAATCGCCATTTTCAAGATAAGATGGCAATAGCGCTATAAAAACGTAGTCGGAGACTTTTCCGAAAACACGCTCAAAACCGAGCATTAAAGAAGCGTTATACCAACGGAGGTCAGTGAGATGGTGCTGACTTCGGTTTTGTTGGGTGGTACCGCTTGATTTGAAGGTCTTGACAATCTTTGCATCTTGAGGAGCCACCTGCTGACTTTTGAAAAAATTGATCGGAAGAAAGGGGATTTCTTGAATGTTTTGAGGCTGCGCTTTTCCGAGTAAATCTATGTACTGGCGGTAAACAGGAATGCTTGCGTATTGGCGCTCAAAAGTAGCCAAAGCCAAAGCTTCGAAGTTCGCTGCGTTGATTTGCTGTAGATATTGCTGCGGGTCCACGGCACAAAGTTAAGCCTTAGCGGGCAGCAATCGCGAATAAATAGGTAATTTTGAACAAAGAAAATTTCAAGTTGTTGGACAATATATGATGAAAAAAACAGGCGTTCTCCTTATTCAACTCGGCACTCCAGATTCCCCAAGCGTATCTGATGTCCGCAGCTACTTATCCGAATTTCTCAATGACCCTCGCGTCATTGATATTCCTTATATCTTGCGCGCAATACTCGTCAACGGCATTATTGTTCCCTTTAGAGCGCCTAAGTCTGCCAAAATTTACAAAGAACTCTGGACGCTCGGCAATGGCGAATCTCCGCTTTTGACGCATAGTCGCCAACTCAAAGAACTTTTACAAGCGCAATTTGAAGGCCAAGACGTCACGTTTGAATTGGCCATGCGCTACAAAAACCCTTCTTTGGATGTTGTTTTGGAGCGCATGCGCTTGGCCAACTACGACCGCATTATCGTCTTGCCCCTCTTTCCACAATATGCTTCGGCCTCTTCTGGTTCAGCCATAGAAAAAGCCATGAACATCATGCGCAAATGGTGGGTCATTCCCGAAATCAAAATCATCAGTCAGTTCTACGACAACGATGGCTATATCAATTCCGTCGTAGACAACGCGCAAAAATTCAATTTTCCAGACTACGACCACATCCTTTTTTCTTACCACGGCCTTCCAGAGCGCCAAGTAGATAAAGTCTATGAAGGAAAAGACTTGTGTCAAGACCAACCTTGTGAATCCGAAATCAACAACCACAATAAATTCTGCTACAAAGCAACTTGCTTTGCCACTACCCGCCTTATTGCCGAGCGGCTCGGCCTCAGCGAAGACCAATACACCGTTTGTTTTCAGTCCAGGCTAGACAAAAAATGGCTCACCCCCTTCTCCGACAAAGTAGTAGAACAATGGGCAAAAAAAGGCGCCAAAAAGTTATTGGTTTTTAGCCCTGCGTTTGTAGCTGATTGCCTAGAAACCCTCATCGAAATTGGCGACGAATACCAAGAAATCTTCGAAGAACACGGCGGAGAAAAAGTACAACTTGTTCCGAGTTCCAATACACACCCACTATTTGTGAAAGGGCTGCAGCAACTTATTGAAAAAGAGCTGAGCTAAACCTTGAAATCAAATAGAAATCAACGTACATTTGCAAACTTATTTGAAGAAATGACTATGAATCAAACAGAAAAAATTCCTTACAAAGTAAAAGACATCAGTCTAGCAGACTGGGGTCGCAAAGAAATGAAATTAGCTGAGGCCGAAATGCCCGGTCTTATGGCATTGCGCCAAGAATACGGTAGCAGCAAGCCTTTGGCTGGCGCCCGTGTTGCAGGTTGCTTGCACATGACCATCCAAACAGCTGTATTGATCGAAACACTCGTTGAGCTCGGAGCAGAAGTCACTTGGTCTTCTTGCAACATCTTCTCTACCCAAGACCACGCTGCAGCTGCCATTGCCGCAGCAGGTATTCCGGTTTTTGCCTGGAAAGGCATGAACGAAGAAGAATTCGACTGGTGTATTGAGCAAACTTTATATGCTTTTGAAGGCGGCAAAGCCCTCAACATGATCCTCGACGACGGCGGAGACCTCACCAATATGGTTTTTGACCGTTTCCCTGAGCTCACCAAAGACATCAAAGGTCTATCTGAAGAAACCACCACAGGGGTGCATCGCCTCTATGAGCGCAAGAAAAACGGAACGCTCGTGATGCCTGCTATCAACGTCAACGACTCCGTTACCAAATCTAAATTCGACAACAAATACGGTTGTAAAGAATCTCTTGTAGATGCCATTCGCCGCGCCACTGACGTCATGATGGCGGGTAAAGTAGCCATTGTTTGTGGTTACGGAGATGTAGGTAAAGGTTCTGCTGCCTCTTTACAAGGAGCTGGTGCACGCGTGATCGTTACCGAAATTGACCCTATTTGTGCGCTACAAGCCGCAATGGATGGTTTTGAAGTGAAGCCGCTAGATAAAGTGATTCACCTTGCAGACATCATTGTAACGGCCACGGGCAACAAAAGCATCGTTGTAGGTCGCCACTTTGAAGCCATGAAAGACAAATCTATCGTTTGTAACATCGGCCACTTCGACAACGAAATCGACATGGCTTGGCTCAACAACACTTACGGTGCATCCAAAATCGAAATCAAGCCGCAAGTAGACCTCTACAATGTCAACGGCAACGACATCATCATTTTGGCAGAAGGCCGCTTGGTCAACCTCGGTTGCGCAACAGGCCACCCATCTTTTGTAATGTCAAACTCATTCACCAACCAAACCCTAGCTCAATTAGAGCTTTGGAACAACAGCGCAAACTACGAAAACGACGTCTATACGCTTCCTAAGCACCTAGACGAAAAAGTAGCGCGTTTGCACTTATCCAAAATTGGTGTGGAGCTCGAAACCCTTTCTACCGAACAAGCCGACTACATCGGTGTGGCGGTTCAAGGTCCGTTCAAGCCAGAAAACTACCGTTATTGATATCGCAATTCATAGCATAAAAAAAGGCGAGCCGTTGGCTCGCCTTTTTTTATGCTTTTTAGATCCTGTAACTGATCGCAAACTGCAGCAACGGACCACCCAAACCCGAAGGTGCCAAACCTGAATAATTGGGACTCACGTTATCGGGAATGATTTCGAGCGTTGGCATGGTGAGTCTCAAAAAATTTGGATAACCCGCATACGCGTTGAGAATGACATTGCCCCTAAAAAGTCCTTGAGCTTGCCCCGACACGCAGAACAAGCTCAAGATAAGTGAAAATAAGATTTTCATGCAGAGGAATTAAGCTTCCATCATTTTGATGAGATTGAGTGCTGAACCAGCTCTGAACCACTCAATTTGGGAGGCATTGTAAGTATGGTTCACCTTGATTTGCTCCGACTTGCCGTTGCTGTGCGTCATTTGCAAAGTGAGTTGGGTGTCTGGGGCAAATGCTTGGAGGTCGATAAAGTCAAAGGTGTCGTCTTCTTGGATTTTGTCGTAGTCGGCCTCATTGGCAAACGTAAGCCCGAGCATGCCTTGTTTTTTGAGGTTGGTCTCGTGGATACGCGCAAAAGATTTAACCAAAACGGCGCATACACCAAGATGACGTGGCTCCATAGCGGCGTGCTCTCTTGAAGAACCTTCGCCGTAGTTGTGGTCGCCGACAACAATAGAAGGAACACCTGCAGCTTTGTAAGCACGTTGAACAGCTGGCACTTCGCCGTATTCGCCTGTCAATTGGTTCTTCACTTTATTGGCTGCGCCGTTGAAAGCGTTTTCTGCACCAATGAGCATATTGTTAGAGATGTTGTCTAGGTGGCCACGGTAACGCAACCAAGGGCCTGCCATAGAGATGTGGTCAGTGGTACATTTGCCTTTTGCTTTGATGAGCAAGCGCGCTCCGGTGATGTTTTGGCCATCCCAAGTTGGGAAGTTTTCGAGTAATTGTAAGCGTTGAGAGTCAAGGGCCACCGAGATTTCTACATGGCTTCCGTCTGCTGCTGGCGCTTGGTAACCGTTGTCTTCGACAGCAAAACCACGTGTTGGCAATTCGTCGCCAACAGGTGCTGTTAATTTCACTTGCTCGCCCTTGTCGTTGGTGAGGGTATCTGTGAGCGGATTGAATCCGAGGTCACCAGCGATAGCCAAAGCGGCCACCATTTCTGGACTCGTTACAAAAGCGTGGGTATTCGGGTTGCCATCGGCACGCTTAGAGAAGTTGCGGTTGAAAGAGTGAACAATGGTATTTTTCTCTTGTTTCTCAGCGCCTTCGCGGGCCCACTGGCCAATACACGGCCCACAAGCGTTGGTGAAAATTTTGGTGCCCATTTTTTCAAAGTCGGCAAGAATGCCGTCGCGGTCTGCGGTATAGCGCACTTGCTCAGAACCAGGGTTGATGCCAAACTCTGCTTTTGGCGTAATGCCCTGTGCTACCGCTTGCTTTACAATAGAAGCTGCGCGTGCTAAATCTTCGTAAGAAGAGTTGGTACAAGAACCAATGAGGCCCCACTCTACTTGCAATGGCCAACCGTTTGCGATCGCTTCAGCACGCATTTTGGAAACGGGCGTGCCGCGGTCTGGGGTAAACGGACCATTGACATGTGGTTCGAGTTCGCTTAGATTGATTTCGATGAGTTGGTCAAAGTATTTTTCTGGCTCTGCGTATACTTCTTTGTCACCCGTGAGGTGTTCGGCAATGGCATCAGCAGCGGTAACAACCTCTTGACGACCCGTGGCAATCAGGTAACGGCGCATAGATTCGTCGTAACCAAAAGTGGAGGTAGTGGCGCCAATTTCAGCACCCATGTTGCAGATGGTACCTTTACCTGTGCAAGACAAAGAAAGTGCGCCGTCGCCAAAATATTCTACAATAGCGCCTGTTCCGCCTTTTACAGTGAGGATATCAGCTACTTTTAAGATCACGTCTTTGGCGGAAGTCCAGCCGCTGAGTTTACCTGTTAGTTTTACGCCAATGAGTTTAGGGAATTTGAGCTCCCAAGCCATACCGGCCATGACATCTACGGCATCGGCACCACCAACACCAATAGCAACCATACCTAAACCACCTGCATTAACGGTGTGTGAATCGGTACCGATCATCATGCCGCCAGGGAAGGCGTAATTTTCTAAGACCACTTGGTGGATAATTCCTGCTCCGGGCTTCCAAAAACCGATGCCATATTTATTGGAGATCGAGGAAAGGAAGTTAAAGACTTCGTTGTTTTGATTCAAAGAATCTTGCAAGTCTTTGCTTGCACCTACTTTGGCTTGAATGAGGTGATCGGCATGTACTGTAGAAGGAACCGCAACGCGTTTTTTACCTGCTTGCATGAACTGCAAAAGCGCCATTTGGGCAGTTGCATCTTGCATAGCAACGCGATCTGGAGCGAAATCGACGTAGGACTTTCCGCGTTCAGAGGCTGAAGTGGCTTCTCCTTCCCAGAGGTGGGCATATAGGATTTTTTCTGATAGCGTAAGCGGGCGGCCCACTACTTTACGAGCTGCAGCAATACGAGCAGGATAGCGCTCATATACGCGTTGAATCATGTCGAGGTCAAAAACTTTCATAGTGCGATATTGTGATTTTAATGCGCACCAAATTTACGGAATTTAAACCATTTACTCAGCAAAACTTTGGTGCTTTTGCCTTCAAGGTTGTATCTTTCCTACCAAATTACTCCTATGAATTGGATTTTTCAACTTGTCTTTATATGCTTACTTATTCCAGCCGACGACATCTACCAGCGCGGAAAAGCCTCCTATTATGCCCAATCGATGCACGGCCAGCGCACTGCTTCTGGCGAACGTTATTGTTCGGACAGCTTGACTGCCGCACACGCGCGCTTGCCATTTGGAACAAGAGTTGAAGTGCGTAATCTTAAAAATGATTCAGTAGTTGTACTGCGTATCATTGATAGAATGGCGGCATCGAGTAGCCGCATTATTGATGTGAGTTGGGCTGCGGCTAAAAAACTTAATTTTGTGCGCGACGGCTTAGCGCAAGTTGAGCTCAAGCTTTTAGACACCCTTCCACACAAATGAGTAAACTTCCTTTTCAAGACCTCACCGTAATTGACCTGTCCACCGTTTTGGCTGGCCCTTCTGTCGGCACTTTTTTTACCGAACTCGGTGCGCGCGTGCTCAAAATAGAACATCCACAGCACGGCGATGTCACCAACACTTGGCGCCTGAAACAAGAAAGCGATTTATCCAAACAAAGCGCTTATTACGCGAGCGTCAATTATCTGAAAGAAAACTTAGCACTGGATTTAACCAACGATGCACACTATTCACTTTTTGAAGATCACTTGAAAAGCGCGGATATCTTGCTAATGAACTTCAAAAAAGGGGCTGATCAAAAGTTGAAGGTTACACCTACTGAACTCTGGAAAATCAATCCGAGCTTACTCATCGGAAAAATCACCGGTTTTGGCTCAGAAAACGACCGCAGTGCTTACGACCTCATTTTACAAGCAGAAACTGGCTTTATGTCGATGAATGGCACAGCAGAAAGTGGCCCGGTCAAAATGCCTGTTGCCCTTATTGATGTGCTCGCTGCGCATCAGCTCAAAGAAGGTTTGTTACTTGCCTTGCTGCAGCGGCCTCATACCAAAAAAGGTCAGGTGGTGAGTGTTTCCCTGTACGACGCCGCAATTTGCAGTTTGGCAAACCAAGCATCCAATTTCTTGATGGCCCAACAAGTTCCGCAGCGCATTGGCAGTTTGCATCCCAATATAGCCCCTTACGGCGAAATTTTCAAAACGCAAGATGGGCAATTGCTCACCTTCGCCATCGGCTCTGACCAACATTTCGACAAACTTGTTACGTACCTTGGTCTGAATGAACTCGCCAAGGACCCTCGTTTTTGCTCGAATTTGCAAAGAGTTAAAAACCGCGAGGTGCTATTTAATTACATAGCAAGTGTCATTTCAATGAAAACTTGTGCTCAAATCATTTCTTCCCTTATTGAACTTAACGTTCCCGTCGCTAAAATTAAATCCTTAGACGAAGTTTTTGCAGACCCAAAAGCCCTGTCTTTGGTCAAGGAAGAGCAAATCAATGGGCAAAATACCAAACGCGTTTCGCAAATTGCCTTTAAATTTGAAGCATGATACGCAGCCCTCAAACTGATGCAGAATGGCAAGCTTACTTCAAGCTGCGCCATGACATCTTGCGCGCTCCATGGGGCCAAGCCATTGGAAGCGAACAAACTCCAGACGAGGAACTCCACCAACATTTTGCATTTTTCGATGCACAACATCAAATAATTGGTGTGGGTCGGCTAGATCGAATTGCTGCGCAAATTGCACAGGTTAGGTTCATGGCTGTTGCTGAAAATCAGCAAGGAAAGGGCATTGGCAAAGCTATCATGGATGAAATGGAAAGCGTTTCAAAAGCAGGAAAACACCTGCAAATCATATTGCACGCAAGAGAAATTGCACTGCCTTTCTATCAAAAATTAGGCTATCAAATAGACGGGCCTTCTCATCTTCTTTTTGGTGAAGTGCAACACTTTTTAATGCATAAAACGCTTGTGGTATGACAGAAAACGACTTCGTACTTGCCGAATTCTATAAAATCATTACGCCCAACAAAGTCAGTATGTTTGAGCGTATTGCGCCGCAGCGCAGCCGCCATCTTGTTGTTGGGCTCGAAAACATCCAACAAGACCACAACGCATCGGCTATCATGCGCACCATGGATTGCCTAGGCTTTCAAGAATTACACCTCATAGAAAAGAACAATTCTTATGCATTCCAAAGAGACATCGCACTGGGTGCAGCGCGCTGGCTAGATGTTCTACAGCATCAAAACCCGCCAGAACCCATCTTTGATGGCATTGACTTACTGAAGCGACAAGGCTACAAAATTGTTGCCACCACACCTCACCACAAAGCCTTCACACCCCAGACTCTAGACCTCACTCAACCCATTGCGCTTTTTTTTGGGGCTGAAAAACACGGTATTTCTGAAGAATTGCTCCATGGTGCCGATGCACTTTTACACATTCCGATGCACGGCTTCACTGAAAGCTTTAATCTATCTGTTTCGGCTGCACTTGTATTGAATGCACTGCGAACGCGCTTGGCAACCAGTTCGCTCGAATGGCTGTTGTCCAAAGAAGACCAAACCCGACTGAAAATTTCTTGGTGTGAGCGCATCTTAAATGGCGGACCGCATCTTGCACAAAAATTTCGCGATGAATTTAAAAAAGTTTGATAACTTTGAATATACACGTATCAGAAACAAATACTTATGGGAAAAGGAGACAAAAAAACGACAAAAGGAAAACGCACCATGGGTTCTTATGGCAAGACCAGAAAACGCAAAGAAGATGCACCAATAATCGTCGTAAAAAAGGAAAAGAAAGAAAAGCCTGCCAAGGCTGAACCCAAAGCCAAGGCGGCAGCTGCCACCAAGAAACCGGCCGTTAAAAAAACGACTACAAAAAAATCTGAATGATTCAAAGAGCTGCCTTCGCAGCTCTTTTTTTTTTTGCAACTTTGCAGCGCATTAGCAAACATTAATCAACTCATATGAAACACAATTTCGGCGCAGGCCCTTGTATCTTACCCCAAGATGTATTTAAAGAAGCAGCCGCAGCTGTTCTGGACTTCAACGGCTTATCTATCCTAGAGGTCTCTCACCGTCACAAAGATTTTGTAGCCGTCATGGATGAAGCTATGGAATTAGTCAAAAAAGCACTAGATGTGCCAGCGGGGTATTCAGTAGCTTTTTTGCAAGGCGGCGCTACTTTAGGCTTTACCATTGCAGCACTCAATATGCAGCGCGCTCACAAAAGTGCTGGTTATATCAATACCGGAACTTGGGCGAGTGGCGCCATCAAAGAAGCCAAAAAAGTGGGCCTAGATGTCAATGTGTTTGCTTCTTCAGAAGATCAAAACTTCACCTATATCCCCAAAGACTTGATGATTCCGACAGACGTAGATTACATTCACTTCACGAGCAACAACACCATCTACGGTACCCAATTCAAGGCGTTCCCAAAAACCAATCTGCCTTTAGTTTGCGACATGTCTTCGGATATTTTCTCCAAAAGCATCAACGTTGCCGACTTTGACTTGATTTATGCTGGCGCTCAAAAAAATCTCGGGCCAGCCGGAGCCACCCTTTATATTGTCAAAGACGAAGCTTTGGGCAAGAGCTCTGCTCAATTCATGCCAACTTACCTCGACCTCAAACAACAAATTGACAAAGAATCGATGCTCAATACCCCACCCGTTTTTAGTGTGTATGTCTCTATGCTCAATTTGCGCCATTTATTGGCAAGTGGTGGCGTAAGCGCACAACAAGCCAAAAACGAGGCCAAAGCCAATTTACTTTACCACGAAATCGACAACAATCCGTCTTTCAAAGGTGCAGTTGCAAGCGAAGACCGCTCCCAAATGAACGTAACTTTTTTACTGACCGATGAGGGCCGAAGCGCCGAATTCGATGCCATGTGGAAAGCCGCTGAAATCATTGGGCTTCCGGGTCACCGTTCTGTTGGCGGCTACCGCGCTTCCATGTACAACGCACTCCCGTTAGAAAGCGTTCAGGTCTTGGTAGATGTCATGAGTGAATTTAATAGAAAAGGATAGGATGAAAATTTTAGCAAACGACGGAATTTCCGAACTCGGAAAAGCACTTTTAGAGGCTGCCGGACATGAAGTCAGCACCGCCAAAGTGGCGCAAGAAATGCTGGCAAGCACCCTCAACGAACAAGGTTTTGATGCCGTACTGGTGCGCAGTGCCACCACTGTGCGCAAAGAAGTCATTGACGCTTGCCCTGGCTTGCGCCTGATCGGACGCGGCGGCGTGGGCATGGACAACATCGATGTGGCCTACGCACGCCAAAAAGGCCTCACTGTCATCAATACCCCTGCTTCTTCTTCCCAATCTGTTGCAGAACTCGTCATGGGCCAACTTTTCTCGATATCCAGATTTTTACATGATTCTTTCAAAAATATATCGCACGGAGACTTCTCCACCCTCAAAAAGAACTACGCAAAAGGAGTTGAGCTCAGAGGTAAAACCATCGGTATCATTGGTTTTGGGCGCATAGGTCAAAGTTTGGCCTCCTATGCCTTGGGAGCCGGCATGAAAGTCATTGCCGTCGAACGCACAGCGCGCATTCAGCCCATTCACATCAAAATTGGAGGGCAAACCTTAGAAATTCCTGTTAAAGTCGTTGCAGATCTGTCAGAAGTACTGGGCCAACTCGATTACATCTCCATACACGTTCCCAAACAAGCCGATGGCGGCGCTGTACTCGGCACTGGTGAATTCCAAAAGATGAAAAAAGGCGTGCGCTTGGTCAATGCAGCACGCGGAGGTGTTATTGACGAACAAGCCTTACTAGCAGCACTCGACAACGGTACGGTTGCCGCTGCAGCTTTGGACGTTTATGAAAATGAGCCGAATCCGCTCAAAGCGCTACTTGAGCATCCGCGCATTGCTTGCACGCCGCATATTGGCGCCGCCACTTTAGAAGCCCAAGACCGCATCGGCGAAGAACTCGCAGACCTCATTATTGCTTTTGCAAAAGAAGCCTGATCATTCAATTGTTTTGATTCCATAAAAAAAGCGAAGGTCTCCCTTCGCTTTTTTTATGTTGCATCAGCTTCTTTTAAGCCTCTTCAGTAATTGAAATGCTGTCAATGCTATCGCCCTCGCGAATAGCATCTAATACATCTAAGCCTTCGTACACTTTTCCAAATACGGTATGCACGCCATCTAGGTGAGCAGTGTTGTTGCGCGAATGGCAAACAAAAAATTGTGAACCACCTGTGTTGCGACCTGCGTGAGCCATTGACAACACACCGCGCTCGTGGTATTGGTTGTCTCCTGAAGTTTCGCAATCAATTTGATGACCAGGGCCACCAGTACCTGCCATGCCGCTAGCGCCATCGCGTGTGTTGGGGCAACCGCCTTGAATCACAAAATCCGTAAGCACACGGTGCCATTTGAGACCATTGTAAAATCCGTCTTGGGCTAATTTGACAAAATTAGCGACGGTATTGGGAGCTGCTGCGGCAAAAAGTTCAGCATGCATTTCGCCTTTGTTGGTAGAGATTATTGCTTTCATATATTTTTTTGCTGCAAAAATACAGCTATTTTGTCTTATATTTTGTTGAAAACTCCGTTGATAAAGCACTTTTCAATTGAGTTGTAGCAGGTGAACCGAATGTTAAATTTGTAATGAAGCAAATTTCAACTAGACATGTTTAGCTCCTTTACCAAGAAAAAATTATCCGACAACCAAGTTGCCAACGTATTTATCAATGGTATTTTTGACAGCGTAGACAAAGGCTTTGCTGAAGTAGCCGCAATGATCAACGAAGACAGCGTATTTGTTACTCCTCCAAATGTATCAAGCGCCGACTCCGGCCAATTTGGGCTCATCGTTATTGTCGGTAATTTGTCTTTTTTAGAAAGTACTTTTGAATCCGATCAAGCAGCGCGTGTAGAGCAACTCATTTTTCAAAAACTAGCACCCATTTATGAAATGAGCGTTGGTGATTTTCAAAACATGATCCGCGAGTACCAAAGCTTTATCATGCGCGTGAATCATCCATCCAAAAACTGGATTTACGGCATGTCTAAAGCGATCTTCCACAAATACGGCCTTTCCGAATTTCAAGACGACTACTTTAAGCGCATGCAGGCTCCTAACCCTTTGTTCCTCAAACGCATGGATGAAGTCATGATCAATTTTGTCTGGAACTGGGACGCCTTCTTTAAAAAATTCCGCATCTAAAGTAATTTTTTACCTACTGCTCGTCACTCCAAGTGAGCTCTTCATGCGCGTGAATTGGTTTTCTGAACACAATTTTACCGTCAAACATATCCATTACTACATTTTGAGTCTTGTCCACTTTTTGTGCGAGCATCGCTTTTGAAAGTTCATTGAGCACTTGTTTTTGAATCACGCGCTTCACGGGGCGGGCTCCGAAAAACGGATCATAACCCAGCTTAAGGATGTGCTCAAATGCCACACCAGCTCAAAAATTCAGACATAATTTCCGATTTTCATGCGCTTTACCTGACAAAACAAGCGATTTTAAGTGGATTTACAGATTTCTCACCTGTCAATGTAACCATTGCCGATGTGCTTGCGTTAAGGGCTGTATCTCATGAATGATCCGGGCAACGGACAAAAGGTATTCTTGCAACAATGCCACATGGGGCACGCAAGAATTGTTTGTTGTTTGTTTGAAAGTCTCGCTACGGCGGGACTTTCCTTTTTTATATAGGCGGGGTCAAGAATTACTCTACACAGTTCATGATGTCTTCGAACCAGCGCACTTTTTCTTTATCCTTCATGGCCTCGCCTTTCTGAGCGCAGGCATCCATGATCGCTTCATCTTGGTCTGCGATGGCTTTCGAAAGTTCTTGACCACAAGTACATGCGTCCGGATCAGCAGAAGTACAACTTGAAAAGACAACAAGAATAATTGAAAGGAAGAAAAGTAGTTTCATGGGCTAAAGTTAAACATTTCATTTGCTTTTTGTATTTTCGTTGCGATGCTCAAGACAACACTTTCTTTCTTAATGGTCTTTGCTTTTAGTGTAACTAGCTTTGCGCATGAATTTTACTTTGCCTACGCCGAGCTCACCTACAACGAAATTCAGCAGCGTTTTGAAGGCACCATTATCTTTACAACCCACGACCTCGAACGCGCAATAGAACCAAAAGGCTCTCTCATCGGTAAATTTGAAAAACTAGATGAAACATCAGCCGAGTTGAAGCTCATTGAGAGCTATATCAATCAACATTTCCAGATCAATTACGGTTGCGCCCTCGATTCGAATGCCGTAGATGCTTTTTGCCAGAGCCAATTTACGCTTGAAGGCATTGTAACCCAACTCAACGGCACCATCGAATGTTATATCTCTTCATCCGTTATTGCACTCTACAATCCAGTGCAATTCAAATTTGATGCGCTCATGGAGCGTTTTACCAACCAACAGAACAAGCTTACCTTTATTTATAGAAATCAAAAGGAGACCCTATCCTTTTTGCGCTATGAGCAACATAAATATTTTACCCTCCAACCATGAATAAATTATTTATCGCTTTTTTGACCCTTTCAAGTACCGCGCTTTTGGCACAAACCAAATTTGCGCAGCTCGACCAAATGTTGCCGACGCCAAACAACTACCGTGCGGCATCAGGCGCACCTGGTCACGCCTATTACCAGCAAAAAGCGGACTACAAAATGACCCTCGTATTGGACGATGCCAAACAACGCTTGGATGGCGTAGAAACCATCACCTACACCAATAACTCTCCAGACCCTTTGGCTTATTTGTGGTTGCAACTCGACCAAAATATCTATGATCAAAATGCAGATAGCAAAGTCATTGAGGTTGAGAAAATGGAGAACTTTAAAAGTGTTTCGGATTTGCGCAAGCGCGACTTTTACTACGACGGCGGTTTCAAAATTGAAAAGATCACCAACATGAGCGGCCAGCCCATGACCTACTTCATCAACAAAACCATGATGCGCATCGATTTAGCCAAGCCGCTCTTGCCTGGGCAAAACATTTCCTTTCAAATCAAATGGTGGTACAACATCAACGACCGCATGCAAGTGGGTGGCCGCTCTGGCTACGAATATTTCGAAACAGACCAAAACTACCTTTACACCATTGCTCAGTTTTTTCCGCGCATGTGCGTTTACAACGACGTCACCGGCTGGCAAAACAAGCAATTTCTTGGGCGCGGCGAGTTCACGCTTCCTTTCGGTGACTACGAAGTGAGCATTACCGTACCTGCTGACCACATCATTGGCGCTACAGGAGAATGTCAAAACTACGCCAGTATACTCAGCTCAGAGCAGCGCAAGCGCTTGGAGCAAGCGCGCAAATCCGATACGCCCATAATTATAGTGACCCAAGCAGAAGCAGAGGCCGCCGAAAAGAACAAATCGAGTCAGACCAAAACATGGGTATATAAAGCCACGAACGTCCGCGATTTTGCTTTTGCAAGTTCACGCAAATTTATCTGGGACGCCCAAAAGCAGACGGTTGGCAACAAAGACGTGCTTTGCATGAGCTATTACCCCAAAGAAGGCAATCCGCTTTGGGAACGCTACTCTACCAAATTGGTCGCACACACCATCAAAACTTATTCAAAATACACCGTCAATTACAGTTATCCAGTTGCCATTTCTGTGCATTCTAAATGGATCGGCATGGAATACCCCATGATTTGCTTCAACGGCGGCAGACCTGAAGCAGATGGCACTTATTCAGAAGGAGAAAAATACGGTATGTGGGGCGTGATTATCCATGAAGTTGGGCATAATTTCTTCCCGATGATCATCAATTCAGATGAGCGCCAATGGACCTGGATGGACGAAGGCCTGAACACTTTTGTGCAATACCTCACCGAACAAGAATGGGAACGCGACTACCCAAGCCGCCGTGGCCCAGCCTACATGATCGCAGACTATATGCGCGGCGACGTCAGCGGAATTTCACCCATCATGACCAACTCAGAATCTATCCAACAATTCGGCAACAACGCTTACGGCAAACCTGCAACAGCACTCAATATCCTACGCGAAACCATCATGGGCCGCGAGCTCTTCGATTACGCTTTCAAAACCTATTGCGAGCGATGGGCCTTCAAGCACCCTACGCCTGCCGACTTCTTTCGCACAATGGAAGATGCCTCTGCCGTAGACCTCGATTGGTTTTGGCGCGGCTGGTTTTACTCCACTGACCATGTAGACATCGCTTTAACAGATGTGAAATGGTTTGAACTGAATACCCAAAATCCGGAGCTCGAAAAAGCCTTTTTACAACAAAAAGACGCCCAAAAAGACGTGCACATTGGCGTCACGCGCAACCAAACCGCTATTGGTCAAACGGTCAATGAACGCGATGCGCAAATCGATGACTTTTACGGCAAACGAAATATCTATGCTGTAGATGCCCTCGACCAAAAAGCTTACCAAGGCTTTATTGCCAAAACAAGCGCCGAAGACCTCGCCTATTTGAATGCAGGCAAGCAACTTTATGAGCTTACGTTTGAAAATTTTGGAGGTTTGGTCATGCCACTCATCATCGAAGTAACTTTTGCCGACGGCAGCACAAAAGTAGAGCGCATGCCGGCAGAAATCTGGCGCATAGAAGAATTAAAGGTGAGCAAGGTATTTGTTTATGACCAAGCCGTTGTTTCTTTCAAACTAGACCCCTTCTTAGAAACTGCAGACACCGACCTCGATAACAATACTTGGCCGCGCGTAATGCAAGCAACGCGTTATCAGTTGTACAAACAAGAACCAACGCGCGAAAACCCGATGCAGCGCCAGCAGCGCCTAGAGCAAATGCAAAGAGGAAACTAAGCGTTGCTAAATTTTCTGAAAAGACACCAATTCTTGTCGGGAAGCTGATTTGAGTAAATAATGGTAGCGACCCGCATTTAGATATTGGATTTCAAAAGTCAAGAGGTGCTGCCCGCCATTGAGTTGGCCTTCAAAAGACTTTTTGAGCACTTTACCGCTTTGATCAATTAAAAAGATCTCTATGTATTCATTGTTTGAAATGAATTTCAACTGGTGCTGACCCAAACTTGGATTGGGGAATACCAATGGTTTTTGGAGCTGAGCGGCCGCATTTTCACTGATGCTATTGGTACAACCTTGTAAGAGCTCATAGTACGTGATATTCTGCTCAAACAATCCTTGGATCACCTGCTGATCCACCTCAAACCAATCTTTAAGGATACTCGCATAAATATCCCGAAAATCTATGGCCATCGGGATGCCCGCCTGGTTATTGACTTGATTCGGGATTTGTGGGTTGGCCCCAACAATTCCAGAACTTACACAAGCTCCAAAAAGTAAAAGTGGTGCCGCATCGCCGTGATCGGTACCCATGCTGCCATTGCTAGCGATTTGGCGACCAAATTCAGAAAATGTAATGCCCGCAACGCGTTGTTCAAGACCCAAAAGCTGTAGATCTTGTTGAAATGCCCTCACAGCATCTGAAATGCGCTTGAGTAAGTTGGCATGCACCCCTTCCTTTACATCATTTGAATCAACTTGCGCATCATGCGTATCAAAACCACCTACGTTGAGGATATACACCTTTGTTTTGAGCCCTCCTGAAATCATTTGAGCAATATACTTGAGCTGAACGGCTATCGGATTCAGTGGGTCATAGAGATTTGAAAGTGAATTTCCAGCACTTGCTGCACTACTGATTTGCTGGCCGTATTCGTTGGTTTGATTGATCAGCGTGGAGATGTACTCAATTTGGCCACCGTAATAAGTGCCATCGTTTGTGACGGAGGTAAGCAAGAGGTTTGCGTTATTGAAAGGGTCGGAAACCGCATGGCTAAAATTACCCATTAGGCCTTGACATGTCGTAGAAACTTCTGATCCCATTGAAATGGCAAAAGGATCTGGAAAGTCGACATTTGGGTAGTTATCCGGAAAATTTGGATAAGCGCTGTCAAAATAACGACCCAACCAACCGCTGGTTTGATTGATGTCTAAGGCGCCAGTTGACCAAATATCCATAGACCTGAAATGCGAACGATTGGGTTCTGGATAACCCACATTTTGGATGACGCTCAATTTTCCTTCATTAAATAAAGTTTGCATGCCCGTCATTTTCGGGTGCAAGCCCACCTCGAGGGTCAGCGGTAAAATTTCAGTTTCCGGAACCAAAATATTGGAACGCTGCACCAACATTTCAGCGTATTGATCTCTCGGAAAAACCATATTGAGCCCGTCATTTCCACCGTTCATGCGTATCAAAATAAGTACTTTGTCTTCGGCGCTTTTTGGCACATCGAATAGTTGCTTTGCAATCGCTTGCATCGAAAATCCATTTTGCACAAAAGGCAAAGAAAGACTCGCGAGCGCGCCGTTTTTAAGGAAGGATCTTCTTTTCATTAGCAGACGTGGAATTGAGGCATTTTGAACATGACATTGAGCACCGCTTGCATGCGCAGCTCAACAGGCGTATAAAACGTAGGATTGGTAGGGTTTGTCAGGTATTCATCGTACTGGAGCGTCCATTCGAAATCGGGAAGGCCTCCAGTTAAAACTGCTTTGATCGCTAGTTTATCCGCAGCAGGAATATCCTTTGGAAACAATACCAAGCACATATCTTCTATCACTTGTGGCGCTGACCCCGGAGCAGAAAGCCCATTGAGTAAATCCAACACCTTGATTTTAAAGATATTCCCATTGACATTGTAGTTATTGGAGGTCAGTAAATTGGCGACATCAAAACGCTTTTTAATGTAAGTCGAATTGATCCAAAGCCTGTAAAACGCGGGGGCTTGATAATAGGGGGTCCAGCCGGCAACGCTTGGCGGTGCAGCATAGCCCTGCCCCATTTGGTCTGCCAAACCATACATCGATAAATAGATTTGATACGTGCTTTGCAAATCGAAATTTGCTGTGGTATTTGAGGTATTGAGCATGGCACAGAGCATTTCTAACGGCGAGCGGATAACAGCGCCGCGTACACTAATGTCATAAAAATGGGCACTTGACAAAAGCTCATTGAGCACCGGCGCTACTTCAAAGTTGTTTGTCACAAAAGTTTGCGCCATATCGGTGATGATATTTTGTTCTACCCACGGTGTGATATCGCAATTGACAAAATACCTGTAGAGTTTGCGGCAAATGTACAGGGCGGTATCTGACTGATTGAAAACAACATCTATGTAGGTAGCGTATTCTGTGGCAGCACCCGCATTGATGGTTTGATTGGCAAAATGATAAGAAAGCGTTTTAGAGGTGTTGTCGTGGAGCAAAGGCATAAATTGAGTTGTCACCTGTGTTTGAGTGGCACTGCGCACGCCTTGCACCACATAACCTGTAAAAATTTTGGCGCCTGCAGCGACATCTTGCTCTGTAAATGTTGCATAATCACCTGCTGCTAATTGAGCACCCTTGCCAACGGTAAAGAGTTCAAGTAATTCGCGGGCGTAATTTTCATTGGGAGAAAAAACAGTATTGGTATTTCCGTTTAAAAAAAGCAACATACATGGATCTACTGTAACGTCTTTTACAAGCTGTTTGACATTGCCTAAGGAATGCTGCCTTAATAACTGAAGGTATTGATACATGGCGCGGGCATCGCCTGAAGTGCTCACTCCAAAATGGTTTTGCCAAAAAAAGAGCATTTTCTCGTTCAAACTGAGGCTTTCTTGATTGAGGTTTTTTGCAATCCAAGCGCCAAGAGATTTCATGCGTGCGCCCTCGGTTTGCTGATTGGCTGTGTTATCTAGCGGATACACTGCATTGACCCAAGTTTGGCCTTGCGCAACAATTTGCTCTGCGGGGTCATAAGCCAGCGGTTGATCTATAACTGACGGCGTAAATAACGTTGCTAGCGTCGCATTCAGACCATTTTGCACAGCTGATTGTATGTCCTGAAAAGTAGCCCCGAAGGTACAGCGCCTTAGTAAATGTGCGGCTTCTGCGGAGGTCCAAGGACCAGTGTAAGGAGTCATTGTCGTGAAATTTACTGAAAAAGTACATTTTTTTACCCATAAAAGCAACCACTAAACTAGATTTTCGTTGTTGAAAAAAGAAAATTTAAATTAAATTTGCCCACCTACCAAACCTACATGCATATGTTCAAGAAGATTATCTTCTCTCTTTTTACCCTCTCCTCATTCGTTTCTCAGGCGCAACAGTCTGTTACCTTTAATTACACAGGTGCACTCCAAACTTGGACTGTCCCGCCCTGCGTTTATACGATTCAAGTAGATGTGCGCGGCGCTAAAGGCGGTGGCATCTTGGCTACTCCGTTCGTAGGTTCAGGCCAAGGCGGCAATGGCGCGCGCGTTCAGCATCCGAGCATTGCAGTTACACCTGGGCAAGTTCTTGAAATTCGCGTTGGCGGCAACCCAACTGGGCCAGCGGGTGGTTGGAACGGCGGCGGCAACGGACAAGCATCTCCTTCCAATACTCAATATGAATCTAAAGGTGGCGGCGGCGCATCCGATATCCGAGTTACACCTTTCGCCATGAACAACCGTATCGTGGTTGCAGGTGGCGGTGGCGGACGCTCAGGCGGATCCGGACAAACGAACTATCAAGCTACCGGTGGTGCTGGAGGCTGTGCCACAGGGCAAACAGGTTTAGGCTCACCATTTACCGGAACTGGCGGTGGTGGCGGTACCCAAACAGCAGGCGGTAACGGCGGCCCTCCATGGGGTGGTGGCCAACTCGGTTCTGCCGGCACTATAGCCAATGGCGGTAACGGCGGTTTTTATGCCACTGCTTCTGGCGGCGGCGGCGGCGGCGGATACTACGGCGGCGGCGGTGGTGGCGGCGACAACTGTTGCGCTGGTGCTAACGGCGGCGGCGCAGGCGGCGGCGGCTCAAGTTTTTACCCGGCTGGAGGCACTTGCACGCAAGGTTTTCAAACGGGTCATGGTCAGGTTGTCATTACATATGTAGCTGGTTCAACTTCCATTACTGTTGCCAATAATGGTCCGTATTGTGCTGGTAGTCAAATCAACTTGACAGCCACCACAGGCTCACCAACTTATGCCTGGACCGGGCCAAACAGCTTTACTTCCAATCTTCAAAACCCAACTATTCCAAATGCAACAGCTGCAATGGCTGGTGTTTACACTGTTACTTATGATGCCGGTGGTTGTATTTCTACGGCTTCAACTACGGTAGTCGTCAATACGCCAATTGTGCCAACTTTTAATCAAATTGCACCTATTTGTGAAGACGCCACGGCGCCAGGCTTGGCCAATTTATCTACAAACGCACCGGTGATTCAAGGAACTTGGAACCCAGCTGCCATCAACACAGCCAACTCCGGCACCACAACTTACACCTTCACACCAAATGCTGGTATTTGTGCAACAACTGCAACCATGAATATCCAAATCTTGCCAAACGAACAATCCACGTTTAACCAGATTCCAGATTTATGTATCAATGGAGTTGCGCCAGCTTTACCAGCAACCTCTACCAACAATATCCCCTACACAGGTGTTTGGAGCCCTGCAACTATTTCAACCGTAAATGCAGGTACTTTTACGTTTACGTTTACGCCAACTGCTGGGCAGTGTGCCTTCCCTGCCACTATGGATATCATTGTGCACGCACTCACTACGCCACAGTTCAATCCAATGGGTCAAATTTGTCAGTACATGACAAACGTTGTCATCCCTACTACTGCTACCAACACGAGTAGCTACCTCAACGGTCCACTCATTACGGGTTCTTGGAACAACCCAACGGTGATTACCACAACACCAGGAACTGTAAATTATACATTTACGCCAAATCCAAACCAATGTGCCTCTACGCTCAGCTTCCCTATTACAGTAGACCCACTTATTGTACCGCAGTTTACACAAATTCCACAGTTGTGTCAAGACGACGCCAATCCAATTTTCCCAACGACGTCTAACAACGTACCCGGCATCACCGGCGCCTGGACGCCCCCAACTATCGATACCTCCATCCCGGGAATTCTTACCCACACCTTCTTCCCTGATCCAGGGCAATGTGGCGATACCGTAGACATGACCATCACCATTGTACCTGCTGTTCCACCGGCTTTTGTGGCCGACACACTCTCAGGCTGTAATCCGTTACTTGTCAATCTTTCAACCATAGGCGCCGTCCAAGGAGCTGTTTACACTTGGTCTTGGGGTGGAACACAAATTGGCCAGGGCAGTAATTTCTCGTATACATTTGACGCAAGTGGTTACCACGACATCACCCTAGAATACAACTTGTTGGGTTGTGTCGAAACCACCACCTACAACGACTATATTTACATGGAGAGCTATCCGGAAGCTTCGTTTGCCGCGCTACCTGGCGCACTTACCGAAAGCACCATGCCTATTCAGTTTGTCAACAACTCTGTTGGTGCACTTACCTATGTTTGGGATTTCGATGACAACAGCACAAGCACCGAAGAAAATCCAAACCACATGTATGTCGGTGTTTCTGAAAACCTGCTCGTTACATTAACGGCCTACACTTCACTCGGATGTTCAGACGAATACCAACTGAATTTACCTGTTATTGCAGAGCCAATTTATTACGTACCAAATACATTTACACCAGACGAAGACGAGCACAACCAAACTTGGCAAGCCATCTTTACTACAGGTTTTGATCCATATGCCTTCCAATTAGCGGTATTCAATCGTTGGGGTGAAGTCATTTGGGAAACCAAAGATGCTACCCAAGCCTGGGACGGCACCTACGGCCCAGACGGTATTAAAGTACCTGCAGGCATGTACACTTGGAAACTTCAATTTGAAACCAAAGAAAATGACTATCGCAAGATTGTCACTGGAAGCCTGAACCTCATCAGATAAATTCCAAACTCTTATCGATAAAAAAAGGCGAGCATCTGCTCGCCTTTTTTTATGGATACAAGTTGATTGAGCTCAATGCTCTGGAATTCAATTATTTCTTTCTGAAGAAAATACGAATGGGCACACCTTCAAAATTGAAGTGTTCGCGCAAGCGATTTTCTAAAAAGCGCTTGTAGGCATCAGTAAGGTATTGGGGTAAATTACAAAAGAAAGCAAAGCTCGGAGAGTAAGTAGGGAGTTGTTGAACAAACTTGATGCGGATGTACTTCCCTTTATTGGCTGGAGGTGGTGTTTGGGCAATTACTTCAAGCATTACCTCATTGAGTTGATGGGTTGGAATTTTACGCGTCCGGTTTTCAAATACTTGCATGGCTGTTTCAAGCGCTTTGTGAATGCGCTGTTTTTCAATAGCGGAAGTAAAAATGATGGGTACGTTGTTAAATGGCGCGAGTTGCTCGCGCAAATTCGCCTCAAATTTGATCATTGTGTTTTGATCCTTTTCGATGAGGTCCCATTTATTGACCAATACAACAATTCCTTTTGAATTCTTTTCACACATGTAAAAAATACTCAAATCTTGTTTTTGAATACCCTCTACGGCGTCTATCATGAACATACAGATATCGGCATTCTCGATAGTGCGCACAGAGCGCAAGACAGCATAGTACTCGATATCTTCGGTTACTTTGGCCTTTTTTCTTATACCTGCAGTATCGATCAAAAGAAAGTCAAAGCCGAATGCTTTGTAACGGGTGTGGATGGAGTCACGGGTAGTGCCGGAAATATCGGTGACGATATTGCGCTCTTGACCTGTGAGTGCATTGACCATTGACGACTTGCCTACATTTGGCCGGCCCACAATGGCAATGCGCGGAAGGCTGTCTTCTTCGCGGATAGACTCATCTTCTTTGTTGAAGTATTTGACGAGCTCATCGAGGATTTCTCCGGTTCCGCTACCGTTGGCCGCACTTAAATCAAAAACCTCACCTAATCCGAATGTGTAAAATTCAGAAGACAAACCAACTCGCTCGGTGTTGTCTACTTTATTGGCTACAATCAGGACGGGCTTTTTACTTTTGCGCAGCAACTGGGCTACGGTCTGATCCATCTCAACAATGCCAGTCATGACATCTACCATAAAGACAATAACAGTAGCTTCTTCTATGGCAATTTGAACTTGCTTGCGGATTTCACCTTCAAAAATATCTTCTTTGGTGGTGGCATAACCTCCGGTATCAATCACTGAAAACTGATAACCGTTCCACTCACCTTTTCCGTAAATACGGTCGCGGGTAACGCCACTCACTTCTTTCACGATGGCGTCTCTAGACTCCGTGAAGCGATTGAACAAGGTAGATTTTCCGACGTTTGGACGTCCGACGATGGCAACTATATTACTCATGATTGTTGTGCTTAATATCCGTATTTCTTGAGCTTGGCATCTGAATGGCGCCAATCTTTGTCCACTTTGACATAGTTCTCGAGGAATACTTTTGTTTCTAGGAATTTTTCCATGTCTAGGCGCGCCGCCTTTCCAATTCGCTTGAGCATTTCGCCCCCGCGCCCGATGATAATGCCACGCTGTGAATCGCGCTCGACAATGATATTGGCTCTGATGCGGGTCAGGCCGATTTCTTCTTTATACTCCTCTATCTCTATTTGCGTGCTGTAAGGGATTTCTTTCTGACAATGAATAAGGATCTTTTCGCGGATAATTTCTGAAATAAAGAAACGCATGGGGCGGTCAGAAATTTCTTCTTTGTCGTAGTATGGTGGGCTCTCAGGAATAAGGGCTAGGATTTCTTCCCAAACGGCCTCAATATTGAATTTGTGCAAGGCAGAAACCGCGTAAACTTTGGCATTGGGTAGTTTTTCTTGCCAATAAGAGACGCGTTCCATGACCTTAGTTTGATCTGAGGTGTCAATTTTGTTGATCAGGCAAAGGACAGGTACTTTGAGCCTTTGAATGCGCTCGAGTGTCTCTTTGTGATTCATTTCATTTTCTTGGGTATCGGTCATGAAAATGAGTACATCTGCATCGGAAATAGACGCATTGACGTAATCCATCATGCTTTCGTGGAGTTTGTAGGCGGCATTGACCACACCCGGCGTGTCAGAAAAAACAATTTGAAAATCTTCTTCGTTGACAATGCCTAAAATGCGGTGGCGAGTGGTTTGCGCTTTGGAACTCACGATGGAGAGCTTTTCACCCACCAATTGGTTCATGAGTGTAGATTTTCCTACGTTCGGAGAACCCACAATATTTACAAAACCTGATTTATGCGCCATAACTCTATTAAAGTGCAAAGGTACAATTATTTGACGGGATGCTCGCCAAACACTTTGATGTCGGGCAAAAACTTATTTTTTCTATCTTCGAAATATGGAAACACTCGAACAACAAATTTCTGCCCTCAAGTCTCAACTCACTGGCGACTTATTTTCGGATATCGAAACGCAACAAAAAATTTATGAGCTCAAAAAGCAACTCAACCCAGCTATAGAGCATGCTCCTGAACAAGACGACGACGACGGTTGTTTATCCTGTGGAAGTTAGTTTTCTAATGACTACTTGCGTCAGTACGAAAACTATTTGCATTGATTTTAACGAGCTAAGCTACTATGAGACTAAATATAAACACCCGTAAAAACCTGATTATTAAATTTTTAATCATCTTGGTTTCACTTCCTTTACTTTCTTTTGGCCAGCTTGGCAGCACCATGTATGGGCTGCACAGACAAATGAATCCATTGACTGTTTCATTAGTTGAGATTGACCCTACCACCGGCGTCAT